>JAIOYP010000041.1 GCA_021741155.1 Flavobacteriales bacterium | reverse complement strand
GAAGAGGTTTTAAGAAATGCGAGTGTGTTTCTTCAAGATACAAATAACGAGAATGGCGACTACCTCTCAGTATTAAAAGAGTTTGCTTCTGAAGGAGATTTTATCTTCCTAGACCCACCATATTATCCGGTTGGCAAATTCGGTGATTTTAAACGATACACAAAGGAGTTCTTTTATCACGATGACCATGTCCGTCTAAAAAACGAATTCGAAAGATTGGTGAATAAGGGCTGTAAAGTGGTTCTGACAAACTCAGATCATGAAGTAATCCTTGATTTGTATTCAGATTTTAAGATTGACATAATTGAGACAAGGAGAATGATAAGCAGTAATCCGAAAACAAGGAAAGGGAAAGACATAATTGTGATAGGCGGTTATGAGTAAAGATCAACTAGAAATATTAGACTGCGTTGGTCAATTCCAACTTTTCCCAGGTACAAGGTTTATGGGAAGCAAGAATAAGATAATTCATAGTCTTTGGGGCTATCTCAATGAGATTGAATTTGACAGTTTCTTAGATGTATTTGCTGGCAGCAATGTTGTTTCCTACTTCATGAAAACACATGGAAAAAAAGTTGTGACAAACGACTTTATGTCAGTAAGCCACTATACGTCAAAAGCGATAATAGAAAACTCAACAACACTACTGAGTGAAACTGACGTTCTTTTTTTACTAAACACTCCTTCTGAAGATTCTTTCGTCTCGACAACATTTAAAGATTTATACTTCACGGATGAGGAAAATCAGTTCCTTGATCAAGTTAGAGCAAACATTGACCTATTGGATGATGAGTTCAAAAAAGCTATTGCAATTGCCTCTCTTACGAGAGCTTGTATGAAAAAAAGACCTCGTGGTATATTCACTTTCATTGGACAGCGATATGATGACGGAAGAAAAGATATTCGAAAATCCTTGAAGCAGCACTTTATAGACAATGTCGAGGAATTCAATAATGCCGTTTTTGATAACGGGACGAGGTGTGCTGCTCATCTTGGCATGGCTCAGCAATTAAATGAGACTGCTGACCTTGTTTATCTTGACCCTCCGTACTATTCTCCTAAATCTGACAATGATTATGTACGCAGGTATCATTTTGTAGAAGGTCTGGCAAGAAAGTGGGAAGGCTTGGAAATTCAAGAACATACAATTACCAAGAAATTCAAAAGCTATCAGTCTCCATTTTCTAAACGTGAATCAACTTTTGATGCTTTTCATTCGCTGATTGAAAGTCACAAGAATTCAATTATCGCAATATCTTACTCCTCAAATTCAATACCAACTAAAGAAGAGTTAACGGACATACTGAAGGAGTATAAAAACGATGTTGAAGTACACGAAATTGACCACACTTATTCGTTTGGAACTCAAAGTCATAAAATTGGTAACAAATCAAATAGAGTTAAAGAATATCTTTTTATCGGAAAATAATGAGAGTACCTAGTGATGAAATTCCGCAGGCAGACAGCCTTGTTGATGTTGTAAGAACCGTTATAGCAATTTCACAGGGAGGAAGAACATTTCAGCAAATTGCACAGGCAATAGGAAAAGTTGAAAGACAAGGTCGTTACTACAGAAAAGCAGCCGAAATAGCCGGCATGGTAGTCACACCAACGATGAACCATTCAATTCTTACACCATTGGGTCAGGCGTTCGTTCGAAATAATCCGAATCTCGGGAGCCCTGAACTACTTCGTGGAGTGTTAAATTCTAGGATTTTCCAAAGGGTCATTCCTTATTTGGAATCTAAGGGTATTACAGGAGTAACCAGGATAGAATTTGAAGGATTTCTAAATGCAACTGCGGATTTGGGAACTGTAACGATGGCGCATAGGAGAATAAGCACCGTTATAAGTTGGTTGGTTGACTTAGGCATTATTGTAGTCGCAAATTCAAGATATGTACTATCAAATCAAGCAATTAATCAAAGAATTCAGAACATTGAATTTGACAACCCCGATGAACCACTACTTCCAAATCCGAATGATTTAAATGAGTACGACTTAGTGCAGCAAAGAAGTTCGGCCGCAAATGAGACAATTGTTTCCTACCGAAATAGTGCAGCGTTAGAAAGAGCCGACAACGCTCACAGAGATTTGGTTAATCTGACCTCAGAAAGAATTAGAAATGCAGGTGCTTTGCCTAAATTCAATCAGTTGATTGATCTTGCTACCCACATTGCCGATAAAGACTACATTTTTGAAATGAAATCTACTACCGAGACCAATGAAAAGTCTCAAATCAGGGCGGGGTTAAGTCAACTATATGAGTATAGGTATTTACAAAATAAGCCTCAAGCCAAATTGGTACTGGTCATTGAAAATTCGCTTAGTGCAAAAGAACTGTGGCGACAGGATTACTTAGAACAGGACAGAGATGTTTACCTCGTTTGGGACGGGAATAACGAGCTTTATGGTAATGACAGAACGAGGAACGACCTAAACTTTCTTGAGCTTATACCCTGACGCCTAGCCACACACATCACCAAGCCGCACAAAACCAACGTACAATCCAAAGCTTGTCAATAAGTGTGTCTTCCATACTCACGCGTGACGGAAAAGAAAGCACTAAAACACAACACCAACTATAAAAATAGGGCGTGAAGAGTTTGTCGCAAGTTCATCACAGTTTGCAGTTTTCGGTTTCGGGCGAAAGGACGCAGGTATTAAAGCCCTATTTTCATAGCAGTACCCGTTGTAAATACCTCTTCCCCGCTCCCCCTAAGAGGCTCATTCCGATTTTATCGGAATAAAAAGCCAATCAAGTGTCCCGATGCCCATTAGCGCGCATTTAGCCTTTCGCGTAGCGCGTGACGCGTCTGGCAATGACGCGCTTCAATAGCTAATCGCTAAAACCTAGCACCTACCACTTCACCCCTACTTCCTCTTCTTCTGAAAGAACAGCCTGAGCAAATGGGCACAATCGTCCGCCATTACACCACTCTTCACTTTTGTTTTAGGATGAAGGAGATTGCCAACGGTTGAGAAACCACGTTTTTCATCGCTTGCTCCATAAACAACTGCATCTACCTGGCTCCAGAAAAGTGCGCCAGCACACATCACGCAGGGCTCCAAGGTCACATAAATGGTGCACCCTTTCAAATATTTTCCCCCAATGTAATCAGCTGCCGAGGTAATGGCCTGCATTTCCGCATGAGCTGTAACATCATTCAAAGCTTCGGTTAAATTGTGAGCTCTCGCAATAATGCGCTTGTTTGCCACCACCACTACCCCAACAGGAACTTCATCTCTTTCAAAAGCTTTGTGCGCCTCTTTCAGGGCTTCTTTCATGAAATGTTCGTCAGAAAAAATACTCAACTCCATGCCTTCAAAGGAACTAAATGAAACCGAAATCTTCGGGACTGAATTTCCTACCTTCGCGCCCTGAAAAAACAAGCACAATGCATCGTTCACACACTTGCGGAGAATTAAGAGCAGAACACATCGGTTCTGAAGTAACACTTAGTGGCTGGGTTCAGCGTGGTCGCGACCTCGGAGGAATGACTTTCATCGACCTCCGCGACCGTTATGGAATGACGCAGTTGGCATTTAACCTAGATGTAAACAAAGAGCTTTGTTTAAAAGCGCGCAGCTTGGGCCGCGAATTCGTTATTAAAGTCAAAGGAAAAGTTGCTGAACGCGAAAGCAAAAACAAGAACATGGCTACAGGCGAAGTGGAGATTATTGTTTCCTCTTTGGAAATCCTTAACACATCAAAAACACCTCCGTTTACCATTGAAAACGATACCGATGGTGGCGAGGAAATACGAATGAAATACCGCTACTTGGACCTTCGCAGACAAAAAATGCGAACCAATCTAGAGTTGCGTCATCGCCTTTCCATTGAGACCAGAAAATTCATGGACGAACAAGGATTTCTTGAAGTGGAAACGCCATACCTCATCAAAAGCACTCCAGAAGGAGCCCGAGATTTCGTTGTTCCTTCAAGAATGAATGCAGGTCAATTTTATGCACTTCCTCAAAGTCCACAAACCTTCAAGCAATTGCTCATGGTTTCTGGCTTTGATAAGTATTACCAAATCGTTCGTTGCTTTCGCGATGAAGATTTACGTGCCGACCGCCAGCCAGAATTCACACAGCTTGATTGCGAAATGGCCTTTGTTGAGCAGGAAGATATTCTGAACATGTTCGAATCGCTAACGCGCCATCTTTTCAAAACCGTTAAAGGTTTAGAATTGAAAGAATTTCCTCGAATGGAATATGCCGATGCCATGCGGCTGTATGGTTCAGACAAACCAGATATCCGTTTCGGAATGCAGTTCGTAGAACTGAATGATGTAGTAAAAGGACAAGGTTTTGGAGTGTTCGATTCGGCTGAATTGGTGGTCGGAATCAACGTCAAAGGTGGAAACGAATTTACCAGAAAACAGATTGATGGTTTTACCGATTTCGTAAAACGACCTCAGATTGGTGCCACTGGCTTAATCTATTGTCGCCACAATGAGGACGGAACTTTTAAAAGTTCGGTCGATAAATTCTTTGCCGAAGAAAAACTTGCCGATTGGGGCAAGGCATTCAATTCAGAAGCCAACGACCTCATGTTCCTCATGGCTGGAACGGAAGAAAAAGTGCGCAAGCAACTTTCTGAGCTTCGACTTCACATTGCAGAACTGCAAGGTTTGATGAACCCGCAAAAGTTTGCCCCGCTGTGGGTTGTCAACTTCCCGCTTTTGGAATGGGACGAGGACAGCAAGCGTTTTCACGCTATGCACCATCCGTTTACATCAGCGAAACCTGAAGACTTACACTTAATGGCAAGCGAGCCAGGCAAGGTTAGGGCAAACGCTTACGACTTGGTTATTAATGGAACAGAGCTGGGTGGTGGCTCCATCCGAATACACGACAAAGGCCAACAAAAACGAATGTTCGATCTGCTTGGATTTACAGAAGAAGAAGCCAAGAATCAGTTCGGTTTCCTAATGGATGCTTTTGAATTTGGAGCACCACCTCATGGCGGCATTGCTTTCGGCTTTGATAGACTTTCCGCCATTTTTGGTGGACAAAAAGACATTAGAGATTTCATTGCCTTCCCAAAAAATAACTCGGGAAGAGACATGATGATTGACTCACCTTCAGTTATTGACAAGGCACAGTTGGAGGAGTTGAGTATTCATGTTTTAAGCACAAAAAAGGGGTAATTATCAGGTTGTTTTAAGAGTTATATTTGCGCCTATGAAATTCCGTCCAGCAATTTTGCTGCTATTATTGTCGTTGGTTCTGATTCTATCAGAATCCTGTATTACAAGAAAAGACATCTCGTATTTTCAAGACGTATCTGATTCCACAAGCGTTCAGCAAATTGCACAGTCCTTTGAGGCCGTCATTCACCCTGGAGACATACTTTCTATTCATGTTAGTAGCTTGAGTCCTGAGGCCAGCAGTTTTTTCAATGTGATTGGAGAAGATTCAGACAAGGAAGTAGCTAACACTTATTTGGTAGATGGTTTAGGAAACATAGAAATGCCCTTAATTGGAGAAGTGCCAGTTACTGGTTTGTCTGGTCACCGCGCCAAGACGGCTATCAAAGAACGTTTGGAAAAGTATCTCGTAAATCCAACTGTAAATGTGAGGATTCGAAACTTTAAAATAACAGTGTTGGGAGAAGTAAACCAGCCTGGTGTATACACGATTCCGAACGAAAAAGTGACTCTTATCGAAGCCCTTGGTCTAGCAGGTGACCTATCAATTTTCGGAAAACGGTTGAACGTCCTACTTATTCGCGAAGAAAATGGACAACGAAAATTTGTAAAAATTGACCTAAGATCGAAAGACTTCTTTCAATCCGAGCATTACTACCTACATAACAACGACATAGTTTATGTTGAGCCTGGAAAAGGAAAGATAGCTTCGGCTGATGCCTGGTACCGTATATTACCTATAGTGTTTAGTGGGTTAACTGCTCTTGGATTGTTTATTTCTCGAGCTGGCCTTATTCCTTGAATCATATGTCTGAACTAACACCTCTCCCAGAATCATCAAATGATGAACTGAATTTTAGCAAACTGATACATATTGCAATTGAGCGTTGGTGGCTTTTTGCCTTTTCGATTGCTATTGGAGGAGTTCTTAGCTACGCTTATGCATGGTATACTCATCCGATATTCGAAATGTCAACATCCATGTTGGTCGAAGATGAAGGAAACGACATTTCTCAAAGTATCCTAGACGAGGTGGGGATGGGAGGCAAGAAAAGAAACATCGAAAATGAGATTGCCATCCTAACCTCCAGAAGCGTAATTGCAAAGGCAATCTCTTCTCTTGACCTCAGCGTAAATTACAAGGTAGATTTAGGATTAAGAACTCGTGACCTTTATATGGACACGCCTATCAAACTCCAAAGTCATCTTGCCCCTACCGCCCCATCAACGTTCATTCTCTTACTTTCATTTGACGACAATGCAAAGACAGCCGTTGCCACCACTACGTGGGTAAGTGAGGCAGGAATTGAACATGAAACTATTCAATCGATTGAACTTGAAGTGCCATTTTCTAATCAACTGGGTGATTTTACTCTGTCAAAAACTAAATCGTTCGATCGATTTGTTTTGGGAGATAGTGCCATAAGTAAGGCTTACGAGTTACGATACTATGACTTGGACAAATTGACCACTAACTACCTTAGTCTACTAAATGTATCGGAAATAAGAGAAAAAGCAAGCATTCTCCGATTAGAATTAGAAGATCGTGTTCCGCAAAGAGGAGTTGATATTCTTGACGCAATCGTTAAAGTTCATATTCAAAACAACATTGAAAAGAAAAATCAATTAGCGTCTAATTCGCTCCATTTTATCGAAAACCAATTAGAACTCATTTCTACCGATTTGAGCCATTTGGAGTCTGAAATCAAAAACATTAAAACGACTAGTGGTATTTCTGATGTGAGTACTGAAGCTGGTTTTTTCTTGCAACAAGTAGGAACCTTGGACCACTCCATTTCCGAACTGGACGTAAAACTAAGTATAGTTGGCTATCTAGAGAAATACATTACCAACAACAATGATTTGACGAATGCATCACCTACAAGTTTGGGTATTGACGACCCATTGCTTCAAAAACTGATTTTTGAATTGAGCGAATTGGTTACCGAACGAGAAGGAATGCTCCGTTTTACCAAGGTAGACAATCCAACCATAGATAGACTTGATACTAAAATCAAATCGACCAAGAAGGCCTTATTAGACAATATTGCAAGTATAAAACAAGGGTTAGAGACATCGAAGAAAGAACTGAAGAAACAACTAATCAAAGTTGAAGACAAAGTTCGAACAATGCCTCAAGCAGAATTCGAACTATTGGCCCTACAGCGACAATACAGTATAAAAGAAAGTATTTACTTGTTATTACTCGAAAAAAAATCCGAGAACTCTATTCTACTTGCGTCTACAGTATCGGACAATGTGATTGTGGACAAGGCAAGAAGCACCGAAACTCCAATTAGACCTACAAAGGCAATTATTTACTTATTGGGAATAATTGGTGGTCTATCCTTTCCGTCTATTTATATTTTGTTTCTACTTATTGTGGACAATCGGATTAATGGATTAGACGATTTGAAAAGAGCGACTACAATTCCGTTTCTTGGAATAGTTCCCCATCACAGCGAATCTGACTATGTGGTTGTTGAAGGAAATACAAACTCTGCTATCTCTGAGGCATTTAGATCATTACGAACAAATTTGACGTTTCTAATCAATGAAAAAAATCTAGCCAATGGCGTGTCACCAAAAGTTATTCAGCTTACGTCAGCCATAGGATCAGAAGGTAAATCTTTTTGCTCTATAAATCTGGCTGCTTCATTGGGACTAGGGGGTTACCGAACAATTGTGGTAGGATTAGATTTGAGAAAGCCCAAACTTGCAGAGTACTTTCACCTATCAAATAGTCAAGGAACTAGCACCGTCCTAGCTGGTCATGCTGTATTGTCAGAAACAATAGTCCCAACTAAAATTCAGAATTTGGACGTTTTGGTAGCTGGACCTATTCCTCCTAATCCAGCCGAATTATTGATGAGTGACTCCTTGAAAGACCTTTTGGACACCCTCTCAGAAAAATATGATTATGTGGTCCTTGATTCGCCTCCTATAAGTTTGGTAACAGATAGTTTGATAATATCAAAATTAGCCGCCACCACTATTTACGTTGTCAGACAGGACGTTTCGCGAACGGTAAGTATGTCTTACATAAATGACCTTTATCGTTCTCAAAAAATCAAATCCGTCTCAATGATACTTAATGACGTGAAAATGTCGCGATTTGGCTATGGCTACGGTTATGGCTACGGGTACGGATACGGATACGGTTATGGCAGGGAAGAAGAAGAGAAGGGATTACTAAATTCCGTGAAAAATTTGTTCAAGAAGTAACCTTAGGGTTAAAGGTTGCTTAAAACCCTCCGAATTGAAGGGAAAGACTGACCGTGTGTGGATTTCCCTTCCAAGCATCTGGTAAATGCAACTGTGCATTGACCCCAGTCTCTAGCAAATATCTATACGACATTTTGACCTTAACATCGTTAGCAATTTCATATGCCGTTACGAAACCAATTTCTTGACGAACGAATTGCTTATTCTTCATAAATTCCAATCCCTGTCCTGCTCGGATAGAATCATACAGCAGTAATTCTCCTTTTCTTGCATATAAATATGTGAGAGACATTTTTAACCTACTAACAGGTGAATAAATTAACTTCCCAAAATATTCATCCGCATTATCTCCAAGATAGTGGCCCAAATTATATCCATTGCTGGCATAGGTTGTGCTTGGTACAAAATGTTGATAGGTTGCTGGATTGTTCCTAGTATACTCGAAAATAGCACTCAAGTTGACGTTCTTGGGAGCAGTAAATCGGAACCCAACCTTGAAACTGACGTGATTCCGTTGTTTTTCGCTATTCGTTATTGACGTAGTTCTTATCTCATCAATAAATACCGAACTGTAGAGTTCTAGATACTTGATTTGTCTGGAAACGAGATTGACAAACATCTGCGAATTTTGACCTTTATATCCGGCATTATTTCCAGTAGCACCCAACGTATGATCTACTGATTTGTAAAACAAAAATGGGATTAGATAAACGGGATTAAATTTGTCTGAATACACCACGCTGTTCCCAAAGGAAAAATAGAGTCCTTTAATAGGTCTAACCGTAAACATGTTGGCCGCCAAAAACTTCGAAATGTAGAGCTCTCGATTACCATTGCCAGATTGATAGGTTGCTGCCGAATCCACAAGGTCCGAATTCAACCATCCATGGATATAATCGAAAGAAAACCACTCAACTGGTGTAAGACCAAGCTTAATCTGAGGGATTGACGGGTTTCTACCTGAGAAGATAATACTGCCGTTATAACCTGATCCCCAAACAAAATGATCTTTGACGATTGACAAGTAGCCCCATTTGGCCGAAGCCGACATGCCTCCCCTCATTTCGCTATAATCTTTAAGAGTTCCCTTGTATACCGCGCCCATATTTGGATACAATACATCAGACGACATCAATTGCTCCGATTCGGTGTTATCAATAATGGTGGCATAAAACGAAAAGTGTTTGGTTATGTTCCCAAATAGGGAAGCGCCAACCCAACTATGATAATATGGCTTGGTACCGGTCAAAAAACCTTCTCCTCCCCAAATAGGGTTAATGGTTATATTGAACAAAGAATCTTTATAAAAAAAAAGATCTAATCTCTTTTCGCGCTTTCGCAGTGGAAAAACATCACCTCTTTTTAGTCCTCTGCCTAAAAAATCAAGACCTCTGTACTGATCATCCTCCTTGATAAAATCTTTCCAGAAGAAAGCTAACTCATCCTTTTGCCGCTTGCACAGTTTGTCTTCATTGCTCCGAACCTTAACAAGTAAATCATGTACCTGAACCCGTGAAAGTGGACGCACGACATCGTTGTACTGAACGACTTTCAGAGATGCCATCTCGCTTAGGAAATCGTAAATCGAATTGTTGGTATGATGAATAGGAACGACTTGTCCCAGTGTTATTAACGGGCAGAGTAAAAGCAAGAATAGTCCACTTCGCATACTACTATCTTTTAAAACGCATTGTCCTTTACCTTTCTTCCGAGAACCGTAAGCAGCACAATTCGAATATCTAACCAAAGCGTCCAGTTTTCGATGTACCACAAATCGTGCATGGTCCTTTCATGTTTCTGCTCAAAGGTTTCCGTAGGTCCTCTCCATCCATTTACTTGTGCCCAGCCCGATATTCCTGGTTTGATATAATGTCTTAGCATATAACCTTCTACCTGCTGCTGCATACTTTCGTTTAGAAACGTTCTATGAGGCCTTGGCCCTACCACACTCATATCATTTTTCAAAACGTTAATAAATTGAGGCAACTCATCAAGGCTATACTTTCTAAGGAATGCGCCAACTGAGGTAATCCTAGGGTCGTTCTGAACCGTACTTTTTGTATTGTTTCGAGAATCCTCATTATTCCTCATTGTTCTGAACTTCAAACATTTGAACTCCCGACCTCCTTGTCCGACCCTAACTGGTCTGTACAATACTGGGCCACTTGAGTTGAGTTTAATTGAAATGGCAATGACAATGAAGACTGGTGCAAGTAAAACCAAAGCAACAACGGAAAATAGAAGGTCGAAACTTCGTTTCAGCGATGCATTGTACATCATATCCAACGGAATCTGTCGAAGATTGACCACCGGAAAATTCCCGAGTTTGGACGTTTGAAATGTCCGTTCGAACATTCTATAATAATCTGGTATGAGTCTTACTCTGATGCCATGGTAATCAGCAGATTCAAGGGCAACTCTAATTTTATCTCCTACCGAAAGTGGCAACGCGACAATAATCTCATTCACCACCATTTTGTCCAACACTGAATCGAGATCATCCAAAGAACCGAGGACGAGATTTTTATCTACCAGCGAAGCATCCGGGTTATCATCCAAAAAGCCTTGCACTTGATAACCTAAGCTTCTGTTCCTTTTAAAGAACTCAAAGGTATTTTGTCCAACTCTGCCTGCCCCAAGTATTAGTACCTTACTAACGTGTCGCCCCTTGGCCCTCATATAGACTAAATATCTATAAAGCACAAGATATCCTAAACTACGCAACACGAAAAAGGTCAGAATGGTACCAAATACGATGAATCTTGAATATAACTGTAGCTCTAGAAGTAATAAAGTGAAAGACACTACACCCGCAAACAAAAAGAAATCAAATAACTGACCTTTAAATCGGTCGACAAGGCTATCTCGAAAAACAAAATTTTGGTTTGCGGCAAAGACTACAACAATTAACCAACTAATCAAAATCACTGGAAGCACCAAGTAATAGCGATTCACATCCAACATCCCAAACTTGAGCTGCATAATGCCTATAAATGAGATGGTAATTAATACCAAATCATATACAAGGAAAAATGAAGTGAGTTCCCACTCCTTTTTAAACATCAATAAGAATTTAGACGGGTTCAAAGGTAACATAAAGGGCAAGGCTTAAGCCTTCAGTAATTAGGCTCTTCCGTTTTATTTTCAAGCAAAAAAAACACAGAAGCACACTGATTGCATGTGCTATACTCAGACTCACAAGCCTAGTTGGAATTAGTTTCCTAATATTGCGCGCCAAATAGCTTCATTTAGTGGTTCTCTTTGACGTTTATCATCTTCCCCAGTGGAACTTTCTGAAAAACGCGATTCATTCAATTCCTCTCGATGAGAGATTGGTGTGTTGTGTGGATAGGTCGAGGCTTGCCCAAATAATTCGAAAGGAGCTCAACGGAGGCGAATTGAAGATTTTGGGGTCCTATCGATATAACTTCAATAAGTTATCGATGCTAATGCTCATCATTTTACCTCGTATTCTCAGGTTAATTCTGATTATTAAGAAGTACAAAATACAGTTTGTAGTTTCCGCTAATTATCAGTCAAACTTGGCAGCAAAAATTTGTGGTATTCCGAACATTGTGTTTAATGACGACCCTCGAAAAGGAGTAATTCAGATTGCTAAATTTTCTTCTGACATAGTATACATGACCAAGGGGTTTTCCATTCCAGGAACTGTAGAGTTAAACTGCTTGAAGGAGTGGGCATATCTTTCTCCACGTTATTTCCGTCCTGACCCATCAATCCTGATACCTCTTGGCCTCGAACCTTTTTCTTACTTAATGCTAAGAGAAGTAAGCACCAAAACCACCAATTATTCGCACCAAAAATCGGATCAGTTGATTAATGCCAACATCGGTGATTCTAAGCGAGTGATTATTTCCTTGGAAGACAAATCAAAGGTTAGTCTTGTACCGAAGCATTGGACAATTCTTCAAGAACCACTTCAAGATATTCATAGTCTCATGTTTTTTGCTGCTGCCTTTGTTTCTACCGGAGACAGCATGGCAAGAGAGGCCGCTGAACTTGGGGTTCCTTCATTTTATGCTGGAAGCAGACAAATGATTGCAAATGAAGTCCTTGTTAAAAAAGGATTGTTGTTTTCTGGAACAGTAGATGACATTATTACACATATCGAATCAATTGAAGTACCAAATTTAGAACGGGAAATAGAGCATCGGGAATCCATCAGAATGAAGTTGGATTCGGAGTGGGAAGACGTGAATCAAATTATCAAAGAACATATTAAGAAATGAACGTATCAATTTTTGGGCTCGGTTATGTGGGCTGCGTATCAATGGCTTGCTTGGCAAAGGTTGGTCATAAGGTTATAGGTGTTGATGTTTCAAATGAAAAAATCGATTTGATAAATCAAGGCCGATCTACTATTGTGGAGACCGATGTGGACGAACTTATTTCTGAGGCGAGACAAAAAAACCTAGTAAGCGCCACGTTAGATGCTTACTCGGCCGTTATGGATAGCGACATTTCGATTATCTGTGTTGGAACTCCCAACAATGAACGGGGTAACCTAAACCTAAAATATATAGAGCAAACTGGACAATCCATAGCGGAAGGAATAAAAGACAAACACTCTTTCCATGTGGTAGCAATTAGAAGTACCGTGGTACCAGGAACTTGCGCAAATCTTAGCTCCATTATTGAAAAGGTTTCTGGCAAGAAAGCCAATCAAGATTTTGCGGTTCTGAGTAATCCAGAGTTTTTGAGGGAAGGATCAGCTGTTTACGATTACTTTAATCCTCCGATGACTGTTCTTGGTTCAGAAATGAAACAAGCAACTGAGATGATGAAGCAACTGTATTCCGACTTGGAGGCCCCTGTTGTTGAGGTTGAAACCAAGGTGGCCGAGGTCATCAAATTCGTCAACAACTCATACCATGCCTTGAAAATTACATTTGCTAACGAAATCGGTAACATCTGCAAAAGCTTGGAGATTGATTCTCATGAGGTGATGAATCTTTTCGGACAGGATACTAAGCTCAACATATCCACTGCGTACTTCAAGCCTGGATTTGCATATGGTGGGTCGTGTCTTCCCAAGGATTTGAGTGGTCTGGTTGCAATGGGCAAGGATAACCATCTACGGCTTCCGGTTTTAGAATCAATCGGTGCTAGTAATCAAGAGCAAATCGAAAAAGCTCTTAAGCTGGTGTATTCGTGTAAAAAATCAAAAATTGGAATGCTCGGACTCAGTTTTAAAGAAGGAACCGATGATTTGAGATTAAGCCCTCACGTTGAAGTTGCTGAAAATTTGATTGGGAAAGGATACAACTTAAGGATTTTTGACAGAAACGTACGAGTATCAAGCTTACTAGGCAAAAACAAATCTTACGTTGACGCTCATTTACCTCATCTCAACGAATTGATAACTGATGATGCCGATGCCGTAATAGCTCATTCTGAAGTGTTAATCGTTTGTCATCGGTCATCAGAGTTTAAAGACCTTCAGAAACAGTATCCGAATAAAATAATCATCGATTTAAATAGGAATTCAAATTCTTTGAGCAACGGAAACTACCACGGAATTTGTTGGTAAAAACTTGGTCTATCATTTAGCTACTTTGAACAATACAAAGCATACAATTTGCTTGCGATAACCCTATTGTCATACGTTTCAATAAACTGCTGATCAAAGGATACTAGAGGTCTTTCTTCGGCAATTCTAATTAATTGCTTCACATAGACTTCTTCTTCTTTCGCAACAACATATGTTCCGCTTACTCCTTGCACTATCTGACTAACCTCACCCACATCATTTGCTAGTACGGGAAGTTTGTTGAACACGGCTTCTTTAATAACCTGTGGACTCCCCTCCATGGTGCTGCACATGAGCAAGACATCACTTGCAATCATGGCCCTGGTGACCTGATTTCTTGTCATTCCTTTCAGCTCCATTAGCACTACGTTGCCATCATGCTGCTTTCGAAACAGCTCTACTACCCGCTTGGCAAACTCAGGATCCTTTTCTTGTCGCTCAAATGACGAACAAAACAACACTATAAAGTTATCGGACTCAATACATAACTCTGAACGGGCTTGGTCTCTAGTCATTTCAAAGTGATTAATGTCTATGCCGCACGGAATCACCCTTACATTACCCTTTACAAAACCCTTCATTCTGTCTGAAACAACTACAGACCAATTGGCCAATCTTGATGCAATCTGAGATATCTTACGTTCTTTTTCGTCATTCAAATCACTGCCGTGAAAAGTCGCTATTCGTAAAACCCCAGTTGCAGATAGTATTGCTCCAACCATGGCTGGCAGTGCTGAAAGGCCATAATGACCATGTATGACATCATAGTTGCCACTTCTAGTTCTCAACAGTACATCCCAAGTTGCAACCAGATAGCCCTGAATTCCACCACGCTTTATCAGATAATGGTCTAATCTGTCAATTTCAGGTAGCTTTAAGAGTGCTTCGGCCTGCTCACGAACAAAAGGATGGGGGGTGTCATTTTGACCAGCCCGACTAACGAACAGAACCTTCATGTAGCATGCTTTTCTCTTGATGAAACGCTCTAGCTGTTAAAGCGAGGTAAATAAATATGAAACTTCTGAAGGAAATTATATACATCTGCCCACTAACCGAGATTATAAATTGAATAAACCACAAGAACCAAAAAAGCCTCAAATGAACAGTACTTGTATTGGATGTGAAGAACGGAACTTTCAATAATACCGGGATAGAAAACAGAAAGAGCAAATACAACAAGAGCCCCAAAACCCCTCCTCCATGCAACCAGGTGAAATAGTCAACATGAATCATTCGGCCTTTAAATTTTCCGTCACCATAGTTACCCATTGAATTAAACAGTTCTTTACCAAAAAACGAATCCATTGGCTTTCTAAATGACAACACCTCATTCCGAATCACGTCAATCTCGAGATATCTAGCCTCATCTTCTAAAGACTCAACACTGAATTTATTTGCCCTCGCTTGCATCCTTTGTTGAAACACAGGGTTCTTAACAACTGCAATTCCTACGAGCAAAAGCAGAACAACTAAGGGTAAAAACTTTTTACCAAAATTTTTGAAGCTTGTTATATTTAAAAACACAATTCCGACAATTACGATTGCCAACGATGTCCTGCGCAGTGAAAACATCAATACAACTAAAGTTAGAACAGAAAAAGCTATCTCGCGTACTTTAATTTTAATCACTTTGTCTTCAACCACTGCCCTTGTAGTCATCGTAATAATTATTATAAAGGAGAATAGATGAAGGTCCGCTCCATACAGGTAGCCAGTAAGAAATATTGACGCTCCATAGGTCTCAACTCCAAAACTGAAATAATTGCTTGCGAGAGTGTATAAAACTACAACAACAAGGAACCATGGCAAATAGATTCTCAATCGAGACAACAGCTTGACTGGATTATTATCGCGAGTTGCCATAGATAAAAGGAACAGGGGCACAAACACCCTTAGCATGAACCGAAAAGAATGAGCCAAGTCGCTACTCTGCAAAACACCTACCAGCGCATACAGAAATAGGATTATTATGGGAACATCAATCTTTCGTATGCCGTATTTGAGATAGAAATAGGCAAAAAAGAAATAAAAATAAGCTGCTCTCAAAGCTGCAACCAGCGATGAAATTTCTTCAAACTGGACGAGGTCAATTGCTAGGTTTATCACAAAAGTTCCAATGAGGAATTGTTCAATTGCAAAACCCTTAATGAAGGCCCAAACAAATAACAATAGAAGGAGAAGCGTAATAAATTGAACCATCAATTCCGTTTTCCAATCTCTTTGGCAGGAACCCCTCCTACAATTGTAAATTCTTCTATAGATTTGGTAACCACAGATCCTGCAGCTATGATTGAACCACTAGCAATATTCACACCGGGCATTATCATTGCTCTTCGCCCAATCCAAACATCATTTCCAATTACAACGGGACGTTCTTCTGTATATCCTTGATAAATTATTGGAACTGAAGACAGTTTGGTTTCATGATTTCTTGTATAAAACACAACTTCTGGAGCAATCAGTACGTTGTCTCCAATAATTAGCTTCCCGTACACTTCCGAATCACGGCCAATTCCACTATTATTTCCTATTTCAATCCTACCTCTCCCCACATAACAATGTTGGTCAACATTGACATTCGCTCCTACTTTATCAAAGAACATCTTTACGCAAAAGAATCTAAGCTTCTTAGACACCTTGCCAATCATTCCTAAAGAAGTGCGTGGCAAATGACTAGCTAAGCCATAGTACAATATCAAACCAATGATTTTCTTCACCCGCGCGCAACTTTCCAGATGACCCTCTTAATTTGATGAGAGATTTTATACCCTATTTCTGCTACCCGTTTACTAAAAGAAGAAGCGAAATCTTGATAAGGGTAGTTTTGTTTTTGCAATTCAATATTAAAACGCCATTGGATTAAAGAAGCATCCAAACTAAATTCCATTTTATTCTTTTTTTCCGTTTTATTAACTCTAGGTAGCTCTTGAATCTGTGGAACATCTAGTCGTGTTAATAATTCACGAAAATCGTCATTCAAATTTTCTTTGCGCAATACCATAAAAGGAGTTGTTGTTATGAGTCTACTAGGGTCAACAAATGGTAACGGCATAAATATTCGTAAGTACCCGTTAAACCTCAAGCCACAAACACGTATTAAGACGAATGGAATCATATTATAAAACCAAGCTAAATACTTAACCAAGCCCCAACTTCCAGCGTGCATAAAATAGGATGAAGGACGATTCTTGTACTTAAGGAATTTACTGTAAGTACGATCTACCGGATTGCTCGTCCCGTAAACCAGTCTGTACCCACTAAGTTCCGGAGGAATTTTCATTGAGTGCTTGGTTCCCACTGATCGACCTCCGTACCGAAGAATAAGCTCTTGCCTAATTGCTTCGGACCCTGTTCGGGGAATTTCAATGAATACTAATTGATAGTTGTCAAGTATAACCATTCAGCTAGGTTGCTTTTGATTTTAGTTTATCAAGTCGCATCAAAAACCTGTGTCTATCAAACAAGGAAAACTGAATCAATCGATAAACAGATTGAATAGAATAAGACACCACATCACCTATTAATCGTAAAAGGTGCCAAGGCTTTTTATACTTTTTTGCCATAATATGTCCGTACTGGAATTGTTCTAAAAGATTTGCACAAACGGACGAAAAAACAAAATTGACATACCCATCCGTGTCAAATTTGGAATGATTGCCAGAAATAATGGTTTTTCCAACGTTCTGATGAAAATTCTTATGCGAGTCCGGCACCGGAAACTCCTTGTTTAGTTCCTGCGATTTAACCCCAGAAACCCCTAATTTATTCACGAATGCGGTTAGGTCAAAAGTTGGTTGAATAATGTCCTCATATCGTATTGGTACCGTATACCATCGGGTTGTAAGAAACGTTTGATATTTATATCGCCAATTGATAGCTGACCTGAATGCACTTGATGAAAATGGAATACCAGAAAGATTGACGCTATGTTTTTTGGATAAATGTACGTCCCGCCCATCTCTTATTAAGACAATGGCGATGGCCGTTGGCCACAACATTTCTATTTTTTTCAAATGGTTTGTTGGAGGATGTTTTATTACAATCAGGTTTTTTTCTGAATCTTCAAACCATTCATACCTGCTCCTCAAGTGTTCTAACAGTATGCTTTCAATAAAGGACTTAGTGTCTTCTGAGGAACTGTAAAGAGTCATAACCTTTTCCCTGCTGAGCTGAAAATCGTGAAACTGCGGTTCTTCGAACAAATAATCAATAGTTTTTTCCGCAGATTCCTCTTTCGGAAGGCTGAAAATTCTACTAATGAATGCGCTTTCATTGGTTACAAAACAATGGTCAAATTTTTCCAATTGACCACTGAGCATTGTCGACCCACTGCGGCTATCATAAAGAATCATTGCAACTGAACTCTTCATTCGATAAACTTTTCTATGACCAATAACGGTTTGACATTACGAGCAAAGGTAATAGTTAAACAACCCTTCATATTGGCCAATAAAATCCGTTGAAATTTGATCAAAACGTGTTGCCGAATACAACTTGCATTCGCCTTCTTAACAGCTCATTCCAGAGCAGTCCCGATAGTAATGAGATAATCGATAAAACCATCATGCCATAACTACCAACGCTCAAAAAAGCTGCAGCGAAAGTAAAGCAAATAGAAATTCCTGACACGAACACAAAATACCTGCGCATTGAACTCAATTGAGCGAATAAACCCACAGGGCCGTATAGTACATTACTGAAGTTACTGACGAGCAGAATGGAGCAGGTCAACAGATTTATCCAATTTGCTTCAAAGGAATAAAATTTGACATACAAAGGGCTCATTATAAATGCACCAAATGCAAACAACGCAGCAAACCATTTAGCAATTTTAACTTGCTTAGTAAGGTTTTCAGGCATTGAGCCCGTTTTAGACATCAACGCTATTCCCTTAGCTACATCAGCATTTAGAGCAACTAATGGAAGGTTTACCAACTTACCCAGCTTTTGTAGAATTGAGTAAAGAGCCACATGAGCCTCAGAAAGAAGAAATCCAGCCACGAATATTTCAAGCCAACCTTTGAAAACCTGCATACCGCTACCCAAGGATACTGACCAGCCTCTAGTTGTGACATTAAAAAAATCATGCACCGTAAACCTTGAAAATGTCATTGGTTTTTTCCGCATCGCTAAAAGGATAAATATTGAAGAGCCTGTGACAATGACAAAGCCACTTACTAGAATAGTAGTGTCTGCACCAAGTGCTGGGTACTGAAATACCAATAAAATTATCGCAACAGAACGAATTATGTCCTTAAAAAAGATGTAAACATTTCCGCTAAACCAAACACGCATCAACTCAAAATTGAACAGAGCAACCGCATACAGGATTACGCTCAACAAATTTGAATCAGTTAACCAGTCTGACCACTGAAACAAAAAACGAAAAGGTATTATTAATAAGCTGAATACCAAGAGGTTAAAACAGACATTTGCTCCGTGTATTGCTAACTTTCCAACATCTATTACGGATTCTCCCGCCAATGATTTCAAGGCTAGCATTCCCTGCCCCATTCCTAGTAAAGTTCCGATTGTCAGCAAATATCCATGCAACAATATGTAATGGCCATACGAAGCTGCATCTACTTGTGAAATGTAAACCTTTGCAAGTAAAAACGTAATAAGTATGCTAAGACTTTTGAAAGAAATTGAGGTTAGTTGCCTGTAAAAAGGTCCTGTTCTTAGTTTTTTCAACATCACGTTATCGCAAACTACAATTACTGACTAACTATGGTTGTTTATGGTTATCCTCCATACGTTCAAAATCGAAACAAACCATATCTGCCACGAGTTCTTTCAAGCTTATCTTTGGTTTCCAGCCAAGTTTAGTCTTGGCCTTAGAAGCATCACCAACCAACGAATCCACTTCCGATGGTCGGAAATAGCCAGGGTCAATTTTCACGACCTCACTTCCAATTTGCAGCATACTATTTGAATTACTCAATTTAGCAACAAACCCCACTTCGTTTTTCCCCACACCTCTGTACTCCAACTCGATTCCAACCTCCGCAAAAGCCATTCTTGTGAAATCCCGAACAGAGGTGCTAACGCCTGTTGCAATCACAAAATCCTCAGGTTCATCCTGCTGAAGCATCAGCCACATGGCTTCCACAAAATCTTTGGCGTGGCCCCAATCGCGCTTTGCTTCCAAATTTCCTAGGTATAGCACATGCTGCTTTCCTGAAACGATATTGGCTACTGCGCGAGTGATTTTACGAGTGACGAAAGTTTCGCCCCGAAGGGGTGATTCATGATTGAAAAGAATGCCATTGCAGGCAAACAGACCGTGAGCCTCCCGGTAATTAACGGTTATCCAATGTGCGTACAATTTGGCAACTCCATAAGGAGATCGAGGATGGAAAGGTGTATTCTCATTTTGCGGAAACTCCTTGGCCAATCCAAAAAGCTCCGAGCTTGATGCCTGGTAAATACGTGTCTTGTCTGCAAGTCCTAATAACCGGACGGCTTCTAAGATTCTGAGTGCTCCGATTCCATCCGCATCTGCTGTATATTCCGGAATCTCAAAACTCACTTGCACATGGCTCATTGCTCCGAGATTGTAAATTTCATCCGGCTGAACTTCTTGAATGATTCGTGTGATACAGTTTGAATCGGTTAAATCTCCATAGTGTAATTTGAATCTCACATCCTTTTCATGCGGATCTTGATACAAATGATTGACTCTTTCGGTATTAAACAGAGAGCTTCTGCGCTTGATTCCGTGCACTTCGTAATCCTTACTCAAAAGCAATTCTGAAAGGTATGCCCCATCTTGCCCGGTTACACCCGTTATTAATGCAACTTTGTTAGTCTTTGACATGATTAGCTTTCTTTTCAAAATCGGCATAAGCCAAATCAATTCCCTCCTTTAATCCAATCATCGAACTCCACCCCATTGATGTGAGTTTACTAACGTCCAATAGTTTTCTGGGAGTTCCGTCTGACATTTTAGCATTCCAGCGAATTTCACCTTCAAACCCTACGGTTTTCTTTATCATCTCAGCTAAATCCGAAATGGAAATATCTTCGCCAACGCCAACATTGATGGATTCGGCATCGTTATAATTCTGCATGAGGAAGTAAGAGGCAGAAGCCAAGTCATCAACGTACAAGAACTCTCTTTTTGGTGTACCCGAACCCCAAAGTTCAACCTCCGCGTTACCATTTTTCTTCGCCAAACAAAATTTTCGGATTAGGGCTGGCAACACGTGTGAATTTTCCGAATGATAGTTGTCGCCAACTCCATAAAGGTTGGTTGGCATGGCGCTAATAAAATTGCATCCGTATTGTTGTCGGTAACTCTTGCAAAGCTCCAAACCCGCAATCTTTGCAATCGCATAAGGTTGATTCGTAGGTTCCAATGGCCCTGTGAGCAAATATTCTTCTAGAATGGGTTGTTTGGCCATTTTAGGATAGATACACGAAGAGCCTAAAAAGAGTAATTTCTGAACTTGATTCAAATATGCCGCATGAATCACATTTGCCTCAATCATCAAGTTATCGTAGATGAATTCGGCTGGATAAGTATTGTTGGCGTAAATGCCACCAACTTTTGCCGCTGCCAAAAAAACAAATTCGGGTTTTTCGGTTTCAAAAAATTCGTTGACAGCCGATTGATTCCGAAGATCAAGTTCGACTGAGCTCCTTGTGATAACATTTGAAAATCCAATTTTTTGAAGCAGCCGACAAATTGAAGCACCAACCATCCCGTTATGGCCCGCCACGTAAATGCGCGAGTCGGATTGCATCATTGCTCGAGTAAATTGGTTGTGGAGATGCCTTCTACTAGTGGAATAACCACAATTTGCTCTGCAAATTCTCTCCCAACAATCTCATTTGGGTTGTAATCTCCCCCTTTTACAAGAATGTTTGGTCTGAGTTCCTCTAGAAGTTGGTGAGGAGTGTCATCTTCAAACACAATTATCGTATCTACTGAAGGCAAAGCTGCCAAAGCTTCAATTCGTTGGTTAACCGAATTTATTGGTCGTTGAGCTCCTTTTAGTCGCTTAATTGAATCATCTGAGTTAAGTCCTACCACAAGAAGGTCGCCTAACGCTTTAGCTTCTTTCAACAGCATTCTATGACCTTGGTGTAAAACATCAAAACAGCCGTTTGTGAACACAACTTTTCGAGTTTCATTCTGTGCCCGTAAACGACTAACCTCTCTTATCGAAACGAGTTTGGAACCGCTCTTAATGAATGTTTCTAATTCTGAACGATGCACTAAGGCTGTTCCCAATTTGCCAACTACAATACCAGCCGCAGCGTTGGCCGCGAAAGCACTCTCTGCCAATGTTTTTCCTTCTGCGAAACTCACTCCTAACGCGGCCAATACAGTATCGCCCGCACCACTGACATCATATACCTCCAGTGCGCGAGTTGGAATATTCAATATCCCATTTTCTGATACTAAGGTCATTCCGTAACTAGATCTGGTGGCTACAATATTTGCAACACCAAATTGAGACCGTAAAGAATTGCAGACTGAAACCACCGCGTTGTCTTCGTTTTTAATACCTTTTCCTAACTCGGTCAGTTCTAACTCGGCAAGATTAGGGGTTATCAGAAATGCTCCTCTATAGCACTCCCAATTAGAACGTTTTGGGTCAACGAAAACGGGTTTTTGATATTGACGCGACAACTCAAAAATCAACTTTAACACCTCATCTGAAAGCGTTCCTTTGGCATAATCCGATAAGAGTATCAGATTAGACTTTTGAACCTGTTCAATAAGGTTTGTTTTAAGTTGAGCTATCTGTCTAGCGGTCCAGAATAATGCTTCTTCTCGGTCAAAGCGCACAATTTGCTGACCAGAAACCACCCTTGTTTTGACAATTGTTGGTTGATTACTTCGGAAAACTGCGGTTTCAATTCCAGCCTTGTCACATGCGTCAAGTACTAATTCCCCAGAAACGTCATTACCAACTAACCCAAACAGTACGGCTTGACCTCCTAAGGCTGAAACATTAGCAGCCACATTTCCAGCACCACCAAGTGTAGACCATTCTTTATCAACCTTAACAATTGGAACAGGTGCTTCGGGACTGATGCGGGTTACCTTTCCGGACACATATTGGTCGAGCATTATATCGCCAATTACCAATATGCGTGGTGGGGTTGCCATAATTTAGAATCTGATTACACAATCATACCAGCACCTACGGTGTTGTTCGTTGCTTCGTCTATCAAGATAAGTGAGCCAGTATTCCTGTTCTTTCTGTATCCGTCAATGAACATTGGTACTGTGGTACGAATCGTTACTCTTGCGATATCATTCAGACCAACGTTCTTATCGTCCTCAAGCTTTTGCATCGTATTGATGTTCATCTTGTACTTCACTTCTTTTAGGATGCAGCGTGCATCGCGAGAAGTGTGTTTAAGAGCATATTTTCCGCCAACCTGTAGCGGACGGTCGCCCATCCAACAAATCATCACATCAAATTCCTGCTTCTGTTCTGGTTGATTGTTCACTTTAACAATCATATCTCCTCGACTGATGTCAATGTCATCTTCCAAAGTCACGGTAACACTCATTGGAGGAAAAGCCCTTTCAACCGGACCATTCATGGAGTCGATTGATTTGATTTTGGATGTAAACCCTGAAGGAAGAACAGAAACACTGTCCCCAGCACGGAAAATTCCACCTGCTACTCGACCAGCATAACCTCGGTAGTCATGGTATTCGGTCGTCATTGGTCGAACAACATATTGAACCGGAAAACGAGAATCGATATGATTCTGGTCACTTCCAATGTGTACATTCTCCAAAATGTGCATCAAGGTTGGGCCTTGATACCAATCCATGTTCTTGGAGCGATCAACCACGTTGTCGCCAAGTAATGCGCTGATTGGCACAAATCTCACGTCTTTAATGTCGAGTTTGGCAGAAAAGTCTTCGAAATCCTTGTGAACTTTTTGAAAGGCTTTTTCGCTGAATCCTTCCAAATCCATCTTATTCACACATACAACTACGTGTGGAATCTGAAGCAATGATGCGATATAAGCGTGACGCTTGGTTTGCTCAATCACTCCATGTCTGGCATCAACCAAAATGATGGCCAAATTGGCGGTTGAAGCGCCAGTAACCATATTCCGTGTATACTGAATGTGCCCTGGAGTATCGGCTATAATGAATTTTCGTTTTGGAGTGGCAAAGTAGCGGTAGGCCACATCGATGGTGATTCCTTGTTCGCGCTCCGCTCGTAGTCCGTCAGTTAAAAGAGCCAGATTTACGTGCTCTTCACCTTTACGGTCGCTTACGGCCTGAATGGCCTCCATCTGATCTTCGAAAATCGATTTGCTATCGTAAAGCAATCGGCCAATCAAGGTGCTTTTTCCATCATCCACGCTTCCTGCGGTGGTGAATCGCAAAAGCTCCATATCAAGGTAACCTGCGCTGTCGTATTTCTCTGTTGTTCCGTCTTCAGTCATCATTTCTAAATCAAAAATATCCTTGCTTCTTTCTGTCTTCCATTGCTGCTTCAGAACGCTTGTCGTCAGATCGACCTCCACGCTCTGTAACCCTAGTAGATGCTACTTCATCAATAATATCTTCTAATGTTGAAGCGCTAGAAAGTGTTGCTCCAGTGCAGGTAAGGTCACCAATTGTTCTGAATCGAACTTGCATTTCCTTCACCTGCTCGCTCTCCTTCAATTGCATAAAATCGGCATAGGCCAGCAGCATTCCATCGCGCTCAAAACACTTTCTCATGTGAGTGAAATACAGGTTTGGGATGGCGATGTCTTCCAATAGGATGTATTGCCAAACGTCCATTTCGGTCCAATTTGATATTGGAAACACGCGGAAATGTTCTCCCATGTTCTTTTTCCCGTTGAAGATGTTCCAAAGCTCTGGCCGCTGATTTTTTGGGTCCCACTGGCCGAAATCATCTCTGTGCGAAAAGAAACGTTCCTTGGCGCGGGCCTTTTCTTCGTCTCTTCGGGCTCCACCCATGGCGCAATCGAACTTGTGCTTTTCAATGGCATCCAACAAAGGGGTTATCTGCAAAGCATTTCTGCTAGCGTTTACGCCTGTTTCTTCAACCACACGACCGCTGTCAATACTTTCCTGTACCGATGCCACAATCAATCGAGCTCCAATCTTTTCAACCATTTCGTCTCTGAATTGGATGGTTTCTTCAAAATTGTGACCCGTGTCGATGTGCATCAATGGGAACGGAATTTTGGCAGGCCAGAAAGCCTTTCGTGCCAAATGAGTTACCACGATCGAGTCTTTTCCACCAGAGAAAAGAAGGACGGGATTTTCGAATTGTGCCGCAACTTCTCGAAGCACGTACATCGATTCGGCCTCCAACTCTCTTAAGTGTGTCAGTTTGTATGATTCCATGAACTATTGTTTGATGAGCGGCATAACCGCATTAAAGATTTCTTGGGCACAGCTTTCAACCGACCGCCCAACTGTTTCAATATTTAAAAACGGGTTTTCGGGCGCTTCAAATGGCGCATCCAATCCCGTAAAATTCTTAATCTCACCGGCCCTAGCTTTTGCATAGAGGCCTTTCACATCTCGCTTTTCGCATTCTTCAAAAGGCGTGTTTACAAACACCTCCACCATATCATCTCCTAAAACATCCTTGGCCTGCTGACGGATGTCCTTCGTTGGGCTCACAAAGCAATTAAGAGTTACGACTCCACATTCGACAAACAGCTTCGACACCTCGGCAATTCTTCGAATGTTTTCCTTTCTATCAGCCTCCGAAAAACTCAAATTGTTGTTGATTCCTGAACGGATGTTATCTCCATCAAGCACCTGAGTCAACACACCTTTTTCGGCAAGCAGTTTTTCCAATGCCACTGCAATCGTGGTTTTTCCCGAACCCGATAGACCCGTCATCCATATCACTATTCCATGCTGATTGAGCAAAGCCTCCTTGTCACTCCGTTGCAGGATACGATCAAATGTGGTATGAATATTCTCTGGTAGTGCGCTCATTTTGGGCGCGCGAAGGTAGACAATTGCTGCTTTTAAAGCTAATGAACACCCACGTCACCTGCACATGACGAATGTTTACCTTAGCCGCCTCAACGTTCAGAAATGACCAATAGTGAACTTATTACTCTGAAACGACCTATCGATCAGGTGGGAGTTGAGGAGCGCGTGGCGCGATTTCAAACCAGAAGCATCAAGAATGAGGCGAAAAACCAAGGCATGAAAATGGTCTTGAGCATGATTGACCTCACTACTTTGGAAGGAAAGGATACGGTGGGAAAAGTGCGACAGATGTGCTACAAAGCCGCTCATTTGCACGATGCGCTGCCTGGTCTTCCAACCGTTGCGGCCGTCTGCGTTTATCCAACTCACGTGGCAACAGCCGTTGATGCACTGAAAGGAACAGGCATCAAAGTGGCTTCTGTTGCAACTGCTTTTCCTTCGGGAAATTCATCACGAGCAATAAAATTAGCTGATACAAAAATTGCTGTTGATGCTGGGGCGGATGAAGTTGATATGGTTATTTCTAGAGGCGAGTTCCTTTCTGGTAATTACAGTTTTGTGTTTGATGAGATCGCTGCCATCAAAGAAGCCTGCGGAAAAGCACGATTGAAGGTGATTTTGGAAACAGGCGAACTTTCGACATTGGATAATGTGCGTCACGCCAGTGATATCGCCATGTTGGCCGGGGCGGATTTTATCAAAACGTCCACTGGAAAGATCAGTCCAGCGGCCACGATGCCTGTGACTTTGGTGATGCTAGAGGCCATTCGCGATTTCTACTACGAAACAGGCAAGATGGTGGGAATGAAACCGGCAGGTGGCATCAGCAAAAGCAAGTTGGCACTACATAATTTGGTGATGGTGAAAGAGACCTTGGGCGATGCATGGCTCAGCAATGAATGGTTCCGTTTTGGGGCTAGCAGCTTAGCCAATGATGTGCTGATGCAGCTGGCCCGACAGGCTGATGGACGATATCAAGGATTGGATTATTTCAGTAAAGACTGATGACATGAAAAGACTTTTCGTTGTCGCCCTGTCTGTTATTCTCCTCAATGAGATTGCTTTAGCCCAAGGTGCTAATCAGTTGAAGATTATTTTTTACGGTTGCGATATTTCCCAATCAAAGATTACCGACCCTAAGCGAGGTGGTCAAGATTTAGCAAGATATATGCACGAACTATTAGCTGAGGTTTATGCTGCTTCCTCTGAGACCAAACTAAAAAAGTGGTTCGAACTTGATGACGTTATTGCTTCCGTAAATGCTACTTATCCAATAAACCGGAACGTGGCGACCCAAGATATCTACTATCCTGCGTTTAAATCAGAAGGCACAATTAAGAAGGATTCGATTCAGAAACTTATATACAATTACGACATCAAAGAAAATTCTGGTATTGGATACGTGGTAATATTTGAATACTTAAGCAAGGAAAGAAAAAGCGTTTCTGGCTACGGGGTCTTTTTTGATGTCAAAACCAAAAACATTCTTTTACTGCTGCACAACGAATTCAGGGACAGAAATAGTTATGGAAATTTCAAAGACTACTGGGTTCCAGCGATTGGTTTGGTTAAGGGGTTTGCCCTAAGTTTTAAAAAAGAGCTTCAAAAAGGAGACAATGGCAAAAAAGACAGAAACTAAACTCGATTTCGGTTCTAAATGGGACTATTCAGCTGCACCTGAAAGCGCAGACCATGCTTCCATCAAGGAGGAGTACGGGTTATTCATTGATGGCAAATTCGTGAAAGCAGAGGGTGGGAAGAAGTTCGCTTCTGTAAGCCCGAGCTCGGAAAAACACATTGCCTATTTCGCGGAAGCGTCCGATAAAGATGTAGACAAGGCGGTAAAGGCTGCACGAAAAGCATACAACGAAGTTTGGAGCATAATGCCTCCGAAAGAACGAGCCAAATACATCTATCGCATTGCGCGATTGATACAAGAACGAGCACGAGAGTTTGCGGTTTTAGAAAGCATCGATGGTGGAAAACCAATTCGCGAAAGCCGCGATGTGGATGTTCCAATTGCGGCTAATCACTTCTTTTATTATGCAGGATGGGCTGATAAATTGGAATATGCATTTCCTGGGAAAACAGCGAAGCCCGTTGGTGTTGCAGGACAGATTATACCTTGGAATTTCCCATTGTTGATGGCCGCTTGGAAGATCGCTCCAGCACTGGCCTGCGGAAACACAGTTGTGCTGAAACCAGCCGAGACCACTCCGCTTACAGCCATGAAATTGGCAGAACTCATCCACGATAGTGGATTGCCTGCTGGCGTAGTCAATATCGTGACAGGGGCAGGAGCAACGGGTGCGGCCATCGTTAATCATCCGGATGTGGACAAAGTGGCTTTTACGGGTTCAACAGGAGTTGGGAAAATCATTCAGAAAGCAATTGCTGGCACGAATAAGACCGCCACGCTGGAATTGGGTGGAAAAGCGGCTAACATCATTTTTGATGACGCACCCATCGATCAGGCGGTTGAAGGAATTATCAACGGCATTTTCTTCAATCAGGGTCACGTTTGTTGTGCTGGTTCACGCCTTTTCGTTCAGGAAAATGTGAAAGACATCGTTATCAAGAAATTGAAAGACCGATTGAGCACATTGATTGTTGGTGACCCGATGGACAAGAACACGGATGTGGGTGCCATCAACTCGAAAGAGCAACTCAACACTATCAACAAATATTTGAAGATCGGTGTGGAAGAAGGCGCAGAGATCTACCAACCAAATTGTACCCTTCCGAAAAAAGGAAACTGGTGCAAACCCACCTTGTTCTTAGAGGCTTCGCAAAGTCACAGAATTGTACAGGAAGAGATTTTCGGGCCCGTTTTAACTATCCAAACCTTCCGAACAATTGATGAAGTAATTGACAAAGCGAATAACACTCCTTTCGGACTTTCAGCTGGTGTTTGGACCGACAAAGGTTCCAAGATTTTCAACCTGACCTCCAAATTGAGAGCAGGAGTTATTTGGGCAAACACCTACAACAAATTCGACCCAACATCTCCTTTCGGTGGATACAAGGAAAGTGGGTATGGTCGCGAGGGCGGACTTCATGGCTTATTACCTTATGTGAAATTGTCTTAACCGCAGAGACGCAAAGATTTTTCGCAAAGGGCGCAGAGAGAATGATTAGCAATCCAACGACATTAACTGAAAATGAATTCGCAAAAGAGGTTATTGGTTGTGCGATTTCGGTTCATAGGAATTTAGGGCCCGGGCTTTTAGAAAATGCTTATCAGCAATGTTTGGAGTACGAATTGAAAAAACAAGGATTGAATATTGAAGTGGAAAAACCGATGCCGCTGATTTATGATGAAATTAAAATGGATTGCGGTTATCGGGTCGACATTCTAGTTGAGAATAAACTGATATTGGAATTGAAAGCAGTTGAAACGTTAAATGATGTTCATCTTGCTCAAACCTTGACCTACTTAAAACTGAGCGGTTGCAAACTAGGATTGCTGATAAACTTCAATGTTTCAATTCTCAAAAATGGAATTAAACGGGTGGTTAATGGATTATAACTCCGCGTTCTTTGCGCAGCCTTTGCGCCTCCGCGGTTAAATAAAAAACATGAGCAGATTGGAAGTACTCAAAACATACAAGATCTACATCGGAGGAGCTTTCCCTCGCACGGAAAGCGGTCGGTTTTATCCAGTGACATTGAGGAATGGAATAGTGACGAACATTTGCCTCAGTAGCCGAAAAGATCTTCGGAACGCAGTGGTTGCAGCACGAAACGCCTTCGAAGGTTGGAGTGGTCGAGCTGCTTTTAATCGCAGTCAAATTCTTTACCGAATTGCTGAAATGTTGGAGGGCCGAAAAGCTCAATTTATTGAAGAATTGATGGCCGTTGGAGCTACAAAAGCTTCCGCCTCAAAGGAGGTTGAAGCTTCGATTGACCGCTGCGTCTATTTCGCTGGATGGTGCGATAAATACACTCAGGTTTTCGGAAGTGTCAATCCTGTTGCCTCTTCGCACTTCAATTTCAGCACACAAGAACCGACAGGCGTAGTGACCATCATCGCTCCAGAAAGCCCATCACTACTAGGTTTGGTCAGTTGTGTAATGCCCGTGATAGCAGGCGGAAATACTTGCGTAGTGCTTGCTTCAGAGAACTCTCCGCACGTTGCCGTGACATTCGCTGAGGTCTTGAATTCATCGGATGTTCCTGGTGGCGTAATCAACATACTCACTGGAAAAGAGGACGAACTGGCCGATCAGTTCAGCTCCCACATGGATGTGAATGCTACTATTTACTGCCGTCAGAAACACCTGAAAAAGACAAAGGAAAATGGCGCATTGAACGTGAAACGCATCATCGATTGGAGCGGAAAGGACTGGTACAAAGCAGGCGATGATCCGTATCTGCTTCTGGCTACGCAGGAGGTGAAGACCACTTGGCATCCGATTGAGAATATTGCTGGAACCAAATCTGGTTATTGATATAAAATGGCTGAGTTCGCACCTATTCTTGTCGGGATTTCGGTCCTTTTTCTACTGGTTGCGCTATATTCTGGCAAGATTAGAGCCGAAGTAGCATTCTTCACGGCCGTCATGTTTCTTACCGTTTTTGGGGTTCTAACTCCAAAAGAAGCCATCAGCGGATTTGCCAACGAGCAGCTGGCTGTCGTCATTCTCCTTTTAATTCTGAGCGACACCATCCGCAAGACCAACGTGATGGATGCGCTGTTTGCCAAACTGTTCAAAGGCACAAAAACCAGCAATTCATTCATCGCTCGAATGATGCTTTATGTTGCTCCCGCTTCAGCATTCTTCAACAACACTCCTTTGGTGGCCATGATGATGCCATACGTCCATAGCTGGTCTAAGCAAAATGGGGTGTCGCCTGCCAAATTGCTGATTCCGCTTTCCTATGTGACCATTGTAGGAGGTTGTATCACCTTGGTCGGAACAAGTACCAACTTGATTGTAAACGGTATGGCTGTAGATGCAGGATTGCCTAGTTTGGGCATCTTCGACTTTACATTTGCTGGTCTTCCATTGGCAATTGTAGCTGGTGTTTACATGTACTTTTTTTCCAGCTCTTTGCTTCGCGATCACAAAGATGCCGCAGGAGAATTTGAAGATGATTGGCGCGAGTATTTCGTAGAAACCGAAGTCGGACTGGGTTCTAAGCTGATTGGCAAAACGATCAACGATGCTGGCCTTCGAAATTTGAAGGGGAATTTTTTAGTGGAAATCGTCCGAAACGAGCGGATCATCACGCCTGTTTCACCAACTCATGTACTTCGAGCTCACGACCGACTCATTTTTACTGGTGGGCTCGATACGATACAGGATTTAGTGAAGGCTGATATGGGCCTCAGTCTCCCAAAAACATGTGAAGCCGCACACCTTTCTGACGTGGTGGAAATTGTGGTTTCCTACAACAGCTCTCTCATTGGAAAGACCGTAAAGGATTCGGATTTCCGAGGAAAATATGATGCCGCCATTGTTGCGGTGCACCGTAATGGAGAAAAACTCTCAGGAAAATTAGGCGAAATTGAACTCGAAGCTGGCGATGCGCTTCTTCTTTTTGCGGGACGCGATTTTTATAAACGTGCTACAGAGAATGCTTTTTACACCATTTCCATGCGGCAAAATGTGCTGGTTCAAGGCAAGAAGGCGTTGATGGTGATAGTTGGAATGCTAGCTTCGATTATTATTTCGGCATTAACTCCAGTGCCACTTTTCACTTGCCTATTGTTGGTGCTTGGTGCAACCCTTTTGGCGGGAATTTTAACGGTTACTGAGGTTCGAAAAGGATTGGACGTGAACCTTTTGGTCATCATGGCACTGGGATTAGCCATGGGGCGTGCCTTAATCAATAGCGGTGCGGCCGACATGATTGCGGAGCAGGTATTGCTACACGGAAAATCATTTGGGCCAGTGGTGGTGTTAGCCGGAATTTTCACGGTTACGAACCTTTTAGGTGCTTACATGACCAACAAGGCTGCCGTTTCGCTCATTTTCCCAATCTCAATTAGTTTGGCTCAGAGCATGAACTGGCCTATAGAGCCCTTTATTCTGGTCGTTGCCTTCGGTGGCGCTGCCAGTTTCATCACGCCAATCGGGTATCAGACTAACCTAATGGTATATGGTTCAGGCGGCTACAACTTCAATGATTTTATGAAAATTGGGCTTCCACTTACGCTAATCTACATCATACTAGGAACCTTACTTCTGTCGTTGCAATACGGCCTATTCTAAACGACTTCCTTACATATTTGGAATGTCGCCCTTGTCGAAAGCGCCATAAAGGTCTTTCACTTCGTCTTCTTTGAATTTCATAACCTGTTCGAGGGCCGCTGGCACAACGTCCGAACTTACAATGATGAGCGTGCCGGGAGTTGCGTTCTTTATTGCAAATGCGATGGCTTCTTCTTCCGATCGGATGATTCTTCTTGGCTTTTTCTGGTCAACCGAGTTGATTCCCGCTTCTAAAAGCCCAATCAACTCTTCTTCCGAGCGGCCTCTGAGATTCCTGTCCTGTCGGATGATAATCTCATCAAACATTTCGGCAGCAATGGCGCCAAGATCTTTCGTGTCTTCATCTCGTCTGTCGCCCACACCTGCAATGATGCCCACTTTAGGCGAGCCGTCCATTTTGGCCACCAATTGCCCCAACGCACGGAAGCCAGCTGCGTTGTGCGCATAATCCAACATGATGTTGAAATTCTTGAACTGGAACAGGTTCAGCCTGCCCGGAGTTTGTGATGGCGATGGAATGAAACTCTCCAAAGCCACTTTTATGTCTTCTACCGAAAACTCTCTTAAATAGGCTGTAAGTGTAGCGGGAAGCACATTCTGAATCATAAAATCGGCTCGTCCGCCCATGGTCAGCGGCACATTCACTGCTTTGGTGATGCGGATTTTCCATTCGCCCTTCATGATGGTGATGTAGCCGTTCTCATAAATGGCAGAAATACCACCGTTTGCCGCATGTTTCTTGATCCGCGGACTGTTCTCGTCCATTGAAAAGAGCGCCACATTGCTTTTCACGTTCTGGCGCATTTCATACACACGGTCGTCATCAGCATTTAAAATGGCGTATCCCGAAGGAAGAACCACCTCTGGAATGACGCCCTTCACCTTAGCCAATTGGTCAAGTGTGTGAATTCCCTTCAATCCGAGGTGATCGGCCGCCACATTGGTCACAATACCGATGTCGCAACGCTTGAAACCAAGGCCAGCTCGTAACAGTCCTCCTCTTGCGCATTCGAGCACGGCAAAGTTGACGGTCGGATCTTTCAGCACAAACTCGGCACTGGCGGGACCGGTGCAATCGCCCTTCATCAATAATCTATTCTGAATATAGACACCATCCGTAGTGGTGTAGCCCACCTTGAAGCCTTTCAATCGCATCATGTGGGCAATCAAACGGGTGGTGGTGGTTTTTCCGTTTGTTCCGGTAACGGCCACGATAGGAATTCGGGCCGTTTCTCCCGGAGGATAAAGCATGTCCATCACATGCGAGGCCACATTTCTACCTAAACCGCTGCTTGGCGCCAAGTGCATTCGGAAGCCTGGAGCCGCATTTACCTCAAGCACCGCTCCGCCTGTTTCGGTCAGTGGAACATCGATGGCGGTGGTCATGATGTCAATACCGCAAATGTCTAGCCCGATGATGCGGCTGATGCGTTCGGCCATGAACACATTGTAAGGATGAACGATATCCGTCACATCCTCAGCCGTTCCTCCCGTGCTCAGGTTTCCGGTGTCTTTCAGTTTCACGAATTCTCCCTTTGGAGCAACGGTTTCGAGCGAATAACCCTTCGCTTTCAAAATCGCCAATGTCATATCGTTCACGGTAATTTCAGTCAGCACATTCTCATGTCCGTAACCTCTTCGCGGATCTCGGTTGGTTTCGTCTATGAGTTGCTGAATGGTGCTTTTTCCATCTCCAACCACGTGTGCGGGCGTCCGTTTGGCAGCAGCCACCAATTTGTGGTCGATGACCAACAATCGATAATCATCGCCAGTGATGAATTTCTCTACGATTACCGAACGACTGATTTCCTTTGCTGCTTCAAATGCCACAATCGCATCTTCCGTATTTCGTATGTCGGTGGTAATGCCGCGACCATGATTTCCGTTAATCGGCTTGAGCACTAAGGGAAAACCGATGCGGTCGATGGCTTCTTCCAAGCCAGCTACCGAACGAACGATATCGCCCTTCGGAACAGGAACCTCCGCTGCTTCCAACAAGAATTTCGTGTCTTCCTTATCGCAGGCAATTTCCACTCCGATGCTCGAAGTCTGGCTCGTTACAGTGGCTTGAATACGCTTCTGATTGGCGCCATAACCCAATTGGCACAGCGAATATTTATTCAATCGAATCCACGGAATGCCGCGTAGCTGCGCTTCTTCCACAATGGAACCCGTGCTAGGCCCAAGGCGTTCGCTTTCACGCAGTTCGCGCATTTCGCGAATGTCTGCTTCAAGATCGTATTCTTTCCCTGCAACCAGAGCTTCGGCAATGCTCACGGCTGCTTTGGCGGCATAGCGCCCCACCTTTTCTTCCATGTAGCTGAACACTACGAAGTAAACCCCGTCTTCGCCATAGGTTCTGGTTCTTCCAAACCCCGTATCCATCCCCGCGAGGGTTTGAATTTCGAGGGCGATGTGCTCAATCACATGACCCATCCACGTGCCTTCTTTCACACGCATGAAGAATCCACCTTCCACACTTTCCGAACATCGGTGCGAGAACATAGAAGGAAACATCGCTTCCAATCGCTCGCCAAACCCAGGAATCTTATCCGTGGGCTTTTGTTCCAATTCTTCTAAATCGAGCACCATCACAATCAATTTATCCCTATTCACCGACCAATAGTTTGGTCCTCGCATTGCATTGATCTCTCTGATTCTCATTTTGTGTTGTTCAAATTCTTTGGGGAATTAACGAAAAAGAAGGGTCGAATGGACGATTTAAATCAGGAATATTGAAGTCTTGAAACATTACAGACGAAAATGAGCGTTGAAGCAAAGCCAAGGGGGGTTCTCATTCCGATTGGAGGAGGAGAAGATCGGGGGGAAGAAATGGAGCCAAGCTTGCCGTTTGAACAAAAAGGCGTGTTGAAACACGTGCTCGATAAAGCAAAAGGAGCCCATTCGAAAGTTGTGCTCGTCACTTCGGCATCCAGCATTCCGAAGGAAGTAAGCGAAGCATACCGTTTTGGCTTCAAGCGTTTGGGTTGCGACAACTTCGTCCATTATCACATGACCGAAAAATCGGAAAGCAACGAAGAAGCGCTGCTGAAAGATTTTTCTGAAGCAGATGTGGTGATGTTTAGTGGTGGAAACCAAGTCAAACTTCCAAAGCGAATCAGAAAAACCAAGTTACATGAACTCCTCAAGGAGCGTTATTGGAACGAGCCGCTTGTAATTGCTGGAACGAGCGCGGGAGCCATGGCGATGTCGGAATTCATGGTGGCGGGAGGAAGCGCTTCCGAAGCATTTGTGAAAGGCGCGGTGCAGATGAAAACGGGTTTGGGTTTCATTCCAGAGTTGATCATCGACACGCATTTTGTGCGTAGAGGCCGATTTGGACGATTGGCCGAAGCGGTGGCCATCCATCCACAATGCGTGGGCATTGGTTTGGCAGAAGACACAGGCGTTATCATTGAAGGTGGCGACCACTTTACCGTCATCGGTTCGGGAATGGCCATTGTGATGGATCCGCGAAGCGTGACGCACAATAATCATTCAATTTTGAAGGAAGGAACGCTGATGTCGATGACCAACTTGACCACGCACTTGCTCTCTAACGGGGACAAATTCCGCCTGTCGGACCACAGCACGCTGGTGTTGCCCATGGGGCAGTCGTTTATCTAAGCCTACTTGTAAATAGCGAGCTGCGCTGCTTCGCCTTCCCTCACAAAACCGCGATACATGCCGGCCGTGTTGAATTCCATGCTCAGGTTTCCTTGTGCATCAAGGGCAATGAGACCGCCATCGCCACCTAGTTCCAACACGCGTTTTTGGATGACCTCCGCGCAGGCATCGGCCAAGGAAAGTCCTTTGAATTCCATGAGCGCTGAAACTTCGTAGGCCACCACACCGCGGATGAAGAACTCGCCACTACCTGTGCACGAAACGGCACAGGTGCGGTTGTTGGCGTAAGTGCCTGCCCCAATGATCGGGCTATCACCCACTCGACCGTATTTCTTGTTGGTCATGCCGCCTGTGGAAGTTGCAGCCGCGAGGTTGCCTTCCTTATCAAGCGCAACCGCACCCACGGTTCCGAATTTCCGGTCGGGATTGATGTTGTGATCCAAGGCAATTTCATCCGTTCCACGAACCGAAAGCCACTGCTTCCTTCTCCATTCTTCATCAAAATAAGATGCTGGCTCAAAATCAACATTCATCTCCTTTCCAAAGGTTTCCGCGCCTGATCCGGAAAGCATGACGTGTTCCGTTTTTTCCATCACCAAACGGGCCAGCGAAATCGGGTTTTTTACGCTCATTACGCCACAGACCGCTCCAGCC
>JAIOYP010000040.1 GCA_021741155.1 Flavobacteriales bacterium | reverse complement strand
CGTTATTGTGGTACAAGACAAGAGCAGCATGCTCTTTGGCGATGCCAAGAAGGTGCTAACGGAGTTGGTGAGTGAGTTGAAGGCACTGTAGAGACGCGATTCATCGCGTCTCCGTGAGATCACCGCGATTTATCGCGTCTCCGTGAGATCACCGCGATTCATCGCGTCTCCGTGAGATTACCGCGATTCATCGCGTCTCAAACACGCAGAACGAAACACATTGATCCAACAGAAACGGTCGGAATAAATTCAGATGGCGTGAATTGTGCAGATGTTGTGAATTGTGCAGATGTTGTGGGTTTTGCAGACGCGAAGCATCGCGTCTCTACATTGCGCATCGTATTCCGTATTTTCGTGATGTGAAAACCAAGGTGAACATTCAAATAGAGAAACAGGCTGATGGGCATTACCTCGCTACATCTGACAATCTCCAAGGATCAGTGGCTCAAGTAAAGACAATTGGAGAAACCGTAGAAATTGCCATTGATGTTGCGGAGAAATTGATGGACAGGAAGTTTTGGTCGGATGCGGTTGATTCCAACCCTGTTTTCAGCTTTTTATTGGATGATGAGGAAGACATTTATTCAGTTACTGATGGAGAACCTTTCAATGGTTAATTATTCTATCGTTATTGTGGCACAAGACAAGAGCAGCATGCTCTTTGGCGATGCCAAGAAGGTGCTGACGGAGTTGGTTGGGGAGTTGAAGACGCTTTAAACGGGGTATTCTCCCGATGGTGCGAATCTACAACCGGTGCCTTCACTAACAAATACGAACGCGTTACAAATATGCCCGATTAGGGACCATATTTTATCCTAAATATCGTTGTAATGTATTTGGTATTTTGGACACTTATCTTGGTCATACAATTGGACATGAAAAAGTTGTTTCCTTTTATATTATTCTTGGGGTTTGCGAATAACCTAGCGGCACAAACCAACGTGAGCGGACTAATATTCAGCAACGTGGAATGGAATTTAGCCGGCTCTCCTTACATAGTAACTGGAAATATTGTGGTTCAATCAAGTGTAAGATTGACAATTGAGCCAGGTGTGGAAGTGAAGTTTAATGCTGGAACTGCTATCCAAATTAGCGGTGAGTTAGTTGCAAATGGAACCCCAGAAAGTCGAATAGTTTTCACCTCCAACTCAGTTTTAGCTAGCGGTGCTTGGCTGAAAATACAATTTGTTGATTCGTCAATTGATGGCGTATCGGATGCTGATGGGAATTATGTCTCAGGATCAGTTCTACGATATTGCGACATCCTTTATGGTGGAGGCAGCGGCACAGGAACTGGGGCAATAAGTATTAATGCAGCAAAACCATTTGTCAATAATTGCAATATACTTTATAGCGGTGGAGATGGTGTTTATGTGTATGGTTCAGACCCAAACTTCTCTTACTGTAACATCAGAAATAGCAATGGCAAAGGGATAAACTTTGCATCCATTTACCATGCCGATTGTATCATAAGATTAGAACATGATTCTATCGAAAACAATGCGATGGGTGGAATATTTTTTGGCTATGAAGATGGCGCTTGCACAAATACAACTGACTACATACGAAATAACTATTTTCACAATAATCACGGACATGGTGCAATCTGGGCGGAATATGCACTAAGGAATGCCGAAATATCTCAAAATCATTTTTCGGACAACTCATCTCCGGAAGGAGGCGCGTTGCATATTTTGGGCATTAATAATTCCATCCGATGTAATCTATTTCAGAACAATGAATCTTCTCAAGGAGGCGCCATATATTTATTTAACACCAGCCATGCTGACCAAACTTTCATTGAAAACAATGTTTTTCAAGGCAATCGATCGTCCCAAGCAGCTGCTATTTTCATTAACTACATCATTGCGAACGGCATTTCAAGCTCAGTGTATATCACCGATAATATTTTGAGAAATAATATTTCAAATTCAGGAATGTCCATCTATATCAAAGGAAATACTGGAAATGGAATTGGAAATATTAATACTGATTTCCAAATAAAACGAAATCAATTTATAGCCAATAATTCACTTAGCGTATTGCAGTTGTATTACTTCAAAGGAGAGATTAAAGACAATAGCTTTTTAAACTCAGGCGCGACCTATGAAATCTACAACGACAATACCTCAGGTGCCCCGGATATTTCTGCTGATAGTAATTATTGGGGAACATCGAATACTCAACATATTGACGATGTCATATATGATTTTTTTGATGATGCGAATCAAACTTTCGTGAATTATCATCCAATTTTATCTGCTTCCATTCAAGTAGACACCACATGTATCCCGTTTCCAACCTCAATATCCGATAGACTAGATTCACAGATTAGCGCAATAGTTTTTCCCAATCCATTTTCATTTAAAACTGAAATAAGTTTTGATCAAACATTAAAGGACGCCACATTTTACCTGCATAACATATATGGACAACAATTGACCAAACCCCGAAACATTAATGGTAAGCAAATCCCAGTATTTCGAGATAACCTACCACAGGGCATTTATATTTTTGAGGTTATTCAGAATAAAAAGAGAATCTCAAGTGGGAAATTAATCATTGATTAACCCCCGCTCGTGCAAGTCTTCCAAAGGATGACTTGTGTGGAATACCACTCCGATGGTGCGCGTTTGCAACGCGTACCCTTTCCCAAAACCACCCCCAATCCCCTTCCCTTTGAAACCATGAACCTGTTTGAGGGAAAACAGAAGATGATTGATAAGAGTAGCATTTACCCTCATCATCCGAACGAGGGTAATTTCAGGTGAATTTTACCCTCGTTAGGAAAACAAGCGTAATCATTACCCTAATTGAATTTCAGATTGATGGAAGTTCTGACCAAGGATTGATCCTTCCAGATAGGGTGCATTTGCACCAATGCCCACAATAGAACTTGGAAGGTTTGAGCATTCGCATTCCGGCAGTAGCTTTGTCAAGTAACACATTCAGACCACCATCAATGAACAAAACGCGACTCGAAGCTTTCAGTGACGGCATATTTGCGGTCATCATCACCATCATGGTGCTCGAAATGAAAGTTCCGCACGAGGCCACCTTGGAGGCTTTCATGCAACTTCTTCCTGTATTCATTAGCTATGTGGTCAGCTTTGTGGTCATTGGCATTTATTGGGTCAACCACCATCACCTTTTTCATACTGTAAAACACGTCAACACCAAAATCCTTTGGGCAAATTTTGTGGTGCTTTTCCCCTTGACGCTCGTTCCATTTACCACCGGATGGATCGGGGAGAATTACAATGAGCAACTGCCCATGACCATCTATTGCATCAATCTTTTGGCAACAGGCATCGGTGCAGGAATACTACAGAAGGTGCTCATGGCCGGCCTTCCGTCCGATGATGCGATCAGGCTCATAGCCAAACGCAATCTCAAGAAGGTGGTCTTCTCCTCCGTTATCTATCTCGTTTCAATTGCCACCTCGTTCTTCTACCCCGCTTTCTGTCTGGTGCTGATAGCCATTGTGGCCGCCACGTGGTTCATTCCCGACAAGGAAATTGAAAGGGTTTTGGCCGAGGAGAACTAGCGAATGATTTGCTGTCTTCGCAACCCAGAGAAAAGTATAGCTAGCTCAGCTTTTAATTCCTCTCTTGGGCAAGTCTTTCAACGGATGACTTGCGTGGAATAGGACATGATCAGTTTACAACTGATTTCTTCCACTCCCCCAATCCCCAAGCCCAACCGTATTTGAGGGAAAACAGAAGATAATCAGTCAGCGTTGTTCCAAAAGCTAGTTTCGGTGGTTGTTCATTATCATTCCGTAGAAAAAGAGCCTATTCATTAAACTGTTTCTTTTAATGCTGACTTCCTACACAGTTTATTGAACAAACTCCTACTGCGGGCTTCCACCCCTTGCACCCAACCACCTTTCACTCATTCAGATTTTAGTAGTTTAACCACCATGCTAAGTCCATCTGCTACGGTGAATCAAATTCACCGCGTCACCCATTTTCAAGAGCTTGTTTCTACACCATTCGGTGGAAATATTAATGCGATGTGTTGGACGCGTACACTCCAAGGCAATTTTGCTGAGATAGTTAGCAAGCTAAACCCAAGCGAAAACATAGCCACCATCGAAGCTGAGGAACTTCATACACTTGAGTTGAGCCTACAGGGGCAATTGGCAAGAGAAATACTACTCAACGACCTGAAGCTGTTAACAGCCCATGGCGCATCGCCCATTCTCAACGTCATTAAGTATTACGATAGAGACGATTCTTATCCCTTCTTTCCCACCGATGTGTATTCCTTTCATGTAGACCGCTCGCCCATTGCAACCGATACTTTTTTATGCACTTATCATGGCGAGCCGAGTGAGATTTTGCCCAATACGCAAGGCACGCAGAAAGTGCTTATTCCAGAAATACGTAAAGAACTCAAGAAGCTCTATGGTGCAAACGATGAGGGATTTGAGTCATTCTTAACCGAGTATTTCTTTGACTTGCACTATCAAGCACTACCCAATTCACAACCCATTAGCTTAGGCGTTGGTCACTTATGGAAACTGGCAGTTGACCATCCTGAGAGCCCCGTTCTCCCCTGTCTTCACCGCGCACCAAACGAAACATCGGGTCAGCTTAGGTTATTGCTTATTTGCTAAGCCGTTCTGCGAGTGGCAAATTGCTTGATGATTGTAATAGGTTTTGTTGCACTCCAATTCATTAATTACTTCTTCGAAACCAAAAAAACACATCATCCTATGGGAGTTTTTCAAGAAGATTTTTCAAGAAAAAAATCAAACCCTGGCTTAACATCCATTTTGAAATTTCTTAAGGTGTAAGTGGTAAGTCGAAAAGAATAACACGCGGTGTTCTTTGTGCCACCTCAGCGTCTTTGCTGTTAAAATTGGCCCCTCCTTTCTGTTAAGAACTATTTACTATTTCAACACTTTTTAACAGTTCAGAAAGACACATTACAATAGTTTCGTGCTGCATTAATAAAAGAGATGAAGAAGATTATCACTATTAGCACAGCTGTTCTACTGAGCATCAATCTATTAGGCCAGAGTTTATCTGGTGTTGAGAGCGTAGAATACGACCCCATCAACAACCGTTACTTAGCATCTTCAGACAATAGTTCCATAGTGGCCATTGCCCCCAACGGAGGCCTCTCCTACTTCGGTGCTGGCGCAGTTGCATCATACGGCATGGAAATAATGAATGGAATCCTTTTCGCTATTCATGGAAGCACCATTAAAGGCTATGACCTTGTTTCGGAAAACGAAGTGATGTCGGTAAACATTAGTGGTGCACAGTTCCTTAATGGAATGGGCAGCAATGGCACAGACAAACTGTGGGTGAGCGATTTTAATGGCTACGACATTTACGAGATTAATGTGAACAATTTGAGTGCTCCAACTTTCAGCATGGTGGCCGACCAAAACGACCTTGGAACCACCAACAAGCCGAACGGGATTGTGTACGATGGCGCCAACAACCGAATCCTCATTGTAAACTGGGGCTCCAACGCGCCCATCAAAGCAATGGATGTTTCAACCTATATGGTAACTACGGTGGTGGCCAACACTGGTGTGGGCAATATTGACGGAATTGATACAGATGGTAATGAAAACTGGTACATCGCATCGTGGAGTCCTGCGCGCATTACCAAATACAATACTGATTTTTCAGGCTCTGAGATTATTACGGTTCCTGGCATCAGTAGTCCTGCTGATATAAGCTACGCTCCCGAAACAGATACACTTGCCATTCCTGGTGGGGATCAAATACTATTCGTGGGTTTTGAAAGCACCAATGTTGGTATTGATGAAGAGAATTTTGAAAACCACCGCGTGTTTTACAGTTCAGGCTATCCTATAGTACAATTTGAGTTGAGTACTAGTCAAGATGCCCGCTTTGACATTTTGGACATAAACGGACGTGTGGTCTATACCGCATTGGAAGGCGTGCAACCTCTAGGAAAACACAGCGTGGTTTTGAGTTCTATAGGCCTTTATTCGGGTGCTTATCTTTGCCGCCTCACTTCAAAGGAACTGTCATTTACAGACCGCGTCATTATTCCATGAAAAACCTCAGAATTAGTTGCACCATCCTACTTGTAGGAATTAGTTTACATGTGCTTGCACAGGATACCATCACCAATAAAAAAGGCAGTAAGTATGCGTTCGACCTCATCAAGCGGTACGATGCTACACCTATTGAGAATCAGAACAACACTGGTACGTGCTGGAGCTTTTCTACGCTTTCTTACTTTGAGTCGGAATTGATGCGGATGGGAAAAGGCGAACTCAGCCTTTCAGAAATGTATATCGTGCGCAAAGCGTATGAAGGTAAAGCAGAGAATTATGTACGGATGCACGGTATGCATAACTTCGGTGCTGGCGGAGCTTTTCACGATATTCCATGGGTCATTCAACGTTATGGCATTGTTCCGCTAGAAGCATATAAAGGACTTTCGTACGGAACCGAAGAACACAACCACGATGAGTTGGATGGTATCCTCACCGCTACCGTAAAGGTGGTGAAAGACAATCCTCAAAAAACACTTACTCCTTCTTGGAAAAAGGCCATTGGCGGTGTACTTGATGCCTATTTAGGACAAGAGCCAACCGAATTCACTTTCAAAGGCAAGAAATACACACCTCGCTCCTATGCCGATGAGTTGGGTCTGAATATGGACGATTATGTAGCCATTACGTCTTACACACATCATCCGTTCTATTCAAAGTTCGTACTTGAAATTCCTGATAATTGGGCCTTTGGTTCGTGTTACAACGTTCCGTTGGATGAGTTGATACAAGTAATGGAGCACGCGATAGAAAACGGCTACACCTTTGCATGGGGTGCCGATGTTTCGGAAGATGGTTTTGCATTCCGCGAAGGATTGGCCATTCTCCCTAAAGACAATGCCACCATCAAAAAAAGCGGCAAGGATAGCAAGCACTTTAATGACGCTGGTGCCGAGAAAATTAGCAATGCCTTCGAAGAACCTGTGGAGCAACGTTGGGTTTCACAGGAAGAACGTCAAGAAGCGTTTGATAATTACGAAACCACCGATGACCACGGCATGCATGTAACAGGATTAGTAAAAGACCAACTCGGTCATAAATACTTCATCGTTAAGAATTCTTGGGGTCTAAAACACAATGATTGTGACGGATATTTCTATGCTTCGGAAGCGTATGCGCGTTACAAAACCATGAACATCTTCCTTCATAAAGATGCTCTTCCAAAAGAGACTAAAAAGAAGCTCGGCATTAAGTAAATGCTTCGCAAGGCCGTTTCGTTTCTGCTGATTTTACCTATCAAATTCTACAAAGGGGCTATTTCTCCTTGGTTGCCTCCAACGTGCAGATACACGCCCACCTGCTCCAGTTATTCCATTGAGGCCATTCAAACATGGGGGCCGCTTAAAGGAAGCTGGCTTGCCATAAAGCGCATTGGTTCTTGCCACCCGTGGGGCGGACATGGACATGACCCTGTACCAAAGAAAGAAGTTGACTAGTTCATTAATAGATTAGCGCATTAGTCAACTAATCCGCTAGTCCATACCTTGCGCCACTTCCATGGCTTATACTGTACAGAACGCCCCGTTTCCGCTCAAACAGCTTAATCAATTGTATGGTTTTGTGGTAGGTGGCTTCATGTTCATCATACTTTCATTAATAAGGCTAACACAGCGGGTAGAATACGTTGGAAAGGAGAATCTGAGTTCAAGTCCGAACCATATCTATGCCTTTTGGCACGAGAATCTGCCTTTGCATTTTACCACTAATCTTAGAATGAAAAAGCCGCAGATATGGCTGCAACATCCCATGTTGTTTATGAAACCCATTCATGTATGCGTAAAGTTGATGGGGCTTACCGAAATGGCTTATGGCAGCAGCGGCAATAGCGGAAAAGAAGCTTTGGAGCGCGTAAACACCCAGCTTCGGAACGGGTACAGCACCATGATAAACCCAGATGGCCCTGCAGGCCCCATCAAGAAATTGAAGGTCGGTGTACTTATTATGGCCAAGGAAACGGGCGTTCCCATCATTCCCATTACCATGGATGCCTCTCCCAAATGGGTTATGAATACATGGGATAAAAAGAAGCAGCCTCTCCCCTTTTCCAGGATTAAAATTGAATTCCACCCGGCTATTTACATTCGTGGAGATTTTAGCAATGCTGATATTGAAAACCTCGAAACCATCCTTTCAAAATCATGAACATAGAGAAAGCAATCAAAGCTTGGCACGAACGCCTAGATAGCGTAACCCAGCAAGTAGAAGATGAATTTGGCGCCTTGACGCAAGAGCAGCTCAACTGGAAACTCTCCGCATCGGAGTGGAGCATTGCCGAAGTGTTGGAGCATCTGAACTTGGTAAACGCCTCCTACGAGAAAGTGTTGTTAGATGCTGCCAATGGCAAATCCGATATGGGATTCACTTCTAAGATTGGTTTCGTTGTCAACTTTCTAGGGAAAATGATTTACGATTCCGTAGAGCCATCGCGTGTTAAAAAAATAAAGACCTTCCCTATTTGGGAACCTGTTCAAAGTGATGTTTCCAAGGATGTTATCGCAGACTTTAAAAAACTGCAGCAGGACATAAAAACACTTATTAAAAACTGCAAACCTTTGCTTAAGAACGATGCTGTAATCCCTTCTCCTGTAAACAGATACATCGTTTATAAATTAAGAAAAGCAGTAGAGATAATTGTATCTCATGAAGAACGCCATCTCAAACAAGCAATGAGAATTAAGGTGTTGATTATTGATTAAGAACCAAAATCGCCCTAAAAAAACACGATGGTACCAGAGCAATCGGGGCTTATAATTGACATCCTCCTTAGGCGGACAGATACAATGATTTTCCCGCCTACCCGTCCGTTCAGGCGGGGATTTTCTCACAGATAATCAGTGTTCTTTCTGTGGAAATCTGTGTATCCGTGGCAAAAAATATGTTTTTCAATCTATTTAGTAACAAGACCCCATTGCTCTAGCTGCTTTCGGTTTAGCTCACAATTCTCCATCAATACTGCTGAGTTTTAAAATTCTTAAATGTGGTTTGGCAATGACATGATTATCTGAAGCCAAGGTATTTTCGAATTAGATTTTTTAGAATTTCATACTTGTATCTCTTTAGCTTTGCCTCCCATGCGTTTCGACATTATCACCATACATCCCGAACTGCTTTCGGGGCCGTTTAGCCACAGCATTCTCAAACGTGCGCAAGACAAAAGCTTGGTGGAAATTGAATTCCACGACCTACGCCAGTACACGCTTGATAAGCACAAAAAAGTGGACGACTATCAATTTGGTGGTGGCGCTGGTATGGTGATGACCATTGAACCGATTGACCGTTGCATTTCGGCCCTCAAAGCACAACGCGATTATGACGAAGTGATTTACATGACACCAGATGGCGAGCAGTTTGACCAACCAATGGCCAATCATTTATCGTCTAAAGGCAACATGATTATCCTTTGCGGCCACTACAAAGGCATTGACGAACGTGTTCGCGAGCATTTCATTACCAAGGAAATATCCATTGGTGATTACGTGCTTACGGGTGGAGAATTGGCTGCTGCAGTGGTTTGCGATGCGATTATCCGTCTTATTCCGGGTGTTATCTCGGATGAGACCTCTGCCCTATTTGATAGCCATCAGGATGGAATGTTGGCTCCACCTGTTTACACCCGCCCAGCAGAATACAAAGGCTGGAAGGTGCCAGAGGTGCTTACATCGGGAAACGACAAACTGGTGGACGACTGGCGGCACGAGCAGGCGCTGAAGCGAACGCAGGAACGGAGGCCGAGGTATTTGGATGAAGGTTGATGGAGTTGATGGAGTTGATGGAGTTTACAGCGTTCGAATTCATTGAAGTTTAAGCCTTGAAGTTTCTTCCGTTTTCTATCAACAATTAATCATTCATAAAACGCTTCATTTTTATCCACACTTAGCACTTGCATCTAAAAACTAATTATTTACATTTGCGCTCCCAAATTTTGGGATAGATACTATAAAAGCATGGACGCAATACTACACCACGTACGAGATACATACAGCAAAACGCTGGAAGCACCAGAATTTAAAGCTGGAGACACTATCACTGTTGAATATTTGATCCGTGAGGGTGAGAAGACTCGTCCACAGCGTTTTCAAGGAGTAATTATCCAAAGAAGTGGCTCTGGAGCTACCGCAACTTTCACTATCCGTAAGATTTCTGGTGGTGTTGGAGTTGAGCGTATCTTCTCAATGAGCAATCCTAACCTTACTTCTATTACTGTGAATAAGCATGGTATGGTAAGAAGAGCTAAAATTTTCTACCTAAGAGATCTTACTGGAAAGAAAGCTCGTATCAAGGAAGCAAGAAGAAAATAAGCCAATTGGCAATCGAATTAGAAATCCCTTCCGTTTATTCGGGAGGGATTTTTTTTATCACTTAACCGCTAAATTTCACCCATGAACTTAGACAAAGACTTTTGGAACAACCGCTACGCTGGAAACCAAATTGGATGGGATCTTGGCGCTCCGAGCACTCCATTAAAAGAGTTTGTCGATACGCTTGAGGATAAATCCATTCGAATCCTCATTCCTGGTTGTGGCAATGCCTACGAAGCGGAATATCTGCATCAGCAAGGGTTTGAGAATGTATTTGTGATTGACATTGCCCCACTGGCTTTGGAAGGTTTTAAGAAACGCGTTCCAGAATTCCCTGCAGACCATTTGATTTTAGGCGATTTCTTCGAGCACGAAGCTGAATACGACCTGATTTTAGAACAGACGTTCTTCTGTGCGCTCGACCCAAAGTTGCGTTCGGATTACGCGAAGAAAATGCACGACTTGCTTGCTCCAAATGGAAAATTAGCTGGCGTCATGTTCTGTTTTGAACTCACAGAGCAAGGTCCGCCATTTGGTGGAAGCGCTACGGAATACGAAGGTTACTTCGGAGAATTATTCGAAATCAAATCGATGCAACCTTGCCTCAATTCAATTAAACCACGATTAGGAAATGAGTTGTGGGTGGAACTGCTGAAAAATTGAGTGCTACTTGACGAAGTAGCCGCTCACTTTCCACTCACCATTTTCAACCAACGGAGTGATGCTTTCCATCGCTTCCTTCTTGTTTTCGAACACGGTATTGAACTGAACAATCACGTACTCACCGTCAGGTCCGCCCGGAATCTGAGTCAAATAATGCTGTGCAATAACTTCTCTCGAAACGACCTTTCCTAAAGGAGACAAGGTCGCATCCACGCTTTTCTTCCAATCTGCTTTCGGAACGTTATCCTGAAAAAGTTTGGCAGCAGCGTCCCAACTTTGGGCGTACTTGCCTGAATCAATCAGCTTCAACCAGCTTTCTACAGCTTCCAAAGCGGCTTTCTTCTCGGCAGCGTGGTCATCTGTTGCTTTATCTTGAGCAATACCGCTTAATGGCATTGCCACGATTAACCCAAACATAAACAGCGCACTTGTGATATATCCTTTCATGGTGATGAACTTACAAATTATTGTTTTTCAATCTTCTTATAACTAGCAACGATTCCTTTGATGAGCGCAGAACTGAAGCCCGCGTGCTCCATTTCGTTCAGCCCAGTTATGGTGCAGCCTTTCGGAGTCGTTACCTTATCAATCTCACTTTCAGGATGCGTTCCATTCTGGATAATGAGTTCGGAAGCACCTTTCATGGTCTGGCTGACAATGGCCGTAGCTGTTTTGGCATCGAACCCTACTTCTATTCCACCTTGTATCATGGCCCGCATGAAACGAAGTACATAAGCAATACCACAAGCGCCCAAAATGGTGGCGGCTTCCATCAGACTTTCATCGATGTAAAGCGTAGTGCCAATCTTATCGAATAATTGCGTGATGGCATTTCGCTGACTCACACTCGCTCCACTATCACAAATCAATGTCATGCTTTCGTTTACATCTGCCGCTGTGTTTGGCATAGCTCGGAAAATCGGAAGTTCCTTGCCACTCCAAGTAGCGAGGTCGGTCAGTGTGATTCCCGTTGCTAAGCAAACGAGAATGTGCTTTCCGCTTTCTAGCGAACCGCTTATTTCCTTCAAAATTGGCTCAACGTTATACGGCTTCACTGCCAATACAACCACATCCGCAGACTTTACTGCTTCATTATTGTTTGAAGTGACCACTACACCTTTAGCGGCCAAATCTTTCAGCAAACCCGTGTTTCTTCGTGTTGCAATCAGGTTTTTAGCCTCAAAACCATCATCAATCAAACCACGGGCGATGGTTAATCCCAAATTTCCACAGCCAATAATGGCAATTTTGCTGTCCTTCATTTCTTATTGATTGAGCACAAAGTTAGCTATATCAGAATGCAATATCTTCGTAATCTATTCCCAGCTAAAAACACGCTCATGAAATCAGCACTTCTTTATTCAACGCTACTCTTATTTGGCAGCAGCTTTTTTGCCTGCAATCAGAATGATTGTGATAATGGAGGTGACCCAAACGCTTGTCCGTGCTACGAAATCTATGCCCCAGTTTGCGGTTGTGATAACGTAACCTATGGCAACGATTGCCAAGCCGAATGTGCTGGAATTACTGACTACACCGCTGGAGCGTGCAATTGAGATTTTCCGTCAGGTTTAAGAACGCATTTAGTTGGACCGCACTATTAATAGGGGTGCTACTTATGGGTTGCACCAAGGAAGTTGAAGAAAGTTGTATTGACCAAACCACTACTGCGAGTTTCTCCATTAACGACCATTTATATGAGCCGCTAACCACTATTGCATGGCTACGAAACGGAGCACAACATTCGCTCAATTTCATGTTTCAGACTCCAGAAGGTAATCAACATGTAATGGTTGTGATTTTTAGAGGTGATAGCGTTGGCACTTATCCTTTGCTCGGCATCAGTTCCGATAACCGCGCATCTTATTTTGGTCCCGGAATTAACGGAACGGTATTTCCGGATACCGTCCAACCAGGAGCATTGATAATTACAGATTTTGAAAGTGAAATTGGCTGCCTTTCTGGTCATTACAACTTCATGGTAGACACACTTGAGGTCTCGGGCCAATTTCAAAGCCTGCGACCAGAATAATCTGTAATTCTGCGATACGTATTTCATGTGTGACGGATATCACTTTGAGTTCGATATCGCACAATTACATTAGGCGATATTAATCTCGTTAAAATGAAATACTTCCTGACTGCTCTCTTTCTCTCAATAGGATTTCAGTCCTATTCTCAATCAAATTTTGAACTCGAAATGGAGGAAGTTACGCTTCCAAATGCTCCTGAGTTGCATTCTTTCGTGGTTGGACAACACGATGGAAAATGGCTTTTGATTGGAGGCAGAACAGATGGTTTGCATCAACGTCAGCCGTTTGCTGCGTTTTTAGCGACAGCAAATAATGTAATGGCTTACGTGGTTGACCCTGCAACCCTTGAAGTGTGGTCGACTTCCATTTCATCATTGCCAACTTCAGTTTACGAGCAACTGCAAAGTACCAACATGGAGTTTGTGCAACGCGACACTGTCGTGTACGTCACAGGTGGATACGGCTACAGCGCCACGGCTGGCGACCACATTACACATGCCAATCTTACTGCGGTAAATGTTCCTACCACTATCAATCGAATTATCAATGGTGGAAACATCAGTAACCAAATACGAACGCTGAATGACGCCAACATGGCTGTAACGGGTGGTTATTTGGGATTGCTTGACAACACATTCTATCTAGTAGGCGGACAATATTTTGAAGGTCGCTACAATCCGATGGGACCAAACAATGGCCCTGGGTTTATTCAGGAATACTCTGACGCCATTCGAAAGTTCACCATCAACGACAATGGCTCAACGTTGAGTATTTCCAATTTCACGGAAACGGTAGACGCTGCAAATCTCCATCGCAGAGATTACAACATGGTAGCGCAGGTTTTTCCGAATGGAACGACAGGATTTACGGTTTTCTCAGGCGTTTTTCAGCCTACAGTTGATTTACCTTGGCACAACACGGTTGACGTAACGGCCAGCGGTTATACGGTCAACAACAGTTTTGACCAGTTATTGAATCAATATCACTCTGCACATCTTCCAATTTTTGATGCTGCGAACAATGAAATGCACACGATTTTCTTTGGTGGTATTAGTCGGTACTATTATGATGCGAACGGGAATCTTGTCGATGACCAAAATGTTCCATTTGTAAAAACTGTAAGCCTCGTAACCCGACAGGCCAGTGGCTCAATGAGTGAAACGCGGCTAGAACTGCAAATGCCGGGGTTTCTTGGTTCGGGTGCAGAGTTTATTCCTTTAGAATCGGTTTCATATTTAAACGAACAGATTCTTGAATTGAACGCATTGCAACCGGATGAACGAACATTAGTAGGATATATCCATGGAGGAATTGAAAGCTCTCTGGAAAACATCTTTTTCATTAATGATGGCTCTCAAAGCTGGGCAAGTGGACGCTTATTCAAGGTTTACATTACTGCAACCAATGCAACGGGAGTTGGCTCCACTGATGTAACGGCTGATGATGTTTTTGAATTGGAATCATATCCAAATCCAGCAACGCAGCTTTTGAATGTGACAATCACCTCTGCTTACCGAACGATAGGAACAGTCGAACTACTAGACACTTCCGGAAAACTTATTCATAGCACACAATTGAACCTTCAGAAAGACCACAGCGGTGTGGTTCAATTTGATTGTTCCAAACTTGCGAATGGAAATTACAGCGTTCGATTCAGTAATGGCGCTTTCTCAAAATCACAACAGGTGATTATTGCTCATTGATTAACCCAAACTCCTTCGCAATCCAATAAGTGGAATGAAAACCAATATCCACTGAGAAAAGACCATCGCTTCCGCCTTGGTCTTTTTCCTTTCCTACATCAACCGCCAGTACATGGCCCATTCCTTTGAATTCGTATTGAACGACCAAATCCGTTCCTGAAGTATCGACCCATGAACTGCGTTTCACCTTGGGATTATCATTGAAATTATCCACAGTAATTTCTGCTTCGCGATTGATTTCATGCAAACCTGTCCACTGTTCTACGATTTCGTTGGCGTTCTTAGGATTACAAACTATGTCATCCGTTCCCTGTAGCACAATCATCTTGGGATAGTTGCCACGGTAGCCTTCGTTTGCTAATCGTACTCTCCTAGCCCACTCCCACGGCTTCCTATCGACCCAACCGAACATACTTCCTACTCCTGAAATGATATTTCCCGAACCAAATGGCCCGCCTGCATAAGATGCAACACCAGAATAATCTGCTGGATACAACGAAGCTGCCGTTACCGCCATCACTGCGCCAGCAGAAACACCGGTAACTGAAACACGATTGCCATCAACCGGATAATTCTGCTTCATGTATTCCACCGCTTGGTGGATAGAAGCTACTTCGCCTTTGTCTAACTCAGTATCTTTTCCGTAAAACCAATTGAAGCAGCGGTTGGCATTGTTTGTTCCTTTTTGCTCGGGATATGCCACAATAAAACCTTGTTCATCTGCCAGTTTGTTCCAACCACTTAGGCGCATCATTCCATGTGCATCTTGCCCACAGCCGTGTAAAACCACAACCATTGGTACTTTTCCTTCGGGAAGCTTTTCAGGAACGTGAACGAACAGACGCAGATTCCCTGGGTTCTTTCCGAATTTCTCAATCTCAGGCATGTCTTGTGCATTTGCGGAGAAAGAGAAAAGAAAAAGAAAAAAGGAAAAAAGGAAGCGCATCATCGGACTGCAATCTTAATTAGCCGCAAGGAAGAAACAAAAAAAAGACCCTCAACCATGTTGAGAGTCTTTTACTAAAACTAAACCGTAAATCTATACTGATTATTTATCTTCTTCGTCATCGCCTTCTTCATCTTGCTCAGGCACGTCTTCTGCTTCTTCTTCCTCTGCATCGTCAGCAACTTCAACGTCATCATCGTACTTATCAGCGTGCTCTTCGCGCGCTTCTTCTGTTAGATTACCATCCTCATCATAATCATCATCATCCTCAATGATGCTTTGAGCTTGGCTCACGGTCATTCTAACTAGGTAATATCTGTCATCTGTTTCAAACGGCAAGGCAGAAACCTTATTTCCGTCTATATTGGTGAAGGTCACCAAATTGTCTTCAAACCCGAACGGATAGTTGAGTTTAATCATCTCCTTGACGTTGTCGTCAAGCTTATCATAGTCTTTTACTACTCTTGGCTTTGTGCTCATACTAATTGCAATTCTGTCTTTAATTCGGGTGTAAATATCGAACGATGATTTAATTACGCAACGACTTTTTCAATAAACTTTAAGATTACCCTAAGGGTTACGAAACGAAGTGCTTTTTGTTTGGCTCTTCTCAATGGCTCGCATTCTCATGAACGCTTCAACTTTTTGCGGAATACTTCTCCAGTAATTTCTGTTGGTTTTCTAACGCTACGATGAATTCAGCTTTTAGACGATTTACCAATTCGGCAACAGGAATATTGTCTTGAACCGTGGCAACGCCCTGCCCTGCCGACCAAAGCGTTTTCCACGCTTTTGCTTCAGCTTGGGCTGCATCAAGCTCTTTACCGAAATCCATTTTGGCTTTTTGGCTCCACATTTCTTGGGTAATTCCCATTGCTTCTAGGCTTGGACGAAGAAAGTTAGCTTCAACACCAGAAACAGCTGCAGTGTGAACAATATCGCTGGCCCCACTTGCTATAATCATATCGCGATAGCCTTCGCTTGCGCGGCTTTCTGTTGTGTTAATGAAACGTGTTCCAATCCACGCAAAATCGGCTCCCATTTGCATGGCCGAGGCTACATCGTTTCCATTACTGATGCAACCTGCAAGTAGAATTGTCTTTTTGAAGAAACTACGAATTTCCTGAACGAATGGCATTGGATTCAAGGTTCCGGCATGGCCTCCTGCTCCTGCAGAAACCAGTATCAAACCATCAACTCCAGCTTCGGCAGCCTTCTCTGCATGCCGTTTTTTGATTACATCGTGCCAAACCAAACCTCCATACGAATGAACAGCCTCTACCAACTGCGAAACTGCCCCAAGAGAGGTAACGATGATAGGAACTTTGTGCTTCACACAGATTTCCAAATCTGCTTGAACGCGAGGATTAGAATGATGAACAATGAGGTTGACTCCAAATGGAGCTGCTTTTTTACCCGTTTCCTTTTCAAACGCGGCCAGCGCTTCTTTTATCTCAATTACCCACTCTTCAAAACCCTCGGTTGTGCGCTGATTTAAGGCTGGAAAAGTTCCAATTACTCCGCTTTTACAACATTCGATAACTATTTCTGGTCCAGAAATAAGGAACATTGGTGCAGCCACCACGGGCAGCGTTAAATCGTTGTAAAAAGGAGGCTTGTTCATATTTGCAGATTAAATGATTCAGTTATTTACCAGTGTATACTCTTGAATAAGGCGAACATTCAACTTGCGCTTGTATTCATCTTGAAGCCAACTCACATAGTTTTTTGTGGTGCTAGCAAGGCAATGACTGTATTTACGGGCACGGTATTCAATTTCGTCTCCCAATAGCCCCGCCAATTCCTTTGCATCCCAAAGATCTTCGGCATTCTCAACGCATATTTTCACATGCTGATCGACCGACAAATCGATGACTGCTTTTGGTCGCTCGCCCAATTTCACTAAACGGTCGTATTCATCAGCAATATTGAAATCAATAATCTCAGAATTTTTAAATCGCTCACGCAATTCTGGTGGCATTTTATATTTGAATTCCCGTTGAATTTCCTCATCCGAACGGATGGCATTCAAATGCAATTCTGGGTTTTTAAAAACATGCTCCCAATTAACGAAGGCTTCCCAAAGTCCAAATCGAGCCACGTTGTTCCCTAAATCAATTACCGAGAATTCTCTCTTGTTTCCGAGAATACGAGAACCTCGACCAATCATTTGAAAATACAAGGTCAACGAACGTGTGGCTCTATTGAGAATGATGGACTCAACAGTTGGTTCATCAAAACCTGTAGTAAGAATTCCAACCGATGTGAGAATGGCGTTAGGAGTTTCTTTGAACCATTGTAAGATATCTCTTCTTTCGGCCGCTGTGTTCTTATTATCGAGATGGCGAATGTCATATCCTGCCTTCTGAAACGTATCGTAAACGTAAAGCGATGTATTGATTCCGTTGTTGAAAATCAGCGTTTTCTTTCCTTCAGCATGATCTTGATACGCACCTAACAACCGACTTTGCATGGTATGATCCGTGTAAAGTTCATCAGAAGATCGAACGGTGTAATCTCCGTTGATTCCGATGTTGAGGGAGGTCAGGTTGAGGTCGTATGCAAACGTTTTGGCTCTGGCCAAATAGTTCATATCAACCAACGATTGAATCGACTCTCCCACAATGAGTTCATCGTAATTCTCATTCATCGGAAGCGTAACATTTGAACTCAACGGAGTGGCCGTTACGCCCAAGATTGTGCTTTCGTCAAAGAATTTTAAAAGCTTTCCGAAAGAATTGTAATGCGCCTCATCAATAATGACTAGGCCGATGTCTTTCATCTCAAAAGCTTCGTCATTTAGACGGTTGTTGAGTGTTTCTACCATCGCCACAAAACAATCGAAATCGTCCTGATCATCAAGGTCTTTCACCTCACTTGTAATCACCTTATTCTTAACGGTGAAGACATCTAGCATGCGAGAGGTCTGAGCAGAAAGTTCGATTCTATGTGTCAGAATCATCACTTTCTTGCCCGTTTGTTGGATGTACCTACGAGCTATTTCAGAGAAAATAACGGTCTTTCCTCCTCCGGTTGGGAGTTGAAACAACAGGTTGAAATTCTCTTTTCTTGCTGCTAACCGATCAAATATGCGGTGTAACGCCTTTTTCTGGTAGTCATAAAGCTCCTTCCCAACCCCACTTTCCAAATCACTTTCTATCACGCCATCTTCTTTAAAAGCCAATTCGCAATGATACGGACTTTCTAAGGAAGGATGGAAGACTTGGCTAACGAATCTATTTTGGTTCCTAACGACTTGTCAACACCATTTTCATGTGGGGCGATGGTCGCATGGTTATAAGTGGTTCTTTCTTAAACTCAAATCCTTTGGGCTTTCGGAGTTTGAAGGCACGAACAAGCATTGGAGCAATCAATTGCATTTCCATCAATGCAAAGTTATTTCCAATGCACAATCTCGGCCCTCCTCCGAATGGGAAGTAGGCAAACTTGTGGCGGCCTTTTGAGTTTTCCTTATCGAATCGTTCTGGAATGAACTTGAGTGGTTCGTGCCAATTTTTCGGGTCGCGATGGATGTAATAAACAGGAATAATACAATTTGTGTTGACTGGAATATGATATCCGCCAAGCTGATCATCTCCCATAGAATGTCTTCCGATAATCCAAGCAGGCGGGTACAACCGCAAGGTTTCATCTATCACCATACGCGTGTATTCCAATTGGCGAAGGTCCTCCAAAACAGGCGTTCTACCATTCAAAACACGTCTTTCCTCTTGTGCCAACTTCTCCTCCACTTCTGGGTTTTCCTCTAAGCAATGCATCATCCATGTAAGCGCTACGGCTGTGGTTTCATGACCAGCAAGGAAAATGGTAATAACCTCATCCTGAATCTGCTTGTTGCTCATCTTTTCGCCCGTGTCGGCATCTTCCACTTCCATAAGCATGGCAAGCAAGTCGTCATACTTTTCAGTAGAACTTCTTCGTTTTTCGATGATATCGGCCACCACGTTTTTGATGGCATCATACCCTTGTTTCTCTCGTTTCACGCTTGGCAATGGCATCCAATACGGGAGTGGAAACGGATTAGTCACGCGGTTAATGAGATTCTCATTTGCCATATCGAACTCGCGATTCACCACTTCCATTGCATCGGTAACATCGCTGCTAAACATGGCGCGACACACGATATCCAAGGTCATTTCCATCATGCCCGTAGAAACATCGACCTCTGTCCCCTTCGGCAATACGCTCCATTTATCTACCAACTCCTGCCCTGCTTCGGTCATTATTTGCACGAAAGTTGCCAAACGATCGCGATGAAATCCCGGTTGTAGCAATCTACGCTGCTTACGCCAAAAATCGCCTTCGCTTGTTAGCAGTCCTTCACCCAACAAGACTTTTAGCACTCTGTAAGCATAGCTTTTCACATAGTTCTTGTTGTTGTCCACCATGATGTGTTTCACCATGTCTGGATCAGTAACCAACACCACGTGTTCAAATTCTTTGATGACCAGAAAAAAGATAGACCTAATTTGAAAAACACCTCCCATCTGCGGAATATACTTTTCGCAGAACGCAATTGGGTCTTCGGCAAACAGGCGTGCACTGCCAATTGGCCAACCATCTTTGACCAATGGTGGCATAGGTAATTGCTGAATGGGTGCTTCCTTTTCCATGTTAAAGTGTTTGCGGAACGTGTAAATCTGTTCCCAATGTAGCGTTTAGTTTTTCTGTGAAATAGGCCGCCAGCAAAGGCGATTCTAGCTCCACATTTTGATGAATAAAGAAGTCAATCTCTTCAATTCCTTGCTCTTTCCACGTTGCCAATCTCTTAATCCAATCATCCAAACGGGTGTAATCTGAAGGATGATTGGCGCCCGTGTAGCGCACAAAACAATTAGGTGTGGTGAGTCGCATGTGCACAAGGTCGCGTCTTCCGGCAGTGTCGGTAATAATGTTTGAGATGCCGTTTGTTTCGAGAAGCTGATAGAGTTCTTCGGCAACAACCTTATCTCCGTACCAATCTGGATGACGGAATTCCATTGCCAAGGGAACGGCCTTTGGCCAATTTTCACAGAAGTTAACCACCCGATCAAAATCCTTGGGCGCAAAATCTTCTTTCATCTGTAAAAACGCACGTCCAAGTTTGTGCTCTAACCCTCCAAAGGCATGAACAACCTCAGCTACTTTTCTTTCCACGTCTTTTAAGCGCCCCCAATGACTAACGCTTTGCGCTACCTTAGGAAAGAATATGAAGTTCTCTGGTGTTTTTTCTCGCCATTTCTCAAACTGTGCTTTTGGAAAAATGCGGTAAAAGGTTGCGTTCAATTCGATACAGTTGAATTGGGTTGAATAGTAGCCCAGTTCATCTTTCGTTCCCTTTGGATAAAAACCCTTCAAATCGGTCTTATTCCACTTGGCGCACCCAACAAATACTCTCGGATTTCCTGTTCCTTTTGATAATACCCGTTTGGTATCGGGATTGTCATCAGGCATTGTAAAATCAACGAGGCCTGGGTCTTCAACTTTTCCGAATTTCATGCTGGAAAGATAGGGACGGGAGACGAGGGGCGAGAGACAAGAGAAAAGGGAAAAACGAGAAAAGGGAAAAAAGGTAGTTTGGCGACTTAGTTTGGCAGATTGACCAACTTGATGGTTTCTGTTCCGTTGGAATTGGTAATGGACAAGAAATATAATCCCTGAGGCTTCTTGCTCAAATCCAAGTTTAACGATTGATTAAGGCTTCCATTAAGAATTCGCTTTCCGCTGATATCATAGATGGAATAGGTTGAATTTTGATTAGATGTATTCAGCTTAACCTTAAAAATACCATTGCTTGGGTTCGGACTTACTGAGAACGAATATTCAGAAGCATCAGCAACTCCAACCGAACTTAGAATTCCATTCAAAGAGTCAACCACCTCCAAGGTTTGTCCTACCTCGTAAAAATCTACCGTTGGGAAGTTGATGAACTTCTGCTGTTCAAGCTGACAGCCTTTCATCCGATTATAAAAATAGTCGAACTGATTGATAATCTGGGCCTGAGCAAAAACGCCAGTCCCAAGCGTGGCATCAGACAAAAAATGATTGACGATAAAGAGGTCGTTAATGGAATCTCCCCGATTAAAATCACAACTGAAATCGCTTGTAGTGTGGTTCTCCCAGTTGGTTTCTACCGCAAAATCCCACATGTAGTGATACCAATCCTGCCCTGGCTGCGCATTATTGTGATCGGAGAAAACGACCAATCGTTTATCGGAATCAATCATCTCCTGTAAGGTGGGCCAAGGCTCGCCAAGAACTTGCACATGCTGTATCGGCTTCAATCCAACCTGCGCAAGCACCGTATCCATCATATTTGAAGTGATGTAGGTCTCAAAGAGGATGGTGACAATCTCATTAGGATTCGCGTTCAAAAAATCTTTTATCTCCGTAAGATTGGACGCCAACGTTGCCGTTCCCAAAAAAGAATAACCATGATAGGCCGTTGCAACACCATTTACATCATATACATCCAACATCAATCCACGAACGCCTTCTTCCAATTGCTGCGTGAGTCCATGCGTTTGATTTGGCAGGTTGAAGCCATCATCGCCCGCATTAAACGCATTGTGTGTGGTGAGGTAGGCCACCTGATTATAACGCTTATCACATAACTCCGAATGACCGTTGCATTGCGCATAGACTGAGATTGAAACCAATGCTAGCACAAGGCTGAACGCACCTTTAAGTAAAGAACTTACCATCACCGAAAGGTAGGATAATCTTATTAGAAGAAAAGTCCACAGACGACAGTCCCTAGACCATGGACTGATGTCTATGGACTATGGACGAATACTAATCTATACCTTCGCGCCCCGAAAAACAAGACCTATGCTATCAACTTCCAATATTTCGCTTCAATACGGCAAACGTGTGCTATTTGATGATGTGAACATCAAATTCACCCAAGGAAACTGCTATGGCGTTATTGGCGCCAACGGTGCTGGTAAATCCACATTTCTGAAGATTCTTTCTGGAGAGATACTTCCGAACTCAGGTTCCATTCACATAGAGCCGGGCAAGCGGATGGCCGTTTTGAAGCAGGATCACTCGGAATACAACGACATTACCGTGCTTGATACGGTGATGATGGGACATACCGTGCTTTGGAAGAACATTCAGCAACGAACGGACATTTATGCCAAGCCAGATTTCTCTGAAGCAGATGGTATTAAGGCTTCGGAATTGGAAGAAGAGTTTGCTGGAATGAACGGGTGGAATGCCGAATCGGATGCTTCTTCGCTTTTGAGCGGATTGGGCATTTCTGAAGACCAGCACTATACGCTTATGAAAGATATGCCAGGATCTTTGAAGGTGAGAATCCTTTTGGCGCAAGCACTTTTTGGTGATCCCGATGTGCTTATTCTGGATGAGCCTACCAACGACCTTGACCTGAAAACGGTGCAGTGGTTAGAGAACTTCTTGATGGATTTTGAGAACACGGTTATCGTTGTTTCTCACGATAGGCACTTCTTGGATACGGTATGTACTTCCATTGCCGATATCGACTTTAAGAAGATTAAGGTGTACACGGGTAACTATTCATTCTGGTACGAATCGAGCCAATTGGCATTGCGTCAGAAACTGAGCACCAACAAGAAAGCCGAAGACCGTAAGAAGGAATTGCAAGAGTTTGTGCAGCGTTTTAGTGCCAATGCATCTAAAAGCAAGCAGGCCACAAGTCGTAAGAAGTTGCTTGAGAAGATTAATGTGGATGAGATTCAAGCATCATCACGTAAGTACCCAGGCATCATCTTCAAGCAAGCGCGCGATGCAGGAAATCAGATTCTGAGCGTGAATTCCATCAGCAAGAGTTTGAACGGAAAATCGTTGTTCTCTAAACTTACGTTTGAAGTAAACAAAGGCGATAAGATCGCTTTCATTAGCAAGAGCGGTTTGGCCACCACCACTCTCTTCCAAATTTTAATGGGCGAGATGGAAGCTGATTCGGGTAGTTTCGAATACGGACAAACCATCACCACAGCTTACGTACCAACCGACAACGGACGTTATTTCAACACAAAAGAGAACCTAATTGACTGGTTGAGAGAGTTCTCTGAGGATAAAAGCGAGATCTATATCCGTGGATTCCTCGGTAAAATGTTGTTTACGGGCGAAGAGGTTTTCAAATCTGCTTCTGTTCTTTCTGGAGGAGAAAAGGTGCGTTGCATGCTTAGCCGAATGATGCTAAACGAGGCCAACTTGCTCATTATTGACGAGCCTACCAACCACCTTGATCTTGAGTCCATTCAGGCGTTTAACAACAGTTTGGTTGATTACAATGGAACCGTTCTGTTCACATCTCATGACCATACGTTTGTAGAAACGGTTGCAAACCGCATCATCGAGATTGGACCAAACGGTTATTTAGACAAGCTGATGACGTACGATCAGTACATTTCTGATAAACGTGTGGCCGAGCAGCAAGAAGAGCTTTATGCTTAAAGAATCCTCACTCTAGCTGAGTGATATCTTCTTCAAGATAGAAATGAAGCATATGCTTCTGCTTTTCGTATTCCATACGCAGCAATTCTCTCAGCTTCGGATTCATTTTCATGAGCATAAAGAGAGCCCCTTGTGCTCTCAGAAGGCGTTCTTGCTTGTTTATCCCGAGGCTAAGTGTACTCACTTTTTTTAATGCATCGGTGTATTCTTGATACATATTATACTTTTCATCTTCAACATGAGTATATATGACACCTGCACAGAAGGACTCAATCTTCTTATCTCGCTTTGGTTGGGTAACCGCATGACCGCTTGCAATTACACATAACTGACCTATCAAACGGTCTTCGTTATCAATATGTGTTACGGCAAAAAACTTAACGGCAACATCCAAAAGTTCGTCCATACTGAGTGTATCCGAAATACCTACCCAACGTTCTTCTTGTTTGACTTCACTTTCTGTAGGATTCAGCGAACTCTGAGCTAGTGAGCAATTAGTTCCGAATAAACCGAAAATGATGCATAAAATGACCAAGCGTATCAAGGCTATCTCCATACCGACAAGAACGGTATTCAACTAATCAAATGCAAACTACATCAAAATCAGACCGAAAAGCCGCTTAGACAAGCTGATGACCTACGATCAGTATATTTCTGACAAACGAGTGGCTGAGCAGCAAGAAGAGCTTTATGCTTAAATTATTGGCTGTTGGGGATAAAACTCAACCGTCTAATAAAATATGCTTATCCGCATCTTTCCCTAAACATCCGAATTAATGACAGAACGGACATGAAAAGGCCACAGATGCACGGATTTCCACAGATTTTTCACAGATGAAAGGAAGTCCATCAGAGAAATCAGAGGAAATCCGTGTCTCTGTGCTGAAAAATATGTTTTTCAATATATTTAGTGGTAAGACCCGATTGCCCTGAACCGTTCTCTACATTTATCGAACGGAAATGAAAGTACTGTCTGTCAATAGAGGAGAAGCACGCACGGTAACTTGGAGTGGCAAGAAAGTCAAAACGGGTATCTTCAAATATCCTGTTGAAGGCGCCATCTATCTAGGAGCAGAAGACGTGGTGGATGATGCCGTAGTGGACCGGAAACACCACGGTGGAGTTGATATGGCGGTTTATGCTTACAGCGCCAATCATTATTCCTATTGGAAAGCGCAATTCCCAAAATCCGATTGGAGCTTGGGTATGTTTGGTGAGAATCTGACCATTGACGGTTTGGATGAAGCCAGTATTCATATTGGAAGTATCTACCAAGTTGGAGAAGCAGAGATTCAGGTTTGTCAACCTCGGCAACCCTGTTATAAGTTGGGAATTCGTTTTGGTACGCAAGCAGTTTTGAAGAAGTACATAAACTTATCTTATTCGGGCGTCTATTTTAGAGTAATGAAGCCCGGATTTGTAAACGTTGGAGATGAACTCAAACTCATATCTACTGAGCCAAAATCGCCAACAATAGCTGCCGTCTTCTCTCTCATGTATCATAAAAATGAAGCTGATTTGGAGAGTATCGAAAAGGCCATTCATTGTCAGGTTCTTCCGCAGGGAGTCAGAGAAATGATTAAAGAAACACAACTCGGTAAATGAACATTCTATTTGTCTGTACTGAAAATAAGGATAGAAGCCGAACGGCTGAAAGCATGTTTAGTGAAAGCGTAGAGCACGTGGTGCGCTCTGCAGGAACGTCTTCCACAGCTAGGATACAAGTGAGCGAACCCATGTTGCTTTGGGCCGATGTGGTCTTTTGTATGGAAAACAAGCACAAGGAAATTCTGAAGCAAAGCTTTGAAACCGCTACACGCGACCTGCGCATCATCGTTCTTCATATTGAAGACGAATACAAGTACATGGAATCTAGCTTGATTGAAGAATTGGATGAAGCCACCGCACGGTATTTCTAAAAAATGATTCCTCCTTTGTGTACCACTCTAACACAAGGCAAGGTTTCGTGCTGTCGGACTCAATTGAGGTTTCTACAACCCTGACTTCTATGAAACTCATCGTTCCCCAGAGAAGCAAGTAGCGAACCTCAAAAGCCATCCTTTGCCTCCCTGAGATCCGATTTAAGGATTTTAATAAACAGCAGTACTGAGTATAATGAAAGTGGCCATTCGCAACCATTCTTACTATGATTTATCATTACGGCTCAATTAATTGATTAAAGGAGTTTAGACAAGCGAGAGAGGAAGAAAGTGGTATCGGTAACCACACGAAGGTGATAATCTCCTAGTAAATGGCTCAGAGTAAATTGGCTATAGAAAACAGCCCTTTCGTTCCTCAGGGAAAGAAACTAGCTGGCTGTCCTATGTGCCTACCTGAACGGGCGGGCAGGTGTTTGTTTCCCTGAGGAACGAAGGGTCTCATATTTATTCAGTGAATAATAATTTTGAGGCTGATTGCCACTTTCTAGGAAACACCACGAAGGTTAGCCCTAAAGAGCTTTATTTTTGAGTTGACAGACTTGACCTCATCTACACTCAGATTAGCAACAAAGAGCATGTATTAGTCTGCGTGTGCCATCTGCATCCATTGATAATATCCGCTACTCCTTTTCTTATAGTGTCGTCTTAGCATATCAGGGTTTACACCATAATACTAGGCGATAAGGCTCATGGTATCCACTCGTGTCTCAACAAGTATCTTTTAAAAAATCTTACAGATCTCTGGTCTTTCGCATGCCATCAGTGGTCAGATTTAAGTCGTTTCGTGCTTGTTTACCTGTACGTTTGTGCCACCATATACGTCTGCGAATGCAGAGATAAACTGCATTGCTTATAGGGAAATCCTGGATCCGTGAACTTGGACAGAAGTCCTTAGACTCATATTCCAATTGGTCTTCCCGATAGATATGGCTCTTCTCATCCTAGTGTATCTCCAACTCCCCACTTAGTGGATGAGTTCCTTCCTTCTTTTGTATTGATATTGTCTCGAAATGCACAAGTAATTCTTCAGGAAGAAAACGCTCCATATAACACCTATCCATCGGCTCTTTTTCTCGCCTCCGAATCTAATCACTTCCCCTATTAATTACCCTGACCCGTTTAAAGGTGACCTGCTGCCCTAAACGTTGGAGCAGTTCAAAATAATAGGCCTTGAATAGTTCATTGTCGCGATGTTTGTTCCGATAACCGACACTATATTCTGTTAGTAATTTGGGTATTTAGGGGAAAGATGCGGAAAAGAATATTCTGAAAAGACTAGCAGACCTTTTCAAAATTCCGAGTTTTGGGAAGAGCCGCATGCAAAAACGTCCTTCTCCCTTGTCTCCTTCCTTCAAAAAAAAGCCCCCTTTCCGAAGGAAAGAGGGCGGTAATGCAAGAGGTACCATCCAACCTCGCACTACATCGGCCAGAGGCCAACTTCTTTTACATCCACTTACGAAGGAACTTCATGTAGTCCTTTTTTAAGGTCTTGTATAACTTATCGTAGGTAGTGGTTTCATCATGTAGTTTAGTGTGGTCAGCAAACAGTACGTGATCAATAGCCACTGGATTTGCCTTAGCTTGATTAGCTAGGAACTTATCATGATCCTTACATTTTCTAATCAATTGATCAGCCACTTCCTTCTGAAGAATGAATTGATTTTGGAAATGCTCAATCCGAGAAACAACTTCCAACTTGGTGTTTTTTGTCACCAATTCTCCTAATCGATTCTCGAAAATGGTAAGTTCATCTAAATAGAACTTCATGTTATTTGTCCACAGACGATGGTCTGCATGCAATTCATCTATGTGTTTACGTGGTGCTTTTTTCGTGCTCATCCCTTCTCTCTTCTATGTAGCGTTAGTATTCGGCACGAAGAGAATGAACAAGCAAGTATAAAACCGTGACCACGGTTAGGTAAAAAACTGATAAAAGTCTGTTTTGTCCACCTAGAGTTTCAGGAATCGCTTCGAAAATTCCTTTCCATCATCCCAAATTAGAACCGTGAATAGCCCTGACGGAAGATGGGATACATCTAAAGAATTGGAGGTGGTTCCTGTACTTGCCACCTTTCCGGTCATATCAACGATATAAAAGCTTGCATTGGCAAACTGTTCTGATAGAAACAACCTTTCGGAAACTGGATTTGGATAAACGGAAAAAGCCGAAGCCTTTTCTCCACCCTCTATTATGCTGGCAATTAGGTTGTTTTTAAATACCCAAAGGCCGGTCTGCATGTCTGAAGCAAGAATGTTTCCTGAAGGAAGAAACGGATAAACGCCCCAGCATCCGCGATACCAGCCATACTGATGAAGTTCTGTTGACGTATCGTAAAAACCAGCAAGTGTGGGATGAGCAGGATTGCTGCAATCAAACATATACACGCCATCAAAATAGTAGGAGACGTATAGGAATCCATTATTATAGATGAGATTGTGCGGAATGGAATTCGTATTCACATTAGAACCGATAGTATCTGTCACTTCAAGATTATTCATGTCTGAGACATCAACAATCTTGATGTCCATGCCGTGGGTTTCATCTGCTAGAGCATAAAAAGGAGCATCGGGCATTAGCCAACCACTATGATTATAGCCACTCTGTACGTAGGTATCCAACGACCCAATCATTTGTGGTTCTGCAATGTTTGTGAAATCCACTACAAAGAGGCCGTTCCAACCAGCATTGCAATATGCAGTATCGTTGCGCACATATACATCATGCACATAACCAATTGAGCTCCAAAACGGTACATCGTTCGGACAGTCTAGTAATAAAGTTGGAGCGGTTGGGTTGGCAAGAGAATACACTGCGAACAACTTTGAGCCACCACACATATACATACGTGCGCTACTTGTATCAATGAAGATATTGTGACAACGATTAAACAATGCATCGCTATCATAAACTATAGGCGCAGAATCGGGCAAAAAACGGAGGTCAATAATCTGCAAAGTGCTTGGGCCTTCATCGCAAACCATGTAGAGGTAATCATCATAATCATGAAAATCGCGGTGTACAACCTGCGAACCGGTAACTGCTCCTGGCACAAGAGCCACTTGGTGCGAGGTGGCTGGGTTTGTTACATCAAAGATGTGCGTGCCTGCCGTGGAGCCGATAATTGCATATTCCTTTCCATTCTTAGCGTAGCCCCAAATCTCATTATAGGTATTGCTATGAGCTGCTGATGGCATCAAGGATACGTCTTGCCAATTGAAAAGTGAATCCATGTTGAGACTACCCTGCGCAAACGAAGCCGTGCTAGTAACCAAAAGAAGAAATAGAAGTATGTTTCTCATGCAAGGCCGAAGGTAATTCAAAGTGTCCTTCAAAAAAGGACAAGGATAAAACGGTCAGGACAAACGCCCTTATTACAAATCTAACGTTAACACAACTTTAACAGTTTATCCGTTGTATTTCCGTTGAATTGTGCAGACATTGGGATTCCCTTAAAAACCCCAATTTTCATGCTTACAATCTCCTTTTTCAGCGGTGTTGCCCTATGGACATTTACAGAATACATGCTCCATCGTTTTCTGGGTCACGAACACAAAGGCAAAAACTTTTTCAAAGACGAACATTCGTTGCATCATCAAAGGGTGCACTACTTTGCTCCTGCTGGTAAAAAAATTGCGGCAGCAATCGCAGTGGCTGTTTCGCTCTTTCTTATCTTAAACCTGATAGTTGCTTGGACCAATGCGCTGGCATTTGTTCTTGGTTTGATGGGCATGTACGGTCTCTACGAATACGTGCATACACGCTATCACCGCAAAGGGCCTGTTGCCAAAATCTTTATTGTGCTCAGAAAGCACCACTTCTATCACCATTTTCATCAGCCTAAATTGAACCATGGCGTTACTACCCGCATTTGGGATCGTGTTTTTGGAACATTTCACCGAGTAGAAACCGTTACCGTTCCGCGCAAAATGACCATGGATTGGTTGATGAGTGGTGATGAAATTGCTCCTGCTTACACAGGTCATTTTCAATTGAGGTGAGCACTTGCAATTGGGTATTTTCGTGCTCCGCTAAACTTCCTGCATGGAAGCCTGTTTCGACCTTGGAAAAGTGGTGAAGGCATGATGAGAACAAAAGTTAGTCCACAGTCGATGGATCACAGACCACAGACGATAGTCCATAGACCACAGACGATAGCCGATAAAAAGCTGTGTGCAACTTCAGGGTCAGGTGGCCATGGTCTATGGACTATCGACCATGGACTATGGACAGTTTTCCGTTTTTCCTTTTTCCTTTTCTCCATCCTCATCACAGGTTGCGCCCTTCCTTTCAGAGGCGTGGTCTATCTCCGCCCCGACCTCAAAGACCACAAATGGCTGCACGCACGTGACCTAAAAGCCCCAGAAACACCTTTTCGCTTCTTCGAAAGCGCCCCAAATGACCTCGGTAAACGAATTGGCGTAAACGATTGGTCGCCTTACGTTGTGCCTATTTGGCGCAATTTAGATGAGTTGGTTGCAGCGCATCCCAATCAGGCACTTGTCATCATTCGCAACGACACCGTTCTCTATGAGCATTATGCCGATGGCGATAAAGCGCACTTGCATCCCTCCTATTCTGTGGCTAAATCCTTCACATCAGCCTTGGTTGGCTTTGCCATTCAAGATGGATTGATTGGTTCTTTGGATGACTTAGTCTCAACCTATCTACCTGGTCTTAGTAAAGACCCACGCTACAACCGCGTAAAGCTGAAACACCTGCTTAATCATACGTCCGGTATCGAACATCCGCTTACGGTAGATGGATTGCTTTATTACGGAAAGTATCTAGGAAAGGCCACACGGTTCATTAAATTCAAACGCGAACCTGGAGTTGATCAGGCATACATGAATATGAACGTTTGGCTACTGGGTCAAGTGTTGGAAAAAGTGACTGGTGCACCGCTCAACGAATACATGCAGACCAAAATTTGGATTCCGCTTGGTATGGAAAGCGATGCTCGATGGAGTGCCGATAGGAAAGAACGCATCAAGCCGTATTGCTGCATTCAAGCCACAGCCTTGGATTATGCCAAATTCGGACGTTTATATATGAAGAAAGGAAATTGGCAAGGAGAACAATTGCTGAATAAAGATTGGGTTGAATCAACCTTAGCAAGAGACACTACAGAAGGCGGCACCTTCGGCTACCACAATTGCTGGTATATCGGCTACAAAGAATACAACGATTTCATGGCAATTGGCCTATATAAACAACACATCTACATCAATCCTGATAGGAACATTATCATCATCTCTATGAACGAAAGGCCGCATTCAAAAGCACAGAAGTCGTTGAATTGGGAAGACATCTTTCATCAGATTGTAGATCAGCTTTAATACACAAAAGCCTTCTAACACATTGGATGTGATTGAAAATCAATAAATAAGGTAACATCATTGTAAATGGTGCGTTCTAATGCTAGAGTTGTGCTATTCTTGTAAAACTCTGAGTGAAACCTAAGACCAATGTCGTTTCTTAAGAAAGTGTGGAATCATCAGATTGTTCAGCGAACGCTCTATTTTTTTCCTCTCAGACTTCTTGTTCTTCACTTTAAGAAGAATTACATTCTACTGTTTTTTTGGGTTGCACTAGGCTCATTTGCAACAGGGGCCGTGGGTCAAGGATATGGTGTACCATACCTTTTTTGGGACCCAGAGTACATGGGACGCGTAGATTTTTGGTCGTTTATGATTCTTGGATTTGCCCTTGGCGGATTCATCATGGCATTCCATATATCAAGCTATATCCAGAACGCCTATCGCTTTCCATTTTTGGCTACGGTTTCAAAGCCATTCTTCAAATACTCGCTCAACAATTCCATTATTCCCGGAATCTTTCTTGCCCTCTATTTTTACAAGATTGCCGAATTTCAATTTAAGAACGAGCTTTTTCTGCTCGAAAACAACCTTCAGGTAAGTAGTCAGATTGCTTGGGATATGGCAGGATTGGTATCCGGAATTCTGCTTTTCATGATTCCAGGGCACTCGTACTTTCTTGCACTAAGCCGAAATATTTTCAAGGTAATTGGAGTGTCTGAAGAAGATCTGCGAAAAAAGGACAAGAAAAAGAAAAAGACTATTCAGGTTCTAATGCAAAAGAATTTAGAGTGGCGACATGTTAATGCTCCGCGAGAAAGTGACTATGAATGGAAAGTGGTTACCTACATGGTAAATTGGTTTAAAATTGGCCTAACGCGCGATTCAGATCACTATGACAAAGAAGTAGTTCAGAAGGTCTTTCGTCAAAACCACATGATTGCGGTTGTATTTGAGATGGTTGCGGTTATCACCTTCCTAATATTTGGCGGGTATCGAGAAACGCCCACACTCAACATTCCAGCTGGAGCCATCATTTTCCTTACTAGTACCATGGTACTAATGCTTACCAGCGCCATCCATTCTGCACTTAGAGGATGGTCAACCATATTTTTAATTGTGACAATCATTGGTGTTCATTTTCTTGTTTATAAGGGTGTTCTGCAGTATGAAAGCCGCGCTTATGGAATGAACTATGACGATGCACCAGCCATTTATAATCTTGATTCGTTAACAAATGTCCAACAGAGTTTCACTATTTATGAAAAGGATGTGAACCATCATCATGAAATTCTAAAAAAGTGGAAACTGAAGAATACCGATCGGAAATCAGATAAACCCAAATTAGTACTCGTTTGTGTAACTGGTGGAGGTGCCCGTTCTGCTTTATGGAGCTATAAAGTTATGCAGGTGGCAGACAGTATTACCAATGGAGAGTTGATGAAACATACGCAGCTAATAAGCGGAGCTTCTGGCGGTATGTTTGGCTTGGCTTACTGGCGAGAACTTTATCTGCGTTCGCAAACAGATTCTACCATCAATCTTAACAGTCAGGAATATGTAACTAGAATGGGCATGGATTTACTCAATCCCATTACCACTTCTTTGGCGGTGAATGATTGGTTTATTCGCTTTCAGAAATTTAGAGATGGAACTTACATCTACTCCAAAGATCGCGGGTATGCACTCGAAAAGCAGTTTAACGATAACACATTAGGCATTGTAGACAAGCGTTTGGGCGATTATGCTATTCCTGAACAGGAAGCGCTCATTCCAATGATGCTCTTCTCGCCAAGTATTATCAATGATGGGCGAAGTCTATATATATGTTCGCAGCCAATTGCACACCTCACATTCAATCATCCGAATATTTTAAAAGGTCAGGCACTGCAATCTGCTGTAGAATTTAGACGATTACTCAAAAATCAGGATGCAGATAACGTCTGGTTTAGTTCTGTGCTTAGAATGAACGCCACGTTTCCATTCATTTCGCCAGCGGTTTCGCTACCATCTGATCCAGTGATAGAGGTGATGGACGCAGGTTTCCGCGATACATACGGAGCTTCACTTGCTTTAAAACATTTGTATGCAATTAGAAAATGGGTAGAGCAGAATACAAGCGGTGTAATCATCCTTCAGATTCGCGACAGTAAAAAGATTGAGCCTATTGGTCCAAATGAAATGCGTTCACTCTTTAAAATGATGTCAAACCCACTGGGGCATATTTACGACAACTTGTTTGTTATGCAGGATTACAACAATGACGACCTCACCGTTTATGCTCAAGATTGGCTCAATACCGATCTGGAAGTAATTGACCTTGAGCTTACACGGCCAGAATTAGAAGACATTTCCCTCAGTTGGCATCTTACCACCAAGGAGAAAACCATTATTGAGCGTTCGGCTTACAACGAGAAAAATCAAGCTGCCATGAAGCACTTGAACGAGCTGCTATTAGAAAGCAAGTAGTTAGCCAATTGGCGAATTAGCACATGAGCAAATGAACGCACGCATCGTCATCTGCTTTAGCAAGTGTCCTCGCTTTCGAGCCTCCTTCTTCTCTTTTTCTCTGCGAGAAACAGCCATGAGCGCAGCGAATGAAAAACTTTGCGGCTTTGCGGCTTTGCGAGAAAAAAAGTGAGCGTAGCGAACCTAATACTCCAACAGCTTCCGCACCTGCTCCGCAAAACGCCTCTTAGGCAAAAACTCCCATTCCAATTTGCCTGCAAAAGGTACAGGTGTATCTAAGCTAGCAGAACGAATGACTGGCGCGTCCAAGTCAGCAAAAGCATTTTCGGTGATGAAAGCAGAAATTTCTGAAGCCAATCCTCCAATCAGCGTGTCTTCGTGTAGAATAATGGCGCGTCCTGTTTTCTTTACAGTAGCTAGAATAGCATCCTTATCATAAGGCAGTAGCGTTCGCAAATCAAGAAGATCGGCAGAAACATCTGGGTTCTCTTTCAGGAACTCCAACGCCCAATGAACACCAATTCCGTAGGTGATAATGGAAACGTCAGAACCTTGCTTTACAAGATTTGCCTTGCCTATCTCTACATTATAATAGCCTTCCGAAACCTCTTCCTTTACGCTTCTGTAGAGCGATTTCTGTTCGAAGAACATCACAGGATTGGGATCTTCAAACGAAGAAATGAGCAAACCTTTAGCATCTGAAGGAAAAGCTGGATACACCACTTTCAAACCTGGTGTGTGTGCAAACCAAGCCTCGTTGCTCTGAGAATGAAACGGTCCTGCTCCTACTCCTGCTCCCGTTGGCATTCGCACAACTACATCCGCGTTTTGCGCCCAACGGTAATGCGATTTGGCTAAGTTGTTTATGATTTGATTGAAGCCACAGGTCACAAAATCAGCAAACTGCATTTCTACCATCGACTTCTTCCCTTTAATGGAAAGACCTAATCCAGTTCCGATGATGGCTGACTCGCACAAAGGTGTATTGCGAACTCTATCCTTTCCGAACTCTTCCAAAAACCCTTCGGTAATCTTGAATACACCACCATAATCGGCAATATCTTGTCCCATTAAAATGAGTTCGGGATGCTTTCTCATTGCCTCACGCATTCCGTCAGAAATGGCATCAATCAAGCGCATTTCTTTCTTGGTTGAAGAAGGTGCTACCGAAATATGTGTATGCGGAGCGTAAACATCCGCAGCTTCCAACTCAGGGTTTGATTCAATCTCGCCTTCAGCATAAGCCAACTCCAACCCTTCGTTTATCTCAGCTTTGATCGCCTCACGGATTCGCTGCTCTTCCTCATCCGAAAGGATTCCTTGCTCCTTCAGAAATCCTTCATAATTATTGACGGGGTCTTTCTTGGCCCATGTTTCCATCAGCTCATTCGGAACGTACTTGGTTCCAGATGCTTCTTCATGACCGCGCATTCTAAACGTCATGCACTCCAATAAGATTGGTCGTGGGTTCTTGCTGATGTCTGCTTTGAGTTTAGAAACCGCATTGAACACTTCCAGAATGTTGTTTCCATCCACTTGAACGCCTTCAATTCCGTAGCCAATCGCCTTATCAATAAACTGCTTGCAACGAAATTGCTCGTTGCTTGGCGTACTCAATCCGTAACCGTTGTTTTCAATAATGAAGATGACAGGCAAATCCCAAACGGCTGCCACGTTGATGCTTTCGTGGAAATCGCCTTCGCTGGCGCCTCCATCACCGCTAAAAACCGCGGTGACCTTTCCCGTTCCTTCTAGTTTCTGAGCGAGTGCTATTCCATCAGCTACGCCCATCTGTGGGCCAAGATGAGAAATCATCCCTACTATATGATGTGGATTGGAGCCAAAGTGAAAACTGCGCTCTCTGCCCTTACTAAATCCGCTTGCCTTGCCTTGAAACTGAGCGAATAGCCGATTCAAAGGCATCTTTCTCGAAGTAAAAACCCCCAGATTCCGGTGCATCGGAAGAATGTATTCGTCTGCATCCAGCGCTTCGGCAACAGCTACAGAAATGGCTTCTTGACCAATACCCGAAAACCATTTGCTTATGCGGCCTTGCCGAAGCAAAACCAGCATCTTCTCCTCAATTAAACGCGGTTTTAAAAGCTGTACATACAGATTCAATAACTGCTCATTACTTAGATTTTCCTTGTCGAAATTCATCCTTATTAGAATAGCCGTCAAAAGTAGAAAAAGGGCTGACCGTGGTAATGAAATCCGCAAATGGAAAGTTCAATTACAACAACCAACTTATGAACGACAGTTTGTTTCGCTGAGGAACGAAGCGTCTCACAGATAGTAGAAAGAAAAAGAGAGCCTTCTTGCCTCAGGAAAACAGACCCATTAACCGAGAATCAATTATACTTTTGTTCTCAACCAATTCCTTCAATGTCAATGAAAAACAGACTCCTTTTACTTGCTTCCCTTATCACATTAGGATTAAGCTCTTGTAAACCCGATGCTTGCAAAGATGTGACCTGCCTAAATGGTGGCATTTGCGATTCTGGCGAGTGCATTTGTGCCACTGGTTATGCAGGCACAAACTGCGATACAGAACAACGATTGGCATTTGTGGGCAACTATTCAGCAGTAGAAAACTGCAACTTGGGCGATTTCAATTACGAAATCAGCATCAATGCTAATTCTGAAAATGTAACCGAGATTGTTTTGCACAACCTTGGCGATTTCAATTTTGATATAGTAGGTGTCGTAAGCGGAACTGCTGTCACTTTTACAGAGCAATCGGGAACAGGTTCTACCATAAATGGGACAGGTACACTGAATAATGGCGTCTTAACTATTGACTATACATTGGTTACAAGTGGCGGTCAAACACTCACGTGTGCACTGACTGGAATGATCATCGAATAATCGGTTATACACATGCATCATTTGATAAGTCCGATTTAATCAAATGACGAAGTGGTTGATTTTCCTACATTTGCAACCGTTCAATCAAAAAAAACTTAAAAACAAAAACAATGAAAAGAAGAATTCTTCAAATTTTGGGAGTAGCAGCAATCGCTACTATCGGTATGGTATCATGTGATACAGATGCTTGTAAAGATGTAGATTGTGGTCTAAACGGTACTTGCGTAGAAGGAGATTGCGAGTGTGATGCAGGATACAGTGGAGTTGCTTGTGCAACTGAAAACCGTGCTGCATTCGTAGGCACAGTTAACCTTAGCGGTACAGTAGCTTGTGGTGTTAGTGGTAACGGAACCATTTCGTCTACAGCTACAACTATTTCTGCTGGTTCTGGTAGCGCAACTAAAATTGTAATGAATGTTGGTGGTAGCCTTGCAATTGCTTGTACAGTTACGTCTGCAACTTCATTCACAGTTGATAACCAAACAATTGACAACTACACTTATGGTGGATCAGGTTCTTTGTCTGGAACGACTTTGAACGTAACACTTACAGAACAAGATCCTTCAGTTCCTGAAACTTGTACTTACACATTGAGCGGAACTTTGTAAGAAGTTATCGTTTCAAACT
>JAIOYP010000039.1 GCA_021741155.1 Flavobacteriales bacterium | reverse complement strand
TGGTCTTTTCTTCGGAATCATGGTCATGATTTTGCAAGGTTTTCGCCATGAAGATACCGAACCTTGCATTCTGAATCCAATCGAAATAATCATATGTTATTAACAATCAGTGTGTTAATGACTTATTAAGGGTTGACTATCTAGGAATGAGTCAGCTCCACGCACAGCCTTCGTTGAACAGAACAACACAGAACTATTTCATTTTCGCTTTCAGCGCACTCATCTCATTCCGCATCTGCTCGTTCTGCTTCTTCAACTCCTCAATCATCATTTGTTGTTCCTGCATGGCTTTAATAATTGGAACGGTAAACTCGGCATAACGCAAACCCCAAAGGCCATCGGCATCCTGTGGCTTATCCACTCCGCTGAAATTGTAACCCGCTTCGGTAGCAGCTTTCGCTACTTCCTGCGAGCGGAAACCGCTGAAACGCATTTGCTCAATATCGTATTTACTGGCCCATTCTGTGGTATCGCTTTCCGTTTTGCCTTGTACTTTATTGCTTTCCGCAATGCTGTAGTTATAGGTATAGGGCTTCAGTTTCATGATAAAGTCAAGTCCAGCTACATCCTCTTCAAAATTGGTTTTTACGCGCTCATCCGAAATGGTGGTCCATCCTACCTGACCTCCAATGGAAGTCATGGAAGAGTTACCTATCCGAACATTATTATCCCCACCAAAAGCCAAGTTATCGTTACCTGCAACGGCTATACTGTTGTTGCGGATAGGGGAGTTTGAACTGGCCTTATACCCTATAAATGTATTATACGTACCAGTAGTGATTGCAGCGTTTGTATTGCCGGCAAGCGTTCCGAAGGCAGTATTGCCAGTTCCTGTGGAGGTAACTGAATAAAGCGCCCGATATCCAGTGGCGGTATTCAAACCTCCGGTGGTGTTGGAATAAAGCGCCCAATACCCGTTGGCGGTATTGTTGCTTCCTGTTGTATTGCTCCAAAGCGCAAGATAGCCGTTGGCGGTATTGTAGTCGCCATCTGTATTGGAATAAAGCGTATTGCTTCCGTTAGCGGTGTTGTAGTTTCCGGTGACATTGGAATAAAGCGCGTTGACCCCGGTAGCTGTATTCTCGTATCCAATCGTATTGGTCCACATTGTCCGAAAACCGTTGGTGGTATTGTTGTTTCCTAATGTATTACTCCAAAGTGTCTGATACCCGTGGGCGGTGTTGTTGTTTCCTTCTGTGTTGGTCCAAAGTGCATAATATCCATTGACAGTATTGAAATTACCAGTGGTGTTGCTCCATAACGCAAATCTGCCAGTGGCTGTATTACTGTTTCCAGTAGTATTATAATAAAGTGCTTGGTAACCCGTGGCGGTATTGTCGCTTGAAGTATTTGAATATAGCGCTCCATCTCCAATGGCCGTATTGTTGCTTCCTGCAACATTGGTCCTAAGTGCTCCATTTCCTATGGCAGTATTAGATCCTCCCGTGGTGTTAGCATCAAGTGCCTGATAGCCGGTTGCAGTATTGTTACCTCCGTTGGTGTTGGATCTAAGTGCAGCATTTCCGATGGCCGTGTTGTTACCTCCTATATTGTTGGCAGCAAGGGCAATAGTTCCTATCGCGGTGTTGTTTGAACCTGTTGTGTTGAGCTGAAGTGCACTGTTTCCAAGAGCAGTATTGTTGCTTCCGGTGGTGTTGGCATACAGTGCATGATACCCAGTGGCGGTATTCCAACTTGCAGTGGTATTGTATTGAAGTGCGCCCATTCCGTTGGCGGTATTTTGGTTTCCAGTGGTGTTGGAATACAGTGCGTGATATCCGGTGGCGGTATTACTGTTTCCACTGGTGTTGAATTGAAGGGCGCTTGTTCCATTGGCTGTATTGTCAGAAGCTGTGTTGTTCGTAAGTGCCAAATGACCGGTGGCTGTATTGTGAGCCCCAGTGACATTGAAAAAAAGCGCCTGAAATCCGTTAGCGGTATTGGTGGTGCCAGTGGTGTTGCTGCTAAGCGCATAATGTCCAGTGGCTGTATTCTCAGATCCAGTGCTATTTGCAAAGAGTGCCCTAAGTCCGGTTGCGGTATTGTAATTTCCAGTGGAACTGCTCTGAAGTGCCCCTGCTCCGATGGCGGTATTTTCTTGCCCTGTAGTATTGTTGCTAAGTGTTTGAGTTCCTACAGCGGTATTGGAATTTCCCGTAGTGTTGCTGCCAAGCGCATAATAGCCACTGGCCGTATTAGAGACACCTAATGTGTTGCTCAAAAGTGCTTCTCTTCCGTAGGCGGTGTTTTGGGTTCCTGTGGTGTTGTAAAAAAGTGCAGAGAATCCGTTAGCGGTATTCCCACTTCCTGTAGTGTTGGAATAAAGTGCGCGGTTTCCAGTAGCTGTATTATGACTTCCTGATGTGTTGGAATAAAGCGCTTCGGTTCCTATGCCTGTGCTATAGGTATCGGTAGTGGTGTTAAGTCCCGACAAGAAGCCGAAAAACGTATTACCTATTGAAGAAGGATCTAGTCTTCCAGCTTTCTGATTATTCACTTTAAAAACAAGAGAAGCATTGTCGGTAGTGCCAATAAAGTTGCTGGAAGGGCTTGTTCCGGCATTTCCGGCAAGCGCCCAGCCACTACTTCCACCGCTGCCGGTTGGCCCAGTAGGACCAGTTGGGCCAACTGTTCCAATTCCAGTAGCACCTGTTGCTCCCGTTGGTCCCGGAGCGCCTGGTGTGCCCGCAGTTTTGGCATAAAGGGCATAAGGCACGCTCAGTAGTTGAGCTGTGCCCATGGTTGCATAGTTGCTTCCACCGCTTGCATCCATTTCCGTTTGCACGTAATAACTGTCAGCCCCCCAGTCGATAGCTGCTACGGTTCCTGAAATCACGCTGCCTCCGCCTATGGCAACGGCAAACAATCCGAAGGTATTGGTAGTTGCGCTGTGTGTTTCCTGATAAACGGTAGTGCCATTCGGTGAGCCGCTATGCAGCGTAAGTCGCAATGCGATACTCTGACTGGCGAGTGGGTTTCCGCTGTTATCACGGGCTACGCCCTGATAGTTGAACTTTTCGGGTGCTTGAGCGTTTGCAGAATTAGAAATTAAGAACGTAGTACAAAGAAGTAAGAAGAAGATACGTTTCATGGATTTGATTTTGACATAGGTGAATGAAACAAGCAAATATAATCGAAGTTACATCCGTTATATTCTGACCCATCTTGCTGTCTGAAACGGTGGTTTTGCAAGGGATTCCCGCTGTACGTCTTGTGAAGATGGTGCTTCTGCTTGGATTTCCTTGGCCATAAAACAAAGAAACCCGATTAACCATGCATGGTTAATCGGGCTTTACAATCTCTTCTAGTAATTCCTAGTTCAATACAAATCTAATCGGAATCGTGAACTGTACTGGAACAGGCTTACCACGTTGCTTACCTGGCTTGTAGCCTTTCAAGGTTTTTACAACACGGGCAGCTTCTTTATCAAGGAAAGGGTCAGCTCCACGCACAACCTTCACATCCTTAATGCTTCCGTCTTTATCAACTACATAACTTACGTAAACTACACCAGTAATGCCGTTCTCTTTCGCGATTGGTGGATATTCAACGTTTGCTGCGATGTACTTCAAAAGAGCTGCATCACCTCCTGGGAATGATGGCATATCTTCTACAATGGTGAAGAAGTCTGGCTCATTTGATTCTTCCTCAACTGGAGCCACAAACTCTTCAATGACCATTTTCTGATCCGCTTCCACGTCCATAATCTCCACTTCGTCTTCAATCTCCACGTCATCTTCAACGATTTTAATCTCCGGTGCCGGTGGTGGTGGTGGCGGTGGTGGCGGTGGTGGATTATTCATTTCCGTAATAGGAATGATTTCCTCTTCTAGGTCACTCAAAACGAGTTGACCAAGGTCTGCAGTAGACTCATCGTATGTCTTCCACTCAAAGGCGGTGAGCACAACAGCAAGTGCCACAACGTAACCTGCAGCAAGAAACAGCGAACGTTTCTTCTCCAGATCGGCTTCAGGATTTTTCTTAATCTCCATAGTCAGTTTTTTATGGGTCGGTAAATTTAAAATTATTGAGTCAATCTCAACAATCGGTTAACATTCCTTTGATGCATTTTGCGGAATCATTCCATAAATGGATAATTGGCACATTAGTTAATTAGCAAATTAGCTAATGTGCCACTATGCGAATCGGCAACTTGGAACCCTCATTAACAGTTCAATAACAGTTAGAACGCTTGCTTAGAGCATCTCGAACAACTACCAATCCAACCACAGCTCCGAGTATGTCTGCCATCAAATCAATTACATCGCCAGAACGACCTTCCACCCAGTTATGTTGTACTACTTCGAGCCCACCTCCCAGCACGAAACACCAAATAAGGATAGGAAGCCACCATTTTTGTTCCTTGTCTTTCGCAAAAGCTAAGGCAAGCAGCCCAGCCTCCACTCCGAACAGAATAAGATGGATTAGCTTATCAACTCCCGGCCATGCCAACCACTCAAATCGAGGTATCCCGCTCGGAACAGAGGTAAGTCCATAAATAATAAAGGCCGTCCACAGGACGGCCAGTATCATAAATACATTCTTAAATGAAGGCAATGATTAGGCTCCGATCAAAGCAGAATAAGCATCTGCCGACAAAAGACCATCAACTTCTGATGCGTTCGATAATTTAATCTTAATCATCCAACCATCTCCGTAAGGATCGCGGTTTACTGCTTCTGGGTCTTTCTCAAGTCCTGAGTTGAATTCAACAACTTCTCCGCTCAACGGCATGAACAAGTCTGATACGGTTTTCACCGCCTCCACTGTTCCGAATACTTCTTCGGCACTCAATGTTTCACCTTCGGTCTCAATCTCCACGTAAACGATGTCTCCTAATTCGCCTTGTGCAAAATGGGTGATGCCAACGGTGGCTACATCGCCATCAATTTTGACCCATTCATGTTCTTTAGTGTACTTAAGGTTTGCTGGAACGCTCATTTCTTGTGCTTTGGATTAAAGTTCGGCCAAAAGTAATTTTTTCGGCAATCCAACTATCATTCAGAGGGGATAAACGGGACTAAATTCAAGAGAAAGACATGCTTTTAGCCACAGATGCACGGATGAACACGGATTTTGCACAGATAAAAAGAAGATTCATCCGAGATATCAGAGAAAATCTGTGCATCTGTGGCTATTTCATGTCTCTTTAAAGCCGTTTATTCAATCATTAAGAATGAGAGCGTATCGTCATTCAGCGAGAGTAAATCTTAAACTAAGTCCGGCTGAATGGTTTTCTGTTGGGAATGAAGACGAAACAACGGGCTTGTTGATGGCTGCATCATAGAACAATCGGATATTGAAACGTTGATTAATGACGTAATCGGCATTCACCTTGATGCTGATGAGTTTTTGTCCCGATGTAGCTTGATTGAGGTTTTCCTCCATTTTCCGAATCATGGTTCGGTTATCCCGAATGGAGAAGTCAACTCGGAAGTTCAAATCTGATTTGATTCGCTTGGTGTTCTTTCCAATCTTGATTGGGAACGGCACATTCTTAAAGGTATATCCAGCGCCAACGATGTATTCCTCGCTGGTCACTTCAACCATTTGTGTGTTGGAGAAATTGAGAGATAATGTTCTGCTGGTCTTTACCTCAAACTTGGCGGTAAGTGAATTCTTGAAGTTGAAATCCAAACTCACCAACGGACTAAACTGCTCGCTGATGGTAATGGTTCCTATTTGATATTGTGGAATGAAGTTGCCCGAACTATCTCTCGTATTTGGCAAAAGGCTTTCTCCACTTGATGTCGGAACCGCTTCAAACCCAAGATTCGTGGTAAAGCTGCTAACGCTATACGTTGACCGATATGCATGACCCAATGTGACGTTACGTGCAAACTTCTTCACAAACGGAATCTTGCCCAATCCATCGTAATTCACGCGCCAGTTGGGCAACGGAACACGTGGGAATACGCTATTGCTAATGCTTTCTGGCGTGTAAACTCCATAGGCCGAAAGGAATGCCGGAATCAACACATTCTGCTGCGTTCTTCCATAGCCTTCAGCATATCCTTGCGCATCGCTCAGCAGAAATCCGGGATAGTCTGCGGCCAACCGCTGCGAAATAATCTTTCGGTTTTCCTTGAACTGATCAAAAACTGGAGATGAATTGTCGTCTCTCGATTTGGTGAAGGCGGTATTCACCGTGATGTAAGACATACTGAAGTTACCTGTTGTAACCGGGTTGTAACTGACCGGTCGCTGCAATTCTTCTTCCCAACGGAAAAACTCACTCACGCTTTCGGTGTATGTTCTGGTGGCCGTGAGGTCAATTCGGAATCCTTTAAATGGTTCTACTGTTGCCCTAATATTAAGGGAGCTCGATTGCGATTGAACGAGCGGACTGCTTTGCAGCGTATCAGTAGATATCCATCCGCCTTTAATAGCTTCTCTGCGGATGTCATAGCCTGTGGCAACATCATCAAACGCATTGCTCTGCCACCCAAAAATGAACGGAACGAAACCACTCATATTCGACATTCCCTTATCCAATCCAACATAGTCGGTTTGCGGATTATAACCGGGGAGCATGGTTCCGTTGTTCTCCGAGTATGTCACATTCACGGATTTAACCATCATCAGGAAGGAGCCGATTCCATTGCCAATAATCTTTCCGAAATTGATTTTTTCTTTCTCTTCAGGAATACTATCTGTTGGATCCCCTTTTCCTGCTTCCCCTTTCTTGGCGGTCGTTTTTCCTTTAGCACTCGCTTTTCGTGTGCTGGCAGTTCTCCTTTGGTCCTGATTAATCTTTTTGAGGAACGGAACCTTATTGTAGAGTTGCGTGAGGTTGGCGTTGGCATTAATCTGCCAATTCTGCGAGTTCTGAGCCGTGTTGCCGAAGGAGGACTGCGCAAACTTCTGCAAGGTGTCATTCCAGGCCAACGGTGCGGCTGTCCACGTATAGTTTCCTGTGTAGGAAGCCGTTGATGTGACCCAACTCAGAATCGGAAACTTGTTGATTGGCAGTGTCCAGTTCACCGTGGTGTTGTGGTTATATTGGGTGGTACGTCCTCCGTTCCAAATGTTTGACCAGATAGAATCGCGTGTGTGCCCCCAGTTATCAAACTTCCTATCTACGGGCCCTTCGGGCTCATCTACCCTACCAAAGTTGAAAGCGTTGAACTGTATTTGAATGGCTTTGGTCAAGTCATACTTAAACACATAGTTTCTGTTCCACAAGAACGATTTCTGGAACGTGGAGTCAATCTTTATGTTCGCAAAGTCGGTAGTGTTCCGCAATTGTTGCTCGGTGTATCTACGGTCCATATCGGTTCTAAAACCAAGAGCGCTAGGCACATAATTAAAGTTGAAATCCTTAATAGGACGCCACCACTCGGACTGCAACATAGTCCTAGACCACTTCTTGTAATTATCTCTTCGTTTGGTGTAAAGCGCCAGATCGTCTTCAGCAATTTTCATTTCCTCACCTTTCACCTTGGCCCGTTTGAGGCTGTCAACAACGGCCTTCTGTTCCTTCACGCGATCTTCTTGCTTCTCTTTGGTGTCGTCAACCATGGCATTCACCAGTTTGAGCTTGGAAAATGGACGAACGTTCTTTCCGCTCGGGTTGTAGTTGTAATTCATACCACCACGATAGGTTCGTGTTTCGCGATACTTGGTGCTGATATCGCGCATGTAATCCTGATTGTAGGCGTAATTGAAGCCAAAGTTGGCAGGATCCCAAGGCATCGGCTTCTTGCTCTTGAAGCCAATTTTCACATCGGTAAAGTTCATACTCCTGCGCTTGTTATAGCGCTCAGTCTGCTGAATCAATGCTTGTCTTGACGAATCTGGGTTGGCAGAAGTCTCATTTAAACTGGTAAGAGTGGCCGCCATGGTGATGTCTGGGTCAAGCGGATTGTATTCTGGTCTTCCAAACGTTTCTCCATAGCTCAAATACATCGGAACGTTGACGTTCCATTTGGCTGGCAAGAACTTGTCCATCTTTATTTGTGCCGAAAGGTCGTAGTTGGCAACGCTTTCACGGAAACGCTCGCTCGGCTTACTATCAAATGCACCAAAACCGAACTTGGTGTAATCTGCAGCTCCGTTGATGGTAGCAAAATCGGCCAACTTCACGCTAACCTGACCTGTAGTTGCCCAGCCTCCTTTGTTGTCAAAGTCTGTCAATCGTAGCTCATTCACCCAGATTTCCACGCATTTAGAAAGACCATCATCGGTATCGTGCGGTCCTTCTTTCTTTGGGTTGCGAATACCAATCATCATCGACTTGATGTTGGCAAGGTTCGGATTTCCCTTAATGACAATCTTGTTACGAGGTCCATGTTCCATTTCGTACCTTTTGGTTATCGAAACCGAAGGATCTGAAATGAGGTCTCTATTTCGTTGGGTCTTGGCGTTGGTAAGCTCAGCAAATTCTATATCAATGTCATTCAAAATTGGCCAAACGGCAAAGCGATCATCCGCAATATCACCGTTGTAATCTCCATCGGGAGTTACGATAAGCGGCACTTCATATTCGTAATAGTTGTTGTCGAAATCGGTTCCCAAACGGAGAAAAACGGTTACGTCTTCATCGTTGAGTATCTCTTCTCCGATAGCTTCTGCGTGAATGAACATCTTCAGCTTCTTGTAAGAACGGATGTCAAACTGAGAATTCTTGTATGCGGCTCGTGCATCTCCGTCCCCCAAATCACAGGTCTTGAGTAATAAGGCCTGTTCGTTCAGTTGCCGAAGCGTGGTGTTTCCTGATGGCGTTTGCTGACGGTTAATTCCCGGTGGAAGGATGTAATTGACCGGCTCCTTCTCGCTGTTTTCTTCAATGTTCACCACCGAAATATCAAACGGAGAATCGTCTGATGGATCGCCCGGAATGTATTCTCCCGGTTCTTCTAGCGAGAAGAGGTAACGTCTCCATTCGCCTCTCACCAATTCCAATCGAGCAAAACGCGTAACGATAGAATCCTCAAATCCTTTGAAGTACATCCTCATAAATCGGATGGAGCGGAAATCCTGAATATTACCAACAATACGGTCTGGCGTTCTTACAGGAATCTTGAACTGATACCACTTCACATCCACATTGCTTCCATCAGCAAGCGTTCCACGACCTACCACCTCGCTGGTGATGTAGTTCTTCCCAACTACGAAGTCTTCCTTGCGCATGCTCACCTTGTACTGGAAATAATTCTCCGTTTGGCTTACCGTGTTGTCGCGGTTGATATCCTCCACATCCGGAATGGTGGAAGATGACGCCTGAAATGATGTTCCCGATTGATCTGCAGTTGGCGAATTGCCTTCCATGCCGTTGTACGGCTTGTAACGCTCAAGAACGGATGCTTCTTGCGCATCTAAATCATCACCACGGTAAAACTTAAAGTTGTCGGTAGAAACGTCAGCAATCAACTTGTCATAAGCGGCTTGAGTCAGGGTTCCGCCAGCAAGCCGATCATTCAACTTGTCCACATAATTCGAATTGGAGTTATTTCCTGGCCCAGAAGTATGTGCCAGCACCTCCTGCTCATCGTTCATACCATCCAGACCAATATCCTGAAATGGCCTTGAGGTCGGGTCGTTGTCAAACACGTTAATAATGTTCTGAACCGCTGGCGCAATAGCCCAGTTGGTTGTATCTGTTAGGTTATCGTTGGTTGGAGTTGGAAGTCCGTTCTCAAACGATTTTCTACCATCACGTAAGATGTCCTCCGAAACGTTACCAAGATTGAAATAGAGGTCACCACCGGTGTGCGTGTTCTGAGTGTCGTAATAGTAAGGGTCCATTACCCAAAACTGGATGAACTCGATATTATTCGACTCAAAATCGCTGGTAGTAATTGGTCGCATAATACCACCCCAACGTGAGGCAGGGTCGAGCAGCGAACCATCTGTATCAAGACCTGCGGCAAACTTCGACCCAAGAGGAGTAAAACCATCCGCATCGTAGTTGTAAGGTCCTTTTTCCTTCGGATAGAACGCCACATCGAACATCGGCAGATTGGTCTGCTGGTTGGCAATTTGAGATTGTCTGTTCGGAAAAATCTCCTGCTCCAATACCGCTCGTGAATACTGCAACGATTGGTCGGCCGTGGTAATGTGGCTTGGTGTTAAATTGTTGTTTCGGTAAAAAAGCGGGTCAATAATATACCAAGCAAACTTGGCGCGATTCATTCCATAGCCAATGTCGTTGGCAAGGGCACCCTCTGGGAACATTGGGTTTTCTAACTGACCTTGTGGCGTACTCGCCAACACCCAAGACTGTCGGCTTTTAAGGTCGATGAAGTTGACGCTACCTTCAAAGTCATCGATGTAGGCAATTCCACCTTTGGTGATGGCTTTCGCGTTGCCAGGAATCAAGTGAGCAAACTCACCAGAAACCGAAATGGTAGAAACCTCCTTGGTATTAATAAGCGGAATCTTATCCACCATCTTGGTCAGAAACCGCGACTCCGTGCGGTAATTTCCGTTCAATCCCCAAATGGTATTGTTAATAGGCTCATCGCCCATGTTCACCTTTTGGGTTAGCGGTCGCTCCTTTAGATTAAGCACCGTTCCACCAAACGAGAGATTCTTGTTAATGACATAATCGAGGTGCACACCGCCCAAGGTTTTCTGCTGAATATTAAAAAGCGAATTACTCTCGTAATTGGCCGTGATTTTCTGCCCCGATTGAATGATGGCTTCGTTGATGATTTTTACTCGTCCAAGCGTATAATCAACCGTGTAATCCTGATTTTCTACCAGCGTTTGGCTACCAGCCGTAACCGTGACACTTCCCTGCGGGATGTTCATTCCACCTAGCGAAATCTCGGCACCGCCTTGTCCCTTGTAGGTTCCAGCCAAAATGAAACGGTTCAACTCTGGGAAGTTGAGGGCTGCCTGCCTTGTAGAATCGTACAATTGCCGATAGACATATTTGTTAGCAATGGCCTGTTCAGTTGGTAGATTGAATTTGCTCTCTAAATAAGAACCGAACGGCTCTTTTACAGGAAAGATGATTCTACCAGATTGGCTACTGATGGTGGTTCCTTCCACAAAATCGAAGAAGCCATCAGGGTATGGGTCATTGTTGTTATTGAGTTGGTCCAAGTTGAGCGCGCGAAGAAGAATTTGTCCTTCAATGGCGCCTTCGGTGATATAATTGGTTCGCGTTCCTGCCGAGATGTTGTCGTAGATTACATCCAATCGGAAATCCTCTTTTGATACTTGATAAGCGCCAATGTTATAGACGTTTTTCATCATCAAATCCCACAATGGAATCTTCGGATTGGTGACAGTGCTCTTTAAGAGTTTCACGAAAAGTGAGTTTGTACCCGTTACTCCATCGGTAGAGAATTCACCCACTTGATACACCTGACCTGCGTAGGTGTATTGGAAGGCAACGGCAAGTACCTCATTCGGTTGCAATTCTCTGTTTAGGGAGATATAACCGAGCTGCGAGTTGAGGCGGTATTCGCTCGCTGACAGCTTTGTGGCCAATTCCAAGCCTTCATAATCTTGCGAGTTGATAAAATGGTCGGTTGCCGCTAACGATGCAAATGCTGAAGCGGATTGGCTTATGTCTCGCGCTCCAGGAGTGTTGTAAACCGTATTGTAAAGACTATTGGCGTTATTATTCGGAACATTATTGTTTCCGCTTCCTTGTCCTACGTAAGTTTGGTTGTAAGCGTCTATCGGGCGCTCTCCAAGATCCATAAAAGCGAGAATGTTCCTCGAATCATCATTAAAGTTAACGCTGGTTACCCAAACCTCAATTCTACTAATGTTAACAGGCGACTTAATAAGCGGAAGTTCCGAAAGCCATTGGTCGTAGCCATTACGGAAAAACTGGGTAAGGAAATAGTGACGGTTTGGCTCATATTCATCCCCTTTTACCTGAAACTTCGTAATCTGTGCACCGCCTTGGGTAGTAACTGAGTTGCTTTCGCTCTTCTGTTGTGAGAAGATGCCTGTTACCTTCAATCTTCCAAACTGCGTCACGGCCTTTACCCCAAAAAGGTTCTGACTTCCTGAGATAAGCGAACCTGTAAGTGGTAACGAAACGTTACCAGCTTCAATGCTTCTCAGAATCATGTCCTCATCGCAGGCCTCCCACTTCAGCTTCATTTGATTTTCAAAATCGAAGGTTGCATCGGTGTTGTAGTTCACGCCCAAAGTCATGGCGTCTCCAATCTTTCCAGTCACGTTTAACTGAATAGTTTGGTCAAAATTGAAAGTGGTGTTGGTCTGTTGCTTTACCGGAAGTGCTGGATTCTTGATTTTGGAAACATTCACTCCAAAAATCAACTCGGCAGAACCCTGCGGACGAATTTCCACAGTAGAACCGCAGAAAATCGTTTCAAACAATTTGCTCTTGATATTCAGCTTTGGTATCAGCGGCTTGCGTTGGCTTGCCGATTGGCTTTGCGCCTTTTCTCTCCAATAATCGCGAAGCGCCTGATTAGCGTTGTATTCCTGATACTCATCAAACGACATATATGTTGGAGGACGGTAATTGATGTTCTCGCCCACATTCTGCTCAATATTATACTCTCCGCTGTTCGGGTCGTAGTCTATCTCGGTCTTAATGTTGTCCGGATCGTTCATATAAAGTCCGTTACCAGTGCCAGTTGGTGTTGGGTCGTACGAATCCTGAAGAGGATAAGGCAAGGACAGTGTATCCGTATCTGCCGCAAAGGTCAATAGCTCCAAACTCAAATACGCGTTCCTTTTAGCAGGAGTTGATGCATCCGAGACCACCACTAGACCTAAGCCTATGGCAACAATAGAAAACATCAGAAACCTTTTAAGGAATTTCAGCATTTAGACTTCTTCAAACTCAGAAACTGCTCAGGGCTCGTTTAACTATTTCTCCTACAGGTATATCACTGCCATGCGTTTTCAATACCTTGTCAATTGCCTTTTCGGCAGCATTCTTGGCAAACCCTAGGGTGACGAGGGCGGTTAACGCCTCTTCTCGTTGTTTATTTTGTGGCATGGCAAAACCAAGTTCGCCTATATCCACTTTGCCCATCTTATCTCGTAAATCAACTATGATTCGTTCGGCAGTTTTGGGTCCAACTCCTTTTATTGATTTCAATGTGGCCACATCGCCATTGGCAATGGTGGTACGCACACCCGATGGGTCTAAACTTGAGAGTACAGCCAATGCCGTATTGCCGCCAACACCAGAAACAGAGATAAGCTGACGGAACAATTCCCGCTCAGCTTGGTTATAGAAACCGAAGAGTACGTGCGCGTCTTCTCTAATGGCCAAATGCGTAAACAATCGGCACATGCCCTTATCGGGCAATTGAGCATAGGTGTTTAGGGATATAGACAGCGTATATCCGATTCCACCACAGTCAATGACAGCACTTGCAGGCGTCTTTTGTTCTAAGACACCGTGTAGGTGTGTTATCATACTTTAATTACTTCAGTTCAGGTAGAGTGGAATCTATATGTGGCTGTTTAGTTTGAAAAAAGGACGGCAAAAGTAAAGATTTTTAGAATAGGCGTTCCTTTGAGACGATTGACTGACCAAGGTTTTCGATGAAGGGGGAGTTCAACATCCACAATTCGGAGCCGTTATTTATGAATAACCAACTTACCTTTTCGTTCAACTGTGTTGTTTCCTAATCTAATCACATACACGCCTACGGAGAGTTTCCCGACATTCAGTTTCACCCATTCCGAACCTTCATTTGCCTCGACTTCCAAAACTAAATTTCCGAGAATATCGAAGAACTTGACGGTTAATCCTGATTGGCCGATAAAATCCAATGGCACTTGCACGGTGCAAAACTCACTAGTTGGATTAGGAAGAATAAAAAGGTCTGATTCCATCTCTAGGGCATCCTCCCAAGAAGATTCATTAAAATTAGCCTTAGCCATGAAAGTGTTGGTGGCATAATGGGTAAGATTACCATATGCATAAACGGATATTGGCGTGCTCATTTCAAAAGCCCCAAATTTTGCAGGACCACTGAAGGTACCTGCGACATAGCAGTTTCCGCCATCATCCAAGACGGGAATTACAATCCAATCGGGAATACGTGTGGAATACGTCAAAACCCCAACACAATTTCCATCTGAATCGAATTTACCAACTATTCCAAGGGCTGATTCAGTTTCGAACGTATATTGCTCGAATTCCATGCGTCCAGAAAACCCACCAACTAGATAAGAATTCCCCTCACGGTCAGTCTTGATTTTTGGATAACCCGGTTCGCCACCGTAAACATCCATCTGTCGCAACCACAACAACCCTCCATTCTCATCTAGTTTTGAAAGAAACCAACTAGCTGTGTCTGGTGGGGTAAGAACGGTCTCTCCAAAAGAAACTGGATTATAAAACCTACCTAATACATAAATATTGCCAAAGCCATCTGTATCGAAAGAGGTTATGGTGGAAGGATACGTGAGGCCATCGATGGGCTTCTTCACCCAACACAAAGTACCAGTTGTATCGAATTTGGCGATGAACGCATCATAACTAGTAGATGAGGTTATTGAAGTATCAGCGAAAAGCGTAGTGCTTCCGACACCAAGCCTTCCAATCAAATACAGGTTTCCTTTCGAATACTTCAGAGTGGTGGACCAACCGTACTGATCATCATAAAAAATTTGTTTGGTCCAGACATTCGAGAAATCGATTGCATTAATTTTTACCATATACAGGCCAGAGTCCACTGCTATTCCATTATAAACGGCACCCGGATAACCCTTTGGACTAACAAACCCATAACCCGACCCTTCCTCATCAAAATCCATAATATTCATTGATAACGAAAATGAGGTTCTAAGCTGATTACATGCGCCATCCTGCAAATCGTGATGAGTCAAGTGATAATAAAATGGCCCACCATTGCCTCCATGCGAAGTCGTTCCGCCATCGGTTAAGTAGCAATCCCCAATTTTATGATAGGGCCCCCAAAAAGCACTATGTACCAATAACGAATCTGAATGAGGATTGAAGCTAACCGAAGAGCCGTTGGTTTGCTCAGAGTTATTCGCTCCCCCTTTAATTACCCATTGAAAATCTCCTTCAGAATTAAGTTTGGTCACGAATGTCGAGTTCAAATAGTATTGATTGATACTATCCCCTCCAAAATGGCAATAAGACCTACTAAAGAAGCGGCCAGCAACGTAAAGATTGTCGTCTAGATCCATACATATTGACGATGGCTCTATTTGTCCGCCCGTTACAATTGAGGTTGCCCACTCCCAATTCTGCCCGCAGACCGTGGTTACATGCAATACAGAAAGATTCAACACCAATCCAACCAATATGAATTTCCGTAATTGCAGTTGATGTTGTAATAATTTCACGCAGTGAAGAAACGAATAACAATCCTATCCGGTGCCGGCATAAGTGCAGAAAGTGGCATTAGTACTTTCAGAGATTCAGATGGGCTGTGGGAGAACCACCGCATTGAAGATGTGGCCACTCCCGAGGCTTGGCATCGCAATCCTGAATTAGTATTACAATTCTACAATCTGAGGCGAAAACAATTGCTAGAAGTGGAACCGAATGACGCCCACTTTGCCATTACCGAACTGCAAACCAAGTTTGATGTACAGGTGATTACTCAGAATGTGGATGACTTGCACGAACGTGCTGGCAACGAAAACGTGCTTCACCTCCACGGTGAACTCAAAAAAGTGAGAAGCACAGCCTATCCGTTTGATGTGTATGATCTTGACGGTTGGGAACTGCTGATAGGAGATACGTGTGACAGCGGCCACCAACTTCGGCCACACATCGTTTGGTTTGGAGAAGAAGTTCCGAATCTTTCCGTTGCTGCACAGATGGTTTCCGAATCGGATGCCGTGATTATTGTCGGCACTTCGCTGAATGTATATCCTGCAGCCAGCTTGTATCAATTTGCCAAAACCGATTGTCCCATTTGGATTATTGACCCGAAGGCAAACGAGCTGTCTTATCCCGAATCAATCACGGCTATAAATGACAAAGCCGGAGCAGCATTGCCCCGGCTTGTCGATTCCTTATTGAAAGGAGAAATTATTTTGTAACCAACATCTTCTTAGTGCTGATGTTTTTGTCGTCAACGGTTAAAGTATAGAAATACATACCAGCAGGAAGCGTTGAAACATCCATTTTAAGCACACCTTGCTTTTCCTTCAAAGCCATTTTCTTCACTTTAGCTCCAAGCATGCTGTACAGCGTAATCTCTGCTGCTTTCCAGTCTGACTTGAGTGAATAGTTAATCTTAGCCTCTCTGTTTGCAGGATTTGGATATGATTCTGAAACAGCAGAACCTGTTGCCGCAAAAACCTCTTCAACGCCTACATTCTGAGTGTCGAATGTTATCTGAATACAGGTTTCGTCAGATGTATTGTTCTCGTCAAAGAAACAATACTCAAATGTGGCAATTCCAACGCTGTTGTGCGGCAAATAATCTGCATAAAAATTAGTTACTGACGCCCCAGGTCCTATATTAATAGAATGGTTTGCTGGCGCTTGAAATCCGTCATAAACCGCACCTTCTGCATAGCATACTGCCCAGCAGAAATAATGTCCAGCTCCCGCAGGAACTGACGAAATCAAGTTGAACTTAACCAACACGTCAATTGCAGCCGATGAATTGTTGGTTACCGTACCATGTGTTTGAAGAGCTTCGTCACTAGGCAATCCTACCACGTGGCTTTCATAATCTGTTACGGATAACGACTGAGCCGAAAGACTCATCGTCATAATTAGGGCTGAGGAAATAGCGAGTAGCGTTCTAAATACCATACGATTTTAGTGTTGTAATGATGAATTATTTGCGAAGGCAAGGTAAGCAAAACGAACATAGTCGTGCACGAATGACACAAAAAACCTCGTCTTTGTCTTTACAGATACACTGATGCTTATCTCAGAATTGATATTTGTTATTCATAATTCACACTTATATTCGTCATCGATAAAAACAAAACAAAAAACTAATGAAAAAACTTCTACTCTTATTTGTTGCTGTACTTACAGTGAGCCTTGCAAAAGCACAGGTTCCTGATTATGGCGTTTGTCCAGACATCACAATTGTTGATTTGGATGGAACTTCTCACCGACTTTACGACATCCTTGATGATGGAAAGTCTGTTGTTCTTGACCTTTATGCCGAATGGTGTAGCCCATGTTGGTCTTATCACACGGGAGGAACCCTCGAAAGCCTTTACAACACGTATGGTCCTGCAGGAACAAATGAGTTGATGGTATTCGGAGTTGAATCTGACCCTAGCACGCCAGCAACTGCCATTGGCGGTGGAGCCGGAAGCACCAATGGTTGGAATTGGCTTGATGGCACTCCATACCCAATGGCTAACGACAATTCAATTGCAAACGCATTCAATTTGGGATACTACCCAACCATTGTTCTTATTTGCCCAGATCGTAGAGTAACTGAGGTTAGTCAGATTACCATGGCGCAACATTATGCTGCTGCATCTGCTTGTGGGGCAGCCGCTTCTGACAACAATGATGGATCTATCATTGCATATACAGGTGATGATATTGCTTGTGGAGATGTTGAAATGTCTGCAGTTATTTACAATACAGGACTTAACACACTTACAAGTGCTACCGTTAAAGTAATGGATGGCTCAACTGAACTTGCCAGCGTAAACTGGACTGGTCAATTGGCAAGCTACGGGTATGCTGAAGTTGATTTCGGTGCTGTTACCATCACGCCAGGTAATTACCAAGTGAAAATTACTTCTACAGATGACAATGCAGCAAACAATTCTTACGCAGTTCAGTTGCTAGATGCTACCGTAGTTACACTTGACATTGCTGTTGAAGTAACAACAGACTACTATCCTGGAGAAACTAGCTGGGAAATTACGAACTCTAGTGGAGCTACTGTAGCTGAAGGCGAGTACGTAGAAGGAACTGAAGATCAGTTCGGTGGCGGTGGCGCTGATGCAAGCATGACCCACACGCATAATGTGACTCTTCCTATCAATGAGTGCTACACCATGTGGTTGTATGATTCTTATGGTGATGGTATGTCTTACACTGGTGGTGGAAGCGCACTTGCTTGGGGATACAAAATCCGAGCTAGCTGGGGCGGTGTTCTGTTGACTCAGGATGGTGACTTCGCTGAAGAGGTAAAAGGAGGAATGCAAACATCTGCTGCTTCAGGTATTGAAGAGACAGAACTTGCTCAATCAATGTCAGTTTATCCAAACCCAGCAGTTGACAACGCAATGGTTACATTCAACACTACTGAAAAATCAAACATCGCTATTGAGGTTATCAATGCAGTGGGCGCACGGGTCGTATCAAAATCATTTGGAACGATGAATGCAGGAACTCAAATGATTCCTTTGGCTACAACTGGTCTTAGCAGTGGCATCTACTTGGTGAATGTTTATGTGAACGACAGCGTTATTACTAAGAGACTGTCTGTAGAAAAATAATTCGCACACGTTAATTTAGGGCCACGAATCAATAGGAATGATTATTGATTCGTGGCCTTTTTTTAATCCAAACACGTCTATATTATGATGAATCGAATTCTGCTGATTGCCATTGCCATTTCAACCGTTGCATTTTCAGATACAACAGCTCAAGTGGCTAAAAAGAACTGGGACCTTCCAGATATTGAAATCAAAACGATTGACGGAAGAAACTTTAGAACATCAGAAATTGTCAATGATGGTAAGCCGATAATTATCAGCTTTTGGGCTACATGGTGCAAGCCATGCATTAAGGAGTTAAGCACCATTGCCGATGAATACGAAACTTGGCAAGAAGAAACAGGCGTTAAGTTGATTGCAATTTCTATTGATGATGCACGGAACATGGCCAAGGTGGCGCCTTTTATCAATGGGCAAGGTTGGGATTACGAAGTATATATTGACCTCAATGGCGATTTGAAACGTGCCATGAACGTGAACACGGTTCCGCACACTTTCTTGCTTGATGGAAATAGAGAAGTGGTTTACTCTCACAATTCTTACAGCCCTGGAGACGAAGAAGAGCTCTACGAAAAGGTGAAAGAGTGTCTTAAATAAGGAGTAGCTAAATTGAGCAGAGCCGCCATTCTTGTCCGCATTTTGCTGTTCCTAGTTTTTGCTGGAATAGTTAGCGCAAACGCCCAAGAAACGGGCACCACCGATACCAAAGGAAAGTGGGGAGAAATCCACGGTAGTGTACAGTTTGACGCGCAGTACTACAATCCGGATTCTGCCATAGGTGCTCCGGCCGTTCCAGAAGAATTTCTGATGAACGGATACACCAATATCATTTACACCAAAGGAAAATTTACCGCTGGTCTTCGTTACGAAGGATACTATAACGTGCTGCAAGGCTTTGACAAACGGTATGACGGACAAGGTTTGCCTTACCGTTATGTAACGTTTGATGCCGATTTTCTCAACATAACCGTAGGTAGTTTTTACGAGCAGTTTGGGTCGGGTATGATTCTGAGAGCTTACGAAGAACGTGGATTGGGTCTCGATAATTTTATTGATGGGGCAAGGGTCAAGTCGCACATTCTTGGTGGCGTTTACCTGAAAGCATTAGTGGGCAAGCAACGATTCTATTTCGGTCATGGAGATGGACTTCTCCGCGCTTTTGACGGAGAAATTGCCATCAACGAAACCTTCAAAGCCCTTAAAGACAGCAAAACGAGAGTTTCCTTAGGAGGATCATTCGTTAGCAAGTATCAAAAGGATGAAAACACAGATTTAGAACTACCCGAAAATGTAGGAGCTTGGGCTGCACGCGCCAATGTGCTTTATGGCGGTTTTAACATAAGCGGTGAATACGTGAGAAAGGGTCAAGACCCTCAGGCAACCAACCAACTAACCGTATTGGGTGGAGACCAACGTCCTAATTACAATATTGGAGAAGCAGCATTGGTTACGGCATCCTACACTCAAAAAGGATTAGGCGTTGTGGTTGCTGCCAAAAGAATGGACAACATGAATTTCCGATCCAATCGAGACGCCACTCTTTTCGACCTCAACATAAATTACCTACCGGCCTTGACCAAACAGCACACTTATCTTTTAGCAGGTGGCCTTTATCCGTATGCCACACAGCCCAATGGCGAATGGGCTTTTCAGGCAGATGTGAGCTACAACTTTGCAAAAGGCAGCAAGCTTGGCGGAAAGTACGGAATGAACATTACGGCCAACTATTCTCGCGTTCATGGTTTGGATACAACCATCAATAAAAACGGAACAGGATATAGCTCGGAGTTCTTTGGATTGGGCGACCTCTTCTTTCAAGATTTTAACATTGAAGTGAGCAAGAAGCTAAGCAAGAACCACAAGTTCACGGTTAAGTATCTGAACATGCATTTCAACATAGATGTGGTGCAAGGGCATGCTGGTGAGGAGCCTGTAAAATCGAACATCATTATTGCTGAGATGACCCACAAGATTTCTAAGAAACATGCCATCCGTTGGGAATTGCAAGGTCTATTCACCAAGCAGGATCACCGAGATTGGGCAGCACTTGTAGTAGAATACACGTGGTCTCCGCACGTTTTTGTAGCATTTGTAGGACAATACAATTACTCCAATCCTGAAAAGGAAAAACGCATTTTCTACCCAACCGTTCAGGTGGGTTATACCAAAGATGCCACGCGTGTTACGCTGCAGTACGGAAGGCAGCGAGCAGGTATTTTCTGCGTTGGAGGTGTGTGCAGAAACGTGCCTGCATCAAACGGAGTAGCATTAAGTATATCAACTAGTTTCTAAGTCACATGATTAAGTTTAGTAAGATATCGTTTGTGCTTTTGATGATGGCAATGGCGTTTGCCTCTTGCGATAAGGTAAGTCCGCCTAATTATGGCTGCATGAATCCATTGGCACTCAATTTCGACCCAGATGCAACAATTGATGACGGCCATTGCGAATTCGACCCATCACTTTTAAGAGGTTGTACTGATACCGTAGCATCGAACTACGACCCAATGGCGGTTATTGATGATTGTCATTGTCGTTACGATAATTCTAGAACCGTTCTTGTAGAAGATTACACAGGTTTCCGTTGCCCTAATTGTCCACGAGCTGCTGAGGCTTTGAAAGAATTAGAATGCCTTTACGGTGCGCGAATTATTCCATTGGCAGTACACGTTAGTCAGACGTTTGCTTCTCCAGAAAACAATCCTGATGGGAGCTTTTCTACCGATTTCAGAACGTCTATCGGGAATACGTATGACACGGAGTTTGGAAACAGTGCTTTTCTACCTAACGGTCTGGTGAATAGAAAATCGTTTGACGGTGCTTTACCGCAACTGCATAGCAACTGGGCTGGGCTGGCTGCTGGTATTTTGGCACAGCCTGCAGAAGCGTTGGTACACGTAAGTGTTGCCTTTGACGAAGGAACCCGAAATGCCACCGCTACTGTAGATATCTCTGTGCTGCAAAACTTGAACGATGCCCCGTATCGTCTTGTAGTTCTGCTTTCTGAAGACAGTATTTCCGATTGGCAAATTGATAATGCGGCCACTCCTCCAAGGATTGATGGTTACATTCACATGCATGTGCTGCGCGATGGTTTTACCGGAGCATGGGGCGAATTGCTGAATGGTGGAGCAAGCATGGCAGCAGGTTACACAGCGTCACCCACTTTCAATCTCACTTTGAATCAGGAGTTTAAAGCCCAGCATTGCAATGTGGTGGCATTCATTTTTAGAGATGATACCAAAGAGGTAATTCAGGCAGATTATCATCCGGTTACCGAACACTAACTTTGCCGCTCATGCGGTTACTCGTTTTCATTCTTTCGGCACTTCCTTTTCTTGCGCTAGGCCAAGGCTTTGGCGGTGGATTGTATGGTGGAATAAGCACCACGCAGGTTTCTGGCGATGGCATTGGAGGATTCAATAAAGTGGGCGGCTGGGCTGGGGCTTTTACGGATTATCGATTCACGCCTCGTTCTACGCTACAATTCGAAATCTCCTTCATTCAGAAGGGAAGTAGGCAAGCCGGAACGGTTAAAAACGGCAACATCTTCATCCTCTATAACCACAACATGCTGGAAATTCCCGTGCTGTACCGTTGGTACGGCATCAAGAACATGAGCATTGAAATTGGGATGCAAGCTGGAATTCTGCTCAGTTCGGTTGAGAAAGGAACGATTCTCGTTGAAACCAGAAATTCATCGGCATACCCCAAAGCAGAATGGAGCGGTGCGGCCGGTTTGAGCTATTTCTTCTGGAAAGGGAAAATTGAGGTCAACATGCGCTATTCCAACTCCATCCTCACCATGAGAAAAGGCGATTGGTGGATAAACCATGTGTTCGGTTTTTCTGTTAGGTATTGGTTTAAGACCACGTTAGACAAAGACAAGATTGAAGCCACCAAAAAGAAAAATCTAATAGAGGTTAAACTGGAATGAGCGGTTCCTCCTTTTAAAAGGAGGTGTCGAGGAACGAGACGGAGGATTTTGACGATAAAGTGAACATGAACCGAACAGCGAAAAAGATAATCATAGGAGTTACAGGAGCCAGCGGTTCGATTTACGCCAAGGTACTTTTTGACCGATTGCTTGAACTCAACGACCAAGTGGCCGAAGTGGGCGTGGTTTTCAGCAGCAATGCTCGCGAAGTTTGGAAGTTGGAATTAGGCAATTCCGATTTTGAGAAGCTGCCATTTAAGGTTTATGGCTCCACCGATTTTATGGCTCCGTTTGCCTCTGGTTCGGCCAAATACGAAACCATGATTGTGTGTCCGTGCAGCATGGGAACAATGGCGCGTATTGCCACAGGCGTTTCTAACGATTTAATGACGCGCGCTGCGGATGTCATTCTGAAAGAAAGACGCAAGCTGATTCTGGTGGCGCGAGACACGCCTTTGAGCCTCATTCACATCCATAATATGAAGACGATTACGGAGGCGGGCGGCATCATTGCACCAGCAAGTCCATCGTTTTACAGCAACCCAAAAGACTTTGAGGCCTTGGCCAAAACGGTGGTCGACCGCGTGCTCGACTTAGCTGGTTTCGACCTCGATTCCTATCGCTGGAGCGAGAAATAAAGTCTTACACAGAGTAGACTTGAGATTGAGAGATACACAGAGAAAATCGGCTCTAGCAATCGTTACAGTATAATCTGGCCGAATTCAACGCGTCTCAATTGCTTGTAAAAAAGTTTCGGTAGATAATTCGGGAGGCAATAGGGCGTTTATGCTTGGAATCTCAAAAACTCCATACCATGAAAATGCTGACCGCCTTCCTCGTTTCTACCCTTGCAATGGCTTATTTTTCTGACGAGCCTATTCCGAAACACAACGTTTATTTTGCTTGGAATGAGCCCGAAATCAAGAGCACGTCCCGACTGGTAATTGAAGCCATTTACTCCAAAACACCAGCAGGAACCAAGGTTCGGTTTGGCATCGAAGGTCCCATTTCTAGCGCTCACAATACGGGCGATAAGAACCGCATTACCTCCGAACGGGCCAATAATATTGCCGCCTTACTCAAGCAACTCGGTTCAGATAAAGATCAGATTGAGATTATTGATGTAACCGATCCATATCTGACCAAACCATCAGAACTCACCTCCTCTAAACCCTTTCTGTTGGAAGTGGTGCTAACCAAGGCGCAAGGTTGGGTGGCGCCTGCTTTTACTTCCATTGATGAGTTTCTTCCGCTGCCTGTCCAAACCTTCAACATCAATCCGCGCGAAGACAACCGCTTGGTGGGCCAGCACGGAACGGTCATCAACATTCCGGCTTTTACGCTTGAATTGAAGACCGGAACCGTTCCTTCTACCATGATAGTGGAGTTGAAGGAAGTTTACGGTGGTGGCACCATTGTGCAGGCCAATTTGCATACTCAGTCTGGCGGACGGATGCTTCAAACTGGCGGAACACTGCACATTGATGCAAAAACAAATGGTTCGCAAGCGCAGGTGGCGACTGGAAAATCCTTGGATTTTGAGTTCCCGCACGGAAATGAAATGTCCGAAGAAGGCATGGAAATGTTCAACGGTCGGGTTGATCGGAATGGGAAATTTGATTGGCTTCCCAAACGGGGAAAAACCTATGAAATGGTGACCAAGGAGAAGTTTTATATCAATGAAATAGAAGTGAGCCAAGAGGAATATTACGCACGAATTGCTGCTTGGGAAAACCGCAAAGCCGAGCGCGAACGCCAAGAAGCCATTGAGACACAACAAGCCTCTAATGATGCAGCTGCCGATGCCTACCTACTATCGTCCAATCAGCTTGGCTGGATTAACTGCGACAAATTCTACGATGTACAGGAAAAAACGGATGTGATTGTAATGGTTGATACCGTTTATCGCCCTTCGGTACGTTTGGTTTTCGATAATATCAAATCGGTGATGGGTGGCGAATACGACCATCGGAATGGAAAGGTCACCTTCCGCGATGTTCCCGTTGGTGAATCGGTTCGATTGGTAGGTTATTCCATCATGGACGGAACACCTTATATGGCTAACAGAACTGTGAAGGTTTCGGATAAACTAAAGCAAGATTTGAAGCTGGCTGCAACTACTAAGAAGGAGATGGAGGCGGAGTTGGCGAGTTTGAATTAGGCTGAGAGAACTTCGTATTGATTATTTTCGGCACGTAGCACGATAAACCGAAATAATGGCACGAAGTAAGGGCAAACAATCAGAATTCATTCAGTGGCTAGGTCCTTTGTTGGAAGCTTTACGTGAGCTGGGTGGGTCAGCCAAACCTAGAGAGGCTGCGGAGAAGATTGCTGAGAATGTGAAGGTTTCCGAAAAAGCAATGGAAGAAACGCTGAGTTCTGGACAATCAAAGTTTTACAATCAAGTTGCTTGGGCTCGTCAATATTTAGTTTGGGAAGGATTGCTCGACTCATCGAAGCATGGTATCTGGAGCCTTACTTCAAAAGGAGAAGAAACCAAACTATCCTATGATGCTTCCAGAGAAATATTTTTGAAGTGGGTAGAAATACATCAGAAAACGCGTAAAAAGAAATCGGAAAAAACGCTTGGCGATATATCTGAGGAGAACGAACCTGATGAACCTCAATCCAATGCCAACACGGATCTACTTCAAGTATTACAAGGTTTGACACCCAGTGGATTTGAGAGGATTTGTCAAAGGCTTCTACGAGAATCGGGATTTGAAAATGTCGTGGTAACGGGTCAGTCTCATGACGGTGGAATTGATGGCTATGGTACTCTTGAACTAAATCCGTTCGTCAGCTTCAAAGTCCTCTTTCAATGCAAACGGTACAAGGGAACAGTATCACGGGCTCAAGTTGGAGATTTCCGCAACGCGATGATAGGCAGAGCCGAGAAAGGAATTATCATCACCACTGGCACATTCTCTTCGGACGCGATTAAGGAAGCAAATCGTGATGGAGCTCCAGCAGTTGAACTTGTAGACGGTGTAAAATTGGTAAGTATGTTCGAAAAAGTCGAGCTGGGTCTGAAACCAAAGATTGTTTATGAAGTTGATCTTCAGTTTTTTGAGCCGTTTATGACCGACAAGAAAACAAATTGACAAGACTAGAAACCAAACCTTAACTAAGTTTCAAAAACTCAATATTCCGTTTCAGTCCTTCAAACTTCGTTCGCTTAACGGCTGATTTCTGAAATACTTTCTTAAAAACATCTTCGGTTAGTTCTTCCCAATCTCGTTTAGTCATGTCCAGCATTTCGGGATGCGGATTGTACTGAGATTGAGATGATTTCAAGAAACACTAATTTCAGCCGATGTTGATTTCGCCAGCATTTCAGAAACCTAATTGGTACTAGCTTAGCCTTGAATGATATTTAATTCATTAGACTTTGCGGTTTTCCTTCCCCTTGCATTCATCCTGTATTGGGCTCTAAACAAACACCTCCGATTACAGAATCTCGCAATCGTTGGTAGCAGTTATTTCTTTTACGGGTGGTGGGATTGGCGGTTTTTGTCGCTCATCATATTTAGCACGTTGGTTGATTATTCTGTAGGTCTGGCCATTGCCAACCAACAAGCGTCTTCACACAAGAGAAAAATGTTACTTTGGACCAGCATTATTGTAAATCTGGGGCTTCTTGGCTTTTTCAAATACTACAACTTCTTCCTAGACAACTTTGTAGCGGCATTTTCATTTTTCGGTTCAAGCATTGATGTCGGATCCTTGAACATCATTTTACCAGTAGGGATAAGTTTTTACACATTTCAAACCTTAAGCTATACGATTGATGTGTATAATGGTAAACTCAAGCCAACGAAGGACTTTATCGCCTTCTGTGCCTTTGTAAGCTTCTTTCCTCAATTGGTGGCAGGACCAATAGAACGGGCGTCTCACCTATTGCCACAGTTCTATAGAAAACGAACCGTTGATTACACCGACATGGTTGAAGGTTTCCACAGAATACTTTGGGGGCTTTTCAAAAAAATTGTGATTGCTGACAGACTCGCAATCGTTGTGAACGAAATTTACAATTATCCCACCGAGTATCACGGATTGACCCTTGTTATGGGAACCGTATTCTTCGCTTTTCAGATATACTGCGATTTTTCTGGATACTCTGAGATTGCGATAGGCACAGCTCGTCTGTTTGGCTTTGACCTAATGACCAACTTTCGGACTCCCTATTTCTCGCAAAGTCTCACCGAATTTTGGAGAAGGTGGCACATTTCCCTTTCAACATGGTTTCGCGATTATCTCTATATCCCACTTGGAGGTAACAAGACAACCGTCTATCGTTGGTACATTAATATCATGATTGTTTTTATAGTAAGTGGTTTCTGGCATGGAGCCAGTTGGACTTTTATTATCTGGGGAGCCATTCATGGTGTCGTCCTGATTCTGGAATCAAGGATAAATCTGCCTACCAAAGTCTTCTTTGGATGGCGACTACTTCAAGGATTAGGCGTTTTTATTATCGTTTGTCTTGGATGGGTTTTCTTCAGGGCTAACACCATCGGAGATGCACTGTATATTCTATCGGATATGCTGTCGTTCGGGCACTATCAGCTAGCGCAGCTAAGTCCGTACGTTGTACCAGCAGTCAAAGGCACAGTATTTCCAATAGATATCGTTCTTGCTAGTTTTTTTATTCTAGTCTTACTGATTGCCGAGTATCTGTTTACTGTACGTTTCAACTTCCAAGGCATTAGATATTCTTACCGACTTCCAATCTATGTGGTAGGCATTTGGGTCATTTTTGTGTTAGGAGCCTTTGAGAAGAACGAGTTCATTTATTTTCAGTTCTAGCGAGATATGAATAAGCTGATAAAGGTTTTGGTTCTCATGGCGGCATGCATCATTGTGTTGTACAGTACCGAATACGCCTTACAGCACACCATGAAATCCTGTAAAGTTGGGACTATCGGCAAGATTAACTCCGTGATGAATCATGACATGGATGTTGAATTTACTATCTGGGGAGCATCAACCGCCTACTTGAACTTTAATCCTCAGATTATTATCGATTCTTTGGGTTATTCAACCATGAACATGGGAATTGATGGAACTTCAATTGACCAATACAATGGACTTCTGCAAGAATACCTGAGCTATTCCGCAAAGAGCAAATATGTAGTTATCGCTGTTGATGTGCATGGAGGCCTCGTCTCTAGAACGAGTATTTATCATCTTCACAACTGGCTACATCACGTAAACAATCCAAACATTTATGGCTGTCTATCAGACATAGACCCTTCGTTATTATGGAAACTCCGATACGTTCCATTCTATAACCTGACCATGTATGACAAACATGCATTCCCATATTTTAGAAAAACCATTCTTGGGCGAAATACTGAATATGAAATAGACAACTATGGCTATAAATCAAATGGATTTAGCACAATTGATACCAATCAGCATCAATTATCTCTTGATAATTTGGCTATTGATAGCGTTCAAATTGGCACAGGCGACAGATGTCTGAACAAGATTCGTGGTTCATCTCTTAAGGCAAAAGAGAGAAAGTTGATTCCAATTGTAGTCATCACTCCTTGCTTTGAGAAGGGGATGGAAAGACTAGAAGATGCCTCAGACGTCTTATCAGCAATAAATTCACTTAAAAAAGACGGAATTCAGGTTCTTGATTTATCCTCCTGTTCCATTTCTAGACAGGCAAAATATTTTCGGGATAACACGCATTTAAACTCTATTGGTGCAGATGAGTTTACAAGGCTTCTGGTACAGGAAATAAAAAAGTTAGAAGCTAATTTGAATTAATCCATCCTAGTTGGATATTCCTGAATTTTCTTAACCCTTCAAAAACCCAATATTCCGTTTCAGTCCTTCATACTTGGTTCGCTTAACGGCTGATTTCTGAAATATTTTCTTAAAAACATCCTCAGTTAGTTCTTCCCAATCTCGCTTGGTCATATCCAGCATTTCGGGATGCGGATTGAACTGTGGTTCTGAATGCGGTTTAGAAAAACGATTCCACGGGCACACGTCCTGACACACATCGCAACCGAACGCCCAATCGTCAAACTGGCCTTTCATGGAGGTCGGAATGGCGTCTTTCAACTCAATGGTGAAATAAGAAATGCACTTGGAGCCATCCACAACATAGGGAGCCACAATGGCTTCTGTCGGACACGCATCAATACAAGCTGTGCAAGTGCCACAATGGTCGCGGATAGGTTGGTCTGCTTCAAGTTCCATGTCTAGTATCAGCTCACCAATAAAGAAGAAGGAGCCGTTTTTCGGGTGGATAAGGTTGGCGTTTTTTCCGCGCCATCCAAGGCCTGATTTAGCGGCCCAAGCTTTGTCCAAAACAGGCGCACTGTCTGTAAATGCCCTGCCTCCTACTTCACCAATTTCTTCATTGATAAACTCAACCAATTCCCGAAGTTTCCCTTTGATTATGTGATGGTAATCGTTGCCATAAGCGTACTTAGAAATCTTTGGTGCGGTTGGATCTTTCTGTGTTTCTTCAGGAAAATAATTGAGCAGAACGGTAATGACACTTTTTGCTCCATCCACCAACTTGGTTGGATTTAACCGCATATCAAAATGATGGGCCATGTAGCCCATTTCGCCATGCATATTGGCATTGAGCCAGCGTTCCAATCGCGGGGCTTCTTCTTCCAAAAATCCAGCTTTAGAAATACCGCATTGCAGAAATCCCAATCGCTGGGCTTCTTGTTTAATCAATTGGGCATTGGATGGTTTCATCCTTTGCTTCTATTCAAAAAGAGTTCCTTCTCGGCCTGGACCCACTTTACCAAGATGCTCATACGCACGTTCGGTGGCTTGCCTTCCGCGAGGTGTACGAGATAAATACCCTTCCATGATGAGGAACGGTTCGTAAACCTCCTCAATGGTTCCGGCTTCTTCGCCAACTGCTGTGGCAATGGTTGTCAATCCAACTGGACCTCCTTTGAATTTCTCGATGATGGTGCGGAGAATACGGTTGTCCATTTCGTCCAATCCGTGCTTGTCAACGTTGAGTGCATCCAATGCATATTGGGTTATGTCCATGTTGATGGTACCATCACCTTTGATTTGCGCAAAATCGCGGACACGTCTTAAAAGTGCATTCGTAATTCGAGGCGTGCCACGGCTTCTACGGGCAATTTCAAAGGCTGCATTCTCATGAATCGGAACTTCCAGAATTCCTGCTGAACGTTTCACAATTCCTGATAGAACCTGTGCATCATAATATTCCAGTCTAGCCGTGATGCCGAATCGAGCACGAAGTGGTGAGGTTAGCAAACCCGAACGTGTAGTAGCTCCAACGAGCGTAAACGGATTCAGATTAATCTGAACCGAACGCGCATTTGGTCCAGTCTCAATCATAATATCAATCCGATAATCCTCCATGGCCGAATAGAGGTATTCCTCTACAACTGGACTGAGACGATGAATTTCATCAATGAATAGCACATCGTTCGGTTCGAGATTGGTAAGCAAACCAGCCAAATCTCCAGGCTTATCCAACACAGGACCCGAAGTGAGTTTGAGACTCACGCCTAAATCGTTTGCGATGATGTTTGCCAAGGTGGTCTTTCCTAGCCCAGGAGGGCCATGTAGCAGCACATGGTCTAAGGCTTCTTCGCGTTGCTTAGCGGCCTTTACAAATATCTTGAGGTTCTCAACTACCTTATCCTGACCACTGAATTCGCTGAAGCCCACTGGTCGTAGGGCACGCTCAGTTTCGCGGTCAATGGGGAGTTGTCCTTCGGGTGTTGGGTCTAGGTTTTGATTCACAGTTCAAAGGTATGTTTTAGCGCATTGATGAAAACATCAGAATTACGAAGATTTACCTACTTAGTCTAATCTTTTCGGCATTACATTTGCCATACCTAACACATTAACTAAATCAATTATTATGAAAACAATTAAACTATTTGCAATGGCAGCTCTTGTGGCTGTAGCGAGCAACTCTTTTGCTCAAAAGATTAAGGTCACATCAGGAACCTTTTCTGAACTGAAAGGACAGACAGAAGTCAACGTGGTGTGGGACTATTCACAGGCTCAGGTTAGAGGCGGATCACCTTTTGCCAACTGGAAAGCACTTCCAGAAGCAGAGTGGCTTAAAAAAATTGTAGATGCAAAAAACGAAAAAGAAGCTGGAACTGGTGATGATTGGAACAAGAAATGGGCAGCTGCCAAGCCAGGGGCATTTGAGCCAAGCTTTGAGATTAAGATGGCTGAATTGTGGACAGGTGCCTCTGTTAAGCGCGGTCTGAACAATGCCAAATACACCATCCGAGTGAAGGTAACATACATGGATCCAGGTTACAGTGTAGGAGTTGGTGCTTCTGATGCTTGGTTGAGCGGTATCATCGAAGTGGTTGAAACTGGAACAGAGAACGTAAGCTCTTCGCTTACTATGGACATGATTAAAGGAGCAAGTGCTGCAAGCGGTGTCCCAGGTATGGCAATTGTTGCTGCCATTGACGGTATGACCTTTGAAAAGCGTCTTGGCGAATCATTTGAGAAAATGGCAAAAAGCCTTCATGCAAAAGTTTTGAAGAAAGCCTTCAAATAGATTTTCGATTCAAATTGAGTATAAAGAGGGTGTCTGGACTTTTCAGACACCCTCTTTTTTTTTCGGTCACGGATTCTGAGAATTTTTGCAAATACAGGATGCTACACCAGTTGGTTTTTTGATGTCTTCTTTTTATGATAATGGTTTGATGTTATGAAACTAGCACGCAAATGCCTCAAACAGTCAATTAAAACCATAAATAATTAACAATCAGAAATTTTAATAAAAAGTACAGTGCAAAGGTTTCGTAACCTAATTGTACGGGGACGATAACATTCCCGACCATCACTGTGTGATTAAACTCGCGGTTGGTACTGATAAAATACACCGGTAAACTGAACAGTGGTAATCGGGAGATTATTCTCAATTGAATGGTTGGAGCGCAACGATTTTTAAGGAGGAGGCTTACTTTTTAGGAGTAGCTTCCTCTGTTGGTAGTACCAATGCTGAATGGTCTTTTTCCTTCTCTATGGCGAGTTTTGGAAATCTGACAAAGTCGCGAGAGACAAACCCACCTGGATATTGGTAGGCTAATTCGCGTTGCAGGTGAGTAGCTTCCAATTCGGTGCGGAAGTCGCCCACGCGTACTTTGAAATTAGGTGCCTGATAAACCAAGTAAGCTGGAACATCTGGGTAAATGGTCATGAACTCTGCTCGGAGGTTGTTTGCCTGCAATCGTGCTTCGGTTCCAGAACCCGAGAACAACTGAACACGGAAACCATCAAAGCCATCCTTCAATTTATTGACGCGTGTATGCCGCATAACCAATGAGTCAAGCCGTACATCTCTTTCGATAACCAAGGAGGAATCAACAAGGCTGTTAAATGAAGGTTGCGCAAAACCCATCTCGCTGAAAGCGATGAACAGGATACTTATATAGATGAATCTAACTATTGAAGACATGGGGGCAAAGAACGGAAAAATCGGGGGCACCGTTGGGTTAAGCTAAGATTGTACCGAACTTATTTAGAACAATTCTAAATTATGAGATTTTAACAAATTTTTGAACCACGAATTGATTCAGTACTATTTTTGCCCCAATCAAAAAGGGGTCTTTTTAAGGCTTAAAAGTCAACAAAATCAAGGTGTTGGTAAACGATAAGATTATTCATAGAAGCAGTTTCAGGACTCTGGCTTCGCTTGTACTTACATCAGTCATCTTCTTCTCCTCATTCGGGGCGTCTGCTCAAGATGGTGAAAAGCTTTTCAAGCAGAATTGTGCCGCGTGTCACGTTGCCACCGATAAAACAGTTGTTGGCCCTGGATTGAAAGGAATTTCTGAGCGAGCGCCATCGGAACAGTGGATTATAGACTGGGTAAAAAATCCAGACGCACTCATTGCAAGCGGAGATGCTTATGCAAACAAGATAAAGGACTTTAGTCCTGCTGCCATGACCGCTTTTGGCTTCATGTCAGACGAGGAGATTATTGCCATCATCGCTTATGTAAATAGTTACGCGCCACCAGTTGCAGATGTTCCAGTTGTGGATGCTGGAGCGGTAGATGCAGGAGCGGCTTCTGAAACATCGGACGAAGGAATTCTTCTAAATGTTTTGGTTGGTATTGCTGGTCTCTTGTTGGTGTTAATTTTTGTTCTTAGCGGTGTAAGACGTTCCTTAACGCAGTTGGTAAGTGAGAAAGAAGGCAAGAAAGCACCAGAAGAACTCGGAGTTTTAGCGTCAATTGTTCATTGGTTAAACACCCATCGTGGGTGGGCTGGGGTGATTCTTCTTGTTGGCACGCTTGCATTCTTGCAGTGGGGAACCAAAGAGTTGATGAATATTGGTGTTTCTCAAGGATATAAGCCAACACAACCAATCGCATTCTCTCATAAGATTCATGCCGGACAGAACGGAATCAATTGTGTGTACTGCCACACAAGTGCGGAAAAAGGAAAAACCGCTGGTATTCCATCATTGAATGTGTGTATGAACTGCCATTCTTATGTTGATAAAGGCCCAACAGGAACGGCAGAGATAGCCAAGATTTACGCAGCTTTGGATTATAATCCTTCTACAAGAGAATATGGAGATGCGCCAACCCCAGTAGAGTGGGTTCGTGTACACAACCTTCCAGATTTATCTTACTTCAATCACTCACAGCACGTAGTTGTTGGAAAGATTGAGTGCCAGCAATGTCATGGTGCGGTAGAGGAAATGGGTGTTGCCGAGCAGTTTTCTCCATTAACTATGGGATGGTGTGTTGACTGTCACCGAACAACTTCGGTGCAAGTTGCCAATAACGAATATTACGAAGATTTGCATGAGAGAACGCCTGCTTGGCACGATGGTAACCCAGTTACTGTTGAGCGAATTGGTGGGTTGGAATGTGCAAAGTGTCATTATTAGAATTAACGATTAAAGCTTTTTGGAAAAGCCTCTAACATGAGCAAAACCAAAAAATATTGGACAGGGCTAGATCAGCTTCACAACACACCTGAGTTTCAGGAGAGTGCTGGAAATGAATTTGCCCCAGGAGTTGCTGGTACAGACTTGACTGGCAAGAATTTGTTGGAAAGTGAGAACCTTGATGAGGGCAGCACCAAGCGTAGAGACTTTTTGAAGTTTTTAGGTTTTAGTGTTGGGGCAGCCACTTTGGCGGCTTGCGAAGCGCCTGTTAACAAGGCTATTCCTTACCTCAATAAGCCTGAGGAGATTACTCCTGGAGTTCCTAACTATTATGCTTCCACTTTCTTTGATGGAACAGATTACGCAAGTATTCTTGTTAAAACTCGCGAGGGTCGCCCAATCAAAGTTGTAGGAAATAAGAAGTCGAAGTTGACTGGCGGAGCGCTTAACGCTCGTGTTAACTCTTCGGTTCTTGGTCTTTATGATTCTGCTCGTTCAACGGGTCCGATGAAAGGTGGCGAAGCTACTGATTGGGCAACTGTTGATAAGGAAGTTGGAGCGGCTCTTGCCAAATTGGGCGAAGACGGTGGCTCTATTGTCATCCTTACAGAAACAATTATTAGCCCTTCTACTAAGAAGGCGATTGCTGAATTTGCAGTTAAGTACGGTGCGGGCGTTAAGCATGTAACGTATGATGCACTGTCTGCTTCAGGTTCATTGGAAGCTAACTTGCTTTGCTTCGGGGTGAAAGCACTTCCAGTTTACGATTTCGCTGCTGCAGATGTGGTTGTGAGTTTTGGAGCTGATTTCATCGCTGGATTCCCTAACGGAGCTGCAAACGCTGTAGGTTACGGAAAGATGCGTGACCCGAAAAGCGGAATGTCACGTCATTTCCAGTTTGAGTCTAACATGTCTCTTGCTGGTAGTAATGCTGATGTGCGTGTGGCTTTGAAGCCATCTGAAAGCACCGCTGCTATTATCAGTCTTTACAATAAAGTTGCTGCTGCTACAGGTGGAAATACGCTAAGTGGAGGAACTTCTGAATATGATGCTACTATCGCAAAAGCCGCCAAAGAATTGGTTGCTGCGAAAGGAAAAGGCATCGTTGTATCGAATTCAAATGATGCAGGTGTTCAAACTGTAGTTAATGCCATCAATAACCTTTTGGGTAATTATGGTACTACGTTGAACATGGCGAATCCACTTTACATCAAAGGTGGTGTGGATGCAGAGATGAATCAACTTGTTGCCGACATGAAAGACGGTAAGGTTGGAGCATTGCTTATTCACGGAGTGAATCCAAGTTATTCTTATGCAAAGGCTGCTGACTTCAACGCTGGATTGGCGAAGGTTGGTTTGACTGTTTCGTTTGCAGATAGATTGGATGAAACAGCTGGTGCTGGCGTAACTTACTTAGCTCCAGACAACCATTATTTGGAAAGTTGGAACGATTCCGAGCCACAAGCTGGAAGCTATAGCTTAACTCAGCCAACCATTCAACCACTATTTGATACAAGACAATTTCAAGAGTCTTTATTGAAGTGGACAGGAAACGATTCTGATTATTTCTCTTACATCAAAGCAAACTGGGCAGGTATTCATACTTCAAGCCCTGATGCTGGTCTTCTTTTCAGTAATTTCTTCAATACAGCATTGTTTAATGGTGTTTTTGAATCAGGAACAGTTGGCGTAACACCTGCTTTTGTAGGGGACGTTGCCGCTGCTGCTGGAGCTATTAAGAAAGTTCCTGCTGGAGAGTTTGAACTTGAATTGTATGTGAAAGCAGGTATGGGCGATGGCTCACAGGCCAACAACCCTTGGTTGCAAGAACTTCCTGATCCTATTTCACGTGTAACGTGGGATAACTACATCACCATGTCTCCAAAGCAAATGCAGGAACTGGGATTCTCACGTCTTGAGCGTGGTGATTTCATGGCCAACGTTGCTGAATTGACCGTTAATGGAAGCGCCATTAAAGTACCCGTTTATCCTTCGCCAGGACAGAAGTACGGTACAGTAGGTTTAGCTGTTGGTTACGGACGTACTGCTGCTGGAAAATGTGGTAACGAGGTAGGGGTGAATGCTTTTGCATTATCATCCGGTTCATTCGCAGTTGGAGCGGTTATCGTATCAAATACTGGGGCGGAACACGAAATAGCTCAAACACAATCTCATCATACATTGATGGGAAGGGATTCTATCCTAAAAGAAACTACGTTAGAAGAGTACAAGCATAATCCTAAGTCAGGAAACCCTGACCTTATGCTATATGTGTCAAGTGCAGGAAATTCTGCTGGTCATGGAGATTCACATGGCGGAGGTCATGGAGAAGAAGGACATGCTGAAGCTGCTCATGAAGAGCATGCAAGTCCATTCCTTCCAGCTAGTGAAGTAAACCTTTGGGATGACCACGCTATTAATAGCGGTCACCGATGGGGTATGTCTATCGATCTTAACAAGTGTATCGGTTGTGGTGCATGTGTTACAGGTTGTGGGTCAGAGAATAACGTTCCTGTTGTAGGAAAAGAAGAAGTGAGAAGAGGACGAGATATGCACTGGTTGCGTATTGACCGCTACTACTCTTCTGATATGGACGAGGAAAGAGCAGAAGCAGAAGGCGTTGGTGCGATTGACAAGTTCACGTTGATGGAAGCTGCCGCTGAAGCACCGCAGGTTGCTTATCAACCAGTTATGTGTCAGCATTGTAATCATGCTCCATGCGAAACAGTTTGTCCAGTTGCTGCAACTACGCACAGTGATGAAGGTCTGAACATGATGACCTACAACCGTTGCATCGGAACTCGTTATTGCGCAAACAACTGTCCTTACAAGGTCAGAAGATTTAACTGGTTCCAGTATCACAACGGTAGCAAGGATTTCAGTAAGAATCCAGCAAACGATGATCTTGGCCGTATGGTCTTGAATCCAGATGTTGTGGTAAGAGATAGAGGAGTGATGGAGAAGTGCAGCTTCTGTGTCCAAGGAATTCAGGCAGCTAAATTGGCGGCTAAGAAAGCTGGGCGTAAAGTGGCCAATGAAGAAGTTCAAAGCGCATGTGCTGAGGCTTGCCCAACAAACGCAATTGTGTTCGGAGATTTGAACGACAAGGAAAGTTGGGTTGCAGCAAATGCAAAAGATGAAAGAAGTTATCACCTGTTGGAAGAAGTAGGCGTTCAGCCAAATGTTCTATACATGACTAAGGTGAGAAACGTAGAAGAAAACGAAGCTTAACAAAAGACCAAAGCAAGATAAATGTCTAGTCACGAAGCTTGGATAAGGGAACCACTCGTTTTAGGAGATAAATCCTATCACGACATTTCCAATGATATCGCAAGACCAATAGAAGGTAAGGCTAACAAACAATGGTGGATTGCATTCACCTTTGCGGTAGTTGCCATGCTTTGGGGCTTGGGTTGTATTATGTACACCATTGGTGTAGGTATTGGAACTTGGGGACTGAACAAAACAGTTGAGTGGGCTTGGGACATCACCAACTTTGTTTGGTGGGTTGGTATTGGTCACGCTGGAACGTTGATTTCTGCAGTACTTCTCCTTTTCCGTCAGAAATGGCGTATGGCGATTAACCGTTCAGCAGAGGCGATGACGATTTTTGCGGTAATCTGTGCGGCTCTGTTCCCTGGTATTCACATGGGACGTATTTGGATGGCTTACTGGGTTCTTCCATTACCAAATCAATTCGGTTCGTTGTGGATTAACTTTAACTCACCACTTCTTTGGGACGTTTTTGCCATCGGAACTTACTTCAGCGTATCGTTGGTGTTTTGGTATATCGGTTTGATTCCTGATTTCGCAACAATTCGTGACCGTGCTGAGAGAGCATCCAAGCCAATTAGAGTAGCTATTTACGGTCTTATGTCATTCGGATGGAGTGGTAATGCAAGAGCTTGGCATCGATTTGAAGAAATCTCATTGGTACTTGCTGGATTGGCAACGCCACTTGTGCTTTCTGTACACACCATTGTATCTATGGACTTCGCGACATCGGTTATTCCAGGATGGCACACAACTATCTTCCCTCCATATTTCGTTGCAGGTGCGATTTTCTCAGGATTTGCGATGGTACTCACGCTTATGCTGGTGATGCGTAAAGTGGTTAATTTGGAACAATACATTACCATCAATCACGTTGAATTGATGAACAAGATTATCATGCTTACTGGTTCTATTGTAGGCGTTGCGTATATCACGGAGTTGTTCATGTCATGGTATTCTGGAGTTGAATACGAGCAATATGCATTCTTGAACAGAGCCTCTGGACCGTACTGGTGGGCGTATTGGGCAATGATGAGCTGCAACGTAATCAGTCCACAGCTTTTCTGGTCTAAGAAATTGAGAAGGAACATCACGTTTACATTTATTCTGTCAATTATCGTAAACATTGGTATGTGGTTCGAACGATTTGTAATTATCGTAACATCTCTTCACCGAGATTACCTTCCGTCAAGTTGGATTATGTTCTACCCAAGCTGGGTTGATATAGGCATCTTCGTAGGCACCATTGGAATCTTCTTCACCTTCTTCTTATTGTATGCTAGAACATTCCCTGTTCTGCCGATAGCTGAGGTGAAATCTATTTTGAAATCAACTGGATCTCAGTACAAGAAATAATTCAGACTGATGATAAGCACGAAAGAAATACACGGTCTGTTTGGGGATGAGGAGGTCCTAAAAGCATCTGCTAAAGCGCTTGTTAAGAAGGGCGTGCATATTAAAGATGTATTCTCTCCATTTCCAATACATGGTATCGATCCAATTATTGGAGTTCCACCAACACGGCTACATATAGCGGGTTTCATCTACGGCTTGGTCGGGATGGGTCTAGCGCTTTTCATGTTCTGGTTTACGCTGATTATGGATTGGCCGATGAATATTGGTGGTAAACCAAACTTCTCCTTATTGCAAAATTTACCAGCTTTTATTCCCATCGCTTTTGAAATGACTGTTTTTTGTGCAGCGCACGGAATGGTGGTTACCTATTTGATTCGGAACAACACATATCCTGGAAAGAAGAATTGGAATCCTGATTCTAGAACAACCGATGATAAGTTTTTGATTCAGATTGACCTTGGAGAGAATAGTGTGAGTAAAGAAGAGATTGAGGCGATTTTGAAAGAAACTGGAGCAGAGGAAATAACTCAAAAATGAGCAAGGCATTGAAATACAATATTTCGCTGGTAGGAAGTGCATTGATGTGCATCGTTGTACTGATGAGTTCTTGTACCACAGACCCAAACAGCCCTGGGGTAGAGTATATGCCAGACATGTACCGTTCTCCATCTTACGAAACGTACAGTACAAATCCAGTATTCAAAGACAGTATGACTGCTCAGTTGCC
>JAIOYP010000038.1 GCA_021741155.1 Flavobacteriales bacterium | reverse complement strand
CGTTGCTATCCGTTTGTTTCCCTGAGGAACGAAGGGTCTCGTATGATGATTCCGATGTCACGGAGGATTTGCAATAAAAAAGAAAGGCTCACCAACTGGTGAGCCTTTTGTGTTTCAAACAAGAATGTTGTTAAACAACTTTCACGTTGACTGCGTTCAAACCTTTACGGCCTTCTTTCAGTTCAAACTCAACGTTGTCTTCTTCACGAATTTCGTCAATCAATCCTGAGACGTGGACAAAATATTCTGTTTTTGTTTCTTGGTCAATGATGAATCCAAAACCTTTAGAATCATTAAAAAACTTTACTGTACCTTTTTTCATTGTAAAAAATAAATAATTGAATAAGCCGCAAATGTACTGTTAATTCTTTGACGCGTAAGTGGCCAGAAAAACCCAAAATAGCATCTCACAATTCACTAAATAGGCCAAAGGATTAAACCTCTTTCTTTACCTGGCTTGGCGAGATGCCATAATCCTCCGTAAAACACTTTGTGAAATAGGCCGGACTGCTATATCCAACGCGGTACGCAATTTCAGAAACTGTACCAACCTTGTTCTGAAGAAGCTGATAAGCATGCTCTAAGCGATAGTTGCGCACAAAACGGCTAGCACTTACGCCTGTTAGGGCAATCAGTTTTCTGTGGAGTTGTGCTCTACTCATTCCAACTTCCTTACTCAACTCTTCTACGCTGAAATGTTCATCATCAAGATGTTTGTCAACTACACCTTTTACTCGCAACAAGAATTTCTCTTCCATAGAAGGCTCGCTGGCAACTTGTGGCTTAACCAAAAGTGTGCGCGAGTATTTCTCTTTCAGTTTTACTCTATTCTCGATGAGGTTTTTGATTCGGGCATGCAATTCCTCCGAACTGAACGGTTTAGGAACGTATGCATCTGCACCTGTTTCCAAACCAGCGATACGATTTTCAACCCCAGCCTTGGCCGTTAAAATGATGATTGGCACATGACTCGTCTTTTCCTGCTTCTTCAGAATCTTGGTCACTTCAAACCCATCTTTTCCTGGCATCATCACATCGCAGATAATCACATCTGGGATGATTTCGGTGGCTTTTTCAATTCCTTTTTCGCCATCAACAGCTTCAAAAACACGGTATTTAGGTTCAAGCGTTAAGCGAAGGAAGTTTCGGATATCGTCATTGTCCTCAATTACAAGCACAATATTTTGGGCACTGATTTCCTCTTCGGTAAGCGATTGTTTCTGTGGTTCAAAATCAACAGCAACCTCCAAATCTGGATCGATAGGATCCAAAGCAGGAATTTCCATATCGGTTTGTGCGCTGACGGAAACTTGTTCCAAAGGCAGTAGAATGACAATTTCGGTGCCTACGCCCGAAATGCTTTTCAATTCAATTTTTCCTTTGTGGAGGTCAACGAGATCTTTAACCAAAGCCAGACCAATGCCTGTTCCCTTATTCTTTCTCCAACGTGAATTCTCAGATTGATAGAAACGATCAAAAACCCTGTCAATCTGATTGTCTACAATCCCGATTCCTGTATCCTGAACCACCAGTTTACAGTAATCCTTACCATCTTTTTGAGCAAGCCCGACTTTCAGACTTACCTCACCACTATCGGTGAATTTGAATGCGTTTGAAAGGAGATTGAAGAAAATAAGCTCAATCTTATCGGGGTCAAAATCCATGTTGATGGTCTCTTCCTCAGTATTGAATTTCAGCCCAACACCTTTTCTAAGAGAAAGTGAAACGAACGATCTATGGATTTCATCCATGAACGGAACGATGTTTCCGCGTCTCAGGTCAAGATCCATTTTGTCTGCTTCAATCTTGGCTATATCAAGCAGTTGATTGATGAGTTTTTCAAGGATTTTAGCATTTCTCTTTACAACGATTAGCTCCTTTTTAGCTTGTTCGTCTTTTATGGTCGGAATCACCTGTTCTAAGTGACCGAGTATCAACGTCAAAGGAGTTCGGAACTCGTGCGTTACGTTTGAGAAGAAATCGGATTTTACCAAATCGAGTTGCTTCAACCGCTCGGCTTCCAACTTGCCCAATTCCAATTCGTCATTTAGTCGCTGCCGTTTCAATCGGCCATTAAGTAGCCACCAAACCACCAATAGGATGGAGATGGACAGAATGGGCAACCCCCATTGGATGATTAAGCTCGTTTGTTCCATAGATGGATTTAAATGTAATACTATCTCCTGTAACGGAGCAATTCCTTCGAATTGAGATATTCTGTAAAAATAGCCTTAGAGCTGTTCATAACGTTGCGTTTTTGGGACGAGAGACGGGTGACGAGGGCAGAACCTGACTCTTGTCCCTTGTCCTTCGTCCCCATTTTTGAACGCATAAATATCCTTACGTGACATCAAGCCCTATTTGTAAAAGTTCATTTCATCCAAATAGTGCCACGCCTCGTGCGGCATCAGGTATTTTACGCTGTTTCCGTCTGCAATTTGCTGCCGGATATGGCTCGAAGAAATGTTCATTTGTGGTGCATCCAGCACCGAAATGTTGCCTTGACTCAGCATTTCCGTGGCGTCATAATCAGGTCGTGAGTAGAGGACAATGGGATAGTTGGCGAGAATCGTTTCGTAGTTTTTCCATTTTGACAACGAGGCCAAATTGTCTCCGCCCATGATGAGCGAAAACGCAACATTCGGATACTTTTCCTTCAAATAAGCAAGCGTGACTGAAGTATAAGACGGCTGATCGAGCTGAAATTCAATGTCGGAAGCGCTAAAGGGGATGTCGTTTTCTGTTGCGCGTTGCACCAACGCCAAACGATGGCGTCCATCCAACAGACTTTTCTTTTGTTTGAGCGGATTGTGTGGCGAAACCACAAACCAAATCTCCTTCAGGTCGGTATGATTGGCAACATGATCTGCAATAATCATGTGTCCGATATGAATCGGATTGAACGACCCAAAGAAGAGCCCAACCTTTTTCATTGGATGAAATCAGCGACTAATTTCTCCGCGTTTTTCTTCGCTATTTCCAAAACATCGTTAACCAACACCACGTCAAATTGATTCGCGTAAGTCAGTTCTTCTTCTGCTTTGTCCACACGTTTGGCAAGGCTTTCATCGCTTTCTGTGTCACGTCTTTTCAATCGGCTCTCCAATTCTTTAACAGAAGGCGGCTTTACGAAAATGGCTAGCGCAGCTTCTCCGAATTGCTTCTTGATGTTCAAGCCTCCGACCACATCCACATCAAAAATGACGGTTTTTCCTTCGGCATGAATACGGTCAATCTCCGAGCGGAGCGTACCATAATACTGATTCTCGTAAACCTCTTCCCACTCCAAAAAATCGCCTTTCGCAATGCGCAAACGGAACTCATCTGGACTTAGGAAGTAATAATCCTTTCCGTTTTCCTCGTTCGGACGTTTTGCCCTGCTGGCGGCAGAAACCGAGAACGCCAGCTTCAATTCGGGTTTAGAAAGCAGATGATGTACCAGTGTTGTCTTGCCCGATCCGCTTGGGGCTGAGAAAATGATGAGTTTACCTTGGCTCATGCTGCAAAGATGGAGATTATCTCACTCTTCGGAAGGCGGCAATTGTTCCAAAACTGACCAAACCACCCAAATAAGAAAAGCAACCAAGGCAACTAGGAACAGATAAGAACCTAAACCTACCTGTAACGACTTCAGAATTTGCCCAACTACTAATAATCCAAAGGCTAGATGACGTGGATAGGCTGATTTTGAAGGAGCAATCGAAGCACGGGTAAAAATGTTGTAAAACACCAACGAAGCCACGCCTCCTAGGATAGAAAACAGTTCAGCCGCAGGCCAACCAATAATGGTAAAAAGGATTCCAACGAAGAGAAAACCGATGGCGGCTATGAACGAATATCGAACAATTGAAGACGGGTTTTTCATCGTCTTCAAAAGTAAGTTAATGAAGGCTTAATCTTTTATTCTGGGAGTGAGAGAAAATGCGATACTGGTATTGCAAGAACTTTGCAGAGTGCGGACAAGCGGCTAACCGTTATCTCGCACTTACTGTTCTCCAGTCGGCTATATTGTCGCTGACTAATGCCTAAGCACTCAGCCATGTATTCTTGAGAATAACCACGGATTACTCGTTGCTTTCTTAATTCATCTGCCAACATATCAGTTCCATTTGATAGGTTTATCATTCAACTTGCGAGGTTCCTGGTCTCTGGTGCAGGTCGATATTAACGGTGAATTTAAGAATCTCTCGGCTTGCAACACGGCACAACATCAGAAAAAGTTGGTGTAAGACATAATACGGCTGAATTAGCCGTTTTATGTCGTGCATTAGCCTCTTTTCGGCTGACACACAGCCCCGTTTCTTCCGAGCATTACATCATGGAATTTAAAGTTCTTGACGTTATATCGGTAACCAACAACAAATTCTGACACGTTGCACAAGCATCCTCTGAGCAGAAACACGGCCGATGGCAGAATAAGAAGAATGACTTCCTATAAAAAAATCAAACTAAATCAATAACCTAAAAATTAGAAACGATGAAAAAGATGTTGATGGCCGCATGCGCGGTAATGGTGCTGCTAGGTACAATTCTCTTATCCTCTTGCGATCAAGATTCTGATATTAAAGAATTGGCCGAGAGTCAAGTGGCGGAACTGCCACAATTTTCGCTTGAATCTATCGAGAATCAATTAGCACTGTTTCATTCAGAAACGAGTTCTGGAATCAAAGCTACTCCGAAATGGTGGTTGAAAATAAAGAAGTGGTTTAAGGATCATTCCGGAACGTATTTGTTTCAAAGTTGTTCTGGTTCTAACCCCTGTGGACCATGCGCGGGTTTGTGTCTAGGAAGCGGTCGGGCTGCATCCGGGGTTCCGAGCAATTACACCCTCACTCAACAAGACAAAATAGATGGAATCGATTTGTTCAGTTTTACATTTATAACGGACACTACTGCTGTAATCACGTTTAAGAATTCCTCTAGCTTTGTTCATTTTGGCAATTTCTATCTCGATCAGGATTATGATTTTGGAGGTGGGGTTGCAAAAGAATTTAAACTCAAGAGTGTTGTCATGGAAAAGGGGGTCTACCCAGTATCTTTTAGTAATGATCCAAATGGGGAAACGGTTGTTCAGGTTCAAGTTTCGGAATAACTTGGTATTCACCAATGTCGGGCTTCGATTTGAATCGAGCCTGACATTGGCCATTTGTTTTTTGTTGAGTTTGTTGTTTTCTAGCTGCGGATCTTTAATTCTCTACCCATTCTACGGAATCCAAAAACCACATAAGGACACACAGGAATTTTGCGATGGCTTGCTACAGAAGCATGGGTTTGATACGGCCAATTCCTACTTCATCAACCCACAGTACTTGGATAGCATTTCGCACGAAAAATTTGCTCTGAATCTGTATAAGCTCAAGACCAACACTTCCGCTTCTCCTTTACAACTAAGAATGTATGCCCAAAGTGGACAGCTAATGTACGGATGGGCACAGTGCTTCGGAGACCTTGGTCGTTCGCATATTCTCGATTCAATTCCGTTCAAGCACCGCCAATCACTTGACGGCATTATCAACTTCAACCTACGACTTGAAACTGACCTTCAATTACTTGGATTGTCCGATAAGGAGAGGCTTGATATGGTTCAGAGATTAGAGCAGAATGAGTTTGTGATTGTCGTTTTTTATACTGGATGGACAGGTTGGTTCACCAAGGACACCTTTAGAGAACTACGAAATTATATTGACTCGCACAAAGACCAAAAGATTGGTTTGGTTTTTATAAACACCTCTAAATAAATCAATTTTTTCAGGCCAACCAATGATGGTAAAAAGGATTCCAACCAACAGAAAACCGATGGCGGCTATGAACGAATAGCGCAGAATTGAAGACGGATTTTTCATATTTCTACTCGGTGATTTTCCCCGCAAACTTAACCGTACTTTTGCGCGCTGATTTTCAAGGACATGACATCATTACGAAATATTGCCATTATTGCCCACGTTGACCACGGAAAGACTTCGTTGGTTGATAGAATTCTATCTGCCGCCAAAGTATTCAAAGACCACGAGGTCATGGGAGAATTAGTAATGGATAGCAACGATTTGGAGCGCGAGCGTGGTATTACCATCCTCGCCAAAAACGTGGCGGTGATGTGGAAAGACACTAAGATCAATATCATCGACACGCCTGGACACAGTGACTTTGGAGGCGAAGTAGAGCGCGTATTGAATATGGCTGATGGCGTTCTTTTGTTGGTTGATGCTTTTGAAGGCCCGATGCCACAGACACGTTTCGTATTGCAAAAGGCAATTGACCTTGGATTGAAACCAATTGTTGTTGTAAATAAGGTTGACAAACCAAACTGTACTCCAGACATCGCTCAAGAAGCTGTTTTTGATTTGATGTTCAACCTTGGAGCAACAGAAGATCAGCTTGATTTCCCAACCGTTTTCGGTTCGGCAAAACAAGGTTGGATGGGACCAGACCCAACCAAACCAACAGGCAACATCGACTATTTGATGGAGCAAGTAATTGAGCACATTCCGCCTCCGAAAGTGGCAGAAGGACCTTCTCAGATGCAGATTACATCCATGGATCACTCTCCTTACACAGGCCGAATTGCCATTGGAAGATTGTACAGAGGAACGCTTAAAGCAGGACAGCAAATTGTCATGATTAAACGTGATGGAAGCAGCACCAAAGGAAGACTGAAGGAGCTTTACGTATTCGAAGGAATGGGTAAAATGAAGGTTGAGGAAGTTGAGGCTGGAGAAATTTGTGCCCTTGTTGGATTGGAAGGCTTCGAAATTGGAGACACCATTTGTGATGCAGAATTTCCAGAGGCTATGAAGCCGATAAGCATTGATGAGCCTACTATGAGTATGCTTTTCACCATCAACGATTCGCCTTTCTTCGGAAAAGAAGGAAAGTTTGTGACTTCGCGCCACGTACGTGAACGTTTGACAAAGGAGCTTGAGAAAAACCTTGCCCTCCGAATGGAAACCACAGGTTTGGCGGATAGCTTTCAGGTTTACGGACGTGGTGTATTGCACCTTTCTGTTCTTATTGAAACAATGAGAAGAGAAGGATACGAACTTCAAATTGGTCAGCCACAGGTAATCATCAAAGAAATTGATGGTGTAAAGTGCGAACCTGTTGAAGAGTTGACCATCGACCTTCCAGAGGCAGTTCACGGAAAGGCTGTAGAAATGGTCACGACTCGAAAAGGAGAAATCGTAAACATGGGCCCGAAAGGAGACCGTATGTTGCTCGAATTCATCATTCCATCACGTGGCATTATCGGCCTAAGAAACCTATTGTTGACAGCTACAGCGGGTGAAGCCATCATGAGTCACCGTTTCAAGGAATACCAACCATATAAAGGAGTTATTCCTGGCCGTCAGAACGGTTCGCTTATCTCTATGGAGCCAGGCGAAGCCATTCCTTACACGTTGAGCAACTTGCAAGACAGAGGTAAATTCTTTGTGGAGGCTGGAACTGCGATTTACGAAGGACAAGTGGTTGGCGAGAACACCCGTGCAGGCGATATGATTGTCAACCTTACCAAAACCAAGAAGATGAGCAACATGCGCTCTTCTGGTGCTGATGAGAAGATTAGAATGGCACCAGCCATCAAATTCTCGCTCGAAGAAGCGTTGGAATACATTCAGGCAGATGAGTACGTGGAAGTAACACCACAGTCCATCCGTCTAAGAAAGACGTTTTTGAAGGAGCACGAGCGTAAGAAGTTGGGGAGGGCTTAATAAACCTCTTCCGACCTCCAACTCCTCACTTTCCCCTGAGGACGGTTAAAATCCTCATTTCCCCCATAGATTAGCGTTCGCTGCGAACTGTCTATTTGGGCAAGATTCCCAAAGTATTCCAAGCCACGGAAAAAATCGGGATGAACGGTCTTGGCGGATTTGATCTCCACGGCTTCAAGGCTGGCTCCGTGCTCAATGATAAGGTCGATTTCGTTACCTGCATTGTCGCGCCAGAAGAATAGCGAAGGTCGCAGACCCTGGTTGTAATGGTTCTTCATGGTGTCAGCGATCACCAGATTTTCAAACAGCGCACCTTTGAGGTAATGCGAATGAAGCTGTTCTTCTGAAGTAATTCCTAAAAGGGAACATGCCAGTCCCACATCGTGGAAATACAGTTTCGGACTTTTTACCAATCGCTTGTTGTAATTGGCATGATGAGGTTCTAATCGGAAAATGACAAAACTCGTTTCCAGCACCGAGAGCCATTTTTTGACTGTATTGTAACTGACCCCAATCTGATTTCCGAACGATGAGAAATTGACCAATTGACCAACGTGTCCAGCACAGAGTCGCAGAAAATTCCTGAATGCACTCAGGTCGTTCACATTGATGATTTGACGAAGGTCGCGCTCCACATACGTTTCCACATATTCTGGAAGCCATTCGGTCGGTTTCAGATCACGGTCGTACAACACGGGATAAAAGCCTTTCCACAAATGGCTCGCATAGTCCTCAGAAAGCAAGTTGGCATCCGACAATTCTTGGATGGAGAACGGAAGCAGGTTGAAAATGGCAACTCTTCCTGCCAAGCTTTGGCTTACACTTTCCATCAGCAGAAAATGCTGCGAACCTGTAAGTATGTATTCGCCCATCTTGCCGCTTTCGTCCACCAGCACCTGAATGTAAGAGAATAGTTCAGGCACATATTGCGCCTCGTCAATGATAAGGTTCGGCCCATTGCGTTTGAGGAAATCCAAGGGGTCAGCTTTCGCGTTATCCCTACTGAGAATATTCTCCAACGAAACATACTTGTACTCAGGGAAAAGTTGTTTGACAAGCGTGGTCTTCCCCGATTGGCGGGGACCAGTGACGCTTATCACGGGCATTTTTGTTGCCCTTTCGGTGATTGTTTTGGATAGTTGGCGAAGAATCATGTTCTACAAATTAGAAATCACATTTCTATTTTGTAAAGATAGGGTTGCGTATCGAATATTCTTACAGATTAGAAATCAGATTTCTAATCTGTAAGAAAAACCTCAGAATCGAAAGATTCATATGAATATTCCGAATGGATTCGAAGAATTCGTATGAATTTATCGATTCTACCCAGGAACATGTGATGTCAATAGTGTGATTAGCGATTGATTCCGCGTAGATCCGCGCCATCCGTACTTCGCACAGGCTACTCCATTAACTACCTTCGCGCCATGCTTGAAGACAAAGAAAGAACAGAACTAAGCGATTTGGGCGAATTTGGCCTCATTGATCGCATTGCGCAAAGCGTAGAACTCACTCAAAAAAGCACCGTCAAAGGAATTGGCGATGATGCTGCGGTTATTGGAATAGGAAAGCAGAAAATGCTCGTTTCAACTGATTTGCTGTTGGAAGGAATACACTTTGATTTGAGTTATGTTCCGCTCAAACATTTGGGCTATAAGGCCGTGGCCGTCAACCTTTCCGACATCTACGCCATGAACGGAAAACCGACTCAGATTACGGTTTCATTGGGGCTTTCGAGCCGTTTTCCACTAGAGGCGATTGACGAACTCTATACAGGAATTCTTCTCGCTTGCGATAAATATGATGTCGATCTGGTTGGTGGAGATACCACCAGTTCCGTTTCGGGACTGACGCTTTCCATTACTGCCATTGGCGAGGGTGACGAAAAACACATCGTTTACAGAAATGGAGCGAAGGAAACCGACCTCATCTGCGTTTCGGGCGATTTGGGTGCTGCCTACCTCGGTTTGCAATTGTTGGAACGAGAGAAAGAGATTTTCAAGGACAATCCAGCTATTCAACCCGACCTGACGGGACATGATTACGTGTTGGAGCGCCAACTGAAACCAGAGCCACGGGCAGACATCATCGATATTCTGAAACTCGAAAAAGTGATTCCAACGGCTATGATTGATGTTTCGGACGGATTGAGTTCTGATTTGATGCACATCTGCACACAAAGTGGCGTGGGTTGCCGTATTTACATCGAGAAACTACCGATTGATCACACAACGGCTATTGCAGCCGAAGAGTTGAATTTGGATACCACGGTTTGTGCGCTGAACGGAGGCGAAGACTACGAATTGCTTTTCACCGTGGATCTAAAGGATTACGACCGTTTGAAGGACAATCCTGCCATTCGTGTAATTGGTCACATTACCGATAAGGGAGATGGCTACAACTTGGTTTCGCACGATCAGATTATTCCGCTTATGGCTCAAGGTTGGAAGCATTTAGAGTAGTTCTGTCGTCCTGATTTCTATAACAAATCGGAAATGACATGGTCAAAATAAACTGGTCTAAATTCAAGAGCGAACGGGGCACTGCACTCTTTCTCGTTGACCTTTTCATGATTAACCTCGTGTTAGTCAATCTGCTGTACATTCTGGTAGAATGGAACTTCACCATCAATTTTGTTAACTCGTTTCTGCTAGAATGGGTTCCTAGTTTCCATGCGTGGTACGACACGCACCTACATCAGAATTTCTACTGGTACGACCTCTTTTTCCTCTCAATCTTTATTCTTGAGTTTACTATCCGTTGGTTCTTGGCAGTTTACCATAAGCACCATCACAAGTGGTTTTTTTATCCGTTTATCCATTGGTATGATGTGCTTGGTTGCATACCGTTGGCCCAGTTTCGTTTTTTGCGAATCCTCCGTTTGGGAAGTATGTTGTTTCGGCTCCATAAGATGGGCGTCATCAATCTTCGAGAGTGGTATTTGTTTAGCATCTTCAACCGTTATAGCGCGGTAATCGTTGAGGAAATATCCGACCGCGTGGTTATAAATGTGCTAGAAGGTGTGCAAGACGAACTGAAGCTTGGAACCCCCGTAGCAAGTCGCATTATTGTGGAGGTAATCAGACCTCAAAAGGATGTGCTGGTAGAATGGCTTTCGAGCAGGATTACAACAGCTAGCGAACAGCACTACGAGCGCTATCAAGAGCAGCTGAAAATCTACGTCAATCGGAAAGTGGGCGAGGCGGTACGCAACAATCCTGATGTGAAAGACATTGCGGCCATTCCGCTCGTTGGCAGCACCATCACCACCAAGCTCGAAAAGGCGGTGGCAAGCATTACCTATTCGGTTATTGAGGGAATAATGCTGGACCTAAGCAGTCCTGAGAACACCAAGATAATCAGCGAATTGGCGGATGTGACCATGGACATGCTGCTGCTACAAGAAGAAGACGAAGAGCTGAACAAGATGAGTGTGGAGATGATTAATCAGAGCATTGAGATTCTCAAAGACCAAGTAAAGGTTAAGCGCTGGCAGGAGGCGGGATAAGGGATATAGGGACAAGGGACAAGGGACAGGAGGGCGGTTTCGTCCCTTCACGCTAGTGAGCATTACAGCCGTACGGATAAGTATATTGTCCTTCCAGCCATTTGTCAATTTCTTGATTGGCCTGTTCGTTGGTCAAAGAATCTTCATTCTTAATTTGGTTACGAGCTTCGGCAATGGCAGAATGCTGTTCGGTACTCAATTTATAGGTTTCCATACCCTCGTTTTCGAGGTTGAGGAAACGATAAAGTTCTTTCAATGGATTCATAGCGTCACGCTAATAACCGTCACATCATCCACCTGTTCTTCCTCCCCTTTCCAATCTTGGAAGATGGCGCCAAGGGCGGCAAGATTATTTGAAAGTGCCATTTCGCGAGCGGTTTCGCGCATGCGCTTGCTTCCGATTTTTTTACCCTCAGGGCCACCAAACTGATCGGCAAAACCATCGGAGAAAAGGAATAAGCAATCGCCTTCATTCAGCTCAAGCGTTGTTTCGGTAAACGAACCTGCATCCATAAATCCACCAATAGAGCGCCTGTCGGCTTTGATCTCAAACATGCGCTTACCGTTTTCTTCTTCACGCAAGTTGGCATTGGGCAGTTCCTCTTTGGATGTGAGAATCCAAAGCGCATTGTGCGCGCCAGCGTAGGTTACGCTTCGGTTTTTGGTGTTGATGGCCACAAGACAGATGTCCATGCCATCTTTTACGCTGCCACCGCTTTTCTCAAATGATTCTTCTACGTAATCGCTCAGGCGTTGGAGAATGACGGCTGGCGATGTGAGCTTTTCTTCCAGCACCGCCTTGTTCAATCCCTGAAAGCCGACCATGCTCACCATCGCCCCCGGCACGCCATGCCCCGTACAATCTGCAGTGGCCAGGAACACGATTCCATTGCGCTCTTCCATCCAGTAGAAATCGCCCGAAACGATGTCTTTGGGTTTGTAGAGAATGGTGTGTTTGCTAAAATGTTTCTCAAACATTTCGCCCTTGGGAAGGATGGCTGCTTGCAAACGTTCGGCATAGCGGATGCTGTCGGTAATGTGGAGGTTCTTCTCTTCAATCTCTTGTTTTTGTTTAGAGATTTCGCTGTTCTTGCGTTCCAACGCCACATTGGCGCGGGTGCGAACGCGGTAAAAGAAAAACACCACTAGCGATACAATTCCCAATAGAAAGGTGATGATGGCTGCGGCTAGTAAATACGTTTCGCCTTTACGCAGTTCCAATTCTGCAACCGCAGCTTCGGCAGTGAGCAAGCTTATTTGCCCCTCTTTTTCTAGGCTTTGATATTGCGCATTCTTTTCTGCCAACATCGATTGCATTTCTTCTCGGTTAATGCTGTCTTTTAGATTGATTACAGAAGGGTAAAGAGCCAAAGCTTTGTCGTCAAGGCCAAGTTTTTCATAAGACTGAGCCAAGTAGTACATGGTTTCCCATTCGTAAGAGCGCATACCAAGGTCTTGTACCATCTTTAGCCCTAGTTCATAGAAACGGGTTGCAGCCCCGAAGTCCTCCAGTTCAAAATAAATGTTGCCCAGCATGATGGTTGCGGTGGCTATTCCTCTAGCATCATTCAGCTTTTGGGTTATCCTCAGTGCTTCATGAGCGTGTACCAAAGCTTGCCCAGATTTATTTACTGCTTTGTAGGCATGAGCCAGATTCACTTCTGAGCGAGCAATACTTCGCTCATGACCTAGCTGTTTGTAATACGAAAGAGACTTTTCAGAATAGTCTATTCCCTTCTCAAAATCTTTCATTTTGATGTAAATCAGCCCAAGATTTCCCAATTGTGAGGCAATTCCATCTAAATTGTCCATGCTCTGATGAATCTCTAATGACTGTTGGTAGTACTTGAGAGATTCAGGCATATTGATAAAGTAGAACACATTTCCAATGCTGTTTAAGACCTCCGCCCGCGTGGTTTTTAAGGAGTCGCCATTAAGCAACGAAAGTGCGTTGAAGAAAGCCACCAAGGCCGAGTCATAGGCTGCTAAATGATAATGCGCCCTACCCAGTTGTTTGTTTAAGTCGGCCTTTAACCTCACTTGGCTGGCAGGTATGTTTTTGCTGAGGGCATCTTTATAGATGCGAATGGCTAGCGAATCGTTTCCGTTTCTGGCAATGGCAGCAGCTTTACTTGCCAATGCCTTCACCTCTGCCACAACAGACTTAGATTTTTTGGCCAAAACCAACTGCTTTTCTGCATAAATAAGGGCCGAATCTGGTGATGCTTCTAAAAACTCAGCAGAAATTACATTCAGCAGGCCAAGCTTTTGTTCAACGCCTTTGGCCTTGTTCAATTCAAGTTTGAGGCTGTCTGTAGCCGCAGTTTGGCCAATAACCGCAGACCAGCTCAGCAGGCCAATCAACAAGAAAAGAGGGGTTTTCCGTTTCATTTGGCACTAAAGGTAAAAGAGTTCCGAATATCGAAACACAGAACATTACCCTACCTCAATTCGTTACTTTTGCATCTTAGAAATCCACGATGAGTGACGCTATAAAGCACGAGTGCGGAATTGCAATGGTCCGATTGCTGAAACCCCTTCAGTATTACAAGGACAAATACGGATCAAGTTTTTATGGGCTGAATAAAACTTATCTCCTGATGGAGAAACAACACAACCGTGGGCAAGATGGTGCCGGTTTGGCCAACATTAAGTTGGATATGGAGCCCGGCAAGCGCTACATCAGCCGCCACAGGTCCAACTCATCCACACCCATCAAAGATGTTTTTGCCCACATCAATGGCAGGTTTGAAGAGGAATTCAAAGAAAACCCAGAGCATATACAAGACCCAGAGTGGCTAAAACAGAATTTGCCGTTTACGGGCGAATTGTTTCTTGGTCACCTTCGGTATGGCACGCATGGCGGCAACACCATAGAGCATTGCCATCCCTTTCTTCGTCAGAATAACTGGATGACGCGGAACCTAGTGCTGGCCGGCAACTTTAACATGACCAACGTAGATGAGCTTTTTCAGCAGTTGGTAGAAATTGGTCAGCACCCAAAAGAGAAAGCAGATACCGTTACGGTTTTAGAAAAGATAGGTCACTTCCTAGATGAAGAAAACGACCGCTTGTACTACGATTTTAAGCAGAAAGGCTACTCAAAGGCCGATGCCACTTCGCAAATTGCGCAGAACATTGATGTGCAACGGATTTTGTTCGAATCGGCCAAAAAGTGGGATGGCGGATATGCCATTGCGGGCATGATGGGTCATGGCGATGCATTTGTGATGCGCGATCCAGCTGGCATTCGTCCAGCACACTGGTATCAAGATGATGAAGTGTTGGTGGTGGCAAGCGAGCGCCCCGCTATTCAAACCGCTTTCAATCTAAAGTGGGAAGATGTAAAGGAGATTAAACCTGGCTACGCCCTCATTATTAAGAAAGACGGAACGGTAAGCGAGCAGCAATTTCGCGAGCCATTGGAGCAGAAATCGTGCTCGTTTGAGCGTATTTATTTCTCTCGCGGTAGCGATAAAGACATCTATCAAGAACGAAAAGAATTAGGAAGATTGGTGGTTGCGCCCGTCTTAAAAGAGTTGGATTACGATGTGAAAAACACCGTTTTCTCCTTCATTCCAAACACAGCCGAAACCTCCTTCTACGGAATGGTAAAAGGCGTGGAGGATTACATCAACATCCTTAAAACAGACCAGATTCTTTCGGGCAAGCGTTCGTTAGATGCGGCTCAGGTGCGCGAAATCCTCAGCATGCGTGCTCGGGTAGAGAAGCTTACCATCAAAGACGCCAAACTCAGAACATTCATTACCGATGATGTGCATAGAGACGACCTCGTGTCGCACGTGTACGACATTACTTACGGCACCGTAAACCGTGGTGAGGATAACGTGGTTTTGATTGATGATTCCATCGTTAGAGGAACCACCTTACAGCAATCCATTCTGCGAATTGTAGACCGTTTGGGACCAAAGAAGATTATCATCGTTTCTAGCGCACCGCAAATTCGTTACCCCGATTGCTATGGTATTGACATGGCCAAGTTGGGCGATTTTATGGTGTTTAAAGCTGCAATAGAGCTGCTGAAAGACACCAAGCAGATGAATATTCTGGATGATGTTTACGAGCAAGCCAAGGCGCAAATGGAGTTGCCGATTGAAAAAATCGTGAACGTGGTAAAACAGGTCTACAAACCATTTACCGCAGAGCAGTTAGCAGATAAATCTGCCGAAATCATCTCTCCTCCAAACATCAATGCTGAGGTAAAACTCATCTTCCAATCCATCGAAGGCTTGCACTCTGCGTGTCCTAACCATTTGGGAGATTGGTACTTTACCGGAAACTACCCAACACCGGGCGGAAACCGCGTAGTAAACCGCGCTTTTATCAATTACATGGAGGGCAAGAATGTGAGGGCTTATTGAGCCGTTAGCTTTTAGGTATTGTCGGCTTTAGGAAGAGCTTCTTGATTCCTTCAAAAGCTTTGTAAGCCATTCGGCCGGGGCAATGAATTCTGCCCAAACATTATCCGTCTTTTCCGCGAGTAAGGCTTCAATCAATGCCTTCACTTTGGATCTTCCAAGATCCGAGTCCAGATCCAGCAAGGCGGCAGCACGGATGAACTTCAATTGCATTTCGGTGATGCCATCAGCATCACCGTTTCCTTTTGCCAGAATTACTCTGTGCAGGTTGGTGAGGCGACTCTCGGCAAGTTCGTGCTTGCCCATCATATTCAGACAAAGCGCTTCGGAATAGAGCGCAACCAGATATATTGCCCGAACGGTTTTAACTCCTTCATGCGTTAGCAGCTCTGAAATGTAGCTAAGCGACTTTTTGTATTCACCAATATGAAAATACACGGAGGCGATCCTTACCAGAATGAGCAGGGTGGTGGTCAGGTTAGGCGTACTTAAGCCTTCCTTTTTCAAACTATGATATTCTTCAATAAGACCGAGGCATTCGGAATGCTTTTTAAGCCCACACAGAGAACGTAATCGCCCTCCAAGCAAAGCATATCTGTGCCGAGCCTGCAACTCTGCACTATATGCCAAATTTGGGTAAGCGCAGGCCGCTTGGAATTCGGATTTGAGGCTGTCGATGATCTCCAACGATTCTTCATACTTATCATCCCGATAAAGAGCGGATGAATAGTTATAGAGGGTACTGAAATAAATGGGGAAAAACTGTTGCTTCAAGGCTGGTTCCCGATCAAACAGTTGAAGCGTATCCTGAATCAAGCTTTCATTGGACACCTCGGTTGCGAACATCGTGGCATAGTGAATGTCCAACTGGTTGACCACCAGTATGGACTGGGGGCTAAGTTCCTGTTGTCGGAATTGCTCAATTTCAAGGGCCAATTGATGGTCAAAATATTCTTTTTGTTTTGGGATGTCCCGTTGGTCAAACTTGGTTACATACCTGCCCCATTCCGCACTTAAAGAAGATAAGTTCCCGTAGGTCGAAAGGATATCTGTTATGCGGGTCAATTGCTGCCTAATGTGCAATTGCTCATCATGTAGAGCCTGACTGGAAGTATAATTTCGTTGGAATTCAATTGATTTCAATAGGAGCGCGAACTGGGCCTGATGATCCAATTGTTCTTCCGATTTTTTCAACGCTTTTCTGAATTCCTTTTCGGCTTCATCATAGAGCTGTTTGCTCCTCAGAAAATCGATGTCAAGGAGTGCTGCTTGAAGTTCCGCTTTGCTGTTGTTGGCTTCGTGAAAACTGCGCATGCACTTAAGAATCAGCTTTCGTAGGTCTGAACGTGCGGCTTTGAGACCCTTTCCACCTACAGTCGACACCTGAATGGCTTCGCTTGGGATGCTTTCTTGATCAAGAATGTCGAACAACTTCATTAAACGGGAGTTTTCTCTGAACGCAGCAGCGTAGAGTCTGAAATACCGTTTTTCGTTCGGTTTCAAACTCCTAACTATCTCATAAAGAGCATCTTTTGTTCCCATTGTGCCGATTTGGAAGCTTGACTTTTTTACATAAGTGATTTGAAACGAATTTCAAAGATGCGGAACATTGCGCTGCGATTATTCAACCCAATTCAATAAATCAAAAAGACAAACATGAACCAATTAGCCACACCAACCGCTGCAAATTCAAAGACCCGATGGATAAGTACGTGCATGGGTATGAAAATGAAATTCGTTTCACTCTTTTTGCTTTCCATACTTGGCCTGAGCGGCATTGCCAATGCCCAATTTACCAACCTCTATAGCTTCTCGGCTACGCCTGACGGAAGTCAGCCCAATGCCGATCTTGTTTCTGATGGCACCTTTTTGTACGGCATGACCACCAATGGAGGCACCAATAGTTTGGGCACCATTTTTAAGATAAAGCCTGATGGAACGGGCTATGAGAAGTTGCTTGACTTTGATGGGGCCACCAATGGCAGTTCACCTTATGGCTCTCTTATTACAGACGGCACCTTCCTCTATGGAATGACCACGGACGGTGGTATAAATGGTTTGGGAACCATCTTTAAAATAATGAACGATGGCACTGGCTACGTGAAATTATTGGACTTTGAATTTGCCGGAGTTGTAAACGCATATGGACCCCGTGGCTCGCTTGTGTCTGACGGCACCTTTCTGTATGGAATGACATTGTATGGAGGAGCAGGGAACTATGGCAACATCTTTAAGATAGGAACGGATGGAACTGGCTATCAAGAAATATCGGATTTTGGAGCTAACGTGAACGGAGGCTCTCCTATTGGGTCTCTCCTTCTCGATGGTGCTTATCTGTATGGAATGGCATATAATGGAGGCACTAATGGGGCAGGAACCGTTTTTAAATTGATGACCAATGGGTCGGGGCTCGAAACGGTATTGGATTTTGACGGAACCTCGAACGGAAGCAACCCCTATGGCTCTCTTATTTCTGATGGCACCTACTTGTATGGGATGGCCACCAGTGGTGGAACAAATAATATGGGCACCATTTTTAAAATAATGCCCAATGGAACGGGCTATGTAAAACTATTGGACTTTGATGGAACAACAAACGGAATGGATCCACGGGGCGATCTTGTTTTTGATGGCACCTTTCTGTATGGAATGACAGCGGATGGAGGGCTGAATGATTATGGAACCATGTTTAAAATAATGCCTGATGGAACAGGCTACGAGAAACTGCTGGACTTTTCGGGTCCAACAGACGGAAATACGCCTTATGGCTCGCTTATTTCTGTCGGAAATTCACTTTACGGAATGACATTCTATGGTGGTGCAAACTGGGAAGGGAACATCTTCAAATATGGTCCATGTTCGCCTACCTATTCTTTACTTACACATAGCAGTTGCGCTAGTAGTTACACCCTGAACTCCATTACCTATACCGCAAGTGGAAACTACACCCAAACAATCACCAACGTTGCGGGCTGCGACTCAGTAATAGATTTGGAGCTGAGCCTCAATTCGCCCTCAGCCTCCGCACTTACACTAAGCACGTGCAGCAATAACTACACACTAAATTCCATCACCTATAATTCAAGTGGAACGTACACGCAAACGCTCACCAACTTTTGGGGCTGCGATTCAGTAGTAACCATCGATTTGACGCTCAATGCCCCGTCAGTTGGCCTGCCAGGGGAACTGGACTTCTGTTTCGACCCGGGAACGGGTGCCAATGAGTATGTATCCATCTCCGTGCCGCTGCCTGATGGCAAGATTCTGATAGGCGGGAATTTTACCGAATACAACGGCACGCCCACTAACCGCATCGCCCGCTTAAATACCGATGGTACCTTGGACAATACCTTTGATACCGGAACGGGTGCATCCCACCTGGTCAAAGCCATATTATTGCAGCCAGATGGCAAGATAATCATTGCAGGATGGTTTACGGAATACAACGGCACACCTAGAAACTGCATTGCCCGCCTCAATGCTGATGGTTCGCTCGATAACACCTTCGATCCTGGCATCGGCCCAAACGAAGTGATACAGACAGCCTTGCTGCAGCCAGATGGCAAGATCATCATTGCAGGTTTTTTCACTGAATATGCTGGCACGGCCAAAAACTACATTGCCCGCCTCAATGCCGATGGATCGCTTGATAGTAGCTTCGGGCTAGGAACGGGCGCAAACAATCGGCCCGAGGCCATTCGGCTACAGCCAGATGGCAAGATCATCATTGCAGGCACTTTCACCGAATATGACGGTATTGCTCGTAATTACATAGCCCGCATCCATGCCGATGGATCGCTCGATAACTCCTTCGATCCAGGATCAGGGGCAAACTCTGGTATAGAGGATGTGATGCTTCAACCCGATGGTAAGATCATCATTGGGGGATGGTTCACATCCTACAATGGCACTGGCATAAACCGAATTGCCCGTATCAACTCCGATGGTTCTTTAGATAATTCCTTCAATGTAGGAACAGCCGCAGACGCACTGGTCTTTTGCATTGCCCTCCAGACCGATGGAAAGATCATCATCGGGGGCAATTTTGCCTTCTACAACGGCACGGGCAGAAACCGAATTGCCCGTATCAACTCCGATGGTTCGCTCGACAATACCTTCGATCCTGGAACAGGTGTAAACTTAGCCGTTCATTCCGCCACCCTTCAGCCCGATGGCAAGGTTATCATCGGAGGACAATTCACGGACTACGATGGTACAAACAGAAACCGCATTGCCCGCGTGCATGGTGATCTGACCGTTGCGATTGACAATCAGGAGTTGAGCGATGCGAACATCAATCTATTTCCTAATCCAACCCAAGGCGAGCTTACCTTGCAAGCAGAGAACCTCAACGGAGCAATTGTTACTGTTTACAATTCGACTGGGCAATTGATAATGGCGCAGAAAGTTGCAGGAGGAAATCAGCATTTGATAAACCTGAGCGGACAAGCATCGGGGCTATATATCATAGAAGTAAAGCAACAATCAGGGTCTAAGCGATTGATGGTATCCAAGCAATAGACTCCCGATAGAAGGTGTTTCAGATCTAAGAAATGGAGAAAACACAACATTATTCGGAAACCGCTTGGTGAACCGCGCCTTATCAATTACATGGAAGGCAAGAACGTAAGAGCTTATTAGAGCCATTGGCTTTGGTTCTGGCGGCTGGTACAAGTTATTCAAATGTAAATTACATTTGATTCACTTATCCTGATTTCTATGCGGATTGTGCTTGTCATAGCCATGGTGCTTTTAGCCCTTCAGCCAAGTGTGGCTCAGGACAAGCCTGTTGCTAAAACAACAGCTACCGAAGCTTCAATTCCCGATAGTCTTCGCGCCAATGACCTGAACATCGAAAGCAGTGAGTTGCGAAAGCAAGGCAAGTATGAAGAGGCTGTATCAATTGCCAAAGAAGCCATGGAATTGGCAGAACGACTGGGACAACCAGACCAGATAGCCTCGGCACACATCAATATCGGAAACGTACTTATGGCTCAAGGCAAGGAAGCTGAGGTAATCAATAGCATCCGAGTGGTAGAGCCCATTATTCTGTCTGCGCAGGATAATTTCCAGTTAGGACGCTATTATACCTTACTGGGAATGTGTTATTCCGACACCCGCCAGTATGAACTGGCCATCAAAAATTTTCGCAACGCCATCCATTATTTTGAACTGACCGAGAACGGGGCTGGCGGAGTTGCCGCATGCTATTCTAACCTTGGAAATTTATTTTCATACCAAGGGAATAATGAAGAAGCCCTGCAACACTTTCTGAAGGCATCCAAGATAAATGAAGACCAGAAGAATTTTGATGGAATGGCTGGCGACTACACTCGAATTGGCATCCATCATGCCAAGACAAACAATCTGAAAGAGGCCATAAGATCATTCACACGCGCACTGGAAATGGCCCAGGAACACAACCTGTCCGGACAACTTCCCGGTATTTATCACAATCGGGCCAACGCCTTGAAGAGTGATGGTCAATTGAAAGCGGCTGAAGCAGATCTTAGAATGTCAATCAAGATATCAAAGGACATGGGCAGGCAGACAACCTTGGCCAGGTCGAACTTAGGTTTGGCGGCATGTTTGGTGGATCAAAAAAGACTCTCAGAAGTGCCTCCCTATTTGGATGAGGGAATAGAACTCTCTAAGCTTTCGAACAATAAAGACCTGCTCATGTATGGTTATCTGACCATGGCCAGATTGGACAGCGCATTGGGGAATTTTCCAAAGGCATTCGAAGATTATAAGCTCTTCTTGGTCTATAAGGACAGCTTGGACAAAGAGATTCACAGTAAGGAAACGACCCAGGTGCGGACCCTGTACGAAACAGAACGGAAGGACAAGGAAATCGTTTCGCTCGAAAAGGACAGGGAGATACAGGCCAAAGAGCTGTCGCGTCAGAAACTAATCAGAAACGGATTTGTTGGTGGATTCGCAGTGATCCTGCTGTTCTCCATTGCCATCGCCTTCCAGAGCAAGCGCATAGCCAAGGAGAAAAAACGCAGCGAAGACCTTCTACTCAACATTCTTCCGGCAGAGGTGGCAGAGGAGTTGAAGGCCAAGGGAGCAGCAGATACCCGACTCTTCGATCTGGTAACCGTGCTGTTCACCGATTTCAAAGGTTTCACCGCTCTTTCGGAGCAACTCACACCACAGGAATTGGTGGCCGAGATAAACCTCTGTTTTTCTGCCTTCGACCGCATCATGGAAAAGTATGGCGTAGAGAAGATAAAGACCATTGGCGATGCCTATATGGCGGCAGGCGGCCTGCCCGTTCCGAATGAAACGCATGCACATAATGTGGTTTCAGCGGCTTTAGATATTCAGGAATTCATGGACGCGCGGTCTAATGAAAGACGATTGGAAGGACAACCTTACTTCGAGATTAGGATAGGAGTTCATACTGGCTCGGTGGTGGCCGGAATCGTGGGCATCAAAAAGTTCCAGTACGACATTTGGGGCGATACCGTGAACACTGCAGCCCGTTTAGAAAGCTCGGGAACGGAAGGAAAAGTGAATGTGTCTTCCTCAACCTACGACCTTGTGAAGAATCATTTCGCCTGTACTCCACGTGGCAAGATTGCAGCCAAGGGAAAGGGAGAGTTGGAAATGTATTATGTAGAACGAAAGGAGGTTGAGCTCTAGCATTTGCCCTCTCGTTTACAAGCAACTTTCTGCTTTCTACCATTCGGTATTCTGAACTGATGGTGTAGAGGCAAACTCCAGTTTCTAGCCTATCCGTTAAATTATCTTCTGTTCATCAACTTTTCTCATTTTTCGTTATACCGCCATCATAGCTAACTCCCTCATCAGGGCAAACGCATCTAATTTTTGAACGTGCATGACCAGTTGCTCATACACAATAGGACATGAAATGGCCACAGAAACACAGAATTCGCAGAATGGACACAGAAAATTTTTCCTTTTCTCTGTGAAACCCTCTGTGTATTCTGTGTTTCTGTGGCTATCCCATGTTGTCCCTCACGTTTGGACGTGAATAAGGATAGTATAAACGTTTAATGCGTTTGCCTTGGGGAAAGTAGCGGACATACATTTTTTTGGATATTCGTGTTGCATTTTTAGCAGTTCTTATCTCCGATTCCACTTTCTGTAAACCTAAGATACCATGGCGCGCATCATTTTTCCGGAAAATCTGGTTTTTCTGCGTCTTTTGTTTGATGCGGTAAAAGAAAAGCACGAGAGTTTTGCGGTGGGCACCAGCCCGATTGAAGCTTTTATCAATCAGCACGACATCAGTTTTGTGGATGACCAAGCCGCCCTAAGCAGTGCAGAAGCTAACGAACGGGCGCACAGCAACAAGTCTAAAGAGGCCGAAGATCACACACAAAAACGCGATTTAAAGTGGGATCCGGTGTTTGCAAACGTGCGCAACTACTATCAGTTTCTTAAAAAACTCTACTCGCCCAACTACATGGAGCTTGGCAATTGGGGCGCGCCCATTACCACCACAGGCAGAATTAAGTATCCGACAGGATATGACGCACGCGCCCTCATTTTTAAGGCCCTCCAAACAAAATACGACACGTATCTGCCTCTGGGAAGCAGTCCTTTAGACCCTTTTCTTACTCAAAACAACACCAGCATTGCTGCCGATGCTGCTGCCATGGCCGCATCGCAACTAGCGGCTAAAGCGGCCACCAAACTGGCCAAAGAATCGGAAGATGCCACCCAAGATCGCAACAATGCCATGGCCACAGTGAGCGGCCATTTGCGCTCCATTGGTGCTTTTTTGATGGCGCTATACCCCACCAACCCCAAAGAGTTGGGCCATTGGGGGTTTACGGTTGATGATAGCCCGCGTGCACCCAAACAAATAGTGAGTAAGGTGAAACTGAGCAGCACAAAAACGGTAGGCCACTGCATTATTGGCGGAACGTTTAAAAATAATGGCACCACCACGCTCCATCTGTATAGAGGCAAGACCGCTTCGGGAAGTTTTGTAACCATCCTTCCCGGAGACGTTTATGGAATTACCAAGGGATTCAGCGTTCTCACGGTGCTAAATACCTCTTCTACCACCACGGGCATTTTTTCTGTTTTGAGAGCCAAATAACCACCAATATCTTCGAATCATACTGAAGAATTTTCAAAAATAATGGCTAACTCTTTGATGTAAATGGCTAGAATATTGGCTTAAATGGCTAGTATTTTCAGATATATGGCTAAAAGAATGACTTAAATGGCTAGAATTTTCAGATAAACGGCCAAAAGAATGATATAAATGGCTAGAATAGTGAGAGAAGATGGGCAAAGTTCCAATCCCGAAGGAGAACCAAAAACAGGTTGATAACGCTGGGGCCTCTAACTTCCTAAACAAAAAAGGCCGCTTCGCAGCGACCTTTTTCCTTTTCTCCTTTTTCCCTTTTTCCTTTTCTCCTTTTCCCCTTTTCCCCTTTTTCCTTTTCTCCTTTTCCTAATTCGCTAATTCGCTCATTTGCTAATTCCTCTTTTCCCCTACTCCTCGCTGGTAATAGCGGCAGAAAAATACTCGCGGTTCATGCGAGCAATGTTCTCCAACGAGATACCTTTTGGGCATTCAACTTCGCACGCGCCTGTGTTGGTGCAGTTTCCGAAACCTTCTTCGTCCATCTGCTTCACCATGTTTAGCACACGTCTCTTGGCTTCCACCTTTCCTTGCGGAAGAAGAGCGAATTGAGACACTTTAGCGGCTACAAAAAGCATGGCCGATGAGTTTTTGCACGTGGCAACACAAGCACCGCAACCGATGCAGGTAGCTGCATCAAACGCTTTATCTGCATCATCCTTCGGAATAGGCAATGAGTTCGCATCCTGTGTGTTTCCAGAGGTGTTTACAGACACGTACCCTCCAGCTTGCTGAATGCGGTCAAACGCGCTTCTGTCAACAACCAAATCCTTTATAACTGGGAATGCCGCTGCTCTAAATGGCTCGATGTAGATGGTTTCGCCATCCTTAAACGAACGCATGTGCAACTGGCAAGTCGTAATTAAACGACCCGGGCCGTGGGCTTCTCCATTGATGTAAAGCGAGCACATACCGCAGATTCCCTCCCGACAATCGTGGTCAAACGCGGCAGGATCTTTCCCTTCGTTCACCAAATTCTCGTTCAGCATATCAAGCATCTCCAAGAAGGATGAATCGGGCGATACGTCCTTAATTTGGTACGTAACGAGCTCTCCTTTTGCTTTTCCGTCTTTCTGTCTCCAGACTTTGAGTGTAAGATTCATGTCTCTCGGATTTCTTATTTGTAGCTACGCTGTTTCAATTCGATATCGTGGAACACCAAGTTTTCCTTGTGAAGTTTCGCTTCGCTAGGGTTTCCTGTCCATTCCCAAGCAGATACGAACGCGAAGTTTGCATCATCTCGCTTGGCTTCTCCTTCTTGTTCGCCACCAATCTCTACAGATTCTTCGCGGAAGTGACCTCCGCAGCTTTCGTTTCTGTCTAACGCATCTTTTGCGAAAAGCTCTCCTAGCTCCAAGAAATCTGCCACTCGGCCTGCTTTCTCCAACTCAGGGTTCATTTCGTTCAATCCACCCGGAACCCGAACATCTTTCCAGAACTCCTCACGAATCTGTTTGATTTTAGCCATCGCCTCTTTCAAGCCTTCGGCATTACGTGCCATTCCAACGTTGTCCCACATCACCTTACCCAATTCCTTATGGAAATGATCCACAGATTTGGTTCCCTTAATGTTAATGAAACGCTCTAAGCGGTCTTTTACTTCTTTCTCGGCAGCATCAAATTCTGGCGAATTGGTAGGAATTTTACCTGTTCGGATGTCGTTGGCCAAGTAATCGCCAACGGTGTACGGAAGAACGAAATAACCGTCTGCCAAACCTTGCATCAAAGCCGAAGCTCCCAAACGGTTTGCACCGTGATCGGAGAAGTTTGCCTCTCCGGCAGCATAGCAACCTGGGATGGTTGTCATCAAGTTGTAATCAACCCAAATACCGCCCATGGTGTAATGCACCGCAGGGTAAATCATCATCGGTGTTTTGTACGGATTCTGATCTACAATCTTCTCGTACATCTGAAAAAGGTTGCCGTATTTGTTCTCAACCGCCTTCTCGCCCAACTCCCGAATTTGATCTTGCGTTGGGTTGTGCAATCCTTGAATGTGCGCCTCCGTAGTTCCGTAACGCATAATTGCCGAAGCGAAATCAAGATATACAGCCTCACCTGTAGCATTCACGCCAAATCCTGCATCGCATCTTTCTTTCGCTGCGCGCGATGCCACGTCACGCGGAACGAGGTTACCAAATGCCGGGTAACGTCTTTCCAAGTAATAATCGCGGTCTTCTTCTTTCAGTTCTTTTGGCTTCAGCTTTCCTTCACGGATAGCTTTCACATCCTCCAATTTCTTCGGAACCCAAATACGTCCATCGTTACGCAACGACTCAGACATCAACGTCAATTTAGACTGATGATCTCCCGAACGTGGAATACACGTTGGGTGAATCTGCGTGTAGCAAGGATTTGCGAAATACGCTCCCTTCTTGTGGATTTTCCACGAAGCGGTAACGTTCGATCCCATGGCGTTTGTGCTCAAGAAGAATACGTTTCCGTAACCTCCAGTTGCAACAATCACTGCATGAGCCGAATGTCTTTCAATCTCACCCGTAACCAAATCGCGGGCAATAATTCCACGGGCTTTTCCGCCAACAAGTACCACATCCAACATTTCGTGGCGGTTGTACATGGCAATCTTGCCTTGAGCAATCTGGCGATTCATAGCCGAATAAGCTCCCAACAACAACTGCTGTCCTGTTTGTCCTTTAGCGTAGAATGTTCTCGAAACCAACACACCACCGAAAGAACGGTTGTCCAAAAGGCCACCGTAATCTCTCGCAAATGGAACGCCTTGCGCCACACACTGGTCAATGATATTGGCAGAAACCTCCGCCAAACGGTACACATTCGCTTCTCTTGAGCGGTAATCGCCACCTTTTACCGTGTCGTAAAACAAACGGTAGGTAGAATCGCCATCATTCTGGTAATTCTTGGCAGCGTTAATTCCACCTTGAGCCGCAATTGAGTGCGCTCTTCGTGGGCTATCCTGATAGCAGAACGCCTTTACGTTGTAGCCCATCTCCGCAAGCGAAGCAGCGGCAGCACCTCCAGCCAAACCTGTTCCCACAACGATAATATCGATGTGGCGCTTGTTGGCAGGATTTACAACGTTGATGTGATTTTTATGGTTGGTCCATTTATCCTTTAAAGGACCTTCAGGTATCTTGGCATCCAATGACATGGCTCCGATTTTATGATTGCGTCATGAAGTGATAAACCGCAACAAGGATAAATCCGAGCGGCACCACAATGGCGTAAATGTTAGAAAGCTTCTTAATTGTAGGCGTGTACTTGCGGTGATTGAATCCAACCGACTGGAAAGCCGACTGAAAACCGTGCATCAAGTGCAATCCTAAGAATACGAATGACAGCACGTAAAGCCCCGTTCTAATTGGGTCGTGGAATTTGTGATGAAGCTCTTCCCAATAACGCATTCCGCTATCTGGATTCATCGGGTCAATTAGACCTGACATATCGCCTTGCAGATACTTCACATTCAATTCTGGAATCCAAAAATCGTAAAAGTGCATTCCAAGGAAAAGGAAAATCATAATTCCTGTGATAATCATGTTGCGGCTCATCCAAGAAGAATTCTCAGCTGGCTTGTTCATCGCATACTTAATTGGACGAGAAGCACGATTCTGCAATTCCAAGCGCATTCCCATCATCAAGTGAAAAATGACACCAAACGCAAGCACTGGCTGCAGCGCTATTTGCACGATTGGATTGGTTCCCATAAAGTGAGATGTGGCATTAAAACCATCGACACTAATCACCGAAATGAAGTTGATGGTAAGATGCTGCAGAAGGAAAAACAGCAGGAAGAACCCCGATAGGGCCATCGCTATCTTTTTTGCTATCGAACTGGACATTGATGTCTGATTTTGGTAAAAACCCGAACGGGCTTTGCATTATAGCGGCAAATGTAATATCTCCACAATTATAGGTATGTCTTCTGTTTTATTTAGAAGGATTCTTAATAGCTCAAAGATTCAGAGATTGTATTCTCGCTACAATTATTGACAGGTTTAGAAGTTTCTTACCTTTGATAACATGAGCAACGCTGCGCTAAAATTGGAAGCCCTCAAACACGTCTTGTCTGCGGATAATGACGGGCAATTGAGAGCGGTTCTTTCCATTTTCAATTCAGATAAAAGTGATTTTTGGGATGAGCTTACTGACGCGCAAAAGGCTGAAGTTGAATTGAGTCGCCAACAAGTTTCAGAAGGGAAAGTTGAAGAATGGGAAGCCGTGTATAAGCGACTTTCAAAGTGATGATCATTCGGTTTTCTGAACTGAGTGTATTCAAACTCGAAAAGCTGATTGATTATCTTAGAGAAGAATGGTCTGACGGCTCTGCGAATTCATTCCTTGAAAAGCTGAATGGAAAACTTGAAGCCGTTAGATTAAATCCCAAAGCGTTTCCTGAGAGTGCTGTTTCTGAAGGGCTCCGAAAATGCGTCATTATCAAACAGACAACTATTCTATACGAGATTCATAACGATGCCATCTTTGTCATGAACATTATTGACACACGGCAAAACCCGAAGAAAATTGAGGGAGAGGTTAAAAAGCACTTTGGCCTTTAATTATTGAGCGGGTATGCTTTACATCGGCAAATGAAATATCTCCACAATTAGCAGAGTCGTCAACTTTTTGAAAGTTGACGACTATCTCCATATAGCATGTCACATCAATCGGCTATCATATCATACGCTCCAACCGTTAAGAATTCCGTGGAAACAGAAACGCCAGTCGGCATTTCAATGGCTGTAAAATCGGTTTGTACCTGTACCAGCTTTACTTCCAGTCGTTCAAAATCCGTTTGATTGTCCAGCGCTTTCAGCACAAAGTGGCGTCCTTCCAATTCGACAACCGCAGCAGTCGGCAAAGCCAAAAGTGTATCTGAGCCAGTCACAATCTGCGCTTCAATGTATGATCCCACCGTCAGTCCTTTAGCGGAAACAGCATCAATATGCCCGTGCACATTCAACGTGCGTGATTCCGCGTCAAGGTTCTTATTGACGAGATGAACTTCCGCTTCGCGATATGCTTTTTCATTCTGCACTCGGAAATGAATCAGCTGCCCCTCGGTAATCTTAGCCGCATCCTGCTCAAACACTTTCAATTCTAGATGAAGATGTTCCGTATTGATGATTTTCATTGCAATATCTGAAGGCGAAAGAAAGGTTCCAGCTGTGGCGTTTATATCGGTGATGTATCCGTTTATTGGAGCCAAAATGTTGATGGAAGACCGAAGGTTTTCCGCAGTCAAACCCTTTACGTCCACATGCATCATCTCCAACTTCTTCTTCAGCGCAGCATGTTTTGCATTCATCATCTGAAAATCCGATTGTGCTTTAGTCAGCTTTTTCTGAGAGGAAACATTGGCCTCAGCCAAGCTTCCTTGACGAGCCAAATCTTCTTTCAGATAGTTCAGCTCACCAGCTGTTTCCAAAAAGTCTTTCTGCACTTCCAAGAACTCAGGGTTTTCGAGCGTAAAAAGTACTTGTCCAGCATGCACATGTTCGCCCACCAGCAGGTCAATTTGCTTCACGTATCCACCAAAATAAGCGCTTACAGATGCTTGAAATTTAGGTGGAACATCCACCGAACCATTGGCCGTAACCGTGGTTTCAAATACCTGCTTGGTAAGCGTTCCCAATTGGTAACCAGATGATGTGAATTGTTCTTTTGTGAGGGTAATTAGCTCGGTTTCCCCAGTTGGCGTTTCGGCTTCTGTGGTGCTTTCTGGTCCGTTTGATGAACAAGCAGTTAATAGCAACGCAAAAGCGGCAATAATGCCAGTATATGTGATGTAATTCGTTTTCATTTCAATTAGTTAAATAGTTGATGTCCAATACGGTTAGGTTGTAGTGGAGTAAATCGTTCAAGTGTTGTGTTTTGATGCTGATGGCTTGTTCCAACAGCTGTGTGTATTGCAAAAAGTCTATCTCACCATTGCGATAGGCCAAGTCGCTACCGCTCAGTAATTTTTCAGCCAATTGCTTTCCCGATTCATTGTAATTAGCCAGCGCCTGTTGTTGCTTTTCAAGTTCGGTAAGCAGCATTTGATAGCGAGAAACCAACTGCCGTTGTTGGTCTTCAGACAGCGACTCAATAGCCTGCTGCTGGGTTTTGGCCGCCTTTATCTGCGAACGCTGCGAACCAAACCAAAGCGGAATAGCCAACCCAGCCTGCACACCCGAATAAATACGCGCATTGGCCGCTGCATTTGTTCCCTGAAAAACATCAAACTGAATATCGGGCAACAGTTGCTGTCGCGCCAATTTGAGCTGTTGATCAGATTGCGTTCGCATTTGCGCGTAATACCTGAGCGCAGGATGCTGCACAGTATCGAGCGGCAATGGTTGCAATGGCTCTAATCGTTCTGCAGAAATGGAGGGCAACGAGTCGGACTGAATCCAACGGTTGAGGTTGAGTTGAGCAGCCAGCACATTTTCCTTCTGCTGACTCCATTTCAAATGCACCTCACGGTACTTGGCCTGTGCGGTTAATTGCTCCAACTGATCAGATTCTCCAAGGTCGAATTTGAGTTGTGCCCCCTTGGAAAACCGATTGTAAAGACTGTCCAATCCTGCCAATTCGTTCAGCAGTTGTAGCGCGTTGCTCAACTCCACAAAAGCGCCACTTACTTCCCGCTTCACCACATGTTCATCCAAGCGATATTGGTGCTCGGCCAGCGAAACCTGTCCTTGCTGCACCTTTTTCTGTGCTTGATAAACAGTTGGGAATTTGAGTGATTGACTCAATCCCCAAACATGCAACGGAGCATTATTCAACGCAATATTATTCTGATCAAAACCATAGTAAACCTGTGTTTTTTCAATGTCGATGGAAGCTCCAATCAAATCACGATTGCGTTCAACTTCAAGCTGAGAAGCTTTTAGCTGATTATTGTTTTGCAACGCCAGTTGAATAGCACCATCAAGCGATAGCGTCTGTTCTTGCGCCATGGAACTTGCAGGAACCATTAAGCAAAGCATTGCGATAGCAAGAGCCACTTTAGGTAGTTTTCCTTTCTTCTTCTTTTTCTTTTCTGCCGATGTTTCGAAAATTGCATACAACACAGGCAGCACAATAAGCGTGAGAATGGTGGCAGAAATCAATCCGCCCACAACAACGGTTGCCAGCGGTCGCTGAACCTCCGCCCCAGCAGAACTGGAAATAGCCATTGGAAGAAAACCGAGTGCCGCGGCAGATGCCGTCAGTAGTACAGGGCGCAATCGTTCACGCGTTCCTATAATTACTAGTTCGTCAATGGTACCCACTCCTCTTTTTTTCAACTCTTTGAAATGCTCGATAAGTACAATTCCGTTGAGCACCGCAATACCGAAAAGTGCAATAAAACCGACCCCAGCAGAAATACTGAACGGCATGCCGCGCAGATAAAGCGCCAATACTCCACCGACCGCAGAAAGCGGAATGGCGCTATAAATCATCAACGCCTCTTTCACCGAACCAAAGGCGAAATGAAGTAGGATGAAAATGAGTACGAGTGCCACTGGAACTGCATACATCAAACGTTCGCGTGCCGTGCGTAGGTTTTCAAACTGTCCGCCATATTCCACGGTGTAACCAACGGGCAGATTAACCTTCTCGGAGATGATTTTCTGCACATCACCCACCACCGATTCTAAATCGCGGCCACGCACGTTTACACCCACCACAATCCTACGCTTGGTATCATCACGCGAGATTTTTGCTGGTCCTTTCGAAAACTGAACATCCGCAAATTCTGAAAGTGGCAAACTGGTCCCGTTAGGCAATTGAACCGAAGCCATTCTCAGGTTTTCGATGCTGTGCCGATGTTCCTTATCGTAGCGAACAACAAGGTCAAACTGTTTTTCTCCTTCGAATACGGTTCCTGCAGGCATCCCTGCAAAACCGACCTGAACAAGTTGGTTTAGCTCCGCGATGGATAAACCATACTTCGCAATTTTGGCGCGGTCGTACGTAACCGACATCTGCGGCAGCCCAGCCACTTTCTCAACGACTATATCTGCAGCGCCTTCCACGTTGGCAATGGCCTTTTCAACTTCCACCGCTTTACGGTAAAGCACGTCCAAATCTTCACCAAAAATCTTGATGGCGAGGTCGGCACGCACACCCGTTATCAGTTCGTTAAACCGCATTTCTATCGGCTGTGTAAACTCATAATCCACACCCGGAATGATGGAAAGCGCCACTTTGAAACTATCGGCCAATTCGTCTTTGCTTGCCGCTGTGGTCCATTCTCCTTTTGGTTTGAGTTTGATGATGACATCACTTTCCTCCATCGACATTGGGTCGGTTGGAACCTCTGCCGCGCCAATGCGCGTTACCACCTGATCCACTTCAGGAAAACGTTTCAAAATCTGCTCAATGCGCGTGGTTGTTTCGATGGTTTTACCCAAAGATGTTCCTGTTTTGAGCACAGGCTGAATAACGAAATCGCCTTCATCTAACGTTGGCACAAACTCTCCACCCATCTGTGTGAAAAGCACACCCACTCCTATTAGAAGTGCGGCTGCTCCGCTCAACACCAACGCCTTTTTGCGCAGTGCCCAAGTGATGCTTGGCGCGTAACGCTGCTCTAAAAAGTACATCAAACGGGAAGAAATCGTCTTTTTGTCTGGGTCGGTTGGTTTTAGGAAAAGTGCCGATACAACCGGAACGTAGGTGAAACACAAAATCATGGCTCCAATGAGCGCAAAACTGAACACCATTGCCATTGGTCGGAACATCTTTCCTTCAACCCCAGTAAGCGAAAGAATGGGGATGAAAACAATGATGATGATAAGCTGACCAAACACGGCAGAACGCATCATTTTGCTAGCTCCATCATGCGTCACTCTGTCTATGAAACGTTGACGTTCCGCGCCTTTCAGCGGCAGCAGTTCTGTCCGTTCTTTCGTAATGCGATAGGCAATGTATTCAACTATGATAACGGCTCCATCGATGATAATTCCGAAGTCGATTGCGCCCAAACTCATCAGGTTGGCATCAACCCCAAAAATGTACATGAGCGTTAGTGCAAACAGCAATGTGAGCGGAATAACCGAAGCGACCACCAATCCTGATCGGAGATTTCCGAGCAGCAGAACAACCACAAAAATCACAATCAAACATCCCAAAAGGAGATTCTCAGCAATGGTGAACGTGGTTTTATCGATGAGTTCGCTTCGTTCGAGAACCGCGTTGATGAAAACGCCTTCGGGAAGCGAACTCTGCATCTCTTCCACACGCTGTTTCACGGCATCAATCACTTTTTTCGAATCTGCATCTTTCAGCATCATCACTTGTCCGAGCACTTTTTCGCCTTCACCGTTTCCGGTAATCGCACCAAAACGATTGGCATGTCCGAATCCGACCTTGGCCACATCTTTTACACGAATGGGCAATCCGTTTCGGTTCGTCACCACAATCTGCTCCACATCTTCGAGGCTTGTAACCTGTCCTTCTCCACGGATAAAAAAGCTCTCGTTCTCCTTTTCGATGTAGCCACCGCCAACGACCGCGTTGTTGTTGTTCACCGCTTCATAAATCTCGGCCAACGAAATGTTCATGCTGCGAATGCGCACGGGGTCCACAGCTACTTCATATTGTTTGAGATAGCCGCCCCAGGTATTTACTTCCACCACTCCCGGAATGCCAGAAAGTTGCCGCTTTACCACCCAATCCTGTATGGTGCGCAAATCAGTAACCGAATAGCGGTTCTCGTAACCGGGCTTTACATCAATTACATATTGATAGATTTCGCCCAGACCAGTCGTAATTGGTCCCATAAATGGTTTCCCGAAACCGGCAGGAATGCGCTCTTCGGCACTTTTTATCTTTTCAGCAATAAGCTGACGAGGCAGGTATGTGCCAAGTTCATCGGTAAAAACAACCGTAACCACCGACAAACCGAATTTAGAAATGGACCGGATTTCTTTAACACCCGGAAGGTTGGCCATTTCCAACTCTACGGGATAAGTAAGGTATTTCTCCACATCTTGCGTGGCAAGATTGCGCGAAGTGGTGATAATCTGCACCTGATTATTGGTCACATCGGGCACCGCCCCAATAGGTATATTTATTAAAGAGTAACTACCCGCACCAACAATGGTTGCGGTAAAAAGTAGTACAATGAGTTTGTTCGCAAGCGAAAAGCGAATGATTCTGTCTATCATGTCTTTATTGTTTCCTGAAAATTTGAAATAGACAATGTCCCTTCCAGATGCGGAAAGATCAAAGGCGCAACCGTGCTAAACGATTACTGTGTTCAGGAAACTGCGGGCGGGCCTCTTCTAGAGGCGGAACTTATATGCGAAAAGCGATAGGAAAGGTCAGGTTCTGACTGACCAAAAGTTGCTGTTGAATTATCTTCTTCAACATTAATTGTGATGAATGAAACCAGCACGGCAGCCAACTGGACTTTGGACGCATCTATCGGTAATTTCTTTACCGAAGCACCAACAAAAAAATCTGCTATATCGGTAAACTCGTTATCGTTAAAGATATCAATCAACATGTGTATCAACCCATCGGCATGCTCACTGTCTTGTTGTTGATTAACCTGACAATGGTCGTGTGCTGATTCTACATAATGAGAATGCGGGATAGCTCCGTGGGCAATTCCCACAGAGTAAATCATCAATAAAACGAAAGATGCTAGTTGCTTAATGCGCGACATTCTCGACAAAGGTATATGTTGTAGCATATACAAACCCCAAACATCTAAAAAATCTGTTTGTTCAACGATTTAGAAATTCGCTATGCCTTTTTGTTAGGCTGATCTTAATCACCTGTGTCGTAGCGTATTGTGGCGCAACTGTAACCCTTAGTGACTTTTATCACTGGCTATTTGTTACTGATCGACTAATCTTAACGCCAAGATTATGGCAAGGATTATCCTGATACTTCAACTCATACTGACCGTTCTTCTGCATGGTCTAACACCTCATGGGCATCATGGAAACATGTCTTCCGAGGCGCATGAGGCTTCGCACACAAATGCTACTGGTATCTTAGATTATTTGGGTCTGATTTTTCAGAATGGTTTTGATGTTGACCTTACCAGCTATGTTTCTTCTTCACAAGAAGATACGGTAACGAAGGTTTCTACCATTCAACCCCAATTGGTTGCAATAATTGAGTTTACAGAATGTGTAACTATCGCACCTGACGAATTGCTTCGGTTCAGAACGCGATCTCAGGGTTTTGCCGTTAGCACATTAGATTTTTTGCCAAGCGGATTGAGGGCACCTCCCGTTGCGTGTTGATTGCCTCGCAATTCTACAAACACATTTTTAAACTTTAATTCAAAGATCATGGACGCAACACATGTTCATTTAGCGCTTACACATTTTCCGATCATCGGAACCATCATAGGTACACTCATTCTTGCCTATGGACAATTTTCAAAGAATGACATCATCAAAAAGGTCGCACTTGCACTATTTGTTTCAATGGCAATTCTAACAGTTCCTGTCTTTTTATCGGGAGAGGAAGCAGAAGAAACCGTTGAAAAAATTGCAGGCGTTTCTGAATCCCTCATGGAAGAACATGAGGAACTTGCCGAAAAGGCCATTTGGCTAATGGGACTGTTGGGAGTGCTTTCTGCCATAGGTTTTTATGCCATTGCCGTCAACTGGTCGTTTTCCAAAACAATTACGCTCATTACACTGGTTGTTGCATTGGCAACATGTGGGGTTTTTGCGAAAGTTGGAAATCTGGGAGGGCAAATTCGACATTCAGAGATTAGGGCAGCAGGTTTCGATTCTGCTTCTGGATCCACATCCGTACAAGTTGAGAGCGGGGATGAGGAGGAAGACAATGATGATGACTAAATAGAGTTTTCTCTGGTCAAGTAGCTATTCTTCGGAATAGCTACTTTTCATCAACATGAGGCAAAAAACAAGTTCCGGTTAACACGGAGCTACAAAGAAAAGGACGAGATCCTTCTTTAGCCTTGAGGGCAAACGGAACTAAAACCCTGGGTTTGGCTGTAGTAAACTCCCAACCATATTTATCACGTAGATACGTCCATTTAAAAGCATGAAAATCCCTTTTCCTTTCCTAACATCTTTACTTATCGGCTGCGCCATTATGTACAGCGTAAGTTCCTGCGAAAAACTCGAAGGTGAAGAGAACGAGGCCAACATCAGCGAATTTGGCGATGACGATAGCCATTACCACGGACGGATTTGCATGGACTGTCACGCACGGTCCGGATCTGGTGAGGGCTGGTTCACGGTGGCTGGATCGATGGAACGTAATTCAGGAAACAGCCTTATTGAACTGTACAGGTACAAAAACGGACCGATGGTAATGTCCATTGAGGTAGATGACGAAAGCAATTTCTTCACAACCGAGCCAATTGATTTCTCAGATGGACTTGTAGTTGCTGTTCGTTCTCCTTCAGGTGAGCTTGAATGGATGGATGACAATGAGGACGATCATCCTGATGTGGGAAATAATGGAGAGATCTATAGCGGAAGCTGCAACACATGCCACGGAGTTACCACCGATATGGTTGAACCTGATTAAACAAAAGAACATGAGACCAACAATTATTCTTCTGATCATCTTGGCCGCTGTCAATCTTAGTGCGCAAGCACAAGAAGCCAATTGGATTACAGACTTTGACTCGGCCAAAGCGCAAGCAGCAAACGAGGAAAAATCAATTCTGATGAGTTTCTCTGGTTCCGACTGGTGTGGAAACTGCATCCGATTGGACAAGGAACTTTTTCAAACGGCCGAATTCATAGAATTCGCTGCCAAAAACCTTGTCCTATTAAAACTGGATTTCCCAGCTAAAAAGAAGAACAAACTCTCTGACGAACAGACGAAACACAACGAAGCATTGGCCGAGAAGTACAATAAAAATGGTGTGTTTCCGACCACACTCGTTCTTAATGCTGATGGAGAGATCATCAAACCGATGTCCTATCCCCTTTCCTCTGCAAATGATTACGTGCAAAACCTCACCAGTATCACTTCCAAATGAGATCAGCAGTGCTCATCCTATCGCTATTGGGAACAATCTCAATCCAGTCGAAAGCCCAACATTCCGTGTCTCAGAATGTGAAATTGATGGGTTCTGCCTTTGCGTTCACCGCCATTCATGCAGATAGTGTTCTGGCCAAAAAGGCAACAGATGCAGCTATTGCGGAAGTACAACGGATAGAATCGCTTATAAGCTCTTGGAATAGCCAATCTGAAACCTCAGCCATCAATCAAAACGCTGGCGTAAAACCAGTAAAAGTGAGTTTAGAACTGCTTCAGCTTATTGAACGGAGTTTGAAAGTGTCCAAAATCTCGAACGGTTATTTCGACATCAGCTTTGCTTCCATTGATAAGATCTGGACGTTTGACGGACGTTCAATCACCGCTCCCGACCAATTTACGCTTTCACAGTCGGTTTCGAAGATTGGGTTCGATAAAATCATCATCGACAAAGAAAAAGGAACTGTTTTCCTGAAGGAAGAAGGAATGAAGATCGGGTTTGGCGCAATTGGCAAAGGCTACGCTGCCAACCGGGCCAAGAAGGTTATGACTGAACTCGGAATTATGGCAGGAGTGGTAAATGCAGGAGGCGATCTCATCTCTTGGGGAAACCAACCAAACGGAAAACCTTGGTCTATTGGCATAGCCGACCCGAAAGATAAAGAAAACATCATTTCATGGTTAGACATCACCGATATGGCGGTGGTCACATCTGGCAATTATGAAAAATTTGTACTGATAGATGGCAAGCGATACGGGCACATCATCAACCCAAAGACTGGGTGGCCTGTAACGGGGCTACTGAGTGTAACAATCGTTTGTTCTGATGCTGAATTGGCCGATGCACTGGCAACAACCGTGTTTGTATTAGGTAAGGATGAAGGATTGAAATTGATCAATCACTTAACGGGCGTAGAATGCATCCTGATCGATGAAGAAAATCAAATGCATTATTCCAACAATATTAAAACCAGACTATTATGAAATTGAAGCCGATGATCACGCTTCTGGGCTTTTCGCTTGTCTTGCTTTCAAGCAGTTGCGTAAGCGTAAAGGAGTATCAGAAAATGTACCTCAACGACCCCGACATGCAATTATCTGATGGGCCAATTGAGACCTTCGAACAGGGTTTTGTAACGTATAGAGAAGGTGTTTCGGGAGGAAATGGAGGTAAAATAGGAGGAGGATGCGGATGCAACTGAAACTCCTTTTCATAGCAACATTCTGTGTTCTAACATCCCTTTCGATGGCGCAGGACTCAACCAAAATCAGCGTCAATCTTGATGATATAGAAATCTCATTTTTAACCAGCTACTACATTCAAGACGGAAATCATTCTCCAGTTACTGGTGGAGCTGGGACTGAAAAACTGACAAATATTGCGCCTTCAATCGTACTCAACGTCCCAATCAGCGCATCCCATTCAATTTCGCTTTCTGGCGGAGTGGATTATTACACTTCCGCATCTTCCGATAACATAAACAATCCTTATTTGTCCGAAAACCACGTTTCGTCTGCCTCTGCCAATGACACACGGAAATATTTCACCCTCGGATACAAGAACAAGCACGCCAAAAGCAACACAACCACGGGCGTTTCAATTGGAGGTTCAATTGAGTTTGACGTGGTTTCCATTCAGGTTGGCACGTCATTCGAGAAATCGAGCAAAGACCACAATCAGTCCATCGGCATAAAGGCCAGTTATTATCATGATGATTGGAAACTGATTTATCCTATTGAACTACGAAATGGCGAGCAGCAATATCTGAACACAAATATCCGACACACGGCCAATTTGAGCACTACGGGCGCATTTGTTCTTACCACCAGACTTCAGGTGGCACTAACCTTAGACCTCGTTTATCAGCAGGGTTTGCTTAGCACGCCTTTTCATCGGGTTTATTTTCAAGATCATGGTCAGGCAAGGGTCGAACAGTTACCCGAAGGTAGATTTAAAGTTCCTGTAGGTTTCAGGTTGAATTACGCCATTACAGATTGGTTGAAAATCCGTTCGCACTACCGATTTTATTGGGATAATTGGAATATGATTGGCAACACCATCAAAATCGAATTTCCCATTAAAATAGCGAATGTGGTAAGGCTCTATCCGTTCTACAGATTCCATCACCAAACAGGTACCTCTTATTTCAAAACACGAGGGCAACACGTTTCAACCGATGAATTCTATACTTCAGATTATGACTTATCAGGATTGACCAGTCATAAATATGGTCTTGGCCTTTCCATCACCCCCGTGTTTGGCATTTTCCGTTGGAAAGGGCCTTTCCGCAAGCAGAAAGTAAACATGCTCAAAAGCATTGATCTGAGATACGCCCGTTACAATAGAAGCGATGGGCTAAATGCCAATGTCTGGACAATCGGAATCAACTTTACAATTGACCGTTGATTGGCCAATCAATTTCACGTAAGATGTGAATATGCCCATGTAAGTCCCGATTAATGCGCTGTAAGATGCAATTATGCTGATGTAAGCTAGGATTATGGTGATGCAAGACCCGATTAATCCCATGTAAGTACCGATTAATGCGCTGCGAGATGTCATTATGGCGGTGTAAGAGATAATTATGGCAGTGTAAGCCCTCGTTAATCCCGTGTAAGCGGCAATTAATGGTATGCAAGATGCAATTATGCTGATGTAAGATAGAATCAAGGCAGTGCAAGACCCAATTAATCCCATGTAAGCACCAATTAATGCGCTGCAGATGACCCTTCCTAAAATAACCTTACACTTTTTGAGGTAGTTTATAAAAGTGTATTACAGGGTTTATGGCTAACCCTAAACCAAACTTACAACTTATTATTTTCTTCCTTTTTGGAGCTTACAGAAGCGTTGGTTATTACT
>JAIOYP010000037.1 GCA_021741155.1 Flavobacteriales bacterium | reverse complement strand
ACTGCTCCTCAGTTCGATATTTCCCGAAATGATTGAGTTTGACGGAATAAAATGTCGAACTAAGAAAATCAATGAGGCACTCGCTCTGTGTCTCAACGTTGACGAGGGTTTCAGCAAAAACAAAAACAGGAAACTTCACGAAAAATTGGAAGTTTCCTGCCTAGTAGCCCCGAGCAGAATCGAACTGCTATCAAAAGTTTAGGAAACTTCTATTCTATCCATTGAACTACGGGGCCATTGCCAAAAAGCGTGGCAAAAATAATTCCTTCTAACTTATGCTTGTTCCGTTTGCAACGACAGCTTCTGGCAGCACAAAACTTAGTTTTCCATCAGGACTTTCCGCCATTAGAATCATTCCCTGACTTTCAATTCCTTTGATGGCGCGAGGAGCAAGATTCGCTAAAAGGCAAACTTGTTTTCCAATGATTTCTTCTGGAGAATAAAACTCGGCAATACCCGAAACCACGGTGCGTTGGTCCATTCCAGTATCTACTTTCAGCTTGAGAAGTTTCTTGGTTTTGGCCACTTTTTCGGCTTCAATGATAGTGGCAATTCGAATGTCTAATTTTTGGAAATCCTCAAACGTGGTTTCGTCTTTGGCAGGTTCTAAAGTGAAGGTTTGTGCAGCAGCAGCAGCGGCTTCTTTCAATTTGTTCACTTGCTTCTCCACATCTTCATCCTCAAACTTGGTGAAAAGCAGTTCTGCTGGATTGAGTTGATGTCCTACAGAAATGGTGCTTTCTCCGCCCCAATTAGCTGCATCAATATTTAGAATATGAGCCAGTTTTGCCGATGTATTCGGTAGAAACGGTGCAACCACATTCTTCAGATGTTCGGCAATTATCAGAGAAGTGGAGATGACTTTCTGTGCAGCGGCTTCATCCGTTTTTATGGTTTTCCAAGGCTCATTGTCTGCCAAGTATTTGTTGCCAATCCGAGCCACATTCATCGCGTCAGCCAATGCCTGACGGAAGTTGAATTTATCTAGACCAGAAGCAACTTTTTCGTAATGCGATTTCACTTCATCCAAGACGTCTTGGTCGAAATCTCCCGTTGGAACTTTTCCATCAAAATACTTGTGAGTAAGCACCACCGCACGATTCACGAAGTTTCCCAAAATGGCCACCAGTTCGTTATTGTTCCTTGCTTGAAAGTCTTTCCACGTAAACTCGCTGTCCTTGTTTTCGGGCAGGATGGAAGTGAGACAATATCGCAGCGCATCAATTCTATCAGGATATTCTTCCAAATATTCGTGCAACCAAACCGCCCAATTGCGCGAAGTGGAAAGTTTTTGTCCCTCCAAATTCAAAAACTCGTTGGCAGGAACATTCTCAGGAAGAATGTACTCGCCATGTGCTTTCAGTAGAATGGGGAAGATGATGCAATGAAAAACGATGTTGTCCTTGCCAATGAAGTGAACCAAACGGGTTTCCTCATTTTTCCAATAATCTTCCCAATTCTTACCATTATCAACTGCCCATTGCTTGGTGGCAGAGATGTAACCGATGGGCGCATCCAACCACACATAAAGCACTTTTCCTTCTGCTCCTTCAACAGGAACACGAACACCCCAATCGAGGTCGCGGGTCATGGCACGAGGCTGCAATCCACCATCAATCCACGAATTGCACTGACCAATCACATGGTTTTTCCAGTCTTTCGGATTGTGATGTTCTTTTCCTTCGAACGTTCCTTCATTAATCCATTCCTTCAACCATTTTTCGTGGTCTTGCATTGGCAAATACCAATGCTTCGTGGCTTTCATTATGGGAGCGTTTCCGCTCAACGTTGATTTTGGATTGATGAGGTCGGTCGGGCTCAGCGCACTTCCGCACTTCTCGCACTGATCACCATAGGCGCTATCGTTGGCGCACTTTGGGCACGTTCCTGTGATGTATCGGTCGGCCAAAAACTGCTGTGCTTCTTTATCAAAATACTGCTCACTTTCCTGAACGGTGAACGCATCTTTTTCTAACAACTCCAAGAAATAATTTGAAGCCGTTTCCTTATGTAATTCGGAAGAAGTGCGGTGATAGATATCGAAATCAATCCCGAAATCTGCGAATGCTTTTTTGCAAATCGCATCGTATCGATCAACAATTTCTTGAGGCGAAACACCTTCTTTCTTGGCGCGAATCGTAATGGCTGCTCCATGCTCATCCGAACCACAAACGAACAGCACATCTTCCTTCTTGAGCCGCATGTACCGCACATAAATGTCTGATGGTAAATAGGCGCCCGCCAAGTGACCCAAATGGATGGGGCCGTTGGCATAAGGCAATGCGGCTGTAATGAGATGTCGTTTGTATGCGGTCAATGCTGTTATTTTGGGCTGCGAAGATAGTATTCAACTGTCGTTCGCTTTGCTCACGGGTTTTAGTTCGCACAGAGAAAAGGAGACAAAGAAGATAAAGTGTAGAAGAACCGAATTTAGTTGGGAGGTGGTAGCGTAAACCACGTTTACCAAAAAGATTGATTAGACCTCCTTTTCTAACCTTTTGGGGTCTCGTCTAGAGTCAAATAGTGTTACAATATTGATTCGTTTAGAGGTAAAACGATAATACAAAATGGTCTGTTTTGTTACAACACATTTTCTGAGCCCTTTCCCTTTTTTAGATTCAGGAAAAATTTCGGGTTGATTTTGGATGATGCTAATTGAGGCATCCAATTTTTCAACAAATTCCTTCTTAACAGAAACAGACCATTTCTTAATTAGATAGTCAAAAAGGTCGTTTAATTTCTTTTCAGCCGTTTTTGATATAACAACTTTGCGACTCAATTATCTGTGCTTTTGCATAAACGTCTCGTAGTCCGTTACCTGCCCGTTTTCTATTTCGGCTGATGCTTTTTCAATTTCTGTCCTGTCCTTTAAAGACAGATTATTCCAAAAATCAGCAGGCGCTTCTTTTTTAAAAAGTTCCTTAATAGACTCAATGATTTTCGGATTCTCCGTATCCAAAAGCATTTTGACCAATTGTATTTTTTCTGCTTGAATGCTCATTGCATTTTATTTACATCTTATCATCAAAAATAACGATTTAAGGTTGATTAGGGCGTGGTAGTTAAATGTATAACTTCAGAATTCTGCATTCGGATATTTGCAATCAATTCGTAATTAGCTTCGCTGAACTAAAGTTTCGTATCAGCCAGTATGATTGAACCACATTTCCTCAAACCAGGCAGCACCATCGGTATCGTTGCCACAGCGCGCAAACTCACGTGGGAAGAAGTTGAACCCATCATTGGCGTATTGGCCGATGCAGGTTTCAAAGTCCGAACGGGACAACGAATGTTCGGAGCGGAAAATCAATATTCTGGGAGTGATGAAGACCGCGCTGCCGATATGCAGCGCATGTTAGATGATGAAACCGTCAACGCCATTCTCTGTGCGCGTGGAGGTTACGGCACGGTTCGCATCATTGATAAACTCGACTTTACCGAATTCGAAAAGCACCCAAAGTGGTTGTGTGGGTTCAGCGATATAACCGTGCTGCATGCACACATTAATCAGAATTTCGGCATTGCCACGTTGCACAGTTCCATGCCGTTGAGCATGAAAAATTTGCCCGAGAATCATGTGCAGATTACCACGCTCTTCAATTCACTCAAAGGTGAGCTTCCGAGCTATGATTTTCCTTCGCATCCACTTAACCGAATAGGAGAAATGGAAGGTGAAATTATGGGTGGAAACTTATCGGTTCTGTATTCCATTCTGGGTTCAGAATCGGATATAAATACCGATGGAAAAATCCTCTTCCTCGAAGATTTGGATGAATACCTCTACCACATCGACCGCATGATGATGAACCTCAAGCGCAACGGAAAACTTGCCAAGCTGAAAGGATTAATTATTGGCGGAATGTGTGATATGAAGGATAATGCCGTTCCATTTGGGAAATCGGCCGAAGAAATCATTCGCGAAGTAGTGGAAGAATACGATTACCCCGTTTGTTTCAACTTCCCCGCAGGGCATATTGACGATAATCGAGCACTTATTCTAGGCAAAAAAGCCGCTGCCCGAACAACGGACAGCGGCTCTCAGTTCCAATACGTATCGTAATTAACGCTCTACTTTTTCAAACCCAGCTGGGATTTTGAAAAGCGAATCATCCAACTTTTTCTTCTCCAATTTATCTACTTGAAGGAAGCCTTTTTTGTCTCTCAAAAGCGTGTTTTCCTGCGCCATCATTGGCAGCTTGTTTCCAACATTTGGAATACTCAAATAGTACGTTGAGAAGTTGTCTTTTCGTTTCAGAATGTTCAACAACTTAGGGAAGAAAGCGTAACTGGCATCATCCGAAACCCAGTACATAACCTCGCGGTCTGCAGCTTTATTCTTCACTCTTACTTGAGAACAATTAACTCCATGAATGGCACGCTTCAATTGTCCATCAATAACTTCCGCGCCTACAATGGCGCCACCTTTATCATCCTTATTCGGACGATTCATGTAGAGATTTCGTTCGTGGCTCAAAGCCGTCATTTCTCCATTTTCTAAGTTCACAAGTAGCGTTGCCACAAGCTTGTCGCTTCCTTCCACCATTTCATCAATACGAACCATGTTCCCTTTCACGTGGTAAGCGTATTGGGTAACATCAACCATATTTGATTTGGTGAAGTATATCGAACCTTCAAAGCCTTGGGCAAACAAACCCGTTGAGGCAATAGTTAAAAGGCCAGCGGCCAGTAATTTCTGAATTCGCATGAGATTGGTTTTTGCGCGTTTTCTGTTAGGTGCTCGGCTTTACGCGATTCATCAAACAAAAGTTTCCGCTAGGCTAAATTAATATTTGTGGCAACGCAAAGGCTTCAATTGATTTGAGTCATTTCAACCGCGGCAAGTGATTGTGTAAATTCGGTGCTTTAAACCTTTCATTCATGCCAATCTATCATCAATTAGGAAAAGTGCCGCACAAGCGACATACCGTTTTCAAGAACGAAAAAGGCGAGCACCAGTACGAGCAATTGTTCGGAACTGTCGGTTTCGATGGCATGTCGAGTCTGCTATATCACGTACATCGACCTACCCAGGTCAAAAGCATCAAGGAACCTTACTCCGTGAAACCGAAGATCGCCTTGGAGCACAACATGCGTTCGCTTCGGCTTCATGGTTTTAATGTGACGCCAGAGGATGATTTTCTAGCAAGCCGAAAGGCCATTCTCACCAATTCTGACTGCACGATCGTATTGGCCGCGCCTCGAAAAAGCCTGACCGAATACTTTTATAAAAATGCCGATTGCGATGAGATGATCTTCATCCATAAAGGTTCAGGAACGCTGCGGAGCTTGGTCGGGAATCTCAATTTCTCGTATGGCGATTATCTGCTCATTCCGCGCGGAATGATCTATCAGATCAATTTCGATTCGGAGGACAATCGACTTTTCATTGTGGAAAGTACCCGACCGATGTACACGCCAAAACGCTACCGGAATTGGTTCGGGCAGTTGCTGGAGCACTCACCTTTCTGCGAACGCGACATCCGAAGGCCATCCGATCTGGAGACCCATGATGAGAAAGGTGAGTTTCTGATGAAAGTGAAAAAGCAGGGAATGATGCACGAAATGGTGTATGCCACGCATCCCTTCGATGTGGTGGGTTGGGACGGCTACAACTATCCGTATGCCTTCAGCATTCACGATTTTGAGCCGATAACCGGACGTGTGCATCAGCCGCCTCCCGTTCACCAGACGTTTGAGAGCGATGCCTTCGTAGTCTGTTCATTCTGCCCAAGGCTTTACGACTATCATCCGGAAGCAATTCCCGCACCCTACAACCACAGCAATATAGATAGCGATGAGGTGCTGTATTACGTTGATGGCGATTTCATGAGCCGAAACGACATCGGACCAGGGCATATTTCTGTTCATCCGGCAGGAATTCCACACGGACCACACCCGGGAGCAATGGAACGCAGTATCGGCAAAAAGGAAACAGACGAATTGGCCGTTATGGTCGATACCTTCAAACCACTCATGGTGACCGAAGAGGCTTTGAAGATCGATGATGGGAAGTATTATCAGAGTTGGTTGGAAGACTGATTCTTAAAACGAAAAACATGAGTTCGGGAATAAAAAACGTAGAGTACGGATTAGAGAAGATCTTCGAGGGAGCGCAGGATTTCCTACCATTATTAGGCACTGATCACGTTGAGTTTTATGTGGGAAATGCAAAGCAGGCCGCGCATTTCTACAAGACCGCTTTTGGGTTCCAAAGTTTGGCGTATGCCGGACTGGAGACGGGCCTGAAAGACCGTGCATCGTATGTGCTGAAGCAGGACAAGATCCGATTGGTGCTGACCACCGCTTTGAACAGCAATTCGCCCATTGGCGAGCACGTTAAGAAGCATGGAGATGGTGTGAAGGTGATCGCACTGTGGGTGGATGACGCACGGAAAGCGTGGGAGGAAACAACCACTCGGGGAGCAAAAAGCTACATGGAACCGACCGTTGAGAAGGATGAACATGGAGAAGTGGTGCGCGCAGGCATTTACACCTACGGAGAAACGGTACACATCTTCGTGGAGAGGAAGAACTACAAAGGCACCTTCCTTCCCGGTTATCGCGAATGGAAGTCCGACTACAATCCAACGCCTGTTGGCCTGAAATTCATCGACCACATGGTTGGAAACGTAGGCTGGGGCGAAATGAACACGTGGGTGAAGTGGTACGAGGACGTGATGGGATTCGTCAATTTCCTCTCGTTCGATGACAAGCAGATCCACACCGAATACTCGGCCCTCATGAGCAAGGTGATGAGCAACGGCAATGGGCGCATCAAATTCCCCATCAACGAGCCGGCCAAGGGCAACAAACGTTCGCAGATTGAGGAATATCTCGACTTCTATGAAGGGCCCGGAGCGCAGCACATTGCCGTAGCAACCGATGATATTCTCACCACCGTAAAGCAGCTTCGCGAACGTGGCGTGGAGTTCCTTTCGGCCCCGCCACAGGCCTATTACAATGAGATACCTACCCGTCTTGGCAACCATATGAAAGTGGTGAAAGAAGACCTGACCGAAGTGGCCAAGCTTGGGATTTTGGTCGATTCTGACGAAGAAGGCTACCTGCTGCAGATCTTCACCAAACCTGTGGAAGACCGCCCAACGCTCTTCTTCGAGATCATTCAGCGGATGGGGGCAAGAGGGTTCGGGGCAGGGAATTTCAAAGCACTTTTTGAAAGCATCGAGAGAGAACAGGCAGCCAGAGGAACGCTATGACCCAGAGCAAGATGGAAGAAACAGGAAGGGGCTGTATCGACCACGATACAGCCCCTTTCTCTATTTCAGATCGGTCTGGTCCCTTTCATCTGACCACCATGAGCCGACCGTAAAACACACCAATACTGTTATCCACACGGACGAGGTAGATCCCCTCCCTGAGAGCTGCGGTGTTCACCGTTTGCCGCGTATCTGCGGTCATACTCTGCAAAACCGTTCTGCCCGAAGCATCCACGATGCTCAACAGCGACCCACTCGGTAGGTCGGCAATGGTGGCAGTGCTACTGCAAGGATTGGGATAGATGTCCAATGTTGCAAGCGTCTCCGACTCTGCAATGCCTACGCAGGTCTCCACCTCCACGGTGACCTCTGCATATCCCACACAGCCGTTCAGATCGGTTGCGAACACGGTATAGGTCGTAGTCTCCACGGGCGATACTGTGACGTTCGCATCTGTGCTTATTCCGTCCGTCCAGAGCCACTCTTCGATCTCACTGCCCGAGGCGGTCAGTTCGGTGCTCTGACCCTCGCAGATCAGTGCATCTGCTGCTGTGGCTGTGATCTCGGGCAATGTATTCACCGTAACGGTCACCGAGGCCGAGGACTGACAGCCATCTGTGATACCATAAGCCGTGTATGTGGTGGTCTGCTGAGGATTGAGTGTGTGAGCATCTCCGCTTCCAAGACTATTGTCCCACTGGAAAACGTCCGCTCCGGAGGCCGCCAGATCGACAAGCTCGCCCAGACAGATCAGATCAGGGGAGGCTGTCACCTCGATGCTCGGAAGCGGGGTCACTGTCAATTGCGTCACGACCACACTGTCGCAGCCTGAAACAGCAGACAAGGTGTCATTGTACGCGCCTTCTTCCGTGTAGGTGTTGCCGTTGATCACATAACTGTTTCCGCTGCAAATGGTCTGCGGATTGTTCACCGTGATGGTGGCGCAAGGGCTGAAGACCCCTGCGATCTCACTATCGCTCAGGGCCCGGTCGTAGAACAGGATATCATCAATATCCCCATCATAATACTCGCCCCAACCAGCATCGTACCTTCCTATCTGGAGGAATTCGTTGGCCTCCATGAACTGATTACCGGAGTAATTCGTCACATCGCTGAGTTGGCCATCCACATACACCTTCACCACATAGTCATGTGCAGTGCTGAAGCCCAGGTATTCGATGACCCCGACCACATGATGCCATTGACCGTCATTGACAAAACCTGATGTGGCGACAATGCTCAAGCCTGAAGAATTATAGCTGGCACCGGCCGTCATCTGGCCATCGATGCCGGAGAGTGAGAAATTGGTGTAGCCTGCCGAATTGGGCAAGGTCACGATACGTTGATACTGTGTGCTCGATGTGGTGCGTATCCAGGCCGACACGGTCTTGGAGTCTGTGGTGAACGGGGTCATATACGGCACCTCGATGTACTGCGTTTGAGCAGGGTTGAAATGATAAGCGCCATCGGGCGTGCCGAAACGGTCGGTTGTCAGAGTAGCGTTGACGGTACTTGCGTGATAATCATTCCCACTGATGTCGTTCCCGTTACCATCAAACGGATACCAGGCCGTTAGACCGGCTGTGGGGATCTGGGCCATAGCTGCGGTTCCGCATACCACAATGAACAACGGGAGGAAAAATGTTCTCATGTTTCTTGTTCTTGAACAATTGATTAAGGCAACAAAACTCTTATGCCGAGTTGAAATGAAAAATAGTACTGATGTACCATGTATCCTTCTTATATGGTGATTTAGTACGTTTGCTGATACACATGAGCAGATGAAGGATCGGGCCATTGTCGCAGCATTCCTATGGCTATTGGGATCCTCGTATCCACTCATTGCACAACCCGTTGAAAACCTTCTCAGCGAGGCAGACAGGCTGTTCGGGCAGAACGAATATGTCCATGCCCAGGAAAAGTACCTTCATGCGTTAAGAATTGCCGAAGAGCAGCATGATGGTGCCACCATGGCCCACGCATCGCGGGCAGTGGCCCGATGCCATTACTATCTGTATGACCGTGCCGCTTCGCTGAAATGGTTCTACACCTATCTGCAGACCATACAGCAGCATCGGCTGGATTCGCTGCTCTCCAGCGCCTATTACCACATTGGTGTCATGTATATTGAGGCAGAGAAGATCGATTCTGCGGAGAAGTATGCTCTCAAGGCGATCGGATTGATGCGCGATGAAAGGGACTACGCCCGGCTATCGCAGACCTATTGTACACTGACGGAACTTTATCTGAACACCACCAAGGACACCGTTCAGATAGAGAACACGCTGAAAGAGGCCGAGAAGTATGCGGAACTGTCGGAGAACAAGACCATGATGGCCTTTGCGGCAAGCAAGCGCTACAACTACTGCTTCTTCCTGAAAAAGGACTATCCACAGGCATTACAGCATATAAATAAAGCAGAGGGTTTGTATCTGGAGACAGGAAACCGCGAGTCGATACTCAATGCCTTCCGGGCCAAGGCAGAATGTCTCATAATGCTGCGAGACACCCTCGCCCTGCCCTATATGACCAGATGGTTCTCCTTCAAGGATTCCGTATTGCAGGCGGAAAAGGCGGTCAACGTGGCGAAATTCGAGACATTGTATGAGACCGAGAAGAAAGAGCGTGAGAACCGGTTGCTGCTGCAGCAGAATGAACTGAACCGCCTGCAACTTCAGGCACGCAACGGAGCAGTTCTTTCTCTGTTCATCGCGTTGTTGCTGGTTGTGGTAATAGGGCTGTGGTGGTTGAACCGCTCGAACCTCAAGAGGAAACAGCAAGAACTCTTGATGATGCAGGATCTGCAAAAAGAGAAGGAGCGCATTGCCCGCGACCTGCACGACAATGTGGGCGGACAGCTTTCATACATCATCTATTCGCTTGACGGCATCAGCAATGAGGACATTAATAAACGCACCGAGGTGACCGAGAGCATAGGAAGGTCGGTCCGAAGTGTCATCGGCAGTCTGCGCGAGACCATTTGGGCCATCAGCGATGCGAACATCCGTGTTCAGGACCTCTCAGACAAGTTGAAAGTATTTGCACGGGACCTATTCAAACACACGGAGGTGAAGGTGAGCTTTACCGAGTCCATGACACCCGAAAGGGAACTCAATGCCCTGCTTGGACTGAACCTGTACCGCATCTGTCAGGAGATACTGAACAATGCTTTCAAACATGCCAATGCAAGTGCGGTCAGGATTGATATGACGCAGAGAGCAGATGGCCTGGCCATCACGATATCGGATGATGGCACCGGGTTTGACCCACAAGAGAAGAACAGAGAACAGTATGGCCTTCAGAACATGCGCAAACGGGCCAGCGAGTTCGGCATATCACTGAATATGGACACCACAAAAGGAAAGGGTACGAGATATGTGCTCGTAGTATGACCGTACTATTGCAAGAGCAGGCGGGTCAAGATAGTTTTATCGCAAAAAAGAAGAATGATATTCGTAGCCATTGTCGATGATAAAAGATCTATCTGCGAAGCGCTGCGCGATAAGTTGGGCCGCTATCAGGATCTGGAAGTGCTTTTCACCGCAGAGAATGGAAAAGACTTCCTCGAAAAGATGAAGGATGCACGCAATACCATTGAACCCGATGTGGTGCTCATGGACATCGATATGCCCATAATGAACGGCATTGATGCGGTGGCAGCCGGCAAAATGCGATTTCCAAAGACCAGATACCTGATACTCACGATCTTCGATGAGGACGAGAAGATAATCGATGCCATAAAGGCAGGAGCGGGCGGTTACCTGCTGAAGGACGAACCCGTGGAAAAGATCAGAGAGGCCATCATCAACCTGCTGAATGATGAGGGCGCGCCCATGTCGCCAAGCATCGCTCGTAAGGTGCTGAACCTCCTTTTGGCATCACAGCCGGATCCTGGGAGGAGACCGGTTGAAGCGATAGACAACGACCAAGGACTGACACAGCGAGAGGAGGAAATTCTATCTCTGTTGGTTGTTGGACTTGAATATAAGGAGATAGCCGGAAAACTGGCCATCAGCCCCAATACGGTACGCAATCACATCACCAAGATCTACAGAAAGCTGCACGTCACATCGCGCGCCCATGCCATAAGGCTGGCCGCTCAAAAGTGAGACGAGGTGTCCTGTCAGAAGCTGGCATTCTGGTCGATTCTGACGAAGAAGGCTACCTGCTACAGATATTGACCGCCCCACACTGTTCTTCGAGATCATTCAGCGCATGGGTGCGCGCGGTTTCGGTGCGGGCAACTTCAAGGCCCTGTTCGAGAGCATAGAAAGGGAGCAGGCTGCCAGAGGCACGCTGTAAAGATGCACTGAATGCGTATTCCTTAAGAAACCCAAATCCGAAGAGGCCGTGCGGGATTGTCAGCACGATATCTTCCTTTCCAAGCGGTGAGCCTCGATGTATCGTATCTCTTCTGTTTGATGACACGCCTCACTTTCAGACCGTCATTGCCCTCCGCCCGAATGAAGTAGATGCCATTGGCAAATTTGCCCGATCAATATAAAGCAAACAAGTCAACGCTGGTTGAAATCATGCTTATCGCAAAGCTCTGATGAGATTTTGACGGGTTGCCATTGACTCCCGCACTCCCTTCCTCCGAAAAAATCTGAGACATGTTATGCCTGTCCATGTGGGGTCTGCCAGTTGAACCTAAGAGTCAAGAGAAACGCAAACATATGACTGAAGTCATAAATTTCGGGCATAGGCCAACTATTTTTGAACCATTCAATCTTAACGACAAACACACAATGGCAACCAAAAATAACACTGAAAAGATAGACGTGCTCGTGATCGGGGCGGGACCCTCTGGCACCTTGGCCGCCTCAATGGTCAATAAGAATGGACTGAAAGTGAAAATCGTGGACAAGGAGAAATTCCCTCGTTTCGTAATCGGAGAAAGTCTGTTGCCGCGTTGCATGGACCATTTTCAGGAGGCTGGATTCATGGATGTGCTGAAGAAGCAGGGCTATCAGAAAAAACAGGGGGCCATATTCCTCAAGGGCGACAAACGCTGTGAGTTCGAATTCTCCGAACAGTTCACCAAAGGCTGGGAATGGACCTGGCAGATACCACGCGACCATTTCGATAAGGTGCTGGCCGATGAGGTGCAGCGCATGGGAGTACCTATCGAATTCGAGACAACGGTCACGGGTGTCGAATTTGCAGACGATGGATCATCAGTGACCACGGTCAAAGACAAAGAAGGCAACGCGAAAAAGATACATGCACGCTTCATCATCGATGCCAGTGGCTATGGACGTGTGCTTCCGCGCCTGCTTGACTTGAACATCCCATCTACGCTTCCACGCAGGGACACGCTCTTCACACAGGTGAAGGATGTGAACCGCCCAACTGGGGCTGACAGCGACAGGATCGTCATCGTATCACACAGGCAGGACATTTGGATATGGATCATTCCCTTCTCTAATGGCATCACCTCTATTGGATTTGTGGGCAACCCTGATTTCTTTGCGCAGTTTGAAGGGACTCCCGAAGAGAAACTCAGGGCCATGTTGGCCTCGGAGCCGCACACTGCCAAACGCTTCAAGGATGTAGAAATGCTATTCAAACCTGTGAGCATTGAAGGTTATTCCATCTCAGTGAAGCAGCTTTACGGCAAGGGTTATATCCTGACAGGAAATGCCACGGAATTCCTTGACCCGGTGTTCTCTGCCGGGGTCACTTTCGCCACCGAATCGGGCATGGCTGCAGGAAAACTGGTGAGTAGGCATCTGAAGGGCGGTACACCGGTCGATTGGGACCGAGAATACGTGGACGTGATCCTGCACGGGGTGGCCGTGTTCCGCTCCTACATAGAAGGCTGGTACAATGGCACTGTGCCCAAGATCTTCTTTGCCGATGATCCCGGACAGAAGAACAAGAACATGATCTGTTCCGTATTGGCCGGCTACGTTTGGGACATGGAAAATCCATACGTTGCCAAACATGGCAAGATGCTGAACACGCTGGCCGAGGTGATAGACATAAGGGAAAAGAGTTCCTTATGACCTGAGTTCAGGTTAAGCTGCAGGGCAAACGCATCAAATTGTCAGGAACAACGGGACATACAGTGAATTAAGGGCGGTGAATTATCTCACCACCTTGAATTTCATCGTTCCGAAAAACTGAACCACTTGTAAACAAAGGGATTCAGATTTTGACGCGTTTGCCCTGAGTCAAGCGACCAACCGAACTCAGGTTCTCTACTGTTTGACGACCTGTTTCACTGCTATTCCCTCATTTCCAATGACCTGCACAAAGTAGATCCCATTGGCAAGATGGCTGATGTCAAAGGTTCTGCGGAATGATGACGCCCCTACTATACGTTCAGGCTGCATCAACGACCGTCCCACCACATCCTTAACCACGAGTGTCACATCTATCGGACCTCCGAGATCGGCCTCCACAGTGATCGGCTGCACACCCTGAGCCTGAGTGACAATGATGCTGTTGGAGGTGGCCAAACTGGGAATCCTTGTCGATTCTGATGAGGAAGGATATCTACTTCAGATCTTCACCAAGCCGGTGGAGGATCGTCCAACCCTTTTCTTCGAGATCATTCAGCGAATGGGTGCACGTGGCTTCGGGGCCGGTAATTTCAAGGCGCTTTTTGAAAGCATCGAGAGAGAACAGGCCGCCCGTGGAACGCTTTAACCGGAACGAAGCTTTCAGTAATTGGAAAGAGGCGCGAATAATCGCGCCTCTTCTGCGATATTGCAGACCCAAACCATGAGTTTTTTAAAACCCATACCCAGACCGATCTGGATCTTCACCTTGATCTGGTTCATTACTGGTCTCCTGCAGGCCGGACTGATGGAACTTCATCCCGATGAGGCCTACTATTGGCAGATGGGACAATTCCTTGACTGGGGCTATTTCCATCAACCGCCCATGGTGGCGGTTTTCATCAAGGCGGGGTATACGCTTTTTCAATCGGAATTTGGCGTCCGCCTTATGACTGTCTTGGCAAGTTCAGTTGGGATCCTGATACTTTTCAAACTTTCTGAAACGAAAGACCATCGGACTTTTCTGCTTGTGTTTCTCGGACTCATTCTGACGCATGCTGGCATTTTTATGGCCGTTCCAGACTCTCCGCTCATCTTCTTCACCTTGGTCTTTCTCGTGCTGTTGAAAGAGTATCTGAAGGACGATTCCATCATTCTTGCCCTTGCCTTGGGGGTCGTGGCAGCCTCGCTGATGTACAGTAAATATCATGCTATTGTACTATTCGGGTCTGTGATTCTGGCGATGCCAAGACTGCTTCTGCGCTGGACTTTCTGGCTAAGTCTATCGGTCGGAACGGCCCTTTTTATTCCACACATCCTTTGGCAGTTGGGCCACGACCTCGTGTCCTTCAAATTCCATTGGGTTGTCCGCGAAAAGAAGGTGTGGGACATCATGATCCTGATTGATTATCTCGCAGGGCAATCGATCATGCTTGGCCCCGTTGGACTGATCCTGCTTGTGGCCCTTTTCAAGCTCAGGCAGCGTTCCGAATTCGACCGGATCCTCATAGCAATTGTCATCGGTTTCTTCGGTTTTTTCTTCCTGATGGCGCTGCGCGGAAAGGTGGAAGCGAATTGGACGGCCACCGCCTTTCTACCGCTTATCATTCTTGGGTCAAGAGCAATTGCTGAAAATGAGAGGCTTATGAAAGTGCTTAAGCCGACAGCAATTGCATGTGCCGCCATATTGATCTTAGCCAGAGTCTATGTCGCTTCGCCTTGGGCCGGAGACGGGATTAAGCTCAACTTTCCGCTCAAAGGCTGGAAAGAATGGGCATTGGCGGTAAAGGATAAGGCTGATGGGAAGCCGGTGTTCTTTTCAAATTCCTATCAATTTGCGTCTCAATATTCCTTTTATAGCGGAGAACAAGGCTATCATTTCAGCCCGCTGAATTACAACGGAAATCAGTTTGAACTTTGGGATATTGATGAGGCAGTGGAAGGACAGACCATCGCACTCATTTTGGGTTCGGGCGAAGAAGCGACCCAGGCGATCTATGCCGATGGTTTTAAACCCATGTATGCTTATGAAGTGGATAATTATCACTCCTATCGGAAGCTTAGATTTGAATTCGCAGAGAACGAATTTGAAGTTGTCCGAGGTTCTAAGCTATTGTTGACAGGCCAAATTGTGAACCGAACGCAGAACTCGATCAACCTCGACTCGCTCTTGCGGGCAAGACCATTGAAGATATTCTTTTACCTCGATGGCGAACAGACCCCGGCAGAACACATCGCCTGTGGCGGCTGCCAGGACGACCTGCCGTCAGGCCAAACGAAACCAGTATCTTTCAGCGTGAAAATTCCAGACAGAACAGGCAGATACTTCATCCGTTTCGGGCTCGACTTTGCCCTCGGAATGCCCGAACAGAATTCGGATTTCATCAAACTCAACGTGGTCAACAAATAGAATGTCGGCAATTGATCTGTTTAAGTTGGTCCGCGTTCATCAATGGGTCAAGAACGGCTTCATTTTTCTGCCTGCGTTCTTCGGTCAGACACTGAACGAAGGGTCGGTCCTTCCGCTTCTCTTCGGGTTCGTCTGCTTCTCGTTGTCCGCGTCAGCCGTTTACATTTTCAATGATATTGTTGATGCATCAGCAGATCGATTGCACAAGGAGAAAAAGGAACGGCCCATTGCATCGGGAAAGATTAAGGTTGGAGCCGCTTACGGTTTGGCGGCAGTTCTTTTAATTGCCTCCTTGACTGGAGCTTATCTCCTCAATCAACTGTTTTTTGCAGCCTGCGTTTTCTATTTCGTTCAGAACTTTTTCTATACGATTTGGCTCAAGAAATTCGCTCTTATCGATATCACCATCATCTCTTTCGGCTTCTTGATTCGTCTCTTTGCAGGAGGTGTTATTGCTGATGTCCCCATTTCAAGTTGGATGTACATCATGGCGTTTTTGTTGGCCATGCTATTGGCTCTTGGGAAGAGAAGAGATGACCTTTTAATCCTGAAAAATGAAGGGAAACAGGTTCGGAAAGCGGTTGAGGGCTACAACTTGGATTTCGTAAACGTGATTTCGGTAATGCTGAGCGCGGTGATTGTGGTTGCCTATATTATGTACACGCTTTCTGCGGAAGTGATTGCACGAGTGGGAAGTCCGTACGTCTATGTCACATCGCTTTTCGTTTTTCTTGGTGTGCTGCGTTATCTGCAACTCGCATTGGTTTATGAAAACACGGGAAGTCCAACGCTCATTCTTCTCAAAGACAATCCAACGCGATTGGTTGTGCTGGCATGGCTATTCACTTTTGGCTATTTGCTTTACGCTTGATTATGGCGAAAACCAACATTTCTGGTTGGGGAAATTTCCCCAAAACGAAAGCGGAAGTTGAACGGCCAGATTCAGAAAATGAAGTCAGGAAACTCCAACAATCGGTGGGCATTCATATTCCGCGGGGTGCTGGAAGAAGTTATGGCGATTCATCTTTGAGCTCCACAATTCTTGAATCAGCAAAGCTGAATGCAACACTAGAATTTGATTCTGATAAAGGCATTTTCACCTGTCAGTCGGGAAAAATGCTGAACTCAATTCTGAATGAAATTGTGCCGAAGGGATACTTTCTGCCCGTTACACCAGGAACCAAATTCATCACCGTTGGAGGTGCCATTGCGGCCGATATTCATGGAAAAAACCATCATGTGGATGGCTGTTTTTCGCAGCACGTTCTGTGGTTCAATCTGATGACTGCGGATGGCACGGTCAGAAAGTGCAGTCGTAGCGAAAACACCGAACTTTTCTGGGCAACCTGTGGCGGAATGGGATTGACTGGTTTCATTCTTGAAGCCTCATTCCAACTCAAACGAATAGAGACATCCAAGATTATAAATCGCACCATCAAGTGCGAGAATTTGGATGCGGTAATCAGTAAGCTGCTTGAACACGAAAACTATACCTATTCCGTTGCTTGGATTGATTGTGCTATTTCTGGAAAGAACCTTGGGAGGTCGCTGCTCTATTTGGGCGAACATGCCACAAAAGCAGAGGTCGCAGACGATAATCTAGCTGCTTACAAAACGCCAAGTCCGCTCATCGGATTTCCTTTCAATCTCCCGAATTGGACGTTAAATAAATGGACCGTGAAGGCTTTCAATGCCTTGTATTATGGCAAGGTTCGTCAAAAAGACAGCACGGCTGTTGTCGATTTTGGGCCCTATTTCTATCCGTTGGATATTGCCGATAATTGGAACCGATTGTACGGTTCAAACGGCTTTGCGCAATATCAATTCGTGATTCCGATGGAAGGAGCGCGTGAAGGAATGAATCGGATAATGCAAGAAATTGTGAAGTCTGGCGAAAGCTCGTTTCTCGCGGTTTTGAAGTTATTTGGAGAGCAGAATGAAGGCTGGCTTTCGTTTCCGAAACGCGGCTTGCAATTGGCGTTGGACTTTCCAATTAACGAGAATTCCCTTGCACTGATGAACCTCTTGGACGACATGGTGATGGGGATGGACGGCCGCTCGTATTTGGCGAAGGATTCCCGTATGAAACGGGCGTTTTTTGAAGCCAGTTATCCCAAACTCCCACAGTTCAAACAACTACTTTCAGAACTAGATCCGAACGGTAAATTCCGTTCTTTGCAGTCGGTTAGATTAGGAATAACATGAGTGCGAAAACGATACTGATTCTTGGCGCCAACAGCGACATGGCCAAGGCAATTGCTAAAGAATTCAAAGCTGTCGGTTTTGAATTGATGTTGGCGGTTCGTCAGCCGAAAAATGAATCTGAATTGGCATTTGATGCTGCTGATTTTGCCTCACACGAAGCGTTCGTGAAAAACCTAAAGGCAATTCCAGATGTGGTGGTAACCGCGTTTGGGGTTCTGATTGAAGGAGACGAATCGTTCAACTCACCGAAGGAATCATTGGAAAGTACGTTGGTGAATTATACGGGAGTTGTTTCCATTCTTGGTCATTTGAGTAAGACCATGGCGGAACGTGGTTCTGGTACCATCATCGGAATTTCGTCTGTTGCAGGTGAGCGCGGACGAGGTTCAAATTACGTTTACGGAAGTGCCAAAGCGGGAGTGACCGCCTACTTGGACGGACTTCGGAATTACTTAGCCGATAAAGGAGTACATGTAATGACCGTGAAACCTGGCTATGTTGATACGAAGATGAAAGCGCATAAGCCAACACCCGGCATCGTTACTGCTTCTCCAGAACAAGTAGCAAAAGCCATTCTTCGTGGCTACAAAAACAACACAGATACCGTTTATGTGCTTTGGATGTGGCGATGGATTATGCTCATCATTCGTACGATTCCTGAGTTCATTTTTAAGAAAATGAGTCTGTAATGAGTGAAAATAAAACCCTTGCACTGTTTGATTTTGATGGAACCATTTCCAACAAGGACAGCTTTGTGGCATTTATGAAATTCACACACGGGACACCCGTTTTCGTGTTTCATATGGCAATGGGATTTGCCACGTTTGCGGGTTGGAAGTTGGGATTGGTTAAAAGCCATTTAACGAAAGTGAAAGCACTTCGTTCGTTCTACAAAGGGTGGACGGAAGGCCAAATGGCGGATGCACGGAAGCGGTTTACTGCGGAGGTTATCCCGACAATTCTTTTCCCAAAGGCGATTGAAACGATTAACTGGCACAAGGAGCAAGGGCATCGGATAATTGTGGTGACGGCCAGCTGCGATGCATGGTTGGGAGATTGGGCAAACGAGATGGACTTAGAAATCCTCTGCACGGAAATGGAATTGCACAAAGGTGTTTACACAGGTGAACTCTCAAAACCGAACTGCCGAGGAAAGGAAAAGGTGAACCGTATTCAACAGCACCTTGAGTTGGAAGCGTACTCAGAGATTCATGCTTACGGCAACGACCATGGCGACAATCAGATGTTGGCGATTGCCACGCATCCGCACTTTAGGGAGTTTGAGGGCTAGCGTAACTGAAAAGCCGTTGTCCTTTCTTACTTACAAAGTCTATCTGAATACTGTCTTTCGCGAAGCTTGAAAGCACAAATCCAGCCTCGGCTACACCAAACAAATTGTAGGGCTTGTTCTGAATACTGCTTTGAGGAGTTGAGCCTCCACCGGATGTAACGTAGAGTGTTTTTGTTTCCGTTTTGATGAGTTCCAACGAATGGTTGTGACCGCAGAAATAAACGTCCAATCCATGCGCATCGAAAATGGGAACAAATTTCTCAACCAACTCTTCGGTTTCTCCGTGTTTACCATCGGCAGCATACACTGGATGATGACCATAAACAACTGTCCAATCTGGGTTTCCTGAACCAAGCACGGAGTCGAGCCAGAGAAGTTGAATACCAGTAGAAGAGTTGGGGTCATCGTTATCGGAACCCACAAAAGGCGTTGTGTCAACCACAATGAAATGAGCGGATACCGAATCTTTCTCCATCCAAAAATCGTGATATGCGGCTGGCAAATTCCATCTGTTGCTCTGTAGCGAATAGTCAATCTGCGCTTGGGTATTTCCTCGGGCATCGTGGTTTCCTAATGATGGAAACCATGGAATAGGGAGCAGACACGCACCTGTGAAAATGTTCTCAAAAGAGACATTCCATTGGACATCGTTAACAGCACTTACGCCATTTTCATAGAAATTATCGCCCGTTGTAAGAACCGCATCGACAGGAATTCGACAGGCCAATTCATTCATCATGTAAGCATTGGCCTTGAGGTTTACATTCATGTTCCTGCCCCAATCACCAATAATCAGTGTTTTGACTCCTGATTCTGGAACTGCGAATTCTTCCAATTCATGTGGGAAGGGGTCAACACTACATGCAGACATACTTAGGATTGCGATGAGCAGGAGTCTACCTTTCATCAGAACATCTTCTTAGGCAACCCTGCCACGAAATCCTTCAAGTAATACGGCTCGAAGTAGGCGACATCTTCAAACCGTTTAGATGCAAATTTAGCTTCAGCCAAAGCAATCATTCCGCTTGCACTTGGCAAGAAATCATCCAAGAAAACAGCATTCGAATGGTTGATGATGTCTTTGCATTTGGCAGCGCCATCTCCGAAGAACGCAACCTTTCCTTTTTCAAGCTGAGAGGCAAAACTCTGCTCGTCAATTATCTCTGCTGAGACGGGTTGAAGCACATGCAATGCTGAATCAAACAGTTGTGTGTACACTTCCATCCTTCGGGCATCAATCATGGGGCAGAGGAAGGAAACATCGGCTAATTCCTGCTTGAAGTTGATACTTGCCCAGTTCATCATAGACTCCAACGAACCAACCGAGAGCAACGGAATACCCAATCCGTAGCACAAGCCTTTTGCGGCTGAGACTCCGATGCGCAAACCGGTGTATGATCCGGGGCCCTTTGATACGCAGACGGCATCTAAATCTTGAGGCATGATTCCCGCTTCTTTGATGGCTTCATCAATGTAAACCACCAACTTTTCCGAATGCGCATACGATTGGTCGTGGCTTTCTTGCAGACTGATTGTTTCTCCGTTTGTTGAAACAGCAACCGAACACGTTAGCGTGGAGCTTTCTATATGTAAGAGGGTTGGCATGAATGAGATTGTTTTGTCCTCCGTCCTCGAAATGACGTGGTCATTAATCTCCAGACTCTCCGTCTTCTTCGCTGGATTTGTAAAGGTCGTCTTTGGATACAACCTCAACTTCATCTGCTGGATTAAGCTTCTTCGAAATGGCGCGGTATGGAGCCGTAACCACTTTATCTCCTAATTCAGCACCCGAAAGGATTTCGATGAATTCGTTATCCTGAATACCCGTCTTCACCACCTTGGCAACAACTTTTCCGTCTTGCACTACGAAAATTAACTCCACTGCATCTTCTTGGATTTCAGACTTGTCTATTGTTTCTTCTTCCGACTCTTCATCCTCCGATTTCTCCTCTTTTTTCTTGCCTTTTTCTTCCGATTTTCCTTCAAGTTCAGCCCTAGTACGAGTTGTAACTGCTTGAATAGGAACTGTCAGCACGTCTTTTACAAGTCGTGTGCGGATGTCGACCGTGGCACTCATTCCTGGACGGAATGGAGATTGATCGGGCTGTTTTTCGTTTACCAATGTGGCGTATGAGCTACGTAGAATTCGAACCTTTACTTCAAAGTTTGTAATCTGATCTGTGCCCATACCTGCAGACTTGGCCGAGTTGGCGATATTGGTTACGATGCCTTTGAAGGTCTTGCCCAAGTAGGCATCAACTTCAATATCGCACGTATCGTTGTAACCAACGCGGATGATGTCGTTCTCGTTCACCTCAACCGTTACTTCCATTTCGTTGAGGTCGGCAATGGTCATAATCTCTGAGCCTTGCATTTGAGAAGTTCCCACCACGCGCTCGCCTTTCTCAAAGTTGAGTTTGGAAATGGTGCCATTCACGGGAGAATATATTGAGGTTCTGGTGAGGCTTTTCTTTCCTTCCTTCAATCCTGCCTCTGCACTTTTTACGCTATATCGGCTGGCTTCCACACTTTGACGGGCGGCTTCCACATCGCTTTTAGCTACTTCAAATTCACTTGTGGTAGCGTCATATTCAGACTGCGCCACAACTTTATCTGCAAATAATTTCTTGATGCGTTCGAAATTGGCGGTGGAGTTGGTAAGGCGTGATTGCGATTGCGATAATCTCGATTGTGCGTTTGCCAAATTGGCTTTGCTGGTGTTCAGCGCAGCTTCTAGTCGCTCCACATTTGATTGCTGAATGTCTGGATCGATACGAACCAATAGCTGACCTTCCTTCACCTTGTCGCCTTCCTTTACAGGTAGCTCCATAATCTCTCCAGAAACATCTGGACTGATGATGACTTCCGATTCGGATTGAATCTTTCCGCTGGCAGATACGATCTCGATAATGTTGCGTTTGGTGACTTCCTCCACTGCTACTTTCGTGGCTGGAGCTCCACCAACAAGTCCTTTCTTTTTAGCTACAACAACTGCTATGAGCAGCACCACAACCACAGCCACTAGCAGTACAAGAATTCTATTGTTTTTCATTTGGTTGAATCAAAGGTAATTGGTTTCCCTTGGTAGAAATCCAGCACCTTCATTTTGAAAATGTAGTCGTATTTCGAACGAAGCAGTTCTGAACGGGAACGCGTAAGGTTATTTGAAGATGTGTTGAACTCCAACGTGTTCATCATGCCGACATTGAAACGCTGTTCAGAATATTCGAAAGCCTTTTCCATGGCGTTTACACTCTTGTCGCTTGCATCATATTGGCGTTTAGCCGATGTGGCATCGTTGTATGCTTGTTGCACAGAGGAATACAGTTGGTTCTTCTGATCCTGCAATTGCAATTCTGCGTTCATTCTGCTCAGACGTGCTTTGTGAACGCCAGTTCTACTTTGAAGTCCGTTGAAGATTGGAATGTTCAGTGTAAACCCGACTCGTTCGCTCAAGTTCTGATCCAATTGCTTCCCGTAAGGAATATCTTCTCGAATAAGGTTGAATGAAGAATCCAAGTAGGAATTCTTGTAAGCACTTGAAAATAGGGTTGAAACAGAAGCATTTGCGCTGATGGTTGGTGTGTAATTAGCAAATGCAATCTTCTCACCGCGTTGTGCACTTTCCAGCCTTGTTTCTCTTGCCTTTATTTTTGGCCAGTTGTTCAAGGCGTGATCGTAAACCGTTCCCACGGTTGTTGCTCCAAGCGTTTCAATAGGCGTGTCAACCAGTGGTCGTTTAATCCTGAATGATTCAGAAGCCGGGAGGTTCAGCATTTGTTTGAGAGTAAGCACGGCTGAACTCAATGCATTTTCAGTGTTTATAACCTGAAGCTCATTTGAAGCCAATTGAGCCTCCACGTCATATAAGTTTCCTGCTGGAAGCGAGCCTGCATCAACCAGTTTTTTGGTGCGTTCGAGTTGCTGTTTCGTTACCTCCAATTGCTGTTCTGCTACCGATTGTAGCTCTTCGCTGAACATAATTTGCATGAAAGCTGTGGCGATGTTCATGCTGATATCGTTGCTCAAACCTTGAAGGTCGTATTCGGCAGCCAGCAGGTCTGTTTGCGATTGCTTGAATGAGTTAAGCAGGCGGAATCCGTTGAAAAGAGTCACGCTTGAGCCAATACTGAAATTGTTGGAATTAACCTGATCAGTCACAAATGAGTTTGATCCTGGATCGATGGTGCGGCCGAAGTTGGTGTTGAAACCTGTGCTGGCGTTCAGATTCGGAAAAAGCTGCGCCAGTGATTGGGTCTTGTCTAATCGGGCGGATTCCTGCTGTAGAGCAGACTGCTTTATCTGGATGTTGTGTTCCAGCGCGTAGCTGATGCAACGCTCCAAAGTCCATTCTTCCTGTGCAATTGTCTCAGCAGAAACAAAGCTGAGAATGAATGCAAAGGCAACGGCAGTAATTCTAGTCAAGTACATACTTCCTGTTTTCGAGCGTCAAAAATAGCCAAATGAACTCGGCACGATTTCATTACGTTTGGCCTTCCTCATAATTATTGTTAAGCTGATTTTTGAGTTTCGCGCTCAATGAACCTTCTCGTAACAACTACAATCACCCTATTGTTTAACCAGCTTCTCTGAAAACCAATTACCGTCCGAAAGCACTTTAAGCTGATACATACCATTCGCCAATTCCGATACGGGAACAACAACCGTTGATTGGTTTGGACGTTGATCCATCACCAATCTTCCTTGTGCATCGTAGATCAGCAATTGCATAATTGGGCTTTGGCTTTTGATGGTGAAGCCGCTGTGCATTGGGTTCGGGTAGATGCTCAGTCCGTTTGCCTGTTCTGCAATTCCAACCGTTATCCAGTTGAATGGTTGGGAGATGGAAGGGCAGCTGTTGTCATCAAAAACTTCAACCGTATAATCTCCTGCTTCGGTTGGCGAATATGTTGAGGCGGTTGCATCTGCAATTGGAGTGCCATCAACATACCATTGATAACCCGTTCCTCCGTTTGCTTGCAATTCGGAACCATTCAATGTAATTACGGGTTGCGTAGGCAGCGGATTTACCACCACTTGCACATCTTCCGATACCGTTCCGCAGTTGTTGGTGGCAGAAACAGAATAAGTAGTTGTGCTTGATGGATTGACAGTAATGTTGGCCGTCTGTTCGCCTGTTGACCACAGCACAGCACTGGCATTTGTAAGTTGACTGGTTAGTTCTACCGATGCTCCTTCGCAAATTTCCTCATCCGCAGAAACGGAAACGGTAGGCGTTGGGCTAACGGTGGCAATTACCTCCGTTCGTGCCGTGGTGCAACCTTGCTTCTGCACTTCCCAATCATAAAAGAAGTAGTAGAAATCGGTACCTGCCGTACTTGAAGTGATGGATGCCACATCCGAAACAGCATACGGATAACTTGGCCCCGTATTGTTTCGGTAGAGGTTTGGTGCTGCCGAAGTTCCGAGTTGGAGAGCTGTACCGACCGGAAGGTTGAAGTTAAGCGTGACCCTGCTTTCGCCATTCGGAATGTTGACCGTGGCGCTTTGAAGCACCGTTCCGCCCGCATTTCTCAACTCAATGGTACGGTTGGCTGCGCCTTGGGCGTACACTTTTACCGATACCAAGGTGGATGCTTGATACGAGTCGAACAGTAAGCTCTGTATATTATTGAAGTTGCCTCCCGTGCCAAAAACATTGGTGGCCGGACCGCCATACACCAAGGCTGGCAGTATCTCGCTCTCCACAAAATAAGACGTGGTGGTGCTGATGGATGGCGTGTTGAAGCTTGTTCCGGTATTGACCTGACTTCCAGCTACGGCATCATCAAACCATGTTAAATCTCCCGAGCCAGATGCCGAAAGTGCGACAGAACCCGTACCGCATCGCGAAGCATTTGTAACCGATGGTGCTGCTGCAATTTCTGCAACCACAGCTGTTCTATTAGAAAGGCAGCCTTTGGTCTCTATTACCCAATCGTAAAAGTGGTAGTAGTAATCTACGCCAGCGCTACTGTTAACAATCGAAACGATGTTTTGCACCGTGTACGGATAACTTACTCCCGCATTGTTTCGGTAGAGGTTGGGCGTACCGCTGGTGCCTAACTGATAATTATTGCCAGGCTGTATGTCAAAATTCAAGGTAACCACCTGCGTTCCGGTGGCAACATTCACAGTTGTCGATTGCAAAACTGTGCCTGTGTTGCTTCTAAGTTGGATGGTGCGGTTTCCGGCACCTTCAGCATACACCTTCACGGTTTTTAGGGTAAAGGCATCCAGCGCATCAAACAGTAGGTGCTGATTTCCTTCAAAGTTGCCTCCCGTGCCGATGGTATTGGTAGTGGGTCCAACGTTGTAGGTGGCGGGCAGCACTTCATTCTCTACATAATAAGTGGTGGTTGTATTGAGTGATGGCGTGTTGAAATTGGCTCCCGTTCCCACCTGCGAGCCGCCTGTTGGCTGGTCGAACCAGTGGAGGGTGCCCGTGCCGTTGGCGCTTAGGCCAAGCACACCTGCATCGCAACGGAAATTGCCCGAAGCGGCAGGGCCATCTGGCCTATCAACGGTGATGAGGTTGTTCTGAGAAACCACATTATTCCCGAAGGTGTTGGCTGCCGTAAGCGTTACCGAATACGTGCCTTCGTTAAGGTAGGTGTGGGTCGGATTTTGAGCCGTGGAGGTGTTGCCATCGCCAAAATTCCATAGCCAAGAAGTAGCACCGTTGATGGATTGGTCGGCAAAGCTTACTTCGCCATTGCAGGTTTGCTGAACAGATGCCGCGAAGATGGCCGTTGGTGCAGAATTTGGCTGCGTGCATTGCCACGTAAGCGCAAAGCCCGATTCATTGGCATATTGGTCTGATGCCATGCGAATGGTGATAGAGCCACCCGTTGAACTGACCGTTCCTCCGTTTGGCAAATTGAACCCATCGTACTGCCCAAGCAGCGGACTGGCCGTGGTTGGCCCGTTGTAGATGTAGAGGTAATCGTATCCTTCTTCAAACCCAAAGGAGCTGAAATTGAGCGTGACCGAAGTAGCGCCAGGTGGCGAAATGGTAGTTGTAACGTTATCGTTATCCTGATAATTGTCCGTTGGCCCGCCATTGTCGTACAACGTTCCCGTGCACCACGTAAGGGTTTGGCTTCCGCTGTTTGGCATTACTGCCACGCACGGATTGGTGGCGTTTAGGCTGATGTAATTCGGGCGCGTTTCGGTGGCAGTTCCGCAGTTATCGCCATCAACCATAAGCGAAACGGTGTAGTTGCCAAACGCGGTATAGGTATGCGTAGGGTTTACAGCCGTGCTGGTACCTCCATCGCCAAAATCCCACGAAAAAGAAGAGCCATTTGTGCTTAGGTTACTGAACAAAATGGTGGCTGGCGCTTGGCAGTTGGAGGTGATAGAGGCCGCAAAATTGCCCACAACCGTTGGGTCAAATACACCTCCCACACCCACGGCATGCCATGCATTGGTGGTGGCAATAACTTGGGGCGAGCAGCCTCCAAAAAGGTCAATTGCCGATTGGATGGAGTAGAAGCGGGCATCAGCATAAGTAGAAGACGTTCCGAGATAGACCGTTAGGTTGCGGTAAGCAATGGCCTGCGCATCGTCTAACCCAATACCCGTAACGGAGTAGGCATTTCCAAGGTCGTTGGTGCCGTTTTCGCCTTGCACAAGAATGTAGTACCACTTGTTTTGCACCCCACTGTTGGTGTGCACGCCCCCGTTATCTGCGGTGCCGGTTGCCCAATTGTTGCCGTTGTAGGTGTCGGGATCGCCATAGGCGGGAGGGTTGCTCATAGAGCGGAACGTGCCCACGTCTTCGCCCATCGTCCAATCGCCAGAGGCGGGGTTTTGTTTGAACTCTACCGAAGCGCCAAAAATATCCGAGAACGATTCGTTGAGTGCGCCCGATTCGTCTTGATATACCAAGCTTGCGGAGTTTTCGGTTACCCCATGGGCCATTTCGTGGGCACATATGTCTAAGCCAACCAGCGGATTTCCATTACCATCGCCAAAGGTCATTCGTTGTCCGTCCCAAAAGGCATTGTCGTACCCAACATCATAGTGCAGGTAGCTATACATCAGCATATTATTGCCATCAATGCCGTTGCGTCCGTGCTCATTGAGGAAATAATCGTAGGTCATTTCTGCGCCCCAGTGCGCATCGGTGGCATATTGGTCGTAGTTGGCATTGGCGTTGTTCCAATTGTTGTCTGCATCCGTAAAATCAACTGCGTTGCCGTAGGTTGTTCCCTCGTTCATGTTGAGTGTGCGCACGCCATTGCCACGGCCCGTTTCTCTAAGCCTAAAACTGCCATTGAAACTGTCTGTTGTGATAGACTTGGTGCCGCTGTAGCCCGTAACTGCGGTGCCAACCACATCGGCAGAGCAGATGCGATCATTCTTAAACAGCACTTCGCCCGATAGGGCATCCACAAAAATCACGAAACGCCCAACTGGCTTGTGCGCATAGATGTCGAACATGTAGGCAAGGCGAAATCCGTACTCGTTTTTAAAGTCGAAGCTTGGGTTGATGTACACCAATTCCCCCTTCGGGAAATAGGTGGCTGTGGCATCGTTCGTTTCCCACTTCAAGTGGGCCTCTTCCACTGGCAATTGCCATTTATAGGATTCGGCATCCACATAATCGGTTGCGTATTGCAAGGCATTGGCCTCAGTTAATGCCGGCTGGCGTACGCCAATGTTGGTTGGCAGCTTCCCGTTGATGGATGCAACCATGTCGTTGCGCCCATGGGTATAGGCAAAGGCACCGAAAACCTGCCTGCCGTTGTTCGTTACCTGATAACGGCTGTGCTGCATGCCGATGTTGTCTACTTCATCGCGCAGCTTTACAAAGCCAATGTTTGCATCAAGCTTAAAGGCCTTTTTTGCCCAAATAGGAAACTGAGAAGCGGGCAATTGCACATCAGCCCGTAGCTGCACAAACTCGGCAACGTTCGATTTTTCGCCAAAACGGACGAAGTCGCTACCCTGAATAAATCGTTCGGCCGCTGGGCCTTGGTGGTTTTGTGCGAACGCCTGCGAGAGGGCAAAAGAAAGTCCCAAAACGAGGGACAGGAGAGTGATTTTCATGTAGGTATAAACCGTATTTAGGTTCTAAAGTTGCAAAAAGATTGGGGAGTGAATGTCGGGATTGACACAGTTTGCTGAACAGACCCAATTCTTGCGCTGGTTTAGAAGCGGCCTAAAAAGGAAAAAGCTCAAACTGTCGGGAAAATTGGAAAAGGATGAGATAAGCACAAGACTCACGGCCTTGCTCAAAACATTCCAAACGGATGAATTTTCGGAAGAAACAATTTTAGAAGAAACCGAAGTAGTAAGGAAGCAGGTCTATGAGCGGAAAAAAGCATAGAGCTTTGAAAACCGCGATCCAAAAGACAATTTCCTATTAGACCTCATCGCCTTCTCAAAGGCTGATTTTCTGGTAACTGGTGATAAAGACCTTCAAACGCTGAATCCGTTCAAAACGGCTCAAATTCGTTCGCTTAGTGAATTTGAAAAGGTGCTGGAGGCGGAGGTTTAGACGAATGAATTCTGTTTGGAAAAAACGGTGGGGAGGATGAGGCGTTTAACAGTTTGCATGAGCGAGCTCAAACCTACCGATTTATGATTTCGTTACTTTCGGCAACTGTCTGATTTCAACTAAAAGCTTAAGTAACATGGAATTGCCAAAGTTTCACGAAACGTTTAACCCAATCCTAGACATTTTGAGTGATAAAAAAATCATTCACCATAGGGATTTACTCAATCGTGTTGTCGAAAAATACTATTCGCATTTCCCAAAAGAGATGCTGGAGGAAAAGACGAAAAGTGGTGACGTTCTCATCATGAACCGTATTGCTTGGGGAAAATCATATTTGAAAAAAGGAGGATTCATTATATACCCTGAACGGGGAATGGTTCAAATTACAGACAAGGGAAAATCTCAAGCAAAGGAACTCAAGCTAAAAGATGTTGAGGGTGGGTCTGACTTTCTAAATTTCTATTCGGACGAAAAAGACAAGGGCAAATCAACTGTTTCCAAAATAGAAAACTCTACTCCTCAAGATTTAATTGATTCTGGATTTTCAGAAATCGAACTCCAGACTAAAAATGAATTGCTTGAGAAGCTAAAAACTATCGACCCTTATTATTTCGAGAAAGTCATATTGATTCTTCTGAAGAAGATGGGTTACGGTGACTTTATTGAAACTTCGAAATCTGGTGATGGTGGGATTGACGGAATTATCAATGAAGATAAACTTGGACTTTCAAAAATTTATATCCAAGCCAAACGTTACGGTGATAACAGCGTTAGAGAAACTGAGATTCGAAACTTCATCGGTGCAATGAGCGGAGATACCAGTAAAGGTGTATTTGTTACAACTTCCAGCTTTCATACTGGTGCAGTAAAAAAAGCCAATGACGCTCATCATTCTATAATCCTTATTGATGGATTTAAGCTTGTTGATTTGATGCACGAATTCAATGTTGGGGTGCAAATCAAAACAACTTACGAAGTAAAAGAATTAGATGAAGACTTTTTTGAAGGTCAATAGAAAACAAGGAGAAGAGCCTCAAAGAGGTCCACAATTACATCAATACCGTAAGGCGCGATTTCAAAATAAAGCTCATTTAACCCCCATTTGTAGCTCATTTTATTGCCAATTTGAGCTACATTTGCAATTCAATTGAGCCACAAATGCTTGACGAGCGTAGTACCATCATCCTTGAATTTGTAGCAGAACATGCTGCGTGTTCTTCAAAAGAGATACACGATGGCGTGAATTCGGATGTGGCCTACGCCACCACCAAGCGCCTTTTGTCCAAGTTGGTGGCAGAAAATCTGCTGGCAACAGAGGGCAAAGGAAAAGCCACCAAATATGTGGTCAATGCTGCTTATCGTTTGTTCGTTCCGATAGATCAGGAAAGCTATTTCGAGAAGGAAATTGACGAGAGGGATATTGCTGACGGTTTCAATTTCGAACTCATTGGCAACACGTTGAAAGACGTTCCGCTTTTCACAGCAGAAGAACTCAAGCGGCTCAATGCGCTTCAGCAGACCTATAAGGACAACGTTTCGCAGCTTTCGGAAGCGGAATACAGCAAGGAACTGACTCGCTTGGCAGTGGATCTGAGTTGGAAATCCTCGCAGATTGAAGGGAACACTTACTCGCTTTTGGAGACCGAGCGTCTGTTGAACGAGAAGATAACTACGGAAGGCAAATCGAAAGATGAGGCAACGATGCTCCTCAACCACAAGGATGCGCTGGATTTTATCATTGCTAATCCGAAGTACATTTCGCCTTTAACGGTTTCGAACATCGAAGACATTCACAGCCTATTGGTGAAAGAACTCGGCATTGACCGAAATATCCGCAAGCGAAGAGTCGGTATTTCGGGAACGAATTACAAACCGTTGGACAACGAATTTCAGATAAAGGAGGCGTTACAGCAGATGTGCGAGCTGGTAAATGCGCGTTCAGCCGTTTTTGAGAAAGCACTGCTTTTGCTCGTGCTCATTTCCTACATCCAACCATTCGGAGACGGCAACAAACGAACGGCTCGCATCATCAGCAACGCCATTTTGATTGAAAACGGTTTTTGCCCCATCTCATTCCGAACGGTAGATAGTATTGATTATAAAAAAGCCATGTTGCTTTTTTACGAGCAGAACAACATTTCTGCTTTCAAACGTGTTTTCTTGGAGCAATTCCAATTTGCCGTGAACACCTACTTTTGACCCCGATGAGCCTCGAAGAAGTCCGTAATTATATCAACAGCATCAGGCGGGAAATGGCGGGAAAGCCCCTTTCCAAAAAAGACCTGAACGAAAACCCCATGGAGCAGTTTGCCACATGGATGGAAGAAGCCGTAAACGCCCAAATCTTGGATCCGTATGCCATGTGTTTAAGCACAGTAAACTCGGCTGGGCGGCCATCATCCCGCATTGTGTATTGGCGCGATGTAAGCGAAGATGGCTTTGTGCTTTACACCAACTACAACAGCCGAAAAGGCATTGAGATTGCAGGCAATCCGTTTGTATCGCTCAACTTCCATTGGAGCGAGTTAGACAGACAAATTCGCATTGAGGGCATCGTTAAAAAAGTGCCTGTTGAGATGTCAGATGCCTATTGGGCTACGCGTCCGCGCGAAAGCCGAATTGGTGCATGGGCATCGGCACAAAGCAGCATTGTTTCTACGCCTAGCCAGGTTCAGAATTCGGTAAAAGAGCTGGAAGAAAAGTACAAGGATGTAGAAATTCCGCGCCCAGCTCATTGGGGTGGTTATGTGGTTATTCCCGAACGATTAGAGTTTTGGCAAGGCCGCCCAAGCCGCCTGCACGACCGCTTTGTTTACATCAAAAATGGAGCTGGTTGGATTATGGAGCAACTGTCTCCGTAGTGAGGGAAAAAAGATGAAACGAAAAAGGAGAAAACGTATTCTGACATTTTCTCCTTTTTCGTTTTTCCTTTAATCCAAACTCAAATATCGTAGCCCTCCTTGGTCAAACCAACTTCAGCCCACTGGCCATCAATCAGAATAACGCAGCTATCGTAGCCAACTTTCAGCAGCAATTCAGCGGCAGTTTCAAAGCCATTAAGAATTTCATCTGGCGTGTGCCCATCGCTGTTAATCTGAACAGGAATATCCAACTTAAAAGCTTCGTCTAGCACCCACTTACTTGGGTACGTTTCGTTCGCTTGTTTCTTGTAAAGACCCCGTGTGTTCACTTCCAAAATGGCATCTGTTTTCGAGATTGCCTCAAGCGTATTCATCACCTCATCGCGGTACCATTTTTCATCTTCAGAGAAGAAATGCTCCTTCAGATTCTGCATTTTGATTTTATCGAAATGCCCAACAATTTCGGGGCAATCTTCAATCATCATTTCGCGGGTCAATTCGTAATAGCGCGTTACAGCAGCTTTCACATCGCCTTTAAAAATCTCGAAAAGACCTTTCTTGAAAATCTCTAGCGTGCCATCAATTTCCCATCCTTTTCCGCCCGTAAAGGCATCCACAAAATGGATAGAACCAATGGCATAATCCAGCCCAGCAGTTTGCAAGAAATCTGCCGTTGGCCCCATCTTATCAGGAAGGTAATCGACCTCTAAACCAAGCAGAATCTCAATGCGGCCGTCATATTTCTTTTGTAAGCGATAGACCTCATCTACATAATCTTGCAGATCATCGATTTTCATGGCCCATTTACAATCGAAAAACGGGATGGGCGCGTGCGAAGAGAACCCGTAGGTTGGCATTCCTAGCGCTAAGGCTTTTCGGATGTAATCTTCTGGGGTGTTGGTGCCGTCACAGTAGTCAGTGTGACTGTGGTAATTCGTCCAGGACATTAAATGAAATGATTCAATTTAGAATATGATGGAATGAAGATATAAATTCAGATGTAAGCATAGCACGAAAAAGTTCTACGCGATTTTTTCATTGCGGTTGCATCCGGTCTTTTTCCGTTCAATTTCTTGCTTCGCGATGGCCATTGAGAGCCAACCAAGTCTAAATGTGACCACCGACTATTTAAACGCTTTCGCGAGAAAGGGCTTCAAATGGCCCAATGTTGGAAGTAGTCCGTCATGCTCCAACCTACGCAACACATCTTCGCCTTGCGCTCCGTTTGTCACAGCCAAACTCATCAGACATTTGGCATTCTTACCTGTAGAAATATCAACCTGCGAATCGCCAATGTTTATCACTTTTTTAGAATCAGTGATTGCGAATTGCTTCATCGCCTTCAAAATAAGAAATGGCTGTGGTCGTCCTTTTACCACTTCATCCGAACAGATAGTCATATCTACAACGCTCTGACCAATAGAAACATGATCAGCGTCCAATCCTTCGTCCCAACCTAAATTTTCAAGTATCACATCTGCTGCTTCGCGATGCAAACCAGTTGTAAGCACCACTTTTACTCCGTTATCTCGCAACCAAGAAATTGTATCCTCAGCTCCTTCAGTTGGTTCAAATTCGGCTGAATCTAAAAACGCTTCAAGCATATCGCAGAAGGAGTAATAGGTTTCCTCCACTTTGTCATCAAGATCTGGATGCTCTGCTCCCAGCTTTTTTCGCCAAAGTGTTTGAAGCACATTCATCTTTGACCATCCTGCCATGGATTTGATTTGCGGTAGGCCCACATTCAGTCCATTCTGCTGACACGCATCCTGCATGCATTTGTCAATTTCGCCTTTATCCACAATGGTGGTACCCATCATGTCAAGCACAACCAAAGAAATTTTATCTGATAACATTTGTAAACAAATTTTGCGCGAAAATACCTTTTGAGATTATTCCAACACAAGAATGGTGATTAACTTTTAATTGATTACCAATTTCTTCACGAAACGTTTGCCAGAAACAGTAGTAATATTAACCATATATAGGCCTGACGTTAAAAGCGAAACCTGCTGATTATGAACTCCCGAAAGGAGATTTTCCTTACTTATCATACGTCCACTGGAATCAAAAATGCTCATTAAACCTGCTTCTGCACAGTAAATATTGATGTAATCGTTTGCTGGATTTGGATAAATACGGAACTCATTTCCAAGTTCATTTTCATCCATTCCAAGGTTTATGCAATAGGTAAATGCTTTTCCTGGAGAACCACCAGCGCAGCCAGCGTGCCAGCTTGCCGGATTGTTGAGGTCTGTGGCCCACGACCATTTTTCTAAGGTATAGCTGTCGCCATCGGGTTCGGTTGGCCATGGGGCTTCATCTAAAAACGCCATCTCCAAGACCAAATCATTCCAGCGATCGCGAATCATAATTTGATCTCCCGAATTTCCAATACCCCAACCAAAGGAACCGACTCTGTTTTCTATATCAGGATGGTAATCGACAAAATCGAGTTCATCTTTCATTACAACCAAAAAACTGTCTGGAAGAATGTAAGTGCCCATGGGAAAGGTGTAGGTATTGAACTCGTTTCCGTCATAAAGAGTCCAAAAGGATAGGTCAACGGTATCCGAACTGATGTTCTGAAGCTCAAACCAATCTTGTGTGTTCAGTGTATCGTGCGAATTGTAATTAATCTCTGATAGTGTGATGATTTGCGAGAAGGTTGATGCGCAACCGTATTGCTGCCCGCCAATATTCAAATCCAACCATTGTAGCCGCTGAGAAATCCAATCCTTGAGATAGGTGATTTCTGCTTCGTAGGATCCACCAACGAAATTGTTGGGCCAAACGTAGGAATTGAGAATGTCCCATCGTTCAAAGTTCCGCGTTGCGGCATCACCCAAAAAGGCAACGTTGGCATCTATTTGTGCATTGATGCTATCCGAACTTAACAGTCCAGCACGCAATTCCCACCATCGGCATTGAAGCTGATTCCAGTAAACAGAATCTTGGTTCATACGGTGCCACCAAAAGGGAATTACTTGTTGGCCGCAAGGAAAATCTAAGGCCCAATTTTCGGTTTCTCCGCCATCACAATAATCGGCATTGCCAAGAGTAATGTTGAAATCCCAAGCCGGTCCAGCCCGCAGTTTTCCTCCCCGAGAATCGCGTTGTTTGTTCAAGTACGTAGAAAGTCGATATCCATCTACATTTTTGGTCAATTCTTCAACAAGAAAATAGTCTATGAAAGAATTGACATCCACATACTTCCGGTAGCCGATATCAGCTTGCATGTAGGTAGAATCAATCAACGATTGCTCCCAATCATGCACAAATTGTTGGACATAGGATTCTTGCTCTACCGTTATCTCATCCCGATTGGGATAATCGTACTGAAAATTGATATTCTTGGGTTGACCTTGAAAAGTGTCCACATGCGAAGCCCAGTCATACTGCCCACTACCAGTTATCTTATCTACTTTGAAAATGTACCCTCCTGAAAGTGAATCGCCTGCATTATCGTCCAAATCTAATTTCTCAATATCAACGCGATCGTTGTCCCATTTTATCTGCTCCATGAGTAAGTAAACTCCTTGATACTCGCCATTCAGAATCACCTCGCAAAATTTTGTCCTAGTAGTATACCAACCCATGTCGCGCCACCAGTTGTAAGTGAGGTAATTACGCATAAGCGATTTATCGCTGTAAGGTGCATGAAGAATCCAATCATTTTCAATCGGCATTCCCAAGAGAGAAACATCCAACGAATTATCCAACGAATCCTGTGTTTCGAATGCATACTGCTTCTTGGGAAAGCTCTGGGAGCTTGATCCGCGCAGCTCAATATTTATCAGACCATCATAATTGTTGAACGGATTATTCTGGTTGTTCAGATTTCCAAATCCGTTATCAATGATTCCCATTTGAACAACGATTCGAGGGTCATCAACAATCGCCTGTCCCAAGGTATTCAGAACTACAATGGGTAGCTGAGACGTGAGGCTGACAGGAGGAGTAAACCAGGTTGGAATATCGCCATAGACTGTTTGGGTTGATGCTGTTCCAACAAAAAGGAATGGGCGGGATGTGAGGTCGCTCGACCCCGCAAAGCGATTATGAACCTGAACAGCCAAGACGTTTGCTCCTGAAACCAGCAGATTCGGATTCACATCAATTGCTTCAGGAATTCCACCACTGTACAGAAGCGCCTCATGGTCTCCTGTAGCAAAGGTGTCGTATGCAACAATTGTTCCCACGTTGCCCATGTTTCTGCGGGCAATTTCAACACCGTTGAGATAGGCCACATACCCATCGTCATAATCAACTGCCAATTGCAGTTCTACAAGATTGCTCAGATTTGAAATGACGAATTGATGGCGCATGAAAACCGAAAACCCTGAAACAACAGTAGAATCATCGCCATCGCCAAAACCGATACCGCCCATTCCCACGTTCCAAGTGGCATCATTGAAGGCAACATCGCTCCAAGTATTAGAAACTGGAGATGTGGGTGGCACGTAGCGCCACTGAACCGAATCGTAAACCAAGGTTTCCCAATGGTTAATTGGCTGAGCAAATGCCACAGACCCAAAGAGAAGCAAGAAGATGATAAGTTGAGTTTTTCGCATTCGATATTCTGAGTTTCTGCTAACGTGCAATCTGGTGTTAGGTTGCAACCTAAGCCCGCAGGTAAAAATCTTCACCCATTCCGAAGAGTTCCTTAATAGCGACTTTCTCGCCATCACGATTCTTGATAAAGCCGTTGAAGAACCCATAAGGGCCTTGGTATTTGCTTCTCAAGATGAACAAATTCACATCCACGGCCGTGTGAATAACAGGACGAAATTCGAGGTCAACTTTGCCATAATTATCCTTTACAAACCAAATTCCTTCATAGCCATCTGGCCTTGTAACCCTAATTGGAGGCAAAACGCTCAATTTACCATTGTGCCACAGGCAATTTTCGTTGTTCTTTTCGTGGTCTAGAATCTGATTATCGGTGCAATTGAAACCAATGAGTTTTCCTTCTGCATCGCGACCAATACCAGTTACCCAATCGTAAACCGTTGGATACGGATAATAGCCCTTGTGGTCATCAATAATGAGCTGGCTTATTTTTTCGGGAAACGCGATTACATCCTTTCCAAACAGAATGCTGCCCGAAAGCGGCATCAAGCATTTGTGCGAATACATGGCGCGCTTCTCTGTAAACGGCATGCAAACCACCATCGGTTCATAGTTCTTGGTGTCGTGTGTGGCTTTGAATTTCGCTTCCACATCTGGCAATCCTTTCTGATTTCGGATAGAAGCCGACAATTCCAGTGAGTTTTTGTCCAAATCGTGCTTCGCGATGAGGCTGAAATTCTTACTTACGTACGATGATTCTGTTCCGAACAAGCCCGTTGCCACATCAATTGACCATGGCGCAACTTTCTTCTCGTAGCGGAATTTCTTGTTGTTTACGATGTCGTAAACGATGAATTGCACCAGCGAAATCTTCTTCGCATTGTAAATCGCCACCATCACGAAATGCGTTCCATTGCTGATCTGAAATGCCTGCCATTCGCGTAGTTGCATCCACTTCAGAAATCGCGGAAGCGGAAGTTTGTAGGGCTTCTCGGCATCAATCAAATTTGGGTTCTTAATTGGCCCATCAAAGGATGCATATTGGAACTTTCCGTTCTCATAAAGCCGCTCGGGTGCGGGTTGTAATGGTCGTTTGTAGCTTGGATTGCTCATGATGCGAAGTTAGAAGGATCTGCAAAGTTTGTTGGTGGCTACTTTTAGCACCCGTGAAAAAGCTACTGCCCGTTCTTCTCGTTTGGATGTCAGGTCTTTCGGCCTTGGCGCAGCAGCCCTATTTCTATTTGCCCTCGACCGAAAACATTCCAAGCAAAGAGGTTTACCGTGTTTTTCAAGATGACCAAGGCTACGTTTGGCTCGGTTGCAATGCAGGACTTTTCCGCTACGATGGCGCCAATTTCATGCAGTATCAGAATACAGAATTGAGCGGTCGTGCCATTTCCAATCTAGAATTGGATCCAATGGGAAGATTGTGGTGCGGAACCTTCACAGGGCAAATCTTTTTTGTAGAGAACAACAGTTTGAAACTGTTTGAGGATTGGTCTGAGAACGAGAAGCAGTTTCCCGTTTTCAAAACCACCGAAGATGGATTGTGGCTCACCTCAGATAGCGGACTCCATCACGTCAGTTTTGAGCACAATCAACTCATTTATGGTTTTGCGGAAGATGAGCGACCGCACACAGAAAACATTCATGTCACGGCAGAAGGCGAAATCATCGTTTTCTCCATTTTCAACGGTTTTTATCGAATAGCGGCCAATCAACCAGAATCAGATTACCTCGAAGTTCCAAGCGAATTTGCTTCGTATCTAGAAGGGCAAACGCACTTCGTTGAATGGAAAGGTAAACTGCTAGTTCTGTGGCAACGGAACTCCGATGGGAAAGCCGTTTGGATGGAGATTCAACAAGAAATGATTGTTCCGTTTGATGGCTTTGACAATGACAAGATTCGTTCGCGAGTTAATCGTGTTTCAACAGATAAGCAAGGAAACATATGGGTTTCCACAAACGCTGGTGCCATCCTTTTTGATGGTTTAAAAACCCGAACGTTTCTGCCCGAGCAGCGCGTGGCGGATGTGATGGAAGATAGAGAAGGAAACTACTGGTTCGCCACGCTAGAAAACGGAATTCAAGTAGCTCCCAGCATCGAAATACTTCAGTATGGAAAGGAATTTTTTGGTGATTCGTTTTCGAACATAACCGCCATCGCCAAAGGCGAAAATGGTGACATATTACTTGGTCATGCCAACGGTTCTGTCAGTTCATTTGAACTTGAAAACGAACGTTTTCAAACCATTCTGGAGGCCAAATCAGGAACACACCGAACGACAGAAAAACTCTTTATGGATGAAGGAAAGCTGCGTGTTGCCCGTGGTTCATTTTCCATTGCATCAAACGGTCAATTGATAGAAATTCCTAAAGGTGGAAATGCAAAAGATTTCACAAGAGGGAAAGGCGATACACTGCTGATTGCAACGGTTACTGGGCTTTCAAAACTATTTCACAACGAGAAAGGAAAATGGGAACGCGAGTTGCTTCGCGATGGTCATTGCCGGAAGGTTGTAGTGACACAGAATGGAGAAATCTGGGCCGCATTTAAGGACGGCACTTTTTATGGAAATGCTGAAAAAATGGAGCCATTCCTGAAAGATGGAAAGCCTGTTTTCACCGCTGATATTCAGTTGGATGAAACTGAAAATATTTGGATTGCTACCATCTCAAACGGTTTGCTGAAAGTCTCCAGAAACGAAATCGTTTCAGAGTGGAACACCGCGAACGGACTGGGCTCAAACGACCTTCATTGTATCTATGTTGATGGAAACTCCATTTGGATTGCACATTCAAAAGGATTGGATTGTTTGGCAAACGAGAAACTCCAACACTTCGATGCATTGGATGGAATGCCACTGAAAGAGATCAGTGATATTCTCGTTCTTGAAAATCATATTTTTCTGACTTCGCACGATGGTTTAACGGTTATTCCTCTTGAGCTAAAACCTGTAAATGCTGCTGCGCCTAAGCTCATTTCAAACACCATATTGCTTGGCGATAGAGTGGTTTCAGATGTTCAGGACGCTTCGTTTCCTTACACCTTCAACGAACTCAAAATCGACCTTTCTGTATTGGCTTTCCGAAGCCGAGGAACCTGCAAAGTGAAATATCGACTTGCTGGATTGGACACAACATGGAGCGAACAAACAGGAAATCGCATCGAGATTCTTTACAACGCTTTACCAGCTGGGAATTTCCAATTTGAGGCTTACGCGGAGAACGAAGACGGTATTCGAAGTGAAGAAACAATCTCATTCTCGTTCAGCATTAAACCTCCTTTCTGGCAAACGTGGTGGTTCTATTTGTTAGTGGCTGTTTTATCAATCGGATTGGTTTCGGGTTTGTTTTTGCTTCGTATTCGTTACATCAACAGAAAAGCTGCATTGGAACATGCAGTTGTTAGCTCAAAGCTTACCGCTTTGCGCTCTCAAATGAACCCGCATTTTCTGTTCAACGCGCTCAATTCTATTCAAGAATTGGTATTGAGCAAGGACACGAAAAACGCCATCAAATATCTCGGCACGTTCTCTGGATTGACAAGAACCATTTTAGAGAATTCGGCCAAAGAAACAGTCCGCCTTTCCCAAGAGTTGGAAATGCTAAACCAATACCTCGAACTGGAAAAGCTGCGGTTTGGCGATACACTTGCAATTCAGGTGAGAGTAGATGCTTCCATCGACCAAGAAGGAACGCGTATTCCGCCCATGCTTATTCAGCCGTACGTTGAAAATGCCTTGAAACACGGATTACTCCATGTAGAAGGTCTGCGGAAACTTAGCCTTGGGTTTGAACAGAACAATCAGGTTTTGAATGTGACGATTGAAGACAATGGTGTTGGTCGCGCCAAGGCAGAAGAAATTGCGAAGCAGAATAGGAAACACGAAAGTTTCTCTTCTGATGCTACGGAAAACCGACTTCAATCCATGAAAAACGCCTTAGGTGTTTCAGGTTCGGTGGAGATAATTGACCTTTACCAAAACGAAAAAGCAGTTGGAACCAAAGTGGTTGTTAGAATTCCGATTAAAGCATGATAAAAGCCATCATTATAGACGATGAAGAACGCGCCCGAAATGGCTTGCGTCAGTTATTGAAAATGACCGCGCCTGAAGTGGAAGTTCTTGCCATGTGCGAAGATGTTCCTAAAGGCGTGATTGCCATTAATGAATACCAGCCCGATGTAGTTTTTCTGGACGTGGAAATGCCGCAGTATTCTGGTTTGCAGATTGGCCAGTTCTTCAAACAGATGGATTTCCGCATCATTTTCGTGACGGCTTACAGCGAATATGCCATCAAGGCATTTGAGCTTTCAGCAGTGGATTACCTGCTAAAACCTGTTCAGCCCGAAAAGCTGACGGCTGCCATTTCTAAATTGAAAGAACGGCAGTCTTCAAATTCCATGTCTGAACGAATGGAGTTGGCTGAAGCATCCATCGAAGGAAAAGACTTCAATCGTATTGCGTTGCCTGTTTCGGATGGCTTTCTGTTTGTAGAGATAAAAGACATTATGCTACTTGAAGCCGATGGTGCTTACACCAAAGTTTTCCTTCAGAATGGTTCGGAACTGCTTGTAAGCAAACGACTTCTCTTTTTTGAGAACGTATTGGAAGATCGTCCGTGTATGATTCGCGTGCATCGCTCTTATCTAGTCAATTTCAATTTCGTGAAACGCTATTCCAAATCGGAAGGCCTACTTGTTATGGATAACGAACGGACCATCTCCGTTCCGAAAGAAAAAAAGGCAATGATTGAGGACGCATTGAAGCGAATTAGGGTCGGATAGTCGTTTCGTAAACTCAAACGGCCGTTTCATAAACTGGCTCACTTTTAAGTGCTTTCCTCAGCTGTACTTCGCGTGAATTCTAAATCCAATTCATCATGCGAAAATTATACTCGTTTCTCTTTTCATTCATCTTCATCAGC
>JAIOYP010000036.1 GCA_021741155.1 Flavobacteriales bacterium | reverse complement strand
CAATCCTAGATAGTTGTATTTGATTGCTTCTTGTGATTCTTTGGATGACGTTTCTCCTGTTATCATGGAATAAGACGGGCCCAACATCAACAGTGCAAAAAGCACCATAATGCTCATGTTGGGGGTAAGCATGAAATCGCCAATCTGAAAGATTTCGTCAGGAATGGCGGGAACAATAACTCTCCGTGCCAAATAGACCGCTGCAATGGAGGCTGAACCCAAAACTGCTACTACTTTAAAATCTACACGCTTTTTTGTCCAGTAGCTGAATGCTCCAAAAAATGATGAAACGCCAACGATGAAAAGTGAATATCCTGTTGCTACAATTGGATCCATGGCGAGTAGATAAACCAACACAGGAACTGTTAGAATGGAGCCTCCTCCACCCAACAAACCGAGCGTGAGCCCAATTACCAATGCCATTATCCAACCAATTATTTCCATTTCGACAACAAATGTAGGTGGACGAACTTCGGTAGCCGTGACGGCAGTCACATTACTTTCAACAGGCTAATTGGGATTGCTTATTTCCGTATCCGTGAGAAAGGATTGGTCGGTTAACGTTTTTAGAAATGCAACTAGGTCTTCTTTTTCTTGCTGATTCAAGTTCAGCGGTTGGATTTTCTCACTCTGATTAGGATGATTTACGCCTCCCGAATTGAAATGCTCTACAACTTCTTCTAAGGTTTGCATGCTTCCATTGTGCATGTAAGGCGCGGTGAGCTCTACGTTTCGCACGGTTGGAACTTTGAACTTTCCGTTGTCTTCTGACAAATGGCTTATCCGTGCTCTGCCCGAATCGGCATAATTGAGGTATAGTCCAATGTTCTCAAACTTGTAATTGGTGAATAAGGGCGGTTCGTGACAGCTCGAACACTTAGCCGTTTCTGAGAAGAAGAGCGTTCTGCCCCGCTTTTCTTGTTCTGAAAGTGCATCCGTTATTCCTTGGTATTCAAACTGATCGAAACGAGAAGTAGCGCTGATGAATGTGCGCTCAAAACTGGCAATGGCTCTGGTTATTCCGAACGCATCGGGCTCTCGGTTGTAGGCTTCTGCAAACATGCGTTTGTACTCGGCATCATTCTCAATTCGCTCAAGAAAACCAGCAATGCTAAAACGCATTTCATCTACCGAAAAGATGGGCTGTTGCGATTGCAACTCAAGCGTTAAAACGCCTCCATCATGAAAGAAATAAGGCGCAAAACCGATGTTTGCCAATGTGGGTGCGTTCCGCAATCCTAATGCGCCATCCACTCCTAAGCTTATGGGAAGTTCTTGCGTGAATGCGTTCTCCTGCAAGTGACATGTACCGCAGGAAATAGATGAATCGAGCGACAGCAGCGGTTCGTAAAACAGCTTTCTCCCAACTTCAATCCGAGCCTTGGTGAGCTGGTTTTCGGCAGGGATTTCCATTTCGGGAAACCAACTGGGAACGTTGAGTTTGTACGGAACGGGCTCATCGGTTTGACAGCCGCTTGCTAGCAATAGAAACACACTTCCAAGGATTGAGAATATGTGTTTTTGGAGGATCATTGGTGTATTGTACGAAGCTTTTACAACTCACCCCCGTTCAGCAAGCTGAACGGGGGTGAGTTAAACGATTCATTCTTGACTTGCTTAAATCAATGCACGCTAAACGCCCCATCCACGTTTGAAACCATCAGCGCAGCTAAACTGAAGTTATTGGTAGTATGCGTTGACCGTGTAGCTACATCGCCCGTCATGTTTGTACCATCCAACAACTTGAGCCAATCCACATCCATTTCGATGTTGGTGCCATCAGCAAGAGAATTAATCTGTTTTGCAAAGGCCATATCCACCCGAAGGGCATCTGTTCCTACATGAAATATAAACGGAGCATTAGCGGTACCATCCATGTTGGCAGTTGTATCTACCATTCCTTCTAGAACGAAAAAGATATAGCCAGGATCCCAACCCCAATGCATGTGGTCTGGATTGTTGGCCGAAAGTGCGCTGCTGCTAGCAAAACTGGCTGGATCGGTGTGATTAGAAACACTATCTACCCCAGCACTAAAACTGAAGGTGGAATAATCGCCAACAGGCAAATAACCCAAATTGTAGTCTGAAATACCCGCTTTTAATAGCAGATACGGGTTGGTAAGCGCGTATTCGCCACTGTTTCCGTTGAAGGTGAATCCGCTCAAATACATCTGAGCCCGTGTGAATTTCACTTTGCGTCCGTTTACCAATGCTTCGGTATCAAAGGCAAAATCTGCCGTTCCGAGTTTTGAATTGAACTGAAAATTCAGGTTTTGCGTTAAATAAACGCAGCTACCATCTTCTGCTTCGGCATTTGGGTCGTAGTTGAGGGCGGTTGGGTCTATGCAACCGTCTTTATTGCAGGAGCTAAGAACGAATCCTGAAAGGAAAAAGAGAATGAGATACTTGTTCATGAAGTAAAGTTACTATGGATTCGGATTGCTGAAGCTAGGATTGGCGATGAACTCCTGATCCGTAAATGTTTTGAGGAAGGCAATGAGATCCTGCTTTTCATCTGGTGTTAACTGTACACCTCCATCGTGTGCAAACTGTAGGCTGGATGCGTTTATGTTTTCTGACCACTGAAGACCTTCACTATAATGGTCTACCACTTGTTCTAAGGTCTGAAACCGACCATCGTGCATGTATGGTGCAGTCAGTTCAATATTCCTAAGTGTTGGTATGCGAAACCTCCCTTTATCGGCCAAATCTCCTGTTACCAAAAAGTGTCCTAAATCTGCGGTAAAATCCAAATCTAAACCGTTGTTTTCAAACCTATTTGTTGTAATGAGCCCACCCAGATTATGACAATGGAAACAATCGGCTCCATCGTTGCTTTGAAACAGCACAAAACCACGCAATTCCGACTCGCTTAGTTGCGAACTCTGCTGATTGTACCACTTATCAAACCTCGAATTGCCCGAAATGAGCGTGCGTTCGAACTGCGCAATGGCTTTGGCAACGGTAAGCGAATCGATGTAATCTACATCATACGCCTGCTTAAAGAGGAGTTTGTAATCTGCATTTGCATTCAATTTGACCTCCACTTCTGGCCACGTAGCATTCATTTCTATAGGGTTGGTCACTGGCTTTAATGCCTGATCTTCGAGCGTGGTCTCTCTCCCATCCCAAAAGAAACCGAACTGATTCCATCCCATGTTGATGATGGTCATGGCTTGTCTATTCCCAAAACTTCCATCAATTCCCTCACTAAACCGCCTTGGGTCGCCAAAACCTGTTTCTTGCTTGTGACAATCGGCACAAGCTTGGGTATTATCGCCCGAAAGAATGGGGTCGTAAAACAGCTTTCTGCCCAAGGCAACGCCTTCTACGGTCATCGGATTATTCAGCGGAATAAACGCATCCATAGGCGGCAATCCCTGCGGAATTTGCAACACGTAAGCTGTGGTGATGTACGGGTCGTTATCGTCTGGCTGATTGCAACCAGAAACCAGCGCCACAACAAGAAAAACAAAAGGAAAAAAGCGAGCCATCAGTGCAAGAACAATCTTTTAGGTTGAAAGTTGCCTAAATGTACAGGTATGCCGCAAAGTGAGATGCATGACTGTTGTCATCTAAAGCAAGAATTCTACAATTCTGTTCGGAATTTGCTTTTCAGTAAATCAAGTTGCTCCAACATCCACAGCCGATAGCGTTCCATCAGTTCCTCCCCGTCTGAGCCCGTCATGGGTTCTCCGAAAACGATATGAGCCGTGGTAGATAGCTTAGAGAAGTTGCGGGCAAAATGAGCACCAATGGGGTCATCGCCCACCCACGCTAAATCTGAGTTTTCGTAAAAGATGGCGGTGGGAATGATGGGAAATCCTTCTTCAGCAGCGTTAAAGAACATGCCTGGTTTCAGGGGAAGTAATCCGTTGCCATCGCCCGTTGTCCCTTCTGGGAAAATGATAACCGAACGCCCTTTTTTAATCCGTTCAGAGATGGCATTCTTGGTCTTTTGGCGGCTTTCCTTGTCGTTTCTATCCACATAAACCGTGTTTACAGAACTGGCGCCCCAGCCCACCAACGGCATCTTTTTTACTTCGGCCTTGGCCACAAAAACAGTGATGGCGTATTTAGGAATGAGCCAAATATCGATGTACGATTGGTGGTTGGACATCATCAATCCCACCTGCGGTTTCTTGCCGTGCAGCACCACCTTTACCCCAAACACCTTTAGCATGGTAACCGACCAGAAACGCTGTGTACCTAACGCGAATTTGTGCCCAAATGGAATACCGCCAAGCAATGCTACCAGCGTACAGGACAGCGTAAGCACAATAAACACAATACTTCTAAGAAACAGCAGAATTGCTCCCATTGATGGTTGAATGTAACTTGCGGCCGAAATAACTAAACCACCTTACTCACGTGAATTAAGATATTCGGAAAAAATAATGAAATACTCATTAGTAACTCCGTATTTAAGAGACAAGGGACGAGTGACAAGAGACGAGCCCGTCCTTCGCCCCTCGTCCTTCGTCCCATTTTTGAGCTTAAAACATTCTTTCTTAACATGAATACTCAAACTAAAACAAATATGAAAAACCTAGTTATTATCGGCCTTCTGGCCTTCATCGGCATTTCGGCAAACGTACCCAATGAAACCAAGATAGGCTACGTGTATATGGATATGGTGATGAACAACATGCCAGAGGCGAAAGAAATGATGACCATCATCGACCGCTTTACAGCCGAAAAGCAGGCAGAGATTGAGAAGAAGAAGGCGGATATTGCTAAGAAATTGGAAGCCTTCCAGAAGAAGTCGGATTCTGGTGAACTAAGCGATGCAGGAAAGATTATTGCCCAGAATGAGGTGAAAACCATGAAAGCCGACATGGATGCCATGATTAGTAATACAGAACAAGAGATTTACGCCAAACGAAGCGAATTGCTTTCGCCTGTGGCGAAGAAATTGGAAAAGGCCATGGATGAAGTGGCTGCCAAGTTGGGCTACCGATATGTGCTCAGTTCTGCTGATGGCACAGGAAACTCAATCGTTATTGTAGGACCAGATGAGGACAACCTTACGCCCGAAGTGATGAAGCACCTCGGCATAGAAATGAAGTAGCCTTTTTAGCACTCCGTTGGCCTCCACATCTGAACAATACATGCTTCGCTGCTTAGAACTGGCGCAATTAGGCGCTGGTTCTGTGGCCCCCAACCCGATGGTTGGCTGTGTGATTGTGCACGATAGCCGCATAATTGGCGAAGGCCACACCAGTCCGTATGGCGGCAACCATGCCGAGGTAAATGCCATCCATTCAATAAAAGATGCTTCGCTTCTACCCCATTCTACCTTGTATGTGAGTTTGGAACCCTGCGCCCATTTCGGAAAAACTCCTCCCTGCGCCAATCTCATTATTGAGAAGAACATTAGGCGCGTGGTTATCGCTTGCCTCGACCCTTTTGCACAAGTAAACGGATTGGGCATCAAACGGCTGATGGAAGCAGGAATTGATGTCAAGATTGGTGTGCTTGAAGCAGAAGCGCAGGAAGTAAACAGGCGATTCTTCACCTTCCATCAGAAGAAGCGACCGTACATCATTCTGAAATGGGCGGAAACAACAGATGGCTTTGTGGATAACGCAAGAACGAAAGCTAGCGAACCCTCTTTGAAGATTACTGGCGAGACTGCAAACATTCTCGTTCACAAATGGCGCTCAGAAGAAGCCGCCATCATGGTAGGCAAGAACACCGCCTTGCTCGACAATCCGAGTTTAACCACCAGAAAGTATTCGGGAAAGAACCCAATTAGAATACTGCTGGATGGAAAGTTGGAGACGCCTGAATCAGCCAATATCTTTAGTGATGAGGCGGAAACATTGGTTTTCTGTGAAGGAGAAAAGGAAAAAGGAAAAAGGAAAAATGGGGCTGAACGGATTCCGATGGAAAGCGTGATGAATCTGCAAGCCATCCTATCCGAACTCCACACTCGAAACATTCAATCGGTGATTGTAGAAGGCGGACCAACACTTCATGGTTCGTTCTACAATGCTGGATTGTGGGATGAGATCAGACGATTTGTTGCTCCATTAACGATTGAAAAGGGCGTGAAAACCATTGCATTAAACGAACCTCCAGAAGCAGAAACTCAAGTCGGTAACGATCGCTTATTGACCTACAGAAACCGATGATTCCGTTACTGCTCAGCATCCTCTCATCATCGGTTCTACTGGTGATTTTTAAGTACTTCGATAAGTTCAAGGTACACACCTTTCAGGCCATTACGGTCAATTATATCGTGGCGGCAACCTTGGGCTTTCTGATGACTCCAACCAATTTCTCGGTGGCACAAATAGTTACTCGTCCTTGGGCTTTGAGCGCACTCATTTTAGGATGTTCCTTCATTGGCGTGTTCTACACCATGGCCATTTCCTCACAAAAAGTGGGCGTGGCAGTTAGTTCCGTGGCCAATAAGATGTCGCTGGTTATTCCCGTGGCGGCTGGGTTCATTCTCTACCATGAATCGTTGGCTGGATTAATAATCGTGGGAATTCTGCTTGCCATTCTAGCGGTAACGCTTGTCACCATCCGTAAGTCTGATGGAGTAGTTCTGGAGAAGAAGTATCTCTTCCTCCCTATCCTCATTTTCCTCGGAAGCGGTTTTCTTGATACCATCCTCAAATTCGTGCAGAAAACACAATTAGGTAATGGAGAATTTGAAATTTTCTCTGGAGTGCTTTTCGTCACAGCCGCCTCCATAGGGAGTTTAATTACCATCGGAAACCGCCTATTCAAAGGCGTGACACTTCAAGCAAAAAGCATCGTGGCAGGGTTTGCGCTCGGCATCCCTAACTATTTCTCCATTCATTTTCTATTGCAAGCTCTCAATCTTCCAAACCTCGAAAGCACGGTGGTTTTCCCCATTAACAATACAGGAATTGTACTTCTCAGTACCTTGCTCGCCATATTGCTGTTCTCCGAACGACTCTCAAAACTAAACTGGATCGGAATTTCGCTTGCCGTAGTTTCCATCGCCCTTATCGCCATTGCATGAAAAATATCCTATTGCTGCCGTTGCTTCTTGTTTCACTTGCTTCGTTCGGTCAGAACGGAATCAAACTGGTAATGGACACCAAGCCTGTTGGCAGCACCATAAAGCTTTCAAAGTATCTGGGCGATATGCAGATTGCACTAGACAGCGTGCGTTACCGTGGTGAGGCTGAAATCAACTTCGCTTACGACAAGCGTTTTACGGATGGCGTGTATGTGATTGAGGTGGCCACGCTCGAATCCTTCCAGTTCATTCTCATCAAGCAGGAGAACATCACCGCCCACATTTACGAAAGCGGAAAAGGAATGGCGTTTAAGGCTGATGGTTCGAAGGAGAACGATGCCTTCAATATCATGATGAATCTTTCGGATGTGTATTCAAAAAGCATGGATACGCTCACATTTGCGATGGAATACCTCTCGCCTTTTGTGCCGCGCCATGCAGCCGTTTCTGACTCGCTCAATAAGGTTTATCACCGCGTGGCAGAGTCGTATAACAATTCGCTTGGCCTGCTGAATAACCTCTTTCCGGAGAGCTACACCGCGCAGGTTTTGGTTCAATTAGATAAGATTCCGCTTCGTATTCAGAAACCAGAATGGGACAAAGCGTTCGATAACGATCCGGCTTTCAGTCACGTGCATTACTTCGATTACATCGACTTTTCGGATGCGCGCATCATCACCAGCCCGTTCTTATCAAACAAGATTTTAGAATACCTCTACAGCTACACCGAACGTTCGGAGATTGGCATTCAGAAAGCGGTTGATTTACTGCTTGGAAGACCAGAAACGGACCCAAAGGTGCAAGCATTCCTGATTGACTTGCTGATTGATTTCTTCACAGATAAAGAAGCATCTGAGTATGTAGATTACGTAAACCGTAAATATCTCGGAAGCTGTGATTTGCCGCTCTCGAAGGAAACCCTAGCTAACATTTCTAAGATGGTAAAGTTTCAGGCCGGAAGTGAAATTCCTAAAATGAAAATCCCGAACGAAACGGGACATTACATTCCAACATCAGCCTTGACGGGAAAGATTAACGTGGTAGTTTTCTGGTCGTCTGGCTGTTCGCATTGCATTCGTGAGGTTCCCAAACTCAAAGCTTTATTCGACAATATGAAAGGCGACCTTGGTGTCTACGCTATCTCGCTCGATACGTCAAAAACCGATTGGGTTGATGCCATCAAAGCACACGACCTCGATTGGTATAACGTAAATGATTTGAAAGGATGGAAAAGTGAAAGCTTGGAGAAATTTGGAGTTACTTCCACGCCTGCTTTATTTCTTTTTGATGAGAACCAACGGTGGATTGGCCGCGCCAGTTCATTTGATGGATTGTATGAATTGGTTTTAGAGCAGTTGAAAGAGTGAGCTAAAAATTAGTGTCGTTACCTTTGTTTCATGCGCTGGATTCTACTTTTCACCTTACTGCCGTTGGCAACCATCGCCCAAAAATGGGTGACCGAAGATGATGCGGCACAACCAATTGACAGAAAGGAAGCGTTTTGGATGCCCACCTCTGCTTCCGTTCTGAATACCGAAGAGGCTGTAAGGCAGTATCTACTCAATACGATTCCCAACCTAAAGGGCGAATCGGTAGGAATTGAACTAGCAGATGAGGTTCAAAGTCCGAAAGGGAAACACTACCGCTTTGCGCAAACCATTAACGGAAAGCAGGTTTTTCGTGGTGCGGTAAAGGTGAACGTTGATAACGCAGGACACATTCTAAGCAACTTCGACCATACATTTTCTGTTCCTGAGAATGTGGATACTCATTTCCCCAATCACGAGCCTTATCATAACGGTTTGATGGTGCATTATAGTCAGACAGGAAACGGCACCTTGCATCATTACAATCTAACAGAAATGTATATGGATTATGAAGGCGAAATGGTTCCTGTAATCCACTTAGAAGTGGTCGAAACTTCTGATAGATACTACGAATTGGTGCTAGACAAAGACGCCAAGGTGATTTATCAGAACGATTTGCTTTCGTATGCAGCGCCACAGGATTCTGTGGTTACGCTTTGGGTTTTCAATCCCGATCCGCTCACAACTGCTAATGTAAATTACGGTGCGCCTTATGTCGATAATTCTGATTTAGATGTTCTTGAACTCAATGCGGAACGCGTTCCAGTTGAAGCCATTGCCACTTTTGAGAACGACACCTTCTATCTGCGCAACGATTACGTGCAGATTCAGGAGGTTTCGCTGCCCGCAACCGTTCCAGCCTTCAGCCTCACTCCTGAGTTCAATTTCACGCGTTCCGAATCCGAATTTGAGGATGCAAACGCCTTCTACCACATCACCTATTTTCAGAATTACATACAGTCACTGGGCTTCAACAATATTGTAAACTACTCGATTGTTGTCGATGCGCACGCTTTGAGCGGAAGCGACAATTCCAACTTCAATGCTGGTTTTAGTCCGCCCCGATTGCAATTTGGAGAAGGCGGTGTGGACGATGCAGAAGATGCCGATGTCATCATCCATGAGTATGGCCACGCCATTATGAACGCTGCTGCACCAGGCACTAATTCAGGAACGCAACGACAAACATTGGACGAAGCAACTGGCGATTATTTCGCCTCATCGTATTCGCGTTTTCTTGACCCATTCCGATGGAACGATGTCTTTACGTGGGATGGACACAATCAATATTGGAACGGCAGAAGTTCTTTAAGTTCAGACCATTACCCTGAAGACCTGAATAATAACTTATATACCGATGCAGATATTTGGTCGGCAACGCTGATGCAGATTTGGGAAGACATTGGTCGTGAGGCAACCGATGCGATTATGATTCAAGCGGCTTACAGTTTTTCGGCTGGAATGACGATGCCACAAGCGGCTTTACTCTTTATTCAGGCAGATACGCTGCTGTTTGGTGGCGCCAACTATACGCCTATTCACCAACGGATGTACGACCGTGGGCTCGTGCCATGGTTTATCGGCATCGAGGATGTAAATCCAAAACCTCGATTCTTTGAGGTTTACAACACGGCTGGTTTTACGAGTGGAACGGGTGATGTCAGAATTGTTGCAACCGATTCGTTTGAAGCCAATCTCTACAACACGATTGGCCAATTGGTGGTCACCGAAACTGTATCAAACGGAAGATTGAATCTTGCTTCTAATGGATTGAATGCTGGTATTTACATCCTAGAACTTGTCTCAGACAACCATCGGGAGACGGTTAAACTGGTGAAGAATTGAACTTATTCAAACCTTCGAGTATTATCTTTGAATAAACTTTGAACCATGGGATTCGCACTACCATCAGATTACCGACCAGAACACACTTATGAAGATTACCTCTTGTGGGAAGGTAATTGGGAACTGATAGATGGCATTCCGCATGCTATGTCACCCGCTCCAACCCCCAAGCACCAACGGATAGGCGGAAAGCTATTTACACAATTGGACAATGCACTTTCCTCCTGTTCAAACTGCGAAGTTTCGCTGCCGGTAGATTGGAAGATCAATTACAACACTGTTATTCAACCAGACCTTTTGGTGGCGTGTTTCCCCTTTCTTGATAAGAAGTTCTTAGACAGTTCTCCTGCCTTGGTCATTGAGATATTATCACCATCAACCCGAACCAAAGACCTCACGGTGAAGCGTGACATTTATCTCGATCAAGGAGTCAAGTATTACATCATCATGGACCCAGTGAAGGATGAATATCTGGTGCTTGAACTTGTGGATGAAACGTATTCTGAGGTTGCTAAAGGCCATGATGGTACATTCTCATTCCAATTTGACGATTGCAAGGCCGAGGTGGATTTCTCAAGAGTTTGGTCTTGAACCACTGAAGAATTGAACTCGGACAATCCGCGTATTTCCATCCTTATTCCCTGCAAGAATGCAGAGCAATTTCTGAAAGAGTGTTTCACCTCCATCTTAGCGCAAACTGAAAGCAACTGGGAGTTGATTGTGGTGAATGATGGCTCAACGGATGATAGCAAAGTCATTCTAGACCAATTCGCGCAAGCGGATGAACGTATTCTGATTCTTGAGAATAACGGCTCAGGTATTATTGATGCGCTGCGATTGGCCTACTCCAAATCTTCGGGCGAATTGGTAACGCGGATGGATGCAGATGACATCATGGCTCCGAACAAACTGGAGATTCTGAAGCGGAATTTGATTAAAAGTGGACTTGGTCACGTTGCAGTCGGGCAAGTGAAATACTTTTCTGACGAAGAACTAAAAGATGGCTATCGCTATTACGAATCGTGGCTGAATCGACTCACCGCCACTGGCACCAACTATTCAGACATCTTCCGCGAATGCGTGATTCCTTCTCCATGTTGGATGGTTTTCCGAGAAGACCTAGATAGATGTGGCGCATTTGAATCCGACCAATATCCCGAAGACTACGACCTTACTTTCCGATTCTTTGGAAATGGATTAAAGGTAATTCTGTGCTCAGAAATCATTCACTACTGGCGCGACCACAGTTCTAGGTCATCTCGTAACGACCCAAACTATGCCGACAACCGTTTTCTCGACCTAAAGCTGAAGTGGTTTCTCCGATTGAGCCATGATTCTTCCCGACCGTTGGTGGTTTGGGGTGCGGCTTCCAAAGGAAAAATGCTCTCAAAAGGACTTTTAGAGGCTGGAGTTGACTTCCGCTGGATGTGCAACAACCCAAACAAAATCAACAAGCACGTTTACGGCAAGTTGATGGAGAATGTGGCTGGGATTAAGCAGCTAGAAAACCCGCAGGTGATTGTAGCCGTGGCGAACAAGGATGAGCAGGCTGAGATTCGGGAGCAGTTGGGGGCTGATGAGGCGTTCTTTTTTTGTTGATTTGTTTATCATTTTTGAGACCCTTCCTTCGTCAGGGAAACAGACGAGATGAAACCAACTAGCCGTTTGTTTCGCTGAGGAACGAAGCGCCTAACGAATCAAACCTTAGACTCTTCCAGCATCAGTGAAACAAAAAAGGGAGCGGCTATGCCCCTACACCGGATCCACATCAGGCTGAAAGAACACCGAACGGAATTCCTTCTGTGCATGAACGCTTCGGATAATGCTAAAAATGCGCGCTTTCCTTTCCTTAATGTTCTGTCCTCCCATCTTGAGGATAATCTGCTTGTTGTACTTGTTTCGGATGCGCTGAATGAGTGGATATTCTGGCCCAAGCAACAACATATCTGGAATCTGGGCCAACTCCTTAGCAAGCACATCTGAAGCCTTATCGACCACTTCTCTGTCGCGGTGCTTGATGGTAATGGTAATCATACGGATGAAAGGCGGATAGCGAAATTGCTTGCGCTGTGCCAATTCTACCTCATACATTCCTTCATAGTTGTTCTTCACAACTTGGTCAATGATGAAATGTTGTGGGTCTGAAGTCTGCACCACCACAAGTCCTCTGCGGCCCTTTCGGCCTGCCCGACCACTTACCTGTGCCATGAGTTGATAGGCGCGCTCAAACGCCCTGAAATCGGGGTAATTGAGCAGCGCATCGGCACTCAGAATACCCACCAGACCCACGTGGTCGAAGTCGAGACCTTTCGTGACCATCTGCGTTCCCACAAGGATATCCACTCTTCTTTCTTCAAAATCATTTATGATGCGGGCGTAGGAATGTTTGCCGCGCGTGGTGTCCATATCCATCCGCGCCACCACTGCCTGAGGGAAAAGCAGTGCCAGCTCCTCCTCTATTTGCTCGGTCCCAAAACCCTTGGTTTTGATGTAAGTAGATTGACACTGCGGACAAATAGAAGGTGGTTTATCTCCATGTCCGCAATAGTGACAACGCAAATCGTTGCTGTATTTGTGATACGTAAGCGAGATGTCGCAGTTGATGCAATCGGGCACCCAACCGCAATTGTTGCATTGCAGGAAACTGCTGTATCCGCGCCTGTTCTGAAAGATGATAACCTGCTGATTGCGCTCCAACGTTTCGGTAATGCGCTGTAGCAATTGCGATGAGAAAGGCCCTTTCATGCTGTCAGCCTTGCGTTCCACCTTCAGGTCGCAGATTTCTATGAACGGCAGTTGAATGCCACCATAACGCTCGTTGAGATGCACCAGCCCTATCCGTTCGCGCTTGCCGTTGTAATAGGCCTCAATACTTGGTGTAGCTGAACCCAGTAAGAGCTTGGCACCAGCCTGTTTACATAAATACGCAGTTGCATCGCGTGCATGGTAGCGCGGAGCGGGCTCGTGCTGCTTAAAGGTGTGTTCGTGTTCCTCATCTAGGATTACAAAACCTAACTTTTGGAAGGGAAGAAACAGCGATGAACGCGCACCTAGAATGACCTGATACGGCTCATCGCTCAGTTGTTTGTTCCAAACTTCTACCCGCTCGTTATCCGAAATCTTGGAATGATAGATACCCACCTTTTCGCCAAAATGCTCTTGTAACCGCTTGATGATTTGGGTGGTGAGCGCAATCTCTGGCAGCATATACAGCACCTGATTGCCATTGGCCAGATGCTCTTGAATGAGACGAATGTAAATCTCCGTTTTGCCACTGCCCGTAACGCCATGCAGCAGCACAGCATCTTTATCAATAAGCGAATGGCTGAGTTCTTCAAAAGCCTTGTCTTGAACTTCAGTGAGCACAATTCCGTGCTTCGCCCACGAACTGGTATCTTCCAAACGGGCAATCTCCACCTCGTCTTTTATCAGAATATCTTTTTTGATGAGGGCATTGACGGCTGCATCCGAAATGTAGTGGTCGCCAACCAGCACTTGCCGTTTTACAATTCCCTTCCCTTTTCCTGTTCTGGAGCATTGCAAAAACTGCATTAACGCCTCCAATTGCTTGGGTGCACGACCTAGCGCATCAAACACTTCTTCGAGTTTCTCTTTATCCTCTAACCATTGAGCCAAACGATAAATAATTTCCTTTTTAGGCTTGAATTTCTGCTGAAGCTCCTCGTACTGAACGATGATGCGCTTATCTGCCATCAACCGTACAATGCGGTGCACGTGGGTCTTGCGCACCATAGTGGCAATGTCTTCCATCGTCAGGAAATCCTGATTCTGCAAGGCTTCCAAAATGTCGTGCTCCTCTGGCTCTAGGTCTTCCATGCTTCCATCAAAATCGGGATGGATGGTGAGGCGGCTCTCGCTCGAAAGTTTGAGTCCAGAAGGAATGGCCGCATTCATGACATCACCCAAATGGCACATGTAATATTGGCGCATCCAATCCCAAAAAGCGAGTTGCGTGTCAAGGATGATGGGTGCGTCATCCAGTAAATCATCCACGTATTTGGCTTGATAGGCTGTAGGCGGACGGTCGTGTATCTGATAGATAATACCCGTGTAGAGTTTCCTTCGTCCGAAGGGCACCACTACCCGTTTGCCCACTTGTATCTCGGTTTCCATATCTCGCGGCACGCGGTAGGTGAACGTGCCCTCCAACGGAATGGGCAAAATCACTTCAACGAACTGGGCATAGGAAGACATGGCGGCAAGTTAGTGGATCAGAGAATAGTGAATCGGTTGATTAGTTGATTGGTTAATCCGTGGGATGTCGCGGATTGAAAGCAACACATCATCTGTTGAACCCAGCGTGTCGTTAGAGGAACAGAAAAAAACACTTTCATCTTCAAGTCCTACCTAATTAACCTCCTGATCTTAGGTCGAACTCAGTTTAACAAGTCGATTTACTGAAGCGGATTCAAACTATTCTTTCTGCAATGCCCGTTGCAACCAGTTCAGATTGACAACTGCTGGAGAACAAAATGGCCATGAAAGTCTGCTGAAATTGACTTAATCTTCTCACTTGGTCTTCTTCCACGTTTCAAAAATCCCTTTCTGCTGACCGTTGTATGGGTCAGCCATAGAAATAGAATCCGCAGATAGCACTTCATCTAACACAAGTTCTTTCAACGTTTCATGACTTTCCTTTGGAAGTCCTTGATACAGTTTGGTGCCTTCCGTTTTCCATTCCACCATTTTATCCGAAACATCCTTGACCACTTTGGCTGGATTGCCGACCGCAATCTTCCGTGCTGGAATAATGGTATTCGCAGGTACAAACGAGAGTGCTCCAATGATTGAATTGGCTCCTACCTCCACGTTATCCATTATCACGGCATTCATTCCAATGAGGCAATTCTCCTTTAGGATTGCTCCATGAATAACCGCTCCGTGTCCAACATGTGCACCTTTATGTAACCAAACGGTCGTTCCCGGAAACATGTGAATAGTGCAATTCTCTTGCACGTTACAGCCATCTTCAATCACAATTCTACCCCAATCTCCACGAATGGCAGCACCAGGGCCGATATAAACGTTTTTTCCAATCTGAACATTACCAATAACACTTGCCGTTTGATGAACAAAAGCCGTTGGATGAATGCTTGGGCGCATTCCGTTGAATTCGTAAATCATGCCCGTTCAATGATTGTGGCATAGCCCTGCCCCACTCCAATACACATCGTTACCAACGCATATTGCTTCTGCGTTTTCTGCAATTGAATAGCAGCAGTCTGAAGGATTCGTGCTCCGCTCATTCCCAACGGATGACCAATCGCAATCGCACCTCCATTTGGATTAACACGCGAATCTTCATCTGCCAATCCCATTTTGCGCGTACATGCCAAAGCTTGCGCTGAAAAGGCTTCATTCAACTCAATCACATCGATTTGATCGAGTGTTAAGCCAGCACGTTTCAATGCTTTTTCGGATGCGAAAACGGGACCAATTCCCATAATCCGAGGTTCAACTCCAGCTACGGCAGCCGAAACAATTCGCGCCAGTGGTTTGAGGTTGTGATCTTTCAAAGCTTGCTCAGAAGCTACCAACATGGCTGCTGCGCCATCGTTTAATCCAGAACTATTTCCTGCCGTAACAGAACCGTCTTTCTTAAACGCTGGACGGAGTTTACCCAACACTTCCAACGTTGTTTTTGGCTTGATAAATTCATCTTGACTAAAGAAGATTGAATCTCCTTTTCGTTGCGGAATTTCTACCGCTACAATTTCCTCTGCCAATCTTCCCGAAGCTTGCGCTGCCGCTGCTTTCATGTGCGAATTGTAGGCAAACAAATCCTGTGCTTCGCGCTCAATGCCGTACATCGCAACCAAATTCTCGGCCGTGTTTCCCATCCCTTCCGTACCGTACAATTCCTCCATCTTTGGATTGATAAATCGCCATCCGAAGCTGGTGTCGTGCATCTCCGAATCTCTTCCAAAAGGCTGACTCGCCTTTGAAATAACCCACGGTCCGCGTGTCATGTGCTCCACTCCTCCCGAGATATACAACTCACCATTTCCTGTTTGAATGGCGCGTGCAGCATTAATCGTAGAAGCCATACCAGATGAACACAAGCGATTGACTGTTTCACCACCAACCGACCACGGAAGTCCAGCTAAAAGCAAAGCCATTCTGGCCACATTTCTGTTGTCTTCTCCTGCTTGATTGGCACATCCAAAAATCAAATCTTCAATTGCAGCAGGATCTAAATCGGAATTCCGTTTCATCAATTCCCGAATAGGAATAGCAGCCAAATCATCAGCTCTTACGGGTGCTAGGGTTCCTCCGAAACTGCCTATTGGAGTTCTGATGGCATCAACTATATATGCTTGTTTCATTACGTTCTTGTATTACGATGAGCGCGAACTTAACGAAGCATTCTGAAATCACGCAGAACGCTGTGGACAAACCAAGTCTATTTAGTAAACTCTTTAAAATCGACCGATGGATCGTAATCGTTATTTGTCTTTATCGAATGAAGTTCGCTCCGTGGGTCTTTGGAGCGGATAATTGGAAAAAGAAGCTGCACATACCATGGCTCTTTTATCTGATTCCAAGCACCAAACTTGGTCGGATATTTACGTGTGATTTTGGCGGTTCCAAATAGAACATCCCATATAAATAGAAGGTTGCCGTAGTTTCAATTAGGATGAGAAACACCATCTTCTGCGGTAAGTCCGTGATGCGCAAAATGAGTGCTTGGAGTAGATATGACCCGTTCAACAATCCAGGCAACAGGCGCAAGAATGCGGTATTTATATAGGAATCGATCCCATTTTGTATCGCTATGAGCTAATAAAATAACCACCAGTTTTATGGGAATATAAATCAGGTATGCGTAGCCCATGCCTAAATACACCAACGCTGCCGAAAACCAGATTCCCGGCATAAAAGCATAGTAAAGAATGGCATTTCTATAAGTAACAAGTACGCCCATCTCCTCTACCACGTGGTGTGGACGGTGCAATTTCCACATGGTTTTGTTAGCGTGCGAAATACGATGCCACCAATACTGGGTTAGGTCGTCAAAAATTAGAAAGGCGAGAATGTGGAACCAAAAGGAGGTTCCAACAAAATAGTCTTCCAAGCCAGGGAAGAAAAACCCCATTCCGAAAACAACAAGGAAATAAATACCCGGTTGGATAAAAGTTGGTAACGTAACGAGAGAAATCAACTCAATGGTAAAGTCATTTTTTGTTCGCCTATCATTGATGTACAATCCACCAATTGCTTCTAGAATGCCTAGAACCAACATGGCGATTCCGGGTATGAGTTTGCTAGTGAGTTCTGGTGTCATTAAACCGAAATTAATACAATCAACTTAGACTCTATTGAGGCTTTGCCTTCCTTATGCCGCAAAAAATCCTTTCAATCCCGAGAGAATACTTTGAACACCATACGATGCCAAAATCAACCCCATCACCTTACTGATAACCGTGATTCCGTATTCACCAATTCGCTCTTGAACCTTATTAGCTCCCAAAAGAAGAAGGCAGGTTATTCCAACCACAACAAGAACCAATACAGACGTAAGTGCTTGTTGCTGAATAGTGTAAATGTGATTGTCGGTCATTAAAACAACCGCCATAATGGCACCAGGCGATGCAATGGACGGAATGGCAACAGGAAAAATCGTTACGTGTTTATAGTCTTTGATGAGGTGTTTTTCCATCTCAGGTTTTCCATCTCCAAAAATCATGGTAAGAGCAAAAAGAAACAGAATAACACCACCAGAAATCTGAAATGCATCGAGCGAAACAGCCATTCCTTCTAGGACAAGCTGACCGAGTACAATAAAAACCAACAGAATCAGAAACGCAACCGCTGAGGCACGAATTGCAATTTTCCGTTTGTGTTTTAAATCAAAATGCTTGGTTGCTTCTAAGTAAACAGGCACCGATCCTACAGGATCGATTACTGCAATGAGAAACATAAGCGTGGCAATAATTTCCTGCATGCTATCTTATTCGCTTCCCTTCCGTTCTAAAAGACAACCCTTGTTGCCCAGAAGTTGAAATCATTATCGCTTCAAACAACGGCATAGAATCGTGACTTGGAATGGCCCAATCGAAGATAAAATTGCCGCCAGTCCCGCCTTCTTTGTCTACCTCGGCAATGATTATTTCTACCGTTTCCATGGAATTGAGCAGAATCGGATGGTCGAAATACGTTCGAACCAGATTTCCATGCGTGTTGTAATACTTAGCACTCGTGATGTAAATGGAATCGATATTCGTATTTCGTAGGCTAACGGTAACCGTCAAATTGTGCGTTTGGTGTTCCGTTTCGCTGTAAATCTGTGAATAAACCGATAGATACGACTGTCCATGAATAAGCGAATCCTGCGGATTGATGGAAACTTTTCTGTTTTGCCAATCAACTGCTTTTTGCTTTTCAACTGAACCGTTACCGTTGCAGGAAAAAAGTAAAATTGCTACACTAAATGATACCAAGAAAGTTGTTTTTCGATACGAAATCATTCGTTGTTCTTCTTTAAAATTTCTTCTACCACCTGTTTGGAAATTCGAAAATTCGTCTTTAGCAGCTTATCAATAATTGGCTTTACCATCGCGATTTTTCCATCCCGCTTCGCCTTATGAATGACCCCCAATGTACCCGTGAAAATCAAGTTTAATTGCTTCGCTAATTTCCTTGCTTTCAGGTCGTCAAGAATCAGCAAAGAATCATCCATTTCCTGAGCCAAGGACATAGCACTTGCTTCACCGAGGTCAAGTTTAGTTGCTAAAAATTGTTGATACTTTTTATCCTTGGCAGCTTCGATGTGAATCCAATATGGAAGTTTTTCTCCAAACTCATCTGCAACCTCCTTGGTCGTGAAAATATCTCCATAGACCAAATTCAGAATGTGAAGTTCTCCTATTTTATGAAGCAGAATGAGACTGCTCGTATCACAGATGACAACTTTAGGCATTTGCAATATCTGAGTTCAAATCTTCAATAGAAGTTCCGAAAATGGAGACACCATATTTGCCCAAAAGCTCGATGAACGTCCGTTTAGAAACCCCTACCATCGCGGCAGCTTGCCCAGCAGTAAGCTTTCCGTCCTCATACAGTTTGGATGCCAAAATCATACAAAGATCATGTTCCGAAAGTTCAAAATCATCCGGTATATGAAGTCGAATTGTTCTCATGGTTTGCTTTTCTTATGATGATATTTAAAAATCTAAGATAGGTACTCGGAATGATTTAACCATTCATCAAACTTCCCACTCTTTTCCAGTTCTGTAAACCGTTCCTTTAAACAAGGCCACCGTTTCATCTGCCTGATTAGTGACCACAATATCGTAAACACCAATTTTGGAGGTAAGGTTCTTCTCAATGGCAACTGCCGTTAAAACGTCTCCTTCTTTGACTGGTTTTGTGTGTGAAATGGATGTTTCAATACTAACGCTTTGAATGCCGTGACTATTAGATGCGAATGCTAAAGCCGAATCCGCCAAACTGTAGGTAATCCCACCATGGGCGATGTCAAAACCGTTGAGCATTTCCTTACGAACGGTCATCCGGAGAACCAATTTCCCCGTACCATCTTCCACACGTTCAATTCCGAGCCATTTTGAGAATGAATCGTTGTTGTACATTTTATCTACAACACGTGTTGGAAGTGATTTTTCGGACATCAGTTGTAAAAGTTCTTGCCTTCTTTCACCATTCTACGAAGCAGCACGCACGCACGGTAGCGCTCTTCTCGATAATCATCATGAAGCAAATCAATGCGTTGAAGCACGTTTGCAAGTCCGCTCTCATCTCCCCAAGCCAAAAGACCATTTGGATAATTTACGCCTTTGGTCATAGCCAAATCGAGGTCTTCTTTGGATGCAATTTTGAGGTGATAAGCATCGATGGCTGAATTGATGAGCAAGCAGAGAACACGATTCACAATCAACTCACCTAACGCTTTACTCTTATTTGGTTCTGGATTCACGGCTCCTTCAGCATAATCGAAGTAACCTTTACCAGATTTTCGACCGAGCAATCCTCCTTCAACCAATCGCTGCTGAATGACGGACGGGCGATATCGTGGGTCGTAGAAAAACGATTGAAAAGCGGTGGATGTAACCGCAAAGTTGATGTCGTTTCCAATCAAATCCATCAACTCAAACGGTCCCATTCTGAAACCACCAATTTCCTTCAACGCCCAATCGATAGTGGCTTCGTCTGCAATTCCTTCTTCCAATATTCTGATGGATTCGCCATAAAATGGGCGTGCTACACGGTTAACGATAAAGCCTGGAGTATCCTTAGCAATCACAGGAACTTTGCCCCATGCTTTCATCAAATCTTTCATCTCCTCGGCCAAACCATCTCGCGTAAGCATGCTTGGAATAACCTCAACCAACGCCATCAAAGGCGCAGGATTGAAAAAGTGAATTCCAATCACGCGACTTGGATCTTTCAGCTTTCCGCCAATGGCGACAATAGGAAGTGTGGATGTATTTGAAGCTAAAATCGCATCCTCACCACAAATCATTTCCAATTCTTGAAACAAACCTTGTTTGATTTCGAGGTCTTCGATGATGGCTTCAATCACCAATCCGCAGTGCTTCAAATCATCAATACTTCGCGTGTAGGTGATTCGCTTGGCGCAGGCATTCGCCTCTTCAAAGGTCATTTTTCCTTTCTCCACTAAACGAGAGAAAATCTTCTGATGACCTTTTGCTGCGCGCTCTAGTGCGTCAGCATTGCTGTCGTTCAGGAAAACTTTATGACCTGCCTGTGAGGCGACTTGGGCAATACCACTGCCCATACTTCCCGCCCCAATAACTCCAACTATCAATTCGCTCATCTTCTATTTTTAACCACAGAGTTCACGGAGGTTACACAGAGGACACGGAGAATTCTCTGTGTATCTCATTTTCTCTATTCAACTCCGTGTAATTCACTCGCCCCGAAAAACTGGTTTTCTCTTTTCCAAAAAGGCATTAATTCCTTCGGCATTGTCATAAGTTCGACCAGCTCTTCCTTGAAGGTCTTTCTCTACCTCTAACTGCTGATCCAGATCATGACGAAGGCTCATATTCAAGGATTTCTTGATGAGACCTAATCCTTTCGTGGGCATTTTAGCCATGCGTTTTGCCAAAGCCATTGCTCCATCCATCAACTCATCATCCGGAAACACCTGATGAACAATGCCTAAGTCTTTGCTTTCCTGTGCTGTCATTTTATCGCCCAACATCATCATGGCCGTGGCTTTGTGGAAACCAACCATCCTTGGCAAAAAATACGTTCCTCCTGTATCAGGAATCAACCCAATATTGATGAACGATTGAATAAACTTGGCGCTTTCTGCTGCGACAATAATATCGCAGCAATAGGCAAGGTTTGCCCCTGCTCCAGCGGCAACGCCATTCACGGCAGCAATCACTGGTTTCTTGATGGCGCGGATCCTCTGAACCATTGGATTGTATTTCAGCTCAACGTGCTCTTCAATCGTTGCTGCGTCAGCTGCAATAGCTTCTTCTAAATCTTGCCCAGCACAGAACGCTCTTCCTGCTCCAGTAAGCACTACGCAACGAATTTCTGGGTTCTCCATGCAGTGATCTAGAGCCGATTGCACATCATAGGCCATCAACTGATTGAAGCTATTGAGTTTATCCGGTCTATTCAGCGTAATAACCGCAACTCTTTGTTCTATGTGGAAATCAATAATATTGAATGACATTCTTATGTTTTTGAAGCGACTAAGGTAGAAAGCCACTCGAATACCCCAAGCCTGCAAATGGTCAATTAATAGAGTGACTACCATCACAATTGATTGTTGATGTTTCTCTACTTTAGCGTAAACTTTAAATTATAATCAAATGAAGTACTTATTCTCTCTCGGATTGGTTGTGATACTATCCAACCCATTCGACCTTTTTGCTCAAGCTATGTACAGCAAAACAGATTTAAAACGAATTCTTGAAACCTACAATGAGGTGATTGTAAACATGCCTGGTTGGGAATACAAGTACAGTGGGAATTGGATTAGCAGTCTGACCATTGAAGGTGATTACACGGCAACTTTTACGCGAGGAAAAATTACACACTCGTATGATCTCAGCAAAGCCATCTTCATTCAGGAAGAAGGAACTTTTGTCAAGGTTTGGCTGAAGTAATTCAGATACACTTGAAGTAATCGAACGGCTCTTTGCAGTCGTTGCACTGATACAATGCTTTACAAGGTGTTGAGCCAAATTGGCTCAACATTTTTGTTTTACGGCTTTTGCAATTAGGACAGGTAACTTCCTTGGGATGACCAAGAAGTGCGCCTTTATCCGAAGTGGCTTGTTCTGGCGGAGCAATACCGTAATCCTGCAACGCTTTGCGTCCTTTTTCGGTAATCCAGTCTGTTGTCCAAGCGGGAGACAGCACGGTTTTGATGGTGTATTCATCAAATCCAACGCCTTGGAGCACTGCTTCAATATCTTCTTCCATCACCTTCATAGCTGGACAACCAGAATAAGTTGGTGTGATGGTGATAACTGGGTCTCCAGCAACGAATTCTGCTTTCCGAATAACTCCAAGATCGACCAGACTGAGCACAGGAATCTCAGGATCCATGACTTCATCAAGTAAATCCCAAAGTTCTTCATCTGTCATTAGAAGAGGTTTACCACTCGCAACCTGGGTAGGTGCGCTGCATATATTGTAGTTCGGAAAGAATATGGCCCATGTGCTCGGTGTGCCGTCCTTGCTTGCTTCCGCTGTGCATCCATCCGTCTTCTGGAATGAGGAGCGTAGCTTCAGCCAATGTGGCTTTCACCTTCTCTCTCCAAATTGGTTGAATTGCTTTCAAATCGGGACCGATTCCCTCAGCAATAATCACCAAATCGCTATCATCTTGAACAAACAAATCACCTGTATAAGCCCAAACATCATCAAAAGCTTCTTGGATTTTAGCATGACTTTCTTCGGTTCCATCTCCCAAACGAAGCGTCCATTCGATGCTTCTTCTGAGGTGATAACGGATTTCCTTAATGGCCTTTGCGGCAATGGCAGCCACGGTTTCATCAGACGATTTCTCTAACTCGATAAAGAGTAAATAATTGAACTGATCAAACAGATATTGACGCGCAATCGTATCTCCGTAATGTCCGTTCGGAAGTTCGGTGATGAGCGCATTCTTATACTCCCGTTCTATTCTAAGAAATGCCAAATCATCCTCGGTTTTTCCCTTGCCTTCAACCTCACCTGCATAGGTGTAAAGCGAACGTGAATGACCCAATAGGTCTAAAGCGGTATTGATGATGGCAATGTCTTCTTCGAGTTCTGGTCCGTGTCCGCACCACTCGCTCAACTTGTGACCGAGAATAGCCGAATTATCAGCCAACCGAAGTAAGTAATTGAATAAAGCTTGCTTCTTCTCCATGATTACATGTGTCCTACTTCGTCAGGAATATCGTAGAAAGTTGGGTGTCTGTAGATTTTATCCTCGTTCGGGTCGAACATGGATTCAGAGTCCGTTTCGAGTGTAGAATGGATGTGCTTGCTTTCTACAACCCAAATGCTCACACCTTCGCTTCTGCGTGTATAAACATCGCGTGCGTTGCTAATGGCCATTTCTGCATCAGGAGCATGAAGACTTCCCGAGTGTTTGTGGCTTAATCCTGCTTTGCTTCTCACAAATACCTCCCACAGAGGCCAATCTTTTCTTTCCATTTTGTTCAGTTCAATGTTCAATGTTTAAGGTTCAATGAGAATCAACGTTGAACATTGAACCTCAAACTTTGAACTAATTTATGCTGCTTCTTTATTTTTTCGTTCTGCCCTTTTCTTGGCGTATGCCGTGGCTGCATCTCTTACCCAAGCACCATTATCGTATGCTTTTTGGCGTGCTGCCAATCGCTCCTTATTGCAGGGACCGTTGCCTTTAATGACGTTGTAAAATTCTTCCCAGTCAATCTGTCCCCAATCGTATTGTCCTTTCTCCTCGTTCCACTTTAAATCTGGATCAGGAAGAGTTAGCCCTAGAAAATCGGCCTGTTTTACTGTTTGATCAATGAATTTCTGACGGAGCTCGTCATTACCCATTCGCTTTACCTTCCAAGCCATGCTTTGTGCTGAGTGCGGAGAATCTTTATCAGACGGTCCGAACATCATCAAACTTGGCCACCAAAAGCGGTTCAACGCGTCTTGCGCCATTGCTTTTTGCTCCTCTGTCCCTCGGCAAAGCGTGAGTAGAATTTCATATCCCTGACGCTGATGGAAACTTTCCTCTTTACAGATTCGAATCATCGCTCTTGAATAAGGTCCATAGCTTGTTTTCTGCAACATGATTTGATTGACAATTGCTGCCCCATCAACCAACCAGCCAACAGCGCCTATATCTGCCCACGTAAGTGCTGGGTAATTGAAGATACTGCTGTATTTGGCCTTGCCTTCGAGTAAATCCAAAACGATTCTTTCGCGGTCTGTGCCAAGAGTTTCAGCAGCGCTATACAGGTATAATCCGTGACCAGCCTCATCTTGAATCTTAGCCAATAAGGCCACCTTTCTCCTCAAGCTTGGCGCTCGCGTAATCCAATTTCCTTCTGGAAGCATACCTACAATTTCGGAATGGGCGTGCTGCGACATCTGACGAAGTACGTTCTTCCGATAAGCATCGGGCATCCAATCTTTCGGTTCAATCTTTACTTCGTTTTCGATTTTTCTATCGAAAATGGCTTGTAATTCGTGTTCTGACATATCTATTGGTATGAGGTACAAGTTTAAACAATAACGGGACTTGATGCGATGATGTTCATCATCGAATCTGAGTCAATATGATACGATTGAGCTGCTATCTAATTTGGAATCCCTCATCGAAAACTTCAAAATCGTGCTAAAAAACCAATGCTAATTCCACTTCATTAATCTATTTTTGCCGCCCTTTTATACTTTTTTTGAACAATTGTTGTTGAAAATAAGAACCGCACAAAATCAAGGAAACGTCTATTTAATGCTTACCCTTGATAAACCCGTAGCCCATGCATTCTGAATCTGAAGGAGAACAGGAAGAAGAGCGATTGAACGAGTGCTTAGTGCGTTTCGAACACATGTTGGCGCACGATGATCAGTACTACTTTGATGTCGCAGATCTTGAAGAACTTATTGAACATTACATGGAAAGGCTTGATTTTGACAAAGCCTGGAAAGTGTTGGAGTTGGCTTCAAATCAACACCCACACAGCAGCGAATTTGAACTAAAACGTGCCGATATTCTTGGTCTCAAAGGAGATTACGAAGGCGCAATGAAGTCAATCAATCTTCTTGAAGCCATCATGCCCAACAATCCTGAAATGCTGATTATTAAAGGCAGCATTTTAAGCAAATTGGGCAAGCATGAACAAGCCGTTGAGATTTACAATCGCGCTTTGGAAACTGCTGAGCACAAGAACGATGTGCGGCTGCTTCTGTCCTACGAATATCAATCGTTGGGAGACCAATTGGAAGCGCTGAGCCAGTTAAAAATGGGATTGAAGGATACACCTTCTGATCAAGGCTTGATTTATGAAATCAGCTTCCTTTTTGATATGATGGGCGATAGCGAATCTGCCATCGACTACTTTACCAAGTATTTGGATGACAATCCGTATGAATACAATGCTTGGTATAATTTGGCAACTTTCTACATTAAGGAGCGCGATTTTGAGCAGGCAATTTGGGCGCTTGAGTTCACACTTGCGGTGAGCGAAAAACACATGATGGCGCAGCAAGAAATTGGGGATTGTTTCTTGGAACTCGAAAAATGGGACAAGGCGGAAGAACACTTTAACGAGGTTTTGACCATTGATGAAGAAAATGCCGATGCATTGATTGGAATTGCCGAATGTTCTGAAGGTCGTGAAGATTTTGATTTGGCTTTTGAACGTTACAAGGAAATTGCCGATTCAGATGCATTTCATGCAGAAGCTTGGTACGGAATGGCCGTTGTCCGCGAAAAACAAGAACGCTACGATGAGTGCCTTCCTTACATAGAAAAGGCACTCGAAATTGATGCCACTGACCCAGAGTATTGGAACTTCTTGGCTGATTTAAAAGAACAAAACGGAGAGTTTGAAGAAGCAATTGAAGCGCTAGAAAAGGCAACGTCCATCAATCCTGAAGATGTTCGTTTTTGGGTATCGAAAGCAGTACTTATTTTTTATCACATTGACGAAGAACTTGGAACCGAAGTGTTGATGGAAGCCTTGAAAGTTTCTCCAGAAAATGCTGAATTGCATTATCGAGAATCGGGTTTGCTCTTAGCATCCGGACAAGTGTCAGAGGCATTGCACTTTCTGCAGAATGGTCTCGAACTAGATTATGACAAACACCTACTTTTGTTTGAGCAATTTCCTGAAGCGATTCATATTCCAAGGGTTATGGATCTCATTCAGATCTACGGACAGTAATGAACTTTGAACTTAGTCACATCCCAAAACGAACGGTCAAGCCGAGAGAAGCTGGGCTAACGATGGTGATGGACAAAGGCTTGAGCTTACGCGAAGCAGAAAACCTCATAGAATCAAGCGATCATCTGACTGACCTTGTCAAGCTTGGTTTTGGAACTTCGTTAATCACAAAAAACCTTCAAGAAAAGATCAAATTGTATCAGCAAGCTGGTATAATGGTCTATTTGGGAGGAACGCTTTTTGAAGCATTTCTTGTTAGAGGGCAGTTTGATGATTACCGTAAACTCCTTACCAAATTAGGAATTGACACAGCCGAGGTTTCGGATGGTTCTATCGATTTAAAACACGACACTAAGTGTGAACTTATCCACGAAATGGCGAAGGATTTCAGAACACTTTCTGAGGTTGGATCGAAAGAAGCGGGAATCATTATCCATCCAAATAGATGGAAATCGATGATGAAAGCAGAGCTAGAAGCTGGTTCATGGAAAGTGATTGCCGAAGCGCGCGAAAGTGGGAATGTGGGAATTTACCGTCCGAATGGATCAGCTCACGTTTCGCTTATCAGCAAAATATTGGATGTCATTCCGAAAGACAGTATTCTTTGGGAAGCCCCAATTAAAGCCCAACAAGTTTGGTTCATAAATCAACTGGGTTACGATGTAAACTTGGGAAACATTGCTCCCAACGAAGTGATTCCGCTGGAAACACTGAGATTGGGAGTTCGTGGAGATACATTCTTCAACTATCTTCCTGAAGGAACAAATGTGAATGACGTGATTGCCAAAACGAGAAAAGAAAAATGAATTAGCCACAGAAACACAGAAAGCACTAAATTTTTCACAGAAAAGTATTTTTTTAGAGTGTTATTTGTTATTGTGACAGTAAAATGTAGTACAAAGAATCGGGTTTTACACTTGCAACTCGCAACTCAAAACTCGGAACCAATTAAATATGAAAGAAGTAACAGTACAGCAACTAAAGCAAATGAAGGATGCTGGTGAGAAATTTCAACTCATTGACGTGCGAGAAGAATACGAAGTAGAAATCTGCAATATTGGCGGTAATCCTATTCCAATGGGCGAAATTCTAAACAGAGCAGGTGAAATAGAAAAGGGCATGCCTGTTGTGATTCATTGCCGTAGTGGAGCACGATCATCCAATGTGATTAACGCGCTGGAAATGCAACTCGGATTAACCAACCTTCATAATTTGAAGGGCGGAATTTTGGCTTGGGCCAACGAAATAGACCAAAATATGGAGCAATATTAATGGCATCTGAAACCACTTCTCGAAACACAAAAGATTTCGTTCTTCTCTACGTAAAGGGAATAGCAATGGGTGCGGCAGATGTCGTGCCAGGCGTATCTGGCGGTACCATTGCCTTTATTGTGGGTATTTATCAAGAACTGCTCGACACCATTAAAGGATTCAATCTTTCAGTTTTCAAAACATTGAAAGAAGAAGGAATAAAAGCTACTTGGAAAAAGACCAATGCATCTTTCCTTGCGGTTCTTTTGGCTGGTATTTTCACTAGCATTATCAGTTTGGCAAAAGGAATAACGTTCCTACTCGAAACATACCCGATTCTACTCTGGGCTTTCTTCTTTGGATTAATCGTTGCCTCTAGCGTTATCATCGGTCGACAAATCAAGGAATGGAATGTAAAAACCATCGGAATGATGTTGATCGGGGCTGCCGTTGCGTTCTACATAACCATTGCCGCTCCATCTCAAATTCCTGATGGATTGATTTACATTTTCATCTCAGGATGCATAGCCATTTGTGCCATGATTCTACCCGGAATTTCTGGCAGTTTCATTCTTCTTTTGATGGGTGCTTACGGCACAGTGCTTGGTTCTATTAGCGGCTTGGTAGATGGACTAAAAGCCATTGACGTTCATATGATTACGAAGTATGGATTGAATATCGGCATCTTCATGCTGGGCTGCATTGTCGGAATCGTTTCATTCTCAAATTTCCTTTCGTGGATGTTTAAAAAGGCTTACGCATTGACTATGGCCTTGCTTACAGGTTTCATGATTGGTTCTTTGAACAAAGTTTGGCCCTGGAAAGAAACAACTGAGTTCAGAATCAACAGTCACGGAGAGGAAGTTCCGTTCCTTCAATCGAATGTTTCCCCGTTGAATTTTGAAGGAATTACTGGAGAACCATCTCAACTTTGGTTCGCCATTGCGCTGTGCGTTTTCGGTTTCCTTGTTGTTTTTGTGATGGAAAAAATGGCAGCCAGCAAGTAATGAGAAAATTTGGCCTTATCGGTTTCCCTCTCTCCCACTCGTTCTCAAAAAAGTATTTCACGGATAAATTTGAGGCTGAAGGCATTGAAGCCGAATACTGCAATTTTCCGATTGAGTCGCTGACTCTGTTAGACGAAATTATCCGTTCTGAACCTAAGCTCGTTGGCTTCAATGTCTCCATTCCTTACAAGACATTCATCATTCCATTGCTTGACTGCATGGAGCCTTGTGCTAAGTCAATTCAATCAGTAAATACGGTTTGCATTGAGCGCATTGGGAGTTCTTGGAATCTGAAAGGAGCCAATACGGATGTAATTGGTTTCAAAGAAAGCATCGAGCCGCACGTTAAAGGCCACGACCAAGCACTAATTCTTGGAACAGGAGGATCGGCAAAGGCAGCGCTTCATGTCTTGCAAGACATGGGGATTGAATGCAACTCGGTTTCAAGAAGACCCGATGAAGGCGATTTTACCTACGAAGAACTTACAGCAGCAGACATTTGGGAACATTCCATCATTGTCAATTGCACGCCAATCGGGATGTTTCCAAACATTGACGCAGCCCCAGATATTCCTTACGAATCCATCACACCCGAACACGTATTGTTCGATATGATTTACAATCCAGCTGAGACCGTATTTTTAAGGAATGGTAGAAAACGTGGCGCCACAACTATTAACGGGCTTCAGATGTTGGAAAGACAAGCAGAGGAAAGTTGGAAGATTTGGAATAGTTAGGGTTTGAAGCTTCAAACCCAATTACAAAACGAAATAAATGAGCTTTACAGGAACAAAAACATACATCGCCTCCAACGAATTGCAGGTGGCGGTTAACGCAGCCATTCACTTGGAGAAACCGCTTTTGGTTAAAGGTGAACCAGGAACGGGCAAAACACTTTTGGCACATGAAATTGCCAATTCGTTGGGTAAGAAGTTGATTACTTGGCATATCAAATCAACCACCAAAGCACAGCAAGGATTGTATGAATATGATGCCGTTTCACGCTTGCGCGATAGCCAATTGGGCAACGAAAAAGTGCATGATATATCCAATTACATCCTGAAAGGAAAACTTTGGGAAGCCTTTGATGCAGAAGAATCTGTGGTTTTGTTAATTGATGAAATTGATAAAGCAGACATCGAGTTTCCGAACGATCTGCTGCTAGAATTGGACAAAATGGAGTTCTTCTGCTACGAAACGCAGCAAACTATTAAAGCCAAAAAACGCCCGATTGTTATCATCACATCAAACAACGAAAAGGAATTGCCAGATGCGTTTTTGAGAAGATGTCTGTTCCATTTTATTCGTTTCCCAGAAGAGGAACAAATGAAGCAGATTGTAGAAGTTCATCATCCTGGATTGAAGGAAGAAATGCTGAACCGAGCGTTGGGAGAATTCTACAAACTCCGTAAAGTAAACGGCATCAAAAAACGCCCAAGCACAAGCGAATTGGTTGATTGGATTTCGCTCATACTTCGTGATGATTTACTGAAAGACGAACCAGTTGATGGAAAACGAAAACTTCCACCTCATTTGGGTTCGCTTATCAAGAACGAGCAGGATTTGATGTTGCTTGAAAGGATGCTTGGATAAACGAGTTCAAAGTGAGCTTAATCGAGACAACCTTGAACCTAAACCCAGAACTTTGAACTAAATCATGTTCCTCCAACTCTTTTACGCACTTAAACACGAAGGTATTCTCGTTAGTTTGCAGAGTTGAGACTAATAAAACGTTTGCCTGCGTAAAGATTCATCAATATTCCAAGCTAATTGACGTATAGGTTTTTTATATTTGTACGTATAGATTAAATTATCATGGACACGAAATTGACATTAAAGCTGGACAAGTCTGTAATAGAAGACGCAAAGAAATATGCGGCCTCGCATCAGCAAAGCCTATCGCGCATCATCGAATCGTACCTGAAAGTATTGACTAATAAAGAACCGAGAAAGGGAGAGAAGGAGATTGAGATCTCGCCATTTGTTAAAAGCATGTCAACCGGAGTTCAAATTCCTGTGGACTTAGATGAAAGAAAAGAATATCGCGATTATTTGGAGGAAAAATACAAATGAAAGACCGTCTCTTTCTTGATACCAATGTAATGCTCGATCTGCTAGGTGAGCGTGCACCGTTCTTTGCCACGGCAGCTAGAATTGCAACCTTGGCAGATAAAGGCAAGATTGAACTGGTAGTATCGGCTGTTTCCTATGCTACTGTTTACTATTTGCTCTCAAAGTACGAGAATACCGAGGCGGTGATGGGAAAGCTCCGCAAATTCAGGAGCATTTCCAGTGTTTCCGATCTTTCTGAAACCGTAATTGACAAAGGTCTTTCCTCCAATTTTTCGGATTTTGAAGACGCATTACAATATCATTGTGCCTTGCACACCAACTGCAATATAATTATCACAAGAAACGGCAAGGACTTCAGGTTTTCAGAATTGCCTGTTCTTACTGGTGAGGAATATTTGAAAAATCATGAGCCATGATATTGTTCAAACCGTGAACTCAATATTTCATACTTCGAATGCAAAGCAATTTGTCGAAACCTTCAAATGAATCACCAAGTTCAATCTTTCACTTACCATCGCAATTCCCTTCCCATTTGCTAATTCGCTACTCCGCCCATTCTTCAATCGTCACTCTAAAATCTAAATTCCATTGTTCCTCCAACTCTTTTACGCCCTTAAACACGAAGGTATTCCTGTCAGCTTGCGGGAGTATTTGACGTTGCTGGAAGCGGTGAAAGCTGGCTTGGGAGAAAATGTAGATGATTTCTATTCGCTGGCGCGGACGATTCTTATCAAACACGAAGAACACCTTGATCGATTTGATGCTATTTTCAGTCAGTATGTGGCTGGAAGCATGAAGCTTTCGCCAACTGATCTTTCCAAAATTCAAGAAGATTGGCTGAAGTATATGGCTGAGAACAACCTCACGGATGAGGAAAAGGCAATGATAGAAGCGATGGGTGGCTTGGAAGAATTGGCCAAGCGATTTCAAGAGTTACTTGAAGAACAGAAAGAACGTCACCAAGGCGGAAGCAAATGGATTGGCACGGCTGGAACATCTCCTTTTGGAGCGTATGGCTACAATCCGGCAGGCTACCGTGTTGGACAGGCTGGAAGCAGAAACCGAAGTGCTGTTAAAGTTTGGGACAAGCGCGAATTCAAGGATTTGAGCGATAAAGAAGAACTGAACACGCGGAATCTAAAAATGGCTTTGCGGAGATTGCAGGTTTTCACGCGACTTGGCCACGAAGAGGAATTGGACCTTGATTCCACGATTAAGAAAACCTCTAAGAATGCGGGTTTCCTTCAGATTGAAATGCGACCTGAACGGAAGAATAACGTGAAAGTGCTGATGCTGTTTGATATTGGTGGAACGATGGATGACCACGTTGATTTGTGCTCAAAACTGTTCAGCGCGGCCAAATATGAGTTCAAACATTTGGAGTTTTACTATTTCCACAATTGCTTGTACGAACGACTTTGGAAAGAGAATCGCAGACGTTTCAATAATATTTCGCCCACGTTTGAGGTGATGAACAAGTTCAATGACGATTATCGGTTGATAATTGTGGGAGATGCTTCGATGTCGCCTTGGGAAATCCTACAGCCTGGTGGCAGCGTGGAGCACAACAATCCCGAAGCTGGTTTGGTGTGGATGGAGCGAATTACGCAGAAATTCAAACATCATGTTTGGATTAACCCAAACCCAGAAGAAGGTTGGCGCTATTCGGAATCTACCCAGATTATCAAACAGGCTATGAACGACCGCATGTTTCCACTTACAATGGAAGGTTTGAGCAAGGCCATGAATATGCTGAAGACTGCCAATAAGAGATCGGTAAATCCGACTGAGGCTTAATTCCTTACATAATTTTGAAGGTTGAGAGCGTGATGGATGGTAGCGGCATCCTTTTTTGTTGTTCACAAAAAAGATACATCCGCCTAAGGCGAACCGACCCAGCACGCACTGGTTTCGGCTTCGCTCAACCAATTTGATTGCTGGGGCACGCCCAAACTGACAATAATCATAAAAAATTTCGCGTTGCAATGCATACATCGGAAATTGGTCTTATTTTAGTGCTCTATAGCCAATGACAACTAGATTCCTCTCACTTTTATCTATTGTGCTCCTATCAACATCAGTCATTGCTCAAAGCAATTTTGAGGAGGGCTTGCGTTGGTACAATCAGAAAACCTCTGGAGCAGTGGGTTTTAAGGCAAAACCTGAGCACATCAACAAGGCAATTACTTATTTTGAACGTGCGTTGGCAGCCAAAGAAAATGAGCTGGAAACGGGCATTTATCTGATGCGCAGTTACATTTGGAAGGCGCGGTTTACGCAGGAAAACACGAACGACAAACGGAAATCGTTTGAGCTGGCGAAACAGGTTGGCGACAAATTGGTTCCAAAGTATCCAATCAGTAAGGAACTGCGCTTTGAGTATTTGAGCGGACTTGGCCAATGGGGCGAGGTGTTGGGGGTTTTTCGGGCTGCAAAAGAAGGTGTGGTTGATAAGGTGAAAAACGAAATGGAAGCACTAATTCGACTCGATCCTGAGTTCAGAATGGGCGTTCCTAGACGCGCATTGGCGGTTTTAAACCTGCGTGTCCCAAAAATTCCTTTCATTCTTAGTTGGCCAGATAAAAAGAAGGCTTTGGATATGACTACGGCTGTCGTGAAAAAGTACCCTAACGACATTGGCAACAATTTTTATCATGCCGAAGCACTTGTTGAAAACGGTAATAAGGAGGGCGCTGCTTACTACTTAATGCGGGCTCTCTCCATCCAACCCGAAGAAGAATACTTACTGGAAGACCGTTATTTCCATATGGAAGTGAAGCAAATGCTCAAGAAGATTAGTGGACAATAGATTGCTGCGGCTTTCTACTACTCACTTTGCTTTGAGCCCTACCTTTGCCGTATGGCAGTAGAGAAAAAGATTCATCCTGAAGTAAAATCTAAGTTACATCCACGGAGTAAGCACCGAAATCGGTACGATTTTAAGAAGCTTATTGACAGTTTTGGGGAACTTGAACCGTTTGTAAAACCAAACAAATTCGGAGATGAGAGCATCGATTTCTCTGACCCAAAAGCGGTAATTACGCTGAATAAAGCCCTTCTAAAACATCATTATGGAGTAGAAAACTGGTTGATTCCAGAAGGCTACCTCTGCCCTCCTATTCCGGGCCGAGCTGATTACATCCATCACATTGCTGATTTATTGGGTGAAAGCAACTACGGGAATATCCCATCGGGTGAGCATGTGATTGTTCTTGATATTGGCGTTGGTGCCAATTGCATTTATCCAATGCTGGGTTCGATTGAATATGGTTGGTCGTTTATTGGAACTGATATTGACCCGATTGCGGTTGAGAATTCCAAATTAATCGTGTCAGAAAATGAGATTCTGAACGGCAAAATTGACATTCGATTGCAATCAAATCCGAAGGATGTTTTGTACGGTGCCATTCGGGTGGAAGACCGCGTTGACTTGACAATTTGCAATCCGCCATTTCATGCTTCGGAAGAAGAAGCAACTGCTGGAACAGATCGGAAGTTGAAGAATCTCAAACTACAGAAAGGGAACAAGATTGAGAAGAATTTTGGAGGAAAGAATGGTGAGCTGTGGTGCGAAGGTGGCGAGAGACGTTTTATCCGTAACCTGATTCATGAAAGCACAAAATTCTCCAGCTCAGTGTTCTGGTTTTCCACACTTGTTTCCAAGCAATCAAACCTAAAATCCATTTACGGAGCTCTTAAATCTGCAGATGCAGTTGAAGTAAAAACCATTCCAATGGGACAGGGAAACAAAAGCAGCCGAATTGTGGCTTGGACTTTTTTAAGTCCAAATCAACAACGGAATTGGCGAGAATCGAGATGGAACGCTGGCTAAGCCAACTTCCGCTGAGAAACCCGCAATAGCTTCAATTTTTCCTCAAAACCTTCTACTTCGGCTTTTAACGCAGCTATGTTTTTCTGCGCGTTGATGAGTAATGGATTATCAGGCTTGGCTTTAGCAAAGAAAGCCATGTTGTTCTCATACTGAAGCAACTCATCCTTCTTCTCGCGAAGCACTTTCTGAATATAATGCTGCTCACGTTCGAGTTGATCTGCTCCATTGTCGCCTTCAACCAATCGCTCAACTTTGTTCTTGAAACGAACTTTGGCAACTTGTTCTTTATCCATTTTTAGCTGCGCGTACAGCTTTTCAATGGCCTTGTCGTATTCAGATGCAATGCGTTTGATGTCGTTTTTAGGAACATGATTGATGGCAGCCCAATCGGCAGCCAACGCTTTGATGATTTCCAAACCTTCTTCCTTTGAACCTTGCAATTTGGTTGCGGAAATTTTGGTGAGCATTTCTTCCTTGGCTTTCAGATTGGCAGCCTGGCGGTCGTCCATTCCATCAAACCATTCTTTCTTTTGTTTGAAAAAAGCATCACAAATGCCACGGAATTTCCCCCACAGTTTGTTCTCATCGCGTTGTCCTGCCGAACCAACACGTTTCCAATCGTTTTGAAGCCGCTTGAGCATTTCGGTGGTCTCTTTCCACTCCGTGCTATCCTTCAGCGCTTCGGCACGCTCAATCAGCTTTTCCTTCTTCTCTTTATTCTCCTTAAAGCCTTCACGTGCTTCTCCAAAAAACGCCTTCTTTTTATCAAAAAACTGATCTATGGCTTCCTTAAACTCACCCCAAACCTGGTTATTGAACTTACGCTCCACCAAACCAATTAATTTCCAATCCTCACGTAGCTTGTTTACCTCATCAGTAGCCTTGTTCCATCGCCCGACAGAATCGTGGTCTTCAGCAGCCAATTCAACCACACGAGCAACCATCGCCTTTTTGGCTTCCAAGTTCGATTCCATCGAATCTTTTCGCTCGGAATAGAAATCCTGAATCTTCTTATGAAGGACCTTCAATGCTTCAAAATAGCGATCATTGACCGCTTTGAACACCTCTGGTTTTACCGGACCAGCATCATCCCATTGCTCCTTTGCAGCAGCTAAAATAAATTCAACATCCTTAATTGTTTCTTCGGATTGAAGCGCTTCCAACTTGGCTACAAGCGCATCGCGTAGCTCCAAATTTTTAGTAAGATCGTACTCCTTCAGCTCCTTGTTGATGGTAATGTTGTAATAGAACCGGTCAATCTCAGCTTTGTATTCCTGACTGAGAACACCAACCATTTCCTTAGGAACAGCACCAACCTTTTTCCATCGATCCTGAAAATCCTTGAATCGATCAAAGCTTTTGCCGATGTTTTCCTCGTTATCAATCAAATCCTTCAAGCCTTTCAAGACATCTTTCTTCTCCTTAAGGTTCTTCTTTTCCTCTTCTTCCTTTTGGTGAAGATGTTTGGCCTTGTTGTCGCGGTACTTGCTAAAATGCTCTTTGAAGGTTTCTTCCAAAGGATTCGCAATGGCGATAAAGTCCTCCATTTTGGCACCAATTTCCCGATGTTCCAACTTCTGCGCTTCAATCATTTGATGATTCAATGCGTAAAACGCTGACTTCAATTCGTTGGCTTCGCGCATGGTTTCCTCTACCGGAAGTTCCAATAGTTCTACTAGGCGCGCAATGATTTCTTCTTGTGTATTCATTCTTTCTAAAAAGGAATGCAAAGTAACGGGGCTACGGTTAATATTGCAAAGCAGATATTTAAGCATGGATTACGACAAACTACCAGACATTCCAAAGGAGTTTTTTAACTCAGAAACGAAGCAACCGTTCTCAAACTGCCTAGTGTGCGAATGTAATTTGATGGAAGAATCGCAGCCTTACGCCATCGAACGTGCCATTAGGCATTATCCAGAAATGGCGCTAAAAAGCGTAGTTTTTGAATATGCTCTCTGCGCCAAGTGCATTTCTCAAATGGAAAATGAGCTTTCGTCTGAGACCAAAATGTCCATCATGAAGTATTTCAGCGAAAATCTAGATTTATCATCACGACCAAAATGGCAACCAGCAGAGGATGAAGACGAAGAACCCATTCCATTTGATGTTTCAGAATGGATTGATAGCTGTTCTGTAAAAGGCGTTCCGCGAAGAGAACTTTACGAATACACACTTTGCGCACGGTGTATCGGTGAGAAGATTATTCCCGAAGTGGTGCCTTACATGATTAGCGGATTGGCACAGGATGATCTGGTTGATTTGTTCTCCAATAAGTCGCTCGGCTTCTTGGATGATTTCACGGACAAGCATTTTTCAGGTCCACCTGAGTTCAAAGAGCTTTTTAAAGGACGGCCGATTTTGGTTTGACCTTGGGTATTTGATTTCAGGAGAATTTCGCGTAGCATTGATATGCAATGAGCAGTATTCGTATCCGCCCACGGTTTAAAGACAAATACAGGATAAAACCTGAAGAGGTTGGCGACTTAGTACGCAAACATGTAGCAGAGTTTGATAGCGGTTGTGTTGCCAAAATTCTCCCAACCTTCATTGTAGTTAACATTCGTCCGAAGGAGGTACATTTTTGGTCACCTCAACTAAGCATCTCGTTTGAAGCAGATGAAGAGGACAATTCATTCACTGTAATTCGCGGTCTTTACGGGCCAAACCCAACCGTTTGGGCGTTCTTCTTTTATGGATATGTTGCTTTGGGAATTCTAGCCACGTTTTTGGGCATGTACGGCTTCTCGCTGTATTACCTTGGTCATGATGCTAGGATTCTTTGGGTTCTCCCTGTGCTGGCCGTTGCCGCTTTGACACTTTATATTGTGGCGCAGTTCGGACAAAAAATCGGTGCCGAACAAATGTTCACGCTCCATCATTTTTTTGAAGATTCAATTGGTCATCGTATTCATTTAGAATAGTTGAACTTTTTGTGATTGTATTTTGTTTCTTTGTATTCATGCAAGCGTTGCTTGCAGAATATTAAGTAGAAGACAACCCCTATGGCTTCCATTTTCTCACATGCCATTGCAGCTGGTGCACTCGGAACCTTAAGGTATCCCAAGAAAGAGGTATTCAAGTACTTCGCGCTAGGCATTTTCTGCGCAGCGTTCCCAGACGTAGATACCCTTTCGTTCAAACTTGGAATTCCGTACGAACATCCATTCGGGCATCGAGGCTTCTTTCACTCTCTGATATTCGCTTATTTGCAAGGGCTTTTTATAGTTAGAATCTTCTATTCAAATCTCGCGTTTGCAACGCGTGCCAGCATGACCATTGGCTTCTATTTCTTCTGCTGCGGTGTTTCTCATAGCATTTTAGATGCCATGACCAATGGCGGATTGGGCGTGGCCTTTTTCGCGCCATTTGATAATACGAGGTATTTTCTCCCTTGGAGACCTATTGAAGTTTCGCCCGTAGATGTGGTATCGTTCTTCGGAGAATGGGGAATGCGCGTTCTTAAAAGCGAACTGTATTACGTAATGATTCCCTCGTTTCTACTGATGCTTGGAATGTATGGTGTTCGAAAATTCAAGAACAAAGCCTGAATGAGCTCTTAGTCCAAGAGAAGGATTTTGTTTCGTCCGAGTTTCACCAATCCCTTATTCTCCATTTGCTTCAAAATTCGGGAAATCACCTCCCGCGAGGAATTCAAATCAACCGCAATTTCTTGATGTGACATTTGAATTTCTGAGGCATTCAGAGAATTAGATTTATCATGAAGATATTTGAGCAATCGTTCGTCCATACGATGAAAGGCGATACTGTCTAAAGACTCTAGCAATTCTTCAAATCGCATTCTGTACGTGTTCATTACAAAGCTGCGCCAATCTCGAAACTTCATCCACTCATCCATAAACTCAACTGGAATGGCCAGCATGGTTACTTTTTCTTGTGCCACGGCTCGTATTTCACTACGCTTGAACGCCATGCAACATGTGAGCGACATAGCGCAGGTTTCTCCAGGTTTCAGATAATAGAGCAACAACTCGCGGCCTTCTTCATCCTCTCGCATCACCTTTACAGATCCCGAAATAATCATTGGAATTGTGGTGATTTTGGCTCCAATATCCATCAGCAGGTCGCCTTCATCCACTTCTCGATAAGTGGCATGTTCCTTTATTCCTTCAACCAGTTCTGTGTCAAGGATTGTTGGGAAGTGGTTATCGAGAAGTTGTTCGATTGATGTTGTCATACGACAAAAATAGCACATTGATTCAGGCTGTGTTTTGGTAATTTGCAGCCAATTCCAATTCAATGAGCGCAGTGCAAACAATCGTATTAAACACTACACAGGTCAATCAAAAAATTGACCGTTTAGCTTTTCAAATCCATGAGAACACGTACAACGAAAAAGAAATCATTATTGCAGGAATTGCTGGAAATGGATTCAAGCTGGCTGAATTGTTAGCAGAACGACTTGCAAACTTCTCGGATGTGAAGGTGACCTTGGTTCCTGTGAATGTGAACAAGGAAGATCCATTGGCCGTCAATGCTTCTGTTGAGCTTGAAAAGGCCGATGCCGAAGACAAAGTTGTTATTCTAGTGGATGATGTTCTAAACAGCGGAAAAACACTGATTTATGGCATCCGTCACTTCCTACAAGTACGCTTGAAAGCACTGCGAACAGTGGCTTTAATAGACCGCGACCACAAACGATTTCCTGTAAAAGCAGATTACGTTGGACTAGTACTTAGCACTACGCTTCAAGAACATGTTCGTGTTGTGCTAGAAGGAGAAATGGCTGTCTATTTGGAGTGATTGACCATCCCAGCCAGCTCATCAATATCCAGATTTACACCGTTAACAGTCCACTGAGCACGTGAGTAAAATGGCTCGCGCTTTTTTAGCTGAAAGGTGACCTTTTCAAGTATCTTGTCTGCCTTCATGCCTTTCAGAATTGGGCGTTCTTCCTTACTTGACTGAACGCGATCAACAACGGCCTTAGGCGTCATCTGAAGATAAACCGTAACACCAGCGGCATTCATTTCATCCATCGATTCAAAGAAACAAGGCGTTCCGCCACCACACGCCATCACAAAATCATCTTTTCCAATCCATTTTCTGAGTTCGGTCTGTTCTAGTTTCCTAAACTCTTTTTCTCCTTTTGTCTTGAAAATATCTGGGATTGAAAGACCTGTTGTTTTCACAATTTCAGCATCCAAATCAACTGACTGTAAGCCAAGTTTTGAAGCTAATTTCTTGGTTGCGGTAGATTTTCCGCTGGCCATGTATCCTATTAAAAAAACCTTCATATTGATTTTATATTGACGAATTACAATTGTCGATTTTGAGCACGGCAAACCGTTTTTCCTTTTTCATTTCTCCTTTTGCCTACTTAGGAAGCTCGCCTTCCTTCTCAATTGCTTTGATGACCAACTTGTCTACAATTCCTGGAAACAACTTGCTTAGATAGAAAGACAATTTGCCCTGAGCAGTAAGCACCACACGTTGCTTTCTGTTCTTTACCCCGTTGAAAATGTGGTCAGCAACTTCCTCGGAAGACATCATCTTTGGTTCATCTCGTGGAGATTCCCCTTGCGCGCTTCCATCGGCAATCAAAGCCGTTTTGCGGATATTGCTTTCCGTATAGCCAGGACAAACGATCATCACGTGCAAACCTGTATTGTGATTTTCTAATCGCAACGCTTTCAGAAAACCTTCCATCGCAAACTTGGATGCCGAATAACCCGAACGGCCAGGTAACCCTTGGTAGCCTGCCACCGAAGAAACGCCCACCACCGAACCGTTGTATTTAAGCAATTGCCTCAACGCATACTTGGTACAATAGACCGTTCCGAAGAAGTTGACCTCCATCAACTGCCGAATCACGCTCAAATCAACACTCTTAAAGAATGCACGCATGGTGATTCCTGCATTGTTGATGAGCACATCAATACGACCATACGTGTTTAGCGTTTGGTTAATCATTCGAACACAGTCGTTCTCGTTGGCCACATCGCCCTGAACCGTGAGAACCTCGATATTCTTCGCTCTCAACTCAGCAGCGGCAGCTTCAAGATTCTCAGCATTGCGCCCAGTGATGCAAATTCGTCCGCCTTCGCGACCAAAACGCTCGGCACAGGCCTTTCCAATGCCTGAGCTTCCTCCAGTGATAAGCACAACTTTATCCTTAATGAATGACATGGGGCTAAATTAGCCAATTGGCAGATGGACTAATTAGCAAAAATGCTTGTCCGCAACTTTCCCCAAACATCCAGACCAATTACTGAACAGACATGAAAATGCCACAGATACACGGATTTCCACTGATTTTTCACGGATAGAAGGAAGTCCATCAGAGAAATCAGTGGAAATCCGTGTATCTGTGGCTAAAAACATGTTCTTTTCCATTTCTC
>JAIOYP010000035.1 GCA_021741155.1 Flavobacteriales bacterium | reverse complement strand
AAGATTAATAAGAGACCCAAGTAGAAAGCTGCAAGCCGCAAGTCATTAAAAACTTGAAGCTTGAAACTTGAAGCTGTAAGCTAGAAAAATGAGACACAGAAAAGGTTTTAACCATTTAGGAAGAAAGAAGGGGCACAGAAGAGCGATGCTAGCCAATATGGCAAGTTCACTTATCGTGCACAAGCGAATCACAACAACATTGGCAAAAGCCAAAGCGTTGCGCTCGTATGTTGAACCGTTGATTACGAAGTCAAAGGATGATGCAACGCACTCAAGAAGAGTTGTGTTTAGTTACCTAAACGACAAGGAGGCAACAGCAGAGTTGTTCAAAGAAGTTTCTCCGAAAGTGAGCGAACGTCCAGGAGGATACACACGTATCATCAAGCTTGGAACTCGTCAAGGCGATAGCGCTGATATGGCTTTGATTGAATTGGTTGACTTCAACGAACTATTGCTCAAAGAAGCTAAGCCTAAGAAAGCTAGAAGAAGCCGTAGAGCTGGTTCTGGAACTAAAGCAGCAGCTCCTGCAGCTGAAGCTAAGGCAGAAGAGCCAAAAGCTGAAGCAGCAACGGAAGAAGCTCCAAAGGAAGAAGAAGGCGGAGAAGAAAGCAAAGAAGCCTAAAACTTATTGAAATGATTTTGAAACCCCGATTCTGAAAAGATTCGGGGTTTTTTTATGATTCAAATAAAAGAGCAAATTTTCTATGGCAAGGAGGATGAGTTGTCAGACAACTTAACCTTCAACCAAAAGCGTATTGGATCTGCAAACTTGCTATACGTATTTGAGTTACGCATCGCCATTGTAGCAGCCGAACTTCCAGAAGGCGTGTTTACGCCATAAGGGTCATCGTTTCCTCTACCCATAGCACGGTCTCCTGCAGTTACGCCTTGACTGGCCTGTGTAACATCTGCTTGCGAAATTGCTTGGCCATTTCCGGGCATTTCATAGCCTCCTGTCTCAATTCCTAGTGAAATGATATTTCCGGCTGCATTTATAGCTTTCAACGGAATGATGGCCCTGTAAACAAGAGAGCGGGTACTATCAAACTCAAGCGTAACCGTAGTTCCTTTCTTTTCCATTCGGTTGAATATCTGAACAGTTTCACCATCGAATTTTAAATATCCATCACTCGGAATCATTTGATCCAACGTAGACTTACCAAGTTGAATGCTCTGGTCGTATCGGTCTCCATATTCCTGCAATTCTGAAATAGGCACCTTATCCGAATATACGGGAAATTGAAGTTCATCCTTCTGTTTGTTTTTGCCAGTCCCGTCTATAAAAAGGCGCAAGCCCGTTGTAAGAATTTTCTGGACGGTTAATTGGTCCATCACATCAAATGAGAAATAAACGTTCTTCTCGTCATTCTCAATATTGTACCGAATCTTGGAATCCGAATGGAAGAATCTGAATGCAGATGATTTGGTTTCTGGTTTTTTCCAATTGCTTTCGTAAAGTTTGCTTGAGCAACCAGTAATGATGATTGCGAGGAATAGAATTGAGAATATTTGTTTCATTCCGCAAATTTGAGAAAACATCTTCGCAACCTTTCAATAATTAATTAGTACACTTGTCCTATTAACGCATTGAATAATGGTTAAATCGTACTAATGTCATCAACAAAAGAACGCATCTTGGATACTGCCGTGGAGCTTTTCAACACGAAAGGCTTTGTGAGTGTGACCATGCGCGACTTGGCCAATGAGTTAGGTATGAGCCTTGGAAACCTCACGTATCACTTCAAAAAGAAGGAAGAGTTGATGGAGGCCATTCATGAGCGCATTATCGAAGAACGGAATGTGATGCTCGATTCAGTGCAGATGATTCCATCCATTGAGAACATCCACAGACAGATGGTGCCATTGCTTCAGCTTTATGAACGTTACCGTTTTCTACAGCAGGATATTCTGGAAGTGAGCCGTGCTTATCCGCATTTGGCGGAGATCATGCGTGGTCAATTCAAAAGCCAGATTAGGTACATAAAAGCCATCATCGACTATTCGGTGGGTTCGGGAAATATGAACGCGGAAGCAAGAATGGGGCAGTATCAGCAATTGGCTGAAACCGTTTGGATGATCATCACCTTTTGGTTGGCACAGCGTGAGCTTCGCGATCAGAAAGGAAACTTGTACAATCAAGCAAGAAGTGCCATTTGGAATTTGACCATTCCGTTATTGACTGAAAAAGGCTTATCCAATTTCAATAAAATTGATTTTAACGAAGAAATTCAAAATGTATAACGAGAATTTAACCACAGAGAACACGGAGGTCTCACGGAGTGTCACTGAGAATTTCTTTGTGTCCTCTGTGTTGCTTTCTCTGCGTTCTCTGTGGTTGATTTTTTCATTCCCAATGCACCACCCATGAGAATTCAATCGAAAATAAACACCAAAACACAGGTCTTTAAAGAGAACCGTGAGGGTATGCTTAAGCTGCTCGAAAAGCTTGATGGACACCTCAAGGATAGCCGTTATCAAGGTGAAGAACGTCATATTTCAAAGGCACGGAAGCTGGGAAAAATGTTGGCCAGAGAGCGATTAGAATTGCTCTTGGATCAAGATAGTCCGTTCTTGGAATTACTACCGTTGGCAGGTTTAGGCGGAAAAGGCTTTGGTACTGGCGGAACTACCGTTGGTGGCATCGGCATTGTTTCAGGTCGATTGGTGATGATTGTCTCCAACGTAGGAACAAACAAGAGCGGCTCCATCGATTTTCCAACGCTTCAGAAAGCCATGCGGCTGAATGAAATTGCTGTAGAAAACGAGCTGCCAAGCATTAGTTTGGTAGAAAGTTCAGGTGCCAATCTTCCTGATCAGGCTAAGATTTTCAACTTGGGAGGAACAAGTTTTAGAGACATTACTAGACGATCTAAGAAAGGTATTCCATCTATTTCTGTGGTGTTCGGAAACTCCACAGCAGGTGGGGCTTACATACCTGGAATGTCCGACTATTCCATTTTCGTGAAAGACCAAGCAAAGGTTTTCCTGGCTGGCCCACCATTGGTAAAAATGGCCACGAATGAGGTTGTGGATGACGAAACACTCGGTGGCGCAAAAATGCACTCAACCATTTCGGGCGTTTCCGATTTCTTGGCTGAAGACGAGTTGGACGGCATTCGAATTGCACGCGATTTGATTGCCACACTTAAACCAGCCAAGACTCATTTCCAACCGGAAGGATTGGCTGAAGAACCCATTTTCGATAAAGAAGAACTGCTCGGAATTGTACCGCCAGATGTCAAAATTCCATTCGATATTCGAGATGTGATTGCCCGAACGGTTGACGGTTCCAAATTCACGGAATTCAAACCCGAATATGGTGAAACGCTCATTTGCGGCTGGGCCAATGTTCATGGTTATCCAGTTGGGATAATCGCCAATAATGGTGTCCTTTTTTCGGAAAGTGCCAATAAGGGAACGCACTTTATTCAGTTGTGTAATAAGAACGATGTGCCGTTGCTATTCTTCCAGAACATCACAGGTTTTATGGTTGGGAAAGATTATGAGCAAGGAGGCATCATTAAGCATGGAGCCAAGCTGATAAATGCGGTTTCTAACTCCGAAGTTCCTGCTATTACTATTATGATGGGAGCGAGTTATGGTGCTGGAAACTATGCCATGATGGGCCGTGCGTATCAACCGCGTTTCTTGTTCTCATATCCTAACGCTCGCATCGCGGTTATGGGACCAGAGCAATTAGCTGGAGTAATGGGAATTATCCAAAAGCAAGCAGCTCAAAAAGCAGGAATGGATTATGACGAAGCGCAAGCAAAAATGCTTCGCGACCACATGGTAAATGAAGCCGTGAAGCAATCTGACGCGTGGTATTCTTCAGGGCAGATTTGGGATGATGGTGTCATTGACCCGAGAGACACCCGAAACTATTTGGGCATGTGTCTCGCTATCGTGCACAACGCTCCGATAAAGGGAACTGATAGTTATGGGGTTTTTAGAATGTAAAGGGATGAAATTTGAAATGAGAAAATCCGAAATTCTAAAAAATCAAATTCGAAATAGTTTCGTGCTTAAATATTTAGGATTTCGTGCTTTACCCAAATTCGTTAATTTTCCAATGAACACTCAAACATAGAAGCCATGAAAAGAAAAAAAACGAACCAGTTACAAATTGTAACCAGTTAAAAATGCTTGAAAAGCTACAATGAAAGACCAGCAGAATATCATCATTTACAACACGCCCGATGGTAAGGCTTCTGTTAGGCTGTATGCAAAAGACGGCATGGTGTGGATGAACCAGAACCAGTTGGCAGAACTTTTTGCCACCTCCAAGCAGAACATAGGTCAGCACATTATAAGTGTACTGAAAGAGAATGAGTTAGTTGAAAATTCAGTTGTAAAGAATTTCTTTACAACTGCCTCTGATGGCAAGGAATACAACGTAACTTTTTATTCGCTTGACATGGTTCTTGCCATCGGTTTCAGAGTAAGAAGTAAGCGCGGAACACAATTCAGAATCTGGGCTAACCGTAATCTAAAATCCTACATGATAAAAGGTTTTGTGATGGATGATGAACGACTCAAGAATCCTGATGGCAGACCCGATTATTTTGATGAGCTGCTGGAACGGATCCGTGACATCCGTTCCTCTGAAAAACGATTTTATCAGAAAGTTCGAGACCTTTTTGCGCTCAGTAGCGACTATGACGGCACTGACAAGGCCACGCAGATGTTCTTTGCCGAAACACAGAACAAGTTGCTATATGCTGTTACTGATAAGACTGCCGCAGAGATCATTGTTGCACGGGCCGATGAGAATAGCCCGAACATGGCTCTCACATCTTGGAAAGGTTCAATTGTGAGAAAGCAGGATATTTTCATTGCCAAGAATTACCTCAGCAAAGATGAAATTGACACACTCAATCGTTTAGTTGTTATTTTTCTTGAAACTGCAGAATTGAAAGCAAAAAATCGCGTGAGCATAACCATGGATTTTTGGCGCGAAAACGTGGACAGCATCCTTGAGTTCAACGATAGGCAGGTCCTCAAAAACGCAGGTGGAATAAGTACCGCTCAAATGGAAGAAAAACTAAGGCACATTTATGAACTGTTTGATGAAAAAAGAAAGCGATTTGAAGCCGAAGAAGAGGATCTGAAAGAAATCGAAGAACTGAAAAATAGAATTCACCGAACTGGTGAGAATTGAAATATCAGATTTAAGAACATTCAAGGCATGAGGCTGATTACATGGAATTGCAATATGGCTTTTCGAAAGAAGGCGGATTTCATTTTGGAAAGCAAGCCTGATATTGTCATTATTCCAGAATGTGAAGAAGAAGCAAAACTCAAATTTGGAATGTTCACTCCAAAGCCCAATAAGACGGTTTGGTTTGGAGAAAATCCAAACAAGGGAATTGGCATTTTTAGCTACGGAGATTATGAAATAGAACTACTTGAAGTTCATAATCCAGAATTCAAATTCGTTTTGCCATTATCTGTTTCAAAAGGAGATTTTCAAGTCACTCTCTTTGCAGTTTGGAGTCAGGAGTCTGAAACAAACAACAACTACACGGAACAGGTTTGGAACGCCATTCATTTCTATAAGGACATTCTGAAAGAAGAACACGTCATACTTGCAGGGGATTTCAATAGCAACACGATTTGGGATAGGCCAAAACGAGTGGCTAATCATTCTGAAATGGTCCGAAAACTTGAGGAAATCGGAATAAAAAGTACGTATCACCAAATTCACGAACAAGTTCAAGGGAAGGAGAAAGATCCAACCTTGTACATGCAACGCAAGGTTGAAAGACCGTATCATATCGACTATTGCTTCGTCTCAGACACACTTATGAAAAATGTTACTAAAGCCGAAGTGGGAAACCCTGAAACTTGGTTGAGGCATAGCGATCACATGCCATTAACCATCGACTTCAATATATAGACCAATCAACCGATGAACTCTATCAACTCCATAAACTCAATCCTAATCGCCAACCGAGGCGAAATTGCTTCACGGATTATTCGCACGTGCAAGAAAATGGGCATCCGAAGCGTAGCCATTTATTCTGATGCCGACCGTGGCACGCCATATACCAGAGAGGCCGACCAAGCCGTGCACATTGGCTGCAACGATTTGGCGACTTCTTACTTGGGTCAAGACAAGATTATTGCGACTGCTCAGAAAGTTGGAGCAGATGCCATTCATCCTGGTTTTGGCTTCTTATCTGAGAATGCTGGCTTTGCCCAAAAGGTGCAAAATGCTGGATTGATTTTTATTGGTCCACGGCCAGAAGCTATTGAAGCAATGGGTTCTAAATCCAAGGCGAAGGACATTATGCGTGAGCATGATGTGCCGGTAATTCCAGGTTACCAAGGAGAAGACCAATCGGTGGAGCGACTTTCTGCCGAGGCGTTGAATATGGGCTTTCCTGTATTGCTGAAAGCGGCCGCTGGCGGTGGTGGAAAAGGCATGCGCATCGTGGAAGCTGAGAAGGAATTGAAAGCCGCGATTGAAGGTGCAAAACGCGAAGGCAAGTCCAGTTTTGGGAATGACGAACTGATTATTGAGAAGTATTTCCCAAGCTCGCGGCATATTGAGTTTCAGATTTTTGGAGACCAACATGGAAACGCCATTCATATTTTGGAGCGCGAATGTTCTATTCAAAGACGTTATCAGAAGATTATTGAGGAAAGTCCATCGCCTGCGTTGACAGTTGCGTTGCGAAGCGAAATGGGTGAAGCGGCTGTGAAAGCGGCCAAGTCGTTGAATTACGATAACGCTGGAACGGTTGAGTTTATCCTTTCTGATAAGAACGAATTCTTCTTCTTGGAAGTGAATACGCGCTTGCAAGTAGAACATCCTGTAACGGAAGAAATTACTGGCCTCGACCTTGTGCAAATGCAGATTGAAGTGGCGGAAGGTCGTCCGCTGTCGGTAAGCCAAGAAGACATTAAAGGAAACGGGTACGCGATTGAATGCCGATTGTATGCGGAAGATGCCGCCAACGAATTCATGCCCGCTACGGGTAAGATATTGAAGTGGAAAACGCCCGAAATTGATGGTCTTCGTATTGAAACGGGCGTGGAAAGTGGCTCGGTCATTTCTACGCATTACGACCCGATGATTGCCAAGCTGATCACGCACGGAAAAGACAGGTCGGAAGCGCAACGAAAAATGAGTGCGGCTTTGGCTAATCTCAATTGCCTTGGCCTGACTACCAATCAGGATTTTCTGAAAGCTATTTTGGCGAATGCTGATTTCCAAGCGGGCAAGTACGACACGCACTTCTTGAAAAAGCAATTCAGCTACACGAAAGAGCAATCACAACAAGCGATTGAAATGGCAGCCATTGCGGTTTCGGCATTTGACAAAGCAGAGCGAGAAAGCAAGCGAACACTTCTTCAGAATATGCCGAGCGGTTGGAGAAACAATTTCTATCAGCCACAGCAAGAGACTTTCTTGAACGGAGATGAGGAAATTCTTGTCAAGTATCACGATGCCAACTATAGCGTCATTGCGAGTTGTCACCCTGAGCCTGTCGAAGGGGAAGCGAAGCCTGCCTTGTCGGCAGGCAGGCAATCGCTTTCAAACGACTACCAAGTTCACGTTCAACAAATTCCAAAAGACCAAATTCTATTAGAACTCAACGGAATTCAAGAACGATTTACGGTTGTAAGAAGTGGAAACGACCACTTCATTCAGCATGCGCAGAATGGAACGGTTAACCTGACGAGAAAAGAACGTTTCCCTATTAAGGAAGCTGAGAAAGTGAAAGGTGGTTACATCAGTCCAATGCCCGGGAAGTTGATAAAACTGTTAGTAGAACCTGGACAAGAAGTGAAAAGTGGAGACGGACTTCTGGTGCTTCTTTCCATGAAAATGGAAAACACGATTTGTGCCGATGAAGACGGAACCGTAGAAGAGATTTACGTGAATGCCGAAGAAGACTTGGAAGCAGGTAAACTATTGCTAAAGATGAAGGATTAATGACAAATGATTAACCGCAACCAAATAATCCTTAATTCAATAATCACTTATCCTTGATCTAAATGTTCAAACAAGAAGACCTCAATAACCTCAATTACACTTTCGCATTTCTGGAAGTGGAACATAAAGAAAACGTGCTGACGATTACGCTTAATCGTCCTGAGAAGAAGAATGCGTTGCATCCTGTAACGGCCAATGAATTAGCGTTTGCGCTGACTTACGCCAAGCACAATAAAGACGTTTGGGCGGTAGTGATTAAAGCCAACGGAGATGTGTTCTGCGCTGGTGCCGACCTAAAAGCATTTATGACTGGCGGAGAAGAAACCAACACAACTGTTCCGAAAGCAGATGGTGAAATTCTGATTGGAGAATTATTCAATGAGCTTCACAAGCCGTGTATTGCGCAGGTGGAAGGTGACGCCTTTGCAGGTGCGTTTCTGATATTAGCAGGTTGCACGCATGTGGTTGCGGCAGATAATGTCATTTTCGGACTACCAGAAGTGAAAAGAGGCTTGTTTCCGTATCAGGTAATGGCTTCGCTGTTGCAGGTCATGCCAGAACGGAAGGTGCTGGATTGGTGCATTCAAGGATATACGCTTGACGCTCAAAAAGCAGCTTATTGGGGATTGGTAACCCATATCGCAGAACCTGGGAAAGTGGCAGAAACAGTTGAGCAAATGGTTGATGCCATTCTTGACAATTCGCCAACGGCCATACGAATGGGATTGGAAGCATACCAACACATTCGGACGGGCGACACGAAAGCGCAACATCAGTATCTGCGTGGGATGTTGATGAAGACGGTTCAGACGAAGGATGCGCAGGAAGGCATTATGGCTTTCAGGGAGAAACGGGAGCCGAAATGGAGTAATGAGTAAAGAGATTTCAGATGTGAGATGTCAGATATCAGAAAGCGCTATTCGCTGGTCGCTTTTCGCTATTCACTCACTCGCAACTAATAACTAGAAACTGACAACTAAATAGATGAAAAAAGTAATCATATCAGCTTCGCTTACGGGCGTTCTCGCCAACAGGAAGCAGTGTCCGTACATTCCGTACACACCTGAAGAAATTGCCGAAGAAGGCCGCAGAGCGGTGGAGGCTGGAGCGAGCATTTTGCACATTCATGCGCGGAATGAAGATGGCACGCCAGCGTACGATGTAGAGACCTACGCCCGCATTCACGAAGAGGTGAAAAAGCGCACGCCCGATGTGCTTATCAACTATAGCACGGGTGCGATCCACATCACGCGCGAAGAGCGAATTGCCCACATTACTGCGTTAAAACCAGACATTGCCGCCCTCAACATGGGAAGCATGAATTATGGGATTTATTCTTCAAAAGAGAAGAGGTTTTACCACGATTTTGTGTTTCAGAATTCGTTTACCGACATCCAGTTCTACTTGGAGAAAATGAACGAGGCAGGTACGCGTCCAGAGATGGAGGTGTTTGACAACGGCCACGTGAACAACGCCATGCCATTCATTGATATGGGCCTTTTGAAAAAGCCCTATAATTTCAGTTTTGTGATGGGCGTTTTGGGTGGATTGCCGCACAGTACGGCCAATATTTTGCATCAAAGTAGAACGGTTCCTGAGGGTTCTGACTGGCAAGTGATTGGTATCGGGCGCAAGCAATGGGCGAGTTTGGCCGCTGGAATTACCATTGGCGGAAATATTCGCGCTGGGCTGGAAGACAATTTCTACCTGCCTGAAGGCGAAATGGCGAAGAGCAATGGTGAGTTGATCGCTGCGGCCGCGCAACTTACCCGAATGATGGGGCGTGAAGTGGCAAGTATCGCTGAGGCGAGAGAGATGTTGGATATTCCGAAGAGATGAAAAATTTTACCACAGAGAACACAAAGGAGGCACAAAGGACACGGAGTTTCTTTGTGCTCTCTGTGAAAATCTCCGTGAACTCTGTGGTTAAAGTGCGTTAACTTTAAGAATTATAATTGAGACAGATAAAATGGACATTCAAGCAAGAAAAATATCATTCGTTCAGGAGTTTTTAAAACTGAATAGTGAAGAAGCGATTGTTTCGTTGGAGGAATTGCTCAAGCAATTGAAGTCCAGGTCGAAGAAGGAGGCAAAACCAATGTCGATGAAGGAATTCAACGAGCGCATTGACCGCGCGTTGGACGATGCTGAGAACGGCCGTGTTCTGACTATGGATGAACTTCAGAAAGAAATGGCATCGTGGAGTTGAAACTGCTTTGGACGGTTGAAGCGCGTAACGACCTGAAAGCAATCTACGATTACCTCCTCGAAGTGGCTGGTGAACGTATTGCTGCGAAACTGACAGCTTCGATTGTGCTCAGTACGGTGGTTCTGAAAACATCCGCAGAAGTTGGTCAACGGGAGGAACTTCTATTGAACAGATCACAGGAATTCCGATATCTGGTGATTGGAAATTACAAGGTCATTTACTGGGTCGAAAAGAAGTTGAAAACGGTTCACATTGCAAGTGTTTTTGATTGTCGTCAGAACCCGAAAAAGATGAAAGAAATAGGAAAATGAACCGCAGAGACGCCAAGAAGTCGCAAAGAGCGCAGAGATTTTTTCTTTGTGGTCTCTGTGAAAATCTCCGTGAACTCTGTGGTTAAAACCCAATTATGAACTATTTCACCGAAGAACATAACCAATTCCGAAACTCGCTGCGCGATTTCTTACAGAAGGAAGTCGTGCCGTTTGTGGATGAATGGGAAAAGGTTGGAAATCCGCCTCGTTCCATTTGGAAGAAGTTTGGCGATATGGGCTATTTCGGTCTGCGTTTCTCTGAAAAACATGGTGGTCTGAATTTAGATTTCTTCTATGATGTCATTCTGCTGGAGGAATTGTCCAAGATTAATTCGGCAGGAACCTCAGCGGCAATTGGTGCTCATACATATTTGTCACTTTCGCACCTGAATAATGCAGGTTCGGAAGAACAGAAGGAGAAATACTTGAAAGCAGGAATTGCTGGAGATTTGTTTGGTTCTTTGGCCATTTCTGAACCGTTTGGCGGTTCTGATGTGGCTTCTATGCGGACAACAGCCGTGACGGATGGGAGTGAGTGGGTTATCAACGGAAGCAAAACGTTCATTACCAATGGAGTTCTGAGCGATTACCTCATCATCTCAGCTAAAACAGAACCTGAATTGAAACAAGCTGGCATCAGCTTGTTTGTGATTGATAGAGACACCGCTGGATTGTCTGCAACCAAACTCGACAAACTCGGCTGGCGCGCTTCAGACACAGCCGAAATGGCGTTTACGGATATGCGTGTTCCTGCTAATGCGTTGCTCGGACAAGAGAACCAAGGCTTCTATTACATCATGCAACAGTTTGCGCTGGAACGCTTGGTAATGGCGATTGGTGGCGTGGCTGGTTCTGAATACGCATTGCAGTACGGTTTGAATTACATGCGAGAACGAGAAGCGTTTGGAAGACCACTTACCAAGTTTCAAGAACTGCGTCATCGCGTAGCTCAACTTGCCGCTGAGATTGAACAACAGAAGCAGTTTGTCTATTATCTGTGCGACCGATTTACCAAAGGTGAATACATCGTAAAAGAAGCTGCTATGGCAAAGCTTTTAGCCACTCAATTATGCGACAAAACCACTTTCGAAGTCGTACAGTTTTTGGGAGGCTACGGCTACATGGAAGATTACCAAGCATCACGAATGTGGCGTGATAGTCGCCTTGGACAAATTGGTGGCGGAACAAGCGAAATAATGAAAGAAATCATTGCCAAAATGGCGATTGATGAAATCAAGTATGATTAGCGAATTAGATGATTAGCAAATGAGCATAAACCACAGAGACCTCAGAGAAGGCACAGAGTTCACAGAGGTTTTTCTTTGTGAACTCTGTGAGACCTTCGTGTTCTCTGTGGTTAAAATATATTGAATCAGAAAAAACAAAACCAAATGTTTACAGAAGAACACAAGATTTTCAGACAAGGATTACGGGATTTCCTCGACCGTGAAGTAATGCCCAATATTGACCAATGGGAAGAAGAGCAGCGCATGCCAAAAGACCTATGGCCGAAGTTTGGTGAGATGGGCTATTTCGGGTTGAATTACCCAGAAAAGTATGGCGGAATTGATGCTGACTTTATGTATTCGGTCATCTTTATGGAAGAGATTTCGAAGTGCGAAAGTGGAGGTTTTATGATACTTCCTGCTGTTCAGCAGTATATGTCATCTCCCTACATTTACAAGCACGGGTCAGAATTCTTGAAAGAGAAATACCTAACCAAAGTGATTTCGGGAGAATGGATTGCGTGTATCGGAATTTCAGAGCCAGGAGCGGGTTCGGATGTGGCGAACATCCAAACCAAAGCCATTAAGGATGGCGACCATTACGTGGTGAATGGTTCGAAGACTTTCATCACCAATGGTGTGTATGGAGATTTTGTGGTGGCAGTTGTGAAAACGGATCCAGCAATGGGCGCGGCAGGTGTTAGTTTGCTCATCATCGATTTGAACTCAGAAGGTGTAACTCGAAACAAGTTGAAGAAACTGGGATGGCATGCGTCCGACACAGCCGAACTTCATTTTGATAACGTAAAAGTCCCTGCTGAGAACCTGATTGGCGATGAAGGTCAAGGGTTTTACTACCTCATGGGTGGTTTGCAGTTGGAACGCTTAACAGGTTCAATTGCGGGTTATGCTTCGTGCGAGTGGGCCATTAAATACACGCTTCAATACATGAGCGAACGACACGCTTTTGGACGCTCCATCAACAAATTCCAAGTGCTTAGACACAGAATGGCGCAGCTTATTTCGGAAGTGGAGGCCAGCAAACAGTTCGTTTACCATTGTTGCCGAATGCACAACGCAGGCGAGTACATCGTGAAAGAGTGTTCGATGGCGAAACTGCTGACCAGCGAATTAGCCGAAAAGGTGATGACGCAATGCTTGCAAAGCTTTGGCGGTTACGGCTTTATGGAAGAATACAAGATGGCACGCGCCTACCGCGATTGCCGCGTAGGAACCATCGGAGGTGGCTCTAGTGAAATCATGCGCGAGATAATTGCCAAAATGGTCATAGACGATACTTCCTACCAACGGGCAGGATCAGTACCTTCATCGCCCAAATCAGAGCCAGTTGAGGCGCCAAAAACAGAAACAACTACTAATACAAACGATAAAAAATCAGTCATGAGTTTTGAAGCAATTGAGAGTGCAATTAAGGGGAAAGCAGCAGCAGCTAAGCCGCTAGGAAACACATTGAAGTTCAACTTCGGTGAGCAAAATGTAATGTTGAACGGATTGGGAGACGCCAACGTGGTGACAACTAACGATGCAACTGAAGCTCAGTGTACCGTTGACGTTGCGATGGAAGATTTAACTTCTATGCTAAAAGGTGATTTGAATCCAATGAACGCTTTTATGAGCGGAAAGATCAAGGTGAAAGGTGACATGAGTGTTGCGATGAAGCTTGGTTCTATTATGGGATAATTGATTTAACCGCGGAGACGCGGAGATTACGCAAAGGGCGCGGAGATTTTTTCTTCGCGCCCTTTTCTTTTGGGCGTTTCCCAATCCGCCTCAGGCGGAAAGGGGTCGAGTTTTTCGCTCATACTCCTCGCTTCACTGCGGGGTATCCGCTTCAACCCCTAACGAGGTGCCAATATCAACGCTTTTGGACCACCCGAAATGATACATTTGCAAAAAATTTGAGCGATGACATTGATCAAATCCATTTCAGGAATTAGAGGAATAATAGGAGGGAAGGCTGGCGATGGTCTTACGCCTTTGGATGTGGTGAAATTCACTTCGGCCTATGCCCAATTTCTAAAGAATCACTCTGATAAGAAAGCGCTGACGGTTGTTGTTGGTCGCGATGCCCGTATTTCTGGCGAAATGGTGAACCGACTGGTTACAGGAACGCTGATAGGAAGCGGAATTGATGTCATTGATCTTGGTCTTTCTACCACGCCAACTGTTGAGGTGGCGGTGACTGCCGAAAAAGCAGACGGAGGAATTATCCTCACTGCAAGCCACAATCCAAAGCAATGGAACGCACTCAAATTGCTGAACGATAAAGGCGAATTCATTTCTGGCGAAGATGGAGCTGAGCTTCTTGAAATCGCAGAAAATGAAGCTTTCAATTTTGCAGAGGTTGACAAACTAGGAACGATTACAACCATCGATGATTACATCGAACGTCATATTCAAATGGTGCTGGATTTACCGTTGGTTGACGTGGAGGTAATCCGCAAAGCCAATTTCCATGTGGCGATTGATTGTGTTAACTCAACAGGCGGAATTGTCTTGCCAAATCTGCTTAAGGCTTTGGGTGTGGAGAAAGTGACTGAGTTGTACTGCGAGCCAACGGGTCAGTTTCCGCATAATCCTGAGCCACTTCCAGAACATTTGACCGAACTTTCTTCTGTTATCAAGAAGAGTAAAGCTGATGTCGGTTTTGTGGTTGATCCCGATGTAGATCGTTTGGCAATGGTGTGTGAGGATGGCGAAATGTTCGGTGAAGAGTACACGCTTGTAGCTGTTGCCGATTATGTTTTGAGTCAGAAAAAAGGAAACACGGTTTCCAATCTTTCGTCTACTCGTGCACTGCGTGACGTGACCGAAAAGGCTGGTGGAACCTACAAGGCCAGTGCCGTTGGCGAGGTGAACGTGGTAACGATGATGAAGGAAACCAATGCCGTTATCGGAGGCGAGGGCAACGGAGGAATCATTTATCCTGAGTTACATTATGGTCGTGATGCACTGGTTGGAATCGCATTATTCCTTACGCACTTGGCCAAAACGGGGAAGACAGCAAGTCAGCTTCGCGCATCCTATCCAAGCTACTTCATTTCTAAAAATAAGATTGCGCTTACGCCAGAAACGGATGTTGATGGGATTTTGGTTGCGATTGAGAAGAAATACAAATCGCAACCCGTGAACACGATTGACGGAGTGAAAATCGAGTTTGATAAGGAATGGGTTCATCTCAGAAAGTCAAATACGGAGCCAATCATTCGTATCTACAGCGAAAGCGAGAACGAAAGCACAGCAGAAAATCTTGCGAACAAAATCATTGAGGACATCAAAGAATTGATGAAAGCCTAAGACGGATTCTCTGATTTTGTCAGAGAAATGCGATATTGGATTCGGTTTGTATCCAACTTTGCCACTCAAACAGGAACACATGAGCATTTATCTTGATAACGCGGCCACTACTCAGATTGACCCTGAAGTGATTGCTGCCATCTGCAAAGTGATGGAGGAAACCTACGGGAATCCATCGTCTGTTCATGGTTTTGGCCGAAAAGCACGTGCTGAGATTGAAAGAGCCAGACGAACTGTTTCATCACTTTTGAAGGTTTCTCCCGCAGAGATATTCTTTACTTCTGGAGGAACAGAGGCCGACAACATGGCCATTTTGTGCAGTATTCGCGATCTTGGTGTAAAGCACATTATCACGTCTAAGATTGAACATCACGCAGTACTTCATTCGGTGGAGGTGGCGGAAGCCACAGGTGATGTGAAGGTGAGTTACGTAAAACTGACCGATAACGGCCATATTGATTTGGAGCATTTGGAACAACTCCTTCAAACAAAGGAGAAAACGCTTGTTTCGTTGATGCATGCCAATAACGAGATTGGAAACCTCATTGATTTGAAAAAAGTGTCAGCACTTTGCAGAGCGAATGGCGCGTATTTTCACTCAGATACGGTACAAACGATGTGTCACTACGAATTCAATCTTTCTGAATTGGACATTGATTTTGTAACGGCATCGGCACACAAATTCCATGGGCCAAAAGGAATCGGATTCCTTTATATCAACTCAAACATTCGGATAAAACCGATGATTCATGGTGGGGCGCAGGAACGAAACATGCGTGGCGGAACCGAGAATATCTACGGTATTGTTGGCCTCGCCAAAGCAATGGAAGTGGCTCATCGAGAGATGGACGAGCATCATCAGCATGTTCAAGGACTGAAAACCTATATGATTGGCAAACTGAAAGCTGCCATTCCTGATGTTCGCTTTAATGGCGATGCAGAAGGGGATTCCCTTTATACGGTTCTAAACGTATGCTTTCCGGACACGCCAATCTCCGAGATGCTGCTTTTCAATCTTGATATCATGGGCATTTCTGCTTCTGGCGGCAGTGCTTGTTCTTCTGGTAGCAATGTTGGGTCTCATGTTTTGGCCGAGTTGGATCGCGATATGAAGCGACCTGCCATCCGTTTTTCGTTCAGTAAGTACAATACAAAGGCGGAAATTGATCAGACGGTTGAACAACTAACTCAGCTTTTTGCAAAGCAAGGATTGACTGTTTAGTCTGAATTTGAACTCAAATCCACTCGAAAATCAGCAATGATTCCGGCCCGTATCTATAAATTTCTTTCAGAACCCTCCAAATAAATATCAAGTTGTCGTGCTAGGATGGCCTCTACTTTTGGCTCAACAAACGATACTTTGATATGAGAAAAGCAATACACTCAATACTCTGCGTAGCTCTTACGGTAACTGCCGTGCAAGCCCAAATAACCCAGCCTGTAAATGCAGATTTTGAAAACTGGGAAACCTATAACGGTTCAATCGGAAACACCTATACTGAACCCGTTGATTGGAACTCTGGCAATGAATGTTCAGAGCTAATCAATCAATTGGCGGTAACGCAGTCATCCGATGCTTACGCTGGGTCTTCATCCGCTCGATTAGAAACGTTAACTGCGTTCGGAAATGTTAAGATTAACGGTTTAATTACTACTGCCACTATGATTTGTAGTGCGAACAGCGGAGGTCAAGAAGGCGGTACTCCATACACTACAATGATTCCGGATAGTATTATCGGATACTTTAAAAATGCACCCGCTCCAAATGATTCGGCATATTGTCAGATTATGTTTTTGGCAAACAATGATTTAGATACTGTTTCTTATACAAGGGTCAATTTTTCTGAAACGGTAAACGAATGGACGCGCTTTTCTGCTCCAATTACACCAGCAGCTTCTGGTCAAACACCTGAGGGGTTAAGCTTGTTGTTCAGTTCAAGTTGGGGAGATGGTTCTCATGGTGAGGCTGTTGTGGGGTCGATATTCTACATTGATAATGTGAGTTTTGTAGCTGTTCCTCAGAGTGTAAATGAGCATTACACGAATTCTGATTGGAGCGTGTATCCAAATCCAGCAACAAATCAGGTGAACATCAAAGGTGTTTCTAATGAAACTGCCACAGTAGAATTTGTAGATGTTGCTGGAAAACAAGTAAGATTTGATGTCATAAATGCAGGAGAGGCTTCAATTAGTATTGATGATTTGCCTGAAGGCGTTTACCTGTATCAAATAAGAACACTTAAGGGAGCGGTTGTTCGTACAGGAAAATTAATGATTCATCCATAGTCTAAACTCAAATTCACCTGAAAATCAGCAATGGTTTGGACAGAATGTATGAGTTTTCACCAAAATTCTGTGGATAAAAATCAAATTGTCGGGTGGACGTCTTGCATACCTTTGTTTGACTAACCAAACATTACTTTGGACATGAGAAAATCATTACTCACTATACTTAGCGGAACATTCTTTTTTACCGCTGCAACTGCACAGATTGCACAGCCAGCCAACCAAAGTTTCGAGAACTGGCAAACCTATAACGGTTCAATCGGAAATACCTACGATGAACCAGTTGATTGGAATACAGTTAACACATGTTCAGAATTGCTTAATCAAATAGCGCTTACGCAATCTTCAGATGCCTATTCTGGATCTTCTTCGGCTCGATTGGAAACCTTGCCTGCTTTTGGGAACATCAAAATCAATGGCATTCTTACAACGGCTACTATGATTTGCGGCACGAACAGTGGCGGACAAGAAGGCGGTTCATCCTATACAGCAACGATTCCTGACAGTATTGTAGGATTCTTTAAAAATGCACCTGCGGTTAATGATTCGGCTTATTCTCAAATCATGTTTCTTGCAAACAATGACATGGATACGATTTCCTTTACACGCGTCAATTTTTCGCAAACCGTAAACGAATGGACACGTTTTTCTGCTCCAATCACACCAGCAGGTTCAGGTCAAACACCTGAGAAATTGAGTCTTTTCTTTAGCTCAAGTTGGGGAGATGGGGCACAAGGGCAAGCTGTGGCTGGGTCTGTTTTTTATGTGGATTCAGTACACTTCGTAGCTGTGCCAGCAGGAATAAAAGAGACCTACAATAATGCCGATTGGAGTGTTTATCCGAATCCCGCTACAGACATTCTGAACGTGAAGAGCGTGACTGGAAAAGCGGCAACCATTGAAATATTGGATGTAACAGGAAAGCAGGTGAAGTATGCAACGGTTGGAGCAGGTTCTGCAACAGTTGACCTTTCTAGTTTTGTTCCTGGAATGTATCTGTATCAGATAAAAACACGAGACCAACAAGTTGTTCGAACTGGAAAGTTATTGGTTAATCCTTAATTGAAGGAAGACCTTATTTGAAAAGGGAAACGCTTTGAATAAAAGTGATTTCCCTTTTCGTTTTAATGAAACTTAGACGATGAAAAAGCTATTGTTAATTGTCTTTCTTGGAGCTGGCTTCTTTTCTGCCAACGCTCAGGAAACTGGAATACTTACGGGAGTTGTTACCGATAATGCCACAGATGAAACCTTGATAGGTGCCAATGTGGTTTTGATGACAGATCGTACGAAAGGTGCGTCTACAGATATAAACGGTAAATACTCGTTCACCATACCAGTTGGCGAGCATCAAGTAATCTGCTCGTTTGTGAGTATGAAGGCAGATACCGTAACCGTGGTAATCGAGTCTGGCAAGGTTACGACCATGAATATTGAGATGGGAATGAATGCCGAGCAACTCAGCACGGTTGTCATTTCTGCAGGAAAGTTTGAACAAAAGCTGGAAGAACTTACCGTTTCAATGGATGTAATTAAACCTGCTTTAATAGAGAATCGGGGTTCTACCAATATCACATCAGCGTTGGAGCAGACTCCGGGTCTTACCATTATGGATGAAGAACCTCAGATTAGGAGTGGAAGTGGCTACAGTTTTGGAGTTGGTAGCCGTGTGGCTATTCTTGTAGATGATCTTCCTATTTTGAATGGAGATATAGGAAAGGCAGAATGGAGCTTCATTCCAACAGAGAATGTGGAGCAGATTGAGGTAATTAAAGGAGCTTCTTCTGTGCTTTATGGTTCATCCGCGTTAAGCGGTGCCATCAACGTAAGAACGGCTTATCCGAAGGAAAAACCGCTTACTAAGGTCAATGTGTTTACGGGTTTTAGAAGTGCGATTTTGGAAGATGATGCTTCGGTAGGCAAGCGAATTGCAAACTTCTTTGGTATGGATGCTTCTAAGTCCAACGGTAAGAAATGGTGGGATGGTGTGGCCAACTTCTCTGGAATGAATTTCATGCATTCCAGAAAAATCAAACAATGGGATGTGGTTATTGGAGGTAATTTCCTGTATGATTACGGCTATCTCGGCCCTCAAAAACCAATTGCTGAAGTTGATCCTTCCACACTTTCAGAGACTGGATATGTGGATGTTACTGTAATTCCATCAGATACGGTTGCTGACATCGACAACAAGGATGTGCGCGAAATTCGTGGTCGCTTTAACTTTAATTTACGTCATCGTCATAAGAAGATAAGCGGGCTCAACTACGGCTTGAACGGAAATTTCATGCGTAGCAGCAAGAATTTCTCATTGGTGTGGCAATCAACAGAAAAGGATCAGTCGGGTAGATATCGTTCATACCCAGGCACGATGACTTTGACCGAGATAACCACCTTTTATCTTGATCCGTTCGTAAACTACGTTACGTCTCGTGGTGTGCAGCACATTTTTCGCTCACGTATCTTGTTTAATAATAGCGACAATTCAAATAATCAGTCGGTAAGAAGTACTGTTTTCTTTGGGGAGTATCAAATTCAGCGCACATTCGAAAAAATGAAAGGACTGAATGTGATTGCTGGAGCAGCGGGAAGTTACACCAGCTCAGAATCTGAAATTTTTGTTGGAGGTGATTCTTCAGGCGTTAACAATTCCAAGAATTTCAGCCTCTACATGCAATTGGATCAGAAGTTCTTTAAGGTGGTGAACGTATCCATAGGAGTAAGAGGCGAATACTTCCAGATTAACGACACCGAGTTTGTGGTAAGACCCGTTTTCCGTGCAGGATTAAGCTGGAGAGCTGGGCGCGAAAGCTACATCCGTGGTTCTTATGGTCAAGGATATCGATTTCCAACCATTGCAGAAAAGTACATTCTCACCAGTTCTGGCGGTTTGGGCATCTTCCCAAATCCGGATTTGAAGCCAGAGACAAGCTGGAATATGGAAATCGGCTTCAAGCAAGGTTTCAAGTTGGGCAAGTTCTTCGGATACTTTGACCTTGTTGGGTTTTGGCAGGAGTACAACAACAGCATCCAGTTCGTTATGGGGCGGTATTCGTTTGATCCATTACCCGGTTTCAAGTTCCTCAACACGGGTAAAAACCGCGTGAGAGGAATTGAAACCTCTATTATGGGAGGTGGCCAGTTTACCAAGGCCTTAGGTATGAGTGTAATTATGGGATACACCTATACAATTCCAGAATCGGTAGAGCCTAATGATGTGTTTTACACCGATTCTATTGGAGGATCTCGTATCAGCCATACACACAACAGTACATCTATTGATACGATGAAAATCTTGAAATACAGATTTCAACACTTGGTCAACTTAGATATTGAACTTTCATACAAAAAGTGGTCGTTAGGCTATACGTTTAGGTATTACAGCTACATGAAGAATATTGATAAAGTGCTTTACGCGATGGACTCTTATAATAAAGGAGATCGGGTAGATATTTTTGATACTGGAATTATTGAAGACCGAGGAGATATTGAACATACTGATTGGGAAAACGGAGTTGCACCACCACACTACACGATTGGAGATAAGCATCCTGGGAATTATGTGATGGATGCCCGGGTCAGTTTTCAAGTGGCCACATGGCTGAAGGCTGCATTTATCGTAAACAACCTTTTGAATAGTGAGTATTCACTTCGTCCATTGAAGATGGAGCAGCCACGAACTGCTTCCATTCAGTTTACGGTGAAGGTTTAATCTATTGGATTACTCTAACGAAAAAGACCTTGAAGCCATGCTTCAAGGTCTTTTTGCTTTTAGGATATGCGGTTAGTTGCTTGCGTTAATGACTACTCAGTTGTTTCCAACTTAAAGACGCCTTCGGTTATGCTGTCTTCGTCTCTAAAGAAATAGACACCGCCCCAGTTGTAAACGATCTTCTTGTATTTATAAGTCATGTGCTCTCGCTGTATGGTAATTTGCTTGATGGTTCGGTTTACCTCTTCAATGGTTTCCTCCGTTCTCGAAACCACATTCCCAGCATCTTTAATGGAAAGGCTTTTGCGCTCTTCCTGCATTTTGGCCAGCGCTTCTGAGCGCTCACGCGATTGTGCTTCGCCTACTGATTGTGCCTGTGCGTTTCCCCGCTGATCCGCCTCAAAAGCTTCCTTAGCTTTTTGTTTTCTTACGGCTTCAAATGCGGCATCTTCCGTAGCCTTTTTTCTGTTTTCTTCCTCTTCTTTCAGGGCGCTTTCTTGTCTCCTTTTTTCTTGTTCAGCGGCATTCTCTGCCGCCAACTTTTCTTCTTTCGCTCTAAGAGCATTTGCATCTCGTTGACGCTTTTCAATCTCCTCTTTCTCAATTTGTGCACGTCTCTTTTCTTCCTCAGCCGACTTTAATTTGTCCTGACGCATCTCTTCTTCCAGTTCAGCTTTCTTTTGAGCGCGTGCTTCATCGTCTAATTTGGCCTTTCCTGCTGCTTTGTTTTCTAGTTCGGCCTTCATGTCGGCAGCCTTTTTGCTTTCTTCTTCCGCTTTGGCATTGGCCAACCGCTTCTCTTCTTCCTCTTTCGCTTTGAGGGCAGCACGGGTATCTTCTTCGGCTTTTAGGTTGGCTTGTCGTTTTTCCTCGTCAGCCTTAGCCTGTGCCATTTCCTGTTTCAATTCTTCGGCTTCGGCTTGTTTGGCCAGCTCGGCAGCCTGCTTGTTCTTTTCGGCCTCCGCTTTTTGCTTCTCCTGCTCGGCAAGCTTACGCGCATCTTCGGCTGCCTTCGCCTCAGCCGCCACCCGTTTCTCTTCTTCCAGCTTGGCTTTGGTTTCAGCAGCTAGCCGTTTTTCTTCTTCCAGTTTGGCCTTTGCTTCCGCTGCCAATCGCGCTTCTTCCGCTTTTAAGGCAGTATCATCAGCCTTCGGCTTGGTCACTTTAGCCGTTTCATATTCTTTTTCGAAGTTGGCTAAAGCCGAACGAATGCTCTTGGTGTAATCGGTATCGTACGCAAAGCCATCTTCCTTCGGGTCGTAATACCATTTGGCTACTGGCTGATTAAAGATGACGGTGTTCACACCTTCGTATTGTTCAAATATCTCTACAGCAAAATCGAAGTCGAGGTCGTCTTCTTTCAGGTCTTCGGGAACATTCTTCGTGCTTATTTCTACCCGTTTGGTAATGTATCCAGCCTTCTCAAAGGTTATCACGTATTTCTTTCCGAAGTTGAGTTGTGGCGTCATTCGCGCTCTTCCTGGGTCAAAGACCTCTTTGACGGCACCATCTTCGGTTATGGTTACTCTAGAACCATCAAAGCCACTACCATCTACCTGAAATTTGATGATAGGCGAGAGGTTTTGTGCAACAAGTTGCGAAGCGAAAAGGAAGATGCCCACAAAGGCAATCCTTCTTAGAACGGTGTTTATGAAACTGATTGGTGTCAATAGCGTATGCCTAAAAATATTAATTCAGCTAACGTGAACGGGCGATACGCAATAATACTACTCATATTGAACCTTTTGGTGATGGGTAACGCCTTTTCGCAACCTATAGAAGACCGAATTGCTGAATTGAATGCCGCTTTGGGAAGTGAATATGAGGTGAGTTTCAAGGGAAAGAACCTTAGTGTGAAAGCATTCCGTGAGGGAAAACAAATGAAGGTGGAACAGGTGAATGTATTTGACCTCGACATAGAAACCTTGAATTATTCTGAAGTGGATGCCACCGTATCAGTCAAATGTTATTCCGATCTTGACGGTTGTGTACAGCAAACGCTTTTGCTGGATAAGAAGAAGGATTACCGAAAACGCCTCGTGTTTGAGGTTTTGAAAGCTGAATCTGGTAAAGCCATGGAAGAGAAGCTTCGAACGCTTTTAGTAGAATTGATTAAGACAAAGTAAGATGATAAGAACCAGTATTGTTTGGGTGCTCATGCTGTTTTTGGTTGCAGAAACCAACGCACAGGCAGATGTAGAATCCATCTTTAACCAAGCCGAGAATCTGATTGGTTCGGGAGAATACAAACAGGCTTCTGAACTTTACGGTAAGGTGATTGCGCAAGACCCCGAAAACCTCAATGCATTTCTCAGGAGAGGATTTTGTCATTCCGTAATGAAAGAGTACGATGCCGCTATTGCCGATTTCGGTGTGGTTATTGACAAGCATGGCCGCGATCCTTATTCATTTATCAGTAGAGGAAGCGCCTACAACAAGTTGGAGAAGTACGAAACCGCCATGGTAGATTTTGACAAGGCATTGGGCCTCGACCCCGAAAACCAAGAGGCGTATAATAACCGAGGCTGGGCCAAAAATGGCCTTGGACTGTACAAAGAGGCGTGTGAGGATTGGAAAACATCTAAAAAACTAGGCAACGAAGAAGCCAAGCTTATTCTCAAGAACAACCACTGTAAATAGACCACCATGCACAGCATTTCAAGTTTAATTCTCATTATCAGTCTCGCAGTTTCTGGTGCGTGGACTACACCAACCGATAGCAACCAGCCGCAAACCGATTATAGCCAATGCGTTCAGAAATACCGCTCGGCTTGGGGCGAAGACTGCTCGCAGTGCACCAATTGGAAAGACAGCTACGTGGTTTATCTAAAGAATACCTGTACCGAACCGATTGATGTAATGGTATGCGTGCAGGAAGAAAGCAAGCAGTGGAAAAAGTTTCAGCATACGAGCATGGCCTCTGGCGATTCGCTGCGTGCCTATGCCTGTGTGGGAACGGGAAAATACCTTGCGTGGGCCAGAAGGGCAGGAGACGAAAGCGTTACGTTTCCTACCATTGAGCAGGTGAATAGCGATTATTAGGGCTTGATTTTCACCTCGCCTTATACCGCATACTCAGCGTCATCTTAAATGTGGCCACGGGTTCGTTCTGGTACTTGGAAGGAACGGTAGCAGTCACCATCAATTCGATGTTTTTGCGTTCGCCATCGGCAATGGTATCGTTAAATGCCTGCAAAACGGCAGGGCCATCTAGGCACGTGAAATAGACATCGCCATCTGCCCGCTTCATAAATTCGGCAGAGATATCTTTAAAAACGATGGAGACAGGCTTTTTGGTGCGAGCCAAATAGTCGAAGGCAATCCAAGCACCCGTTACGTCTGCACCCGTTGCCAAAGCCCCAAAATACATGCTGCCTAAGTGGTTGCTGGTTCTGCGGTTAAGCGGAATCTTAATGACGGTTTTCTGCTCCGTGTATTCCATCAGTCTTGCGCGTACAAAACCAATCATTCTGATTTTGAAAAGGCCAATCAGAATAAAATTCAGATTGGCCTTTTGAATTGGACTTAACATTAACTGCTATTTCTTTTCGAGGTCTTTCGCATCAATTCGATACTTGTGAACCCATGCATCAGGCACATCGGCATTTCGTGTTTTCTTCATTTCCTTCACCGCAAGTTTGAAAGAATCGAACTTGTTAGAGTAGAGGTAGAACCACTTGCGCTCATCATTGTAAACGATGATGGCATCGCGTTTCTTCGCCTTCCAAATGTCAACGCCTTTCCAAGCATTATCAACACTTTTGAACGATTCAATAACCACGTAGTAACCGCTTTCGAGGTCAGACTTGTCCATACCGATGGTTCCATCTGCTTTCTTGTATGGTCGTACTTGTTGCAACAAACCTTTCAGTTGGTTTGTGTCAATCATGCGTCCGTTTACATCTTCGATGGCTTTGTTCAAGTCATCAATTTCTTTCTGAAGTCTGTCAAGATCCGCATCATGCGCTTCTTTCAGACCGTTAACATCCGATTTCACACCATTAACTTCATTACCCAACGAATCCATTTTGGCGTTGAGAACGGTTTCGAGCGAATCTACCTTGGCGTTAATCAATTCGTTGTCTTGCTGCATTCCAGCCATATCATCTTCCAACTTCTTGATTCTCTTCTTAAATCCATCCAAGTGGAAACCAAGCATGATTTCGTTAGACCATGGTGCTCCCGGATTTCCATCAAGACCATTGAGGGTAAAGTCATAAGCGTAAGCAAGTGTAAACTTGTCGGCAATCTTAAATCCGATTCCAGCCACGGGGCCTGTTTCGGCTCTCCAAGTGAAGGATGCCCACACGATTTCCTTGTAACCAAACTTCACCGTTCCATCATAAGAGATGTTTGTTTTGTAAGGCAACCAACGAACCATGGCCGAAGGCGCAATCAACCATTTGTCCTTAATCCAGAAGTCGTAACCAACGTAAGCACTGTAATGGCGCGAAAGGTCATAGGTAACTTGTCCTTTATTTTCTTTGGCTTGAATGACTGCAATTGATTCTATTACGTGTGGAGCCGCAATTCCAATTTCAAGAAGCCCTTTCCAGCTGTAGCGCAATCCCGCATCCATATCAAAAGAAGTGCTTCCAACATTTCCGTTCTGTAGAATGATATCGTGTGGATTCTCCACCACCGCATCATTAAAGTTCAATTGCGTGTGGTTTATCCCTACGCCAATACCAAGTGTCAGTTGATGGTCGGAGGCTAGTTTAATGTCGTGTGCATAGGCCAATTTCGCATTCACCGTGCTTACAATACTCGTTTTATCATACACAAGATTTGCTCCTATGTTGGTGTTTTTTCCGAGTGGAGTATGCAAACTCAGCATTCCAGTGGTAGGAGCACCTTGCACATTAGACCATTGGTTCCTGTAGTTAAGGTAACCCACAAGTCCTTCGCTATAACCCGCATTTGCGGGGTTTATCAGGAATCGGTTTTCCTTGTAAAGGCTTGATAGTCTGGTTTGCTGCGCAGAAGCGGTCCAGCTGAGGGCGATAAGCCCGATTAAAAAAAGTGAAACGTATATCTTTCTCATTCGAGGAGGATTTCGAGTGTTGTGCTTTAGTTCTTATTTCAATATGGTTACGGCACCGTCAAAACGGTCATCTCTACCATCACATTCAATCACGTAGTAATAGGTTCCGTCAGGAAGTGGGTCGTTATTGAATGTGCCTTTCCAATCGTTCTTGTAGGAATTGTTTGAGTAAACCTCTAATCCCCAACGGTTGTAAACCCGCAATTGGCAATCGGAATAGAAATCGATGTTGCCAACATAGAAACGTTCATTGTCTCCATCTCCGTTAGGTGTGAAAAGGTTAACTGGCTTCAAGTTGTAATCCATATTCACCTTGATCACTACATCTTCCTGAGATTGACATCCATTGACATCGGTACCAATAACGGTGTACGTGAGCGTTTCTAAAGGACCGAAGCTTGTTGGTGTTGCACTGCTTGGGTAATCTAAGTAGGTTGCGGGTAACCACTCGTAAGTTAATGCGCCATCTACCCAAAGTGGCACATCTTCACCAAGGCTAATGGTGGTGTCGTTGCTGGCGGTTAGCTCAGGCAATAGCCACGAGTAAACTAGAATGTAATTCTCACCTCTACAGCCATGCTCATCTGTAATGAGAACGTTGTATTCTCCTGTAGTATCAACCGTGATGGTTTGAGTTGTTTCGCCAGTGCTCCAAAGTGTTGGTGTTTCAAATGGATTTACTGTAAGCGTTACATTTCCTCCTTCGCAAAAGAACACGGAGCCTCCTGCGGTGATAATCGGGTTAGGAAGCTCCCAAACGTTCACATCATGCTGAATGGTATCGCGACAACCATCTGTAGTGTAAGCGATAAGCGTTACTTCATAACTACCAGGAGCAATGTACTGGTGGAATGGATTGGCAGCTATTGATACGTTCTGGTCTGCAAAATCCCAGAAGTAACTTTCAATTGTTGAGCCTTTTGGATCGGTAATGTTGGTGAAGTTGGTTGTCTGTCCGATACAAACTTCGGTAAAGGTGAAATCAGCCAAAGGTGCAGGCTTCACGTTTACGGTTTGAATTAGCGTATCCGCGCATCCGAAAGATGTAAGTCCGATTAATTGTACTTGAGCTGGACCCGCGCTGCTGAATGAAAATGAAGGATGCTGTTGCGCGGAGTTTCCTTCCAATCCGAATGTCCAAGCGTAAGTGATGGTGCCAACCACGTTACCTGTAAGGTTTGTGAATTGGACATCTGTGTTCTGACACGCATTATCAAAGCTAAAGTTGACGTAAGGAAAAGGAGCAATGGTTACCAATTGGAAGGTGTCGTTCACACATCCTTGGTCGGAAGTAACACGCAATCCAATCTGGTAGTTTCCGTCTGAGATAAATTGGGAGGAAGCGGTGGTTCCAGTTGCATCATCAAAAAATCCGTTTCCATTCAACTCCCATTGATACGTTGATACTTGCCCGGAGCTAACCGTGCTGATAGCTGTGAATGCCGTTTGATCTCCCAAACAAACCTCATCAACCGAGAACGCAACGGTTGGCATTGGGTCAACGGTTACGTTTGCTGCCGTAGTTGACTGACAACCTTGGTCGCTCGTTACTTGAAGTCCGACTGCATAACTGCCAGCTGCTCCAAAATTGTTTGAGAATGAAGTTCCAGTTGCGTTATCGTAAAGTGTGTTTCCATCACCGTAATCCCATTCCCAACTTACAATAGAACCTGCTGAGATAGTTGATTGGTTTACTACTTGGCTAGCACTTCCTTCACAGACATCCGCAGCAGAAAAGTTTGCTACTGGCACAGGATTCACCGTGATAAGGCGGTAGGAAGCAACGGGTGCATCCATGTCCGTAATAATCTGAAGTCCTACGTTGAATGGAGGAGGTGAAGGAGCGTTGAACGTAAAACCAACACTTGGACCAAAGGCATCATCAAACTGACCATCTCCATCCAAATCCCAATTCCAGTTGGTAATGGTTGCACCACCAGAAACTACCGATGTGCTTGTAAATATGGTTTGCGAACCAACACACACATTCGTATTGGTGAAACCCACCGATACGATTGTGGCATTTGCCTGAAACGCAACCAGTGTAAGTATTGAAAATAGGATTCTCATCGTTTTCATCCTCAATTAATCTTATTTAATAATGTCAAAGCGTAGAACAGACTGTTGTTGTCCAGAAACCACACGTAAGTAATAAACACCTTGAGCCAATCCGTTCACGTTAATCTGTGTTCGGTTGTTGGCCTGAATTCCTGTAATCTGAGTTGAGCGGATAGGCTGCCCAGAAATGGATACGATATCCAATTGAACTTTTTCGTCCATAGCCAAGCTACTTTGTAGATAGAGTTCAGTGGAAGCAGGATTTGGATACAAACTGAATGCATTCGTTTCGGCAGTTGCAATTCCTGTGTTGATTGTATTCACCGTAATGGTCACGCTTTGGCTTCCGCACGCATTGGTAACGGTAAGCGTTACTTGATATACGCCAAGTTGGCTGTAAACGTGAACTGGAGACTCATCCGTGCTCGTAGAACCATCGCCAAACTCCCACAGGTATGAGTCACCAAATGATGATGCATTCTGGAACAGAACAGCGTTGTTGCTTACCGTAAAGTTGAAGCTAGCTACAGGTTGCAATTCAGTAGCAAGAACATCAACCTGCTCAGAGTAGGTACAACCGTTCACATCCATAATGGTGATGGTGTAGGTGTTGTCTGTCAAGTTAATCCAATCTCCATTGGTTTGGAGGTTTCCTTGGTTGAGTCTGTAGCTGTAAGAAGGTGTTCCTCCAGTTGCTGTAAGATGGATTTCTCCGTCAAAATCACCTTCGCAATCTATGTTTACAATCGTGTCTATTACGATGTCAAAGATTGGAGGACTTACCAAAGTGGCGGTGTCTGTATCCAAACAACCATTGGCATCTTTTACTGTGATAAGATGGTTTCCACCACCAATTGCAGAAAGGATAGGGCTTGATTGGAATGTTAATCCACCGTTTGATGAATACGTATATCCTGGAGTACCGCCAGCGGCCTGAACGGTCACTGCTCCAGAAGCTTGATTTGGACAAGCAGGATTTGCCTCAATCATGTTGATGATATTGACGGCCGTTGCTGGTTGATCAACGAAGAATTGAACATCATCAGAACAACCGTTTAAGTCTTGCGCATACAGCGTAAAACCTCCTTGCTGGAATCCACCAAAGATGTTGGAGGAAACAAATACACTATTATCGCTAGAGTAGGTGTAAGTTGGCGTTCCACCAGTTCCGATGAGTGTCACGATTCCAGACGCATCTCCCAAGCACAAAACGTTTGCAACGCTTGCTGTTACGTTAAATGCCGAAGATGGCGCTGAGATGATGACTCCTTCAGAAGCCGTACATCCATTCGCATCTCTCACAACAGTTAAATAATTAGCGCCCGTTAGATTGCCGAAAGTTCCTGATGCTCCAAAGGTGTTGCCTCCATTGATAGAATACTGATAAGCCGTGGTTCCACCACTAGCCAAAATCTGAATTGTCCCATCTTGATCTCCAAAGCAAGTTACTGGAGTAGAGTTCGTTTCAATCGTAAGCAAAGATGGCTCGAAGACCGTTTCGGTTACTTCATCAAAACATCCATTTGCATCTCTTACAATCACGGTGTATGTTCCTGCTGTAAGACCTTGGAAGGTTCCTCCACCTTGGTAGCTGACGCCATCTAAACTGTATTGATAAGGAGCTGTTCCGGCAGCAGCACTTGTTTGAATGGAAGCGTTAGCTGCACCGTTGCAAAGAGCATCTTCACTATCAATAAGAGATAGCATCAAGATTCCAGGTTCGGATAACGTCACATGCAGCGTGTCTGTACAACCGTTTGCATCGCGAACTTTGATAAGATAGGTTGCAGCAGCCAATCCGGTGAATGTAGCAGATGGTCCGTAAGCACCAGTGTTCAACTTATACTCATAAGGGGCAACTCCACCTGTTGCTGAAACGGTTAAGCTTCCAGAGTTATCTCCGTTGCAAAGCAAGTCGTTTAATCCGCTCAAAGCCAACACCAATGTATCTGGTTCTGTTAACGTGATGGTTGTATCAAACACACACAGGTTGAAGTCGATGATTTGAATGTCGTGCGTTCCAGCATCAAGTCCGTTGAAAGTTCCGAAAGGCTGTGGGCTGTTTCCATCAACGCTATAGGTGTAAGGAGATGTGCCGCCAGTTGCTGCAACAGCAATTGTACCTGCGTTGGTTCCGTGGCAAACGATATTTACCAAATTGTTCAGGGTAATTCCGAGCGTATCAGACGGTTGCGAAACCGAACCAGTTACAGTGAACTGACATCCGTTTGCATCAAATGCGGTGATGTCATACGTTCCTGCCGTAAGACCACCAAACGTGATGCTGTTCTGAGGCGTTCCGCCATCAATGCTTAATGACCAAGGCGATGCTGCTGGTGGAACTGCCACAGCAATCAACTCTCCCGTTGCTTCGCCATAGCAGAGAACGTCTGTTGGAGCCAAAGAGAAGTTTGGTAAATCAAAGATTTCAATCTGCTGTGTGAGTGCGTTCACACACTGATTGGCATCCGTGATAGTCAACGTTACATCATAGAAACCGAACGGAGAGTACGTGTGTGTTACGTTCGTTAATGTTGAGATAGTCACATCACCAAAATCCCAGTTTGAGTTTCCTGGTGCAGAGGTGTTTACAAAGCTCGCTGGAGTTCCTTCGCAAACATCAGAGAAGGTGAATCCTACGGTTGGAAGTGCATTCACAGTGACGTTTGATGAGAAACCTGATGCACATCCGTTTCCGTTGGTGGCAACAAGCATTACGTTGTAAACACCGCTAGAAGAATAGATGTGAGTAGGTGCAGGTGTAACTGATGCAGTCAAGTCGCCAAAATCCCAAGTGTAGGTAAGTGGGCCATCGTCAGAACTAAGGTTTGTGAATACCGTTGATGATCCCTCGCAAGCCGTTGTGGCGGTAAACAAGGCAGTTGGTGCAGCATATACTTCTACCGAGGCGGAAGTCACATCTTCGCATCCACCATCGCTGGAAACGGTTAAGGTAACGGTGTACGTTCCATCTACCGTGTAAACGTGGCTAGGAGATGCATCGGTTGATGTGTTTCCGTCACCGAAATTCCAAACGTAGTTCAGGTTTCCTGCATCAATGGTAGATGTGTTGGTGAATACCGTTGCAATGTCTTCGCAAGCAGAAACAAAAGTGAATGAGGCAGAAGGTACTGCTGTAACGTGAACCGTTTGAGTAATCTGATCAGTACAGCCTTCCAACGATTCAACAGTCAGCGTTACAGAATACATTCCTGTATCTGCATATTGATGAATTGGGTCAACTAAGGTTATCGGTCCGCTTCCATCACCCATGTTCCAGCTCCAGCTTACAATGCTTGAGGATGGGTCGATGGTTGATTCATCTGAAAAATTGACACCCTCGCCTTGACAAGCGGCAGCAAATGAGAAATTAGGGATTGGAGTTGCGTTAACTTTTACGTTGAATGAACATGAAGTTGCGTTGGCGGCAATATCCGTTACAGTCCAAGTTTGAACTGTTGTTCCAATAGGGAAAAGACTTCCATTGGTAAGACCAGTTCCATCTGTTTGACCCGTGGTTGAAGAACAGTTATCCGTTCCATTAGGCTCAATGTAGCTTACTACACTTCCGCTATTATCTGTAGAGCAAATCACAATATTTGCAGGACAAACAATTGCTGGATTCTGGTTGTCTTGAACAGTAACTATTGAATTACAAGTAGACTGATTTGAATTGACATCCGTCACGGTAAGTACTACCGTATTTACTCCCAAATCACCACAAGTGAATCCACTTTTGCTGATGGTTCTCGTAGCAATTCCACAATTGTCGGTTGATCCGTTGTTCACGTTTGCAACGGTAAGCGTGGCGCTTCCTGCTCCATTTAGAACCAATGTGTGGTTTTGACAGATGGCATTTGGCGGAGTGGTTTCAGTAACTGTAACGGTAGCCGTACAATCATCCGTATTTCCGGTAGGATCCTCAACAGTTAGTGTAACCGTATTTGCACCAACATTAGCACAGGTAAATGCGGTTGGGCTAGCAGACAGCGTTATCGAGCAGTTATCTGAACTTCCATTATTGATAGCTGCGGCAGTTATGGAAGCATTTCCTGTTCCATCTAACGCAACAGAAATGTTCTGACATACGGCTACAGGGTTTTCATTATCCTGCACAGTTACGGTTGATGTACAGGTAGTCGAAGTTGAGTTATTCTCCGTTACGGTAAGAGTAACCGTGTTCGATCCAATGTTGGCGCAGGTGAAAGATGAAATATCAACACCGAAAGAGGCGAGTCCTGAGGCATATGCCATAGAGCCATCGTCAATATCTGGTCGTTGTATGATCTTGGTGCTAAAAACCAGATCTGACGTTGCGTTAAAACTACTTCTTCCATTTGGGTAAGGATTCAAGTCGTTCTTTGCTAATGAAAAAGGAATGCCGCTACTACCCAAAACCAGCGTATAAGTGTTTCCAGCAATGACCTCTCTGGAAGTATTCAAAACTATTTCGGTCATTCCTGAAAATGAGGTTGCATAAGTGGCTGCGTATATAGAAAAAGCACCAGTGCCTTCGCCTGGGTGAATGCCTAAATAGATGTTAGGCGGTGGTGAGTAGGGAGAAGTAAAATTGACAGAAATGCTATGCAAAATTCCACTTTCGGTAGCTGTAAATGATTGCCACAACGTAGTATTTGTTACAGATCCAGCTTGAATTAATTGTTCTGCATCAACCTGCGGAACAGTGCTTCCAATGGCCATACTGTAGTTTCCAGTTCCATCCAACTGAACGGTAAGATTCTGACAAGTGGCCGTTTGAGCCGTTGCATCCCCAGAAAGGATAAATAGAACGGCTATGGCAAGTAGAGGTAAAAGTCTTTTCATGTATTCAATTTCAGAATAGGTACAACCTTAAATTGAGGGGTGCAAATTAGCAAAACATAGACGAATGAACGTTTTGAATATATCAAGTTGAGGAAGGATTCGACAAACGGAAGTTTAAGTCGTTAATGAAACATAATATCCAGCGTGATTTCGGATGTTAATCACGTTCAAATTATCTAAAATCAGGTATTGTCCTTTTATCCCCGTAAGCACTCCTTCCAAGGTTGGTTGCTTTTCTAATCGGATGCTTTTCACCTTTGATGGTGTGTCTAGCGATGGAAATTCGAGGTTCCAGATTTGCTCGTCATTCGTCACATACTGTTGCAGTTCTTCAGGAAGATGCGCCTTTGCTTCTGCTTTTTTAAGAAGAAGGTCATCGGGTGCAATCTCATTCTTTAGCATCCGTTGCCAATTGGTTTTATCGGCATAATGGTTTTTAAGTGCCATCTCTATTTGTCCAGAAAGTTGACGGTATGGCACTTCTGCCAAAATAATGGCCGATGATGCGCCTTGGTCAATCCATCTAGTTGGAATCTGCGTACCGCGAGTGATGCCAACTTTCAGTCCACTGCTCAATGCCAAATAGACAAAGTGAGGCTGCACATGGTGTTTTTGTTCCCATTCTGGGTCGCGACCTTTTCCTAAGTGTCCTTCGCACAGTTCGGGTCTAACGATGCATTCTGCATTTTCAGGGGCATTCATCAAGCACGGATAGCAGAACCCTTGACCAAACGCTTTCTTGGTTAGTCTTCCGCAGGAGACACAGTTTATTTGTCCTTCAAAATTCAACGAAATCTTTTTTCCCAAAAGCTCATTCATTGGAATCTCATCCTCCCCAAGAATAAGTTTGTATTGAATAGGTGAGCCGAATTCGGCTGGCATTTTAAAGAGGTTTCCTGTGTATTCCATTTTGGTTTGTCGGTTAGTGGGGCGCGAAGGTATTTGTTATCAGTTAGTCGATTCGCTACGCTCATTGTAGTTATTGCGCAGAGGGAAATGGAGAAAAAGGAGTTGCACAGAGGTTCGCTACGCTCATGTTTTATTACGGAGAGAAAAAGGAGGAAAAGAGGTTCGCTGCACTCATGTAGTTATTGAACAGACTCTGAACAGATTTATTCAAAAATCTTCTTCGTTGCAGTACGTCACGCCATACCACGGCAAATGATCTTCTTCGTTGCAGTACGTCACGCCATACCACGGCAAATGATCTTCTTCGTTGCGGTATGTCACGCCATACCACAGCAAATGATCTTCTTCGGTGCAGTATGGCGTGACATACTGCACCAAAGCAAGTTTTTCTACTTCCTAAAGCTGTCAGAAACCCTTAGTACTCCCTAAAATGGATGGTAATTGCCTAGCAAATGGCTCAGGGCTGAATTGGTTATAGAAAATCGAGCCCTCGTTCCTTTGCGTGACAAACGGGGAAGTGATTGATAACCGATAACCTAATCTGCGCTTTAGATGGGGGTTCTCGCTCTTGTCCCCCGTCCCTCACTCTCGCCCCTCTTACAAATATCCAAGCATTGATAACTTTGCCGCCCGTTAAAAAAACAGGAATGACCCGAAAGCAGGAAATAGAGCGCAGGAGAACGTTTGCCATTATCAGTCACCCAGATGCTGGAAAGACAACGCTTACGGAGAAGTTGCTACTATTTGGTGGTGCCATTCAGATTGCAGGTGCCGTAAAAAGCAATAAGATTAAGAAGACGGCTACGTCCGATTTTTTGGAGATTGAGAAGCAACGTGGTATTTCGGTTGCTACATCTGTAATGGGTTTTGAGTACAAAGGCAAGAAAATTAATATTCTCGATACACCTGGTCACCAAGATTTTGCGGAGGACACCTACCGCACGCTCACGGCTGTGGATAGCGTAATTGTGGTGATTGACGTTGCTAAAGGAGTAGAGGCTCAGACCGAGAAGTTGGCGGAGGTATGCCGCATGCGAAATACGCCCGTTATCGTGTTCATCAACAAGTTGGATAGAGAAGGAAAAGACGCCTTCGAACTGTTGGATGAAGTGGAGGAGAAACTCAAAATTAAAGTTCGTCCTATGAGCTGGCCTATTGGAATGGGAGAACGTTTCAAAGGTGTTTACAATCTCTATGAAAACAACTTGAGCCTCTTTTCAGGTTCTGATAAGCAGCGAAAGGAAGAAACAGTAGATATATCGGACGTAAACGATCCTCAAGTAGATAAGCTTGTTGGAGCGCAGGCCGCCAAAACACTGCACGAAGAAGTAGAGCTGGTAGAAGGAGTTTATGAGCCACTTGATTTAAAGGATTATTTGGATGCCAAAGTGGCGCCCGTATTCTTTGGTAGTGCACTAAATATGTTTGGGGTGCGCGAAATGCTGGACTGCTTTATCAATATCGCTCCATCACCAAGAGGAATGGAAACGGAAGAACGCGCCATTGACCCAATGGATGAGAAGTTCTCTGGTTTCGTATTTAAAATTCACGCAAACATCGACCCAAATCACCGTAATCGAATTGCTTTCTTGAGGGTAACTTCAGGAACGTTTGAACGAAACAAGGGCTACAATCACGTACGGTTGGGCAAAACCCTCAGATTCAGTAGTCCTACTTCGTTTATGGCGCAAAAGAAGGAAGTGATTGATGATGCTTATCCGGGCGATATTGTTGGTCTTCCAGATCCAGGAAACTTTAAGATTGGCGATGCCCTTTCTGATGGCGAGCCGCTGCACTTTAAAGGCATTCCAAGCTTTGCACCTGAGATGTTCCGATACATTGAGAATGCCGACCCAATGAAAACCAAGCAGCTCCGTCAAGGAATTGACATGCTGATGGATGAAGGCGTGGCGCAGTTGTTTACGCGTAAAATCAATGGTAGGCAGATAGTGGGTTGCGTAGGCGCACTTCAGTTTGAGGTTATTCAGCACCGCTTGGAACATGAATACAATGCGAAATGCCGCTATGAGGCAGTAAGTCTTCACAAAGCCTGCTGGATAAGCGCAGAAGACGATAAGGAACTTGACAAATTCGTTGATATGAAACTCAACTACTTGGCAGAAGACAAAGACGGAAGACTCGTTTTTCTAGCCGATAGTGCGTGGGCCTTGCAAATGGCGCAGGAGCAATATCCTAAGATTCAGTTTCACTTTAAGAGTGAGTTCTAATCAGAAAGACCCTACCTGCTTTATGAATTCTACTTGGTTTGGCTTCGAGTGAAAGGACGATAGAATTAAACCCGTTTTTTACTCCCGCTACTGCTATATTTGAAATCACAAAAAGCAGACCATCCAAGCGTTGTTCTGAGTACTAACCCCCAAAGAGCGGTTTACTGACCGCCAAATCTCGTCTGACAAAATGATCAATTCAGGTAAACACTTATTAAGAAGGATTGGCGTGGCACTAATGCTAGTTGCGCTGTTCTCACAGTTTGGCATTGCACAGACCTATGTAAGCGGAGGAATTTTTGCCAACACAACTTGGACAGCAGCCAATAGCCCTTACATCGTTACGGCAGATGTAGCCCTGTACCAAGGATTCACCTTGACCATGGAGGCAGGAACGGTGGTTCAGTTTGATGAAGGCACCCAATTTATTGTGAGAGGTGTTGTTGATATTGTCGGAACAGCAAATAATAAAGTGACCATTACGGGAACTGAACATTACCGAGGATCTTGGGAGGGTTTTCTTGTTGATAATGGTCAGGGGGGCGAGTTACATGCAACATATTTAACGGCCATGCATGCAGAGTATCTGGTTAGTATCGAAGCCTGGCCTTCCTCCATTGCAGAAGAAGCGGTAAGCATCCGTAATTCCAAAATATCGAGTTGTAGGCGTGTCATTTACGGAGAGGGGTCTCAAGCATATTATACAGGTGTATTGGAAAACGACACAATCACGAATATTGACTGGGCCATTTATTACGGTCAAGGCCTTATCATAGACAATTGCTATTTCGCCAATGGTGCCAACGGGGTTTTCAGTTGGAGGAATATGATAGTGAGAAACTCAGAATTCACAAACTTTTCAGATTACGCGGTCAAAGTGTGGGGGCTTGTAGATAATTGCTACATCCATCACAATTACAAAGGAGTGACCGCAAGTGCCTATGTGGAGGTGAGAAACAACCGTATCATGCAAAACAGTATCGGAGTTGGATCCTACGTACAGTTACAATGGAGTGGGGCACTATTTCACGATAATGTAATTTGCAGTAATAGCGAATATAACTTCCATCACGCTAATACTTTTGGACTGTCTATTCCTAACAATTGTTGGTGCACGAGCGATGTAACTGAAATCTCCGAAACCATTTATGATGCGTACGATGATATCAATTCGGGTATCGTATCGTTCACGCCCATTACAACAGATTGTGTATGCGATGCTCAATTAACACCTACTATTACCGCTGATGCTGATACCGCTTTGTGCGCGGGAGATACCGTAACGCTTACCTCAAGTGCAGCAGCTTCCTATTCGTGGAGTACAGGAGAGACCACACAGAGCATAGAGGTAACTGAAATAGGAGATTATTCCATCATGGTCTCTGGCCCTTCCAATTGTTACGTAAACTCCGAAACCACATCATTTGCAATTTCTACAGATAAGCCAAGCCCGCCCACAATCGGTACGGTAACGCACCCGATTTGTGGCGATTCAACCTCAGGAAGAGTTGTATTACAAAACCTACCAGCTGTAGGAACGTGGACCGTCAAATCGTATCCGCTGGGAATTACCGCTACAGGAACTGGAACAAGCATAGAAATAACTGGGTTAACACCCGGAATTCACACCTTCACTGTTGCAGTAAATGGCTGTAATTCTAATTCTTCGGCTGATTTGGTCATCTTGAGACGAGACCCTCCTTCTGCCCCAACAGGTTATGTACTCAACCCGCCCACCTGTGCTGTAGCTACTGGAAGGATATTCATCTCAGGACCTCTTGGAACCAATGAAACGCTAGCTAGATTCAGCCTCAACGGTGGAGTATATAGCACTGGTCAATTTAGACCAAATCTAACCCCAGGCCCTTACGTCATTTTAGCCAGATACGTGTCAGACACTACTTGTGTATCTAGTCCAACAACCATAATTGTACCTGCGCAGCCTGTTGCTCCGAGTGCCGCAACAATTACCGTGACTCAACAGGCCACTTGTGGAACACCCACCGGCACAGCAGAGGTAACAGCACCTCTTGGAAGTTATGAGTATCAGATTGATGGAGGAACGTACCAGTTATCCACTACTTTTTCTGGTCTTTCTGTTGGAAGCCATACTGTTAAAGTGCGGAGGTCAAATGATTACACATGCATATCTACCACAAGCACGGTTGTTATCAATGGCCCATTGCTTCCAACATCTCCAGCTGCAAGTGTTACTGTTCCACTTCCCTGCCCTGGATCCTCGGGTACGGCTACTATTGCGGTTACTTCGCCCTTGGTAGGCTATGAATATGCTTTAGATGCAGGAGCTTTTCAAACTGCAACTCAATTTACAGGACTATCTGCTGGTACATATTCGGTGTACGCAAGGGAAATATCCAATCCTACATGTGTTTCTCTTGCCACTACGGTTACGGTAGCTCAATCTTCTGTTCCTGCAATTGCTACGGCAGCAATAACTAGCCAGCCAACTTGTGCCGTACCAACTGGAGGATTGGTAATAACATCCCCAATAGGTGCTTATGAATACAGTGTAGGTGGTGGGGCATACCAGCAGTCAACCAGCTTTACTGGTATTGCGGTTGGGTCTCCAACTATTCTGGTGAGGAGAACCAACAACCCTACTTGTATCTCACCTGCCACATCTGTTACTTTTTACGCACCTCCAGTGCCGCCAACAGCTACCGTGACTGTAACTCATGCCACCTGTGGTACACCTACAGGCACAGTTCAGGTTACAGCTCCACTTGGAAATTATGAATACCGAATTGATGGACGGCCCTACCAATCATCCACTACGTTGTCCGGTCTATATACCGGTGGGCACTCCATCATTGTAAGAAGTACAATTGACCAGACCTGTGTTTCGGCTTCAACTAATTTTACCGTCTATTCTCCTTACCCTCGTGCATCAGCTGCGGTTGCCAGCGTAACCGTTCAACCAACCTGTGTGCAGCCAACTGGTACAATTGTGGTTTCCTCGCCATTATCTGGTTACTTCTATTCAGTTGATAATGGCTATTTTCAATCGGGGACAACCTTTACAGGATTGGCACCTGGTGTTCATGAGGTTTACGTAACTAGAATACCTGACACGACCTGCGTTTCAACAGCCACGCTGGTTACTGTGGCAGCACCTCCTACACCCACTGTCCCTACTGTTTCTAGCATCATTCAACCCACGTGTGCTAATAATTCGGGCACAATCCTGTTTGCTTCTCAGGCGGGAGTGCAATATAGTGTCGGTTCGGGATTTCAAGTAAGTGAATCCTTTTCAGGACTAAGTTCAGGTACATATACACTGACTGTTAGAAGTACAACTGATGCAACCTGTATGGCTAATGCTGCCTCTACCGTTACCATCAATCCTGCTTTAGGAGTACCTGATGCTCCAACCGCAATCGTTGCCAGTCAGCCCACTTGTTCCTTGTCAACAGGCACGGTAGAAGTAACGGCTCCCTTGGGTGCGTACGAGTACAGCATGGATGCAGGGTCTTATCAGTCTTCAACAACTTTTGCTGGTGTTTCTGCAGGTTCTCATAGTGTTTTAGCAAGAAGGACTGGCGACAATACGTGTATTTCTCAAGCTGCAACGGTCGTTCTTAATGCGCCTTCTACAGCACCAACCGCAGCCGTGGTGAGCACGATTCAGCCCACATGTGCGTTACCATCTGCAACCATAAACATAACTTCTCCTCTTGGCGGGTATCAATACGCTATTGATGGTGGATTATTCCAAACCTCAACCTCATTTGCTGGGGTTGCAGATGGAGCACACAACATCTTGGTTAGAAACAGTGCGGATACAACCTGTGTTTCAACAGCCACGCTGGTTACTGTTGAAGAATCTTCTTTACCGTCTGTTCCTACGGTTTCTAGCATTATTCAACCTACCTGTGCTAACAATTCGGGCACAATCCTATTTGCTTCTCAGGCGGAGGTGGAATATAGTGTCGGTTCTGGATTTCAGTCAAATGAATCCTTTTCAGGACTGATTTCAGGCACATATACGCTCACCGTTAGAAGCGTAGTCGATGTAACCTGTACGATCGATGCTGCCTCTACCGTTACCATCAATCCTGCTTTAGGAGAACCTGATGCTCCAACCGCAATCGTTGCCAGTCAGCCCACTTGTTCCATGTCTACAGGCATTGTAGAAGTAACCGCTCCCTTGGGTGCGTATGAGTACAGCATGGATGCAGGGTCTTATCAGTCATCAACAACTTTTGCTGGTGTTTCTGCTGGTTCTCATAGTGTTTTAGTTAGAAGAACCGATGACAATACGTGTGTCTCGTCTGAGGCATTTGTAATCCTAGATTTACCGCCTTCGGCACCAATAGTTCCAACGGTTGGAACCATTACGCACCCCACTTGTGCTTTGGAAACGGGAAGTGTTATTCTTAGCGATTTACCTGCAACTGGAACTTGGACACTAAACCCAGGCAATATAACGGGAGCAGGAACCAGCACTGTGGTTGGTGGACTTACTGCCGGAACCTATTCGTATACAGTTACAAATGCGGACGAATGTATTTCATCAAATACAGCTGATGTAGTTATAGCTGATCAACCCATAACTCCTGAAACACCTACTACGCCAACCGCTTCTGGAGGAACTACTGCTTGCCTGCCTGGTTCTGTTAATCTATGTTCTTCTGGCAGCGGAATATTCGACTGGCAAATGGATGGTATATCTCAAGCGGTTTCTTCATCCTGTTTTGCAGCAAGCCAAGTTGGAACGCACAGTTACACATCAACTGTAACGGATAATGGCTGTACATCGAATCCATCTCTTGGTATTTTAGTAACGATTTTCGCTGAAAATGTCACTTCGATAACACCAAATGGTCCTACCGCTTTCTGCGAAGGCGGAAACATAACCCTTATTGCAAGTGCTGGTGTCTCATATTCATGGTCTCCTGCAGGAGTTACCACCAGTTATCTTAATTCTGATACATCAGGAACATACACCCTTACAACGGTTGACGGCAATGGATGTGAAGGGTCTGCGACAGAAATTGTAACTGTTTATCCTAATCCTGCTCCACCAACTATTCTTTGGAGCGAACCGAACCTTATATGTTCGCCTACTGCTTCTGGCTACCAGTGGTACTTGGATGGTGAAGAATTGGCAGGCGAAACTTTACAAACGATTACCCCATCCATCCAAGGAGAATATAGTGTTGTAATTACCGATGTAAATGGTTGTATCAGTTCTCAATCAGAGCCCTACTTGATAACGCTTGTTGGGCTGGCCGATAATCAAATTATTGATTTTAGTATCTATCCGAACCCCAGTAATGGATTGTTTCAGATAAATATTGATAAGGCTTTTGAATACCGTGTTTATGACAAATTTGGGAAACTCGTGATAAGCGGAACAGGCAAAGGGAACTCTACTATTGACCTAACATCACAGGCAACTGGCATGTGCGTTTTGCAGTTGCTTACAGATAAAGGTTTGGTCAATCACAAATTACTGAAGGAGTAAAATCGGATGCTACAGGATAAAACTTTTCGGTGTGTTAAATCGCCAATTTGGCCGAAGACAAAGAAGGAAGACTTGTTTTTCTGCCGATAGAGCGTGGGCTTTGCAAATGGCGCAGGAGCAATATCCT
>JAIOYP010000034.1 GCA_021741155.1 Flavobacteriales bacterium | reverse complement strand
TCTTTCTTCCGTTCCTTACAAGCTGCTGAATCGTAGGCATAGCGCGGCTTTCGTTGATTTTTAGTTCAATACCCTATTATTTAAGGGTCGGCAAAAGTACAAACTTGTTGGTGAAAAACAAGCGGAAACAAATTAATTGCAAAATCTTTTTCTCACAATCGTTTTTCAGAGTGAATTGTTAATAAAGTCGGGCTTTGCATTAACCAATAACCGAAATGAACTGGTCGTGATTTTTAATAAGCTCAGAAACATGTTTAGGGTAAGGTTGTTTGAAAGCCAAGCAAGTATACAAACCAATGGTGATTAAAAAGAAAGCCCCGTGAATCTGGTTCGCGGGGCTTTCAAAAACGACTTAAGTAAAGCATCATGGAGCAGGTGTTTGAGGATTCGGATCCGTTGGAGCAGGAATAGGCGCAGGTGCAGCAGTTGCACTGCCTGAGCCACTGCTCTGATTAACCTCAAATCCAAAATCTCCCAAATGTTGTTCCTTTCCTTTGTATTTACCAAGCAGCATGTCCCTAGAACGCGTTACAAAATTAAGCACCGTTACCTCTGTGGTTGAGTTCTGATCCTTTTTCTTGCCTAGCAAATCATCCCTGTTGAAGCTGCCGAAAGGAATGTTGAGTTCAACTTATGATAAGTTGAGGTTGACAAATGAAAAGTTCGCGAACAATTGGTTGGATGACGTCAACAAATGATTTGTTGAGGTTGCCCTTTCTTATGTTGACGTTAACGGACGATAACTTAAGGTGTGCTTTTCATTCGTTGATCATCACCATACATCCTACAAGGTTTGCGCTTGTGTTGGCGCAAGGCTCCGATGGCAAGTCAAACTCTCCGCGTAAACGGATGGCCTTCTTCACCCATTCCACGCCATCAACAGTGAGGATGTAGAAATACATGCCGTTCGGCATATCCTTGCTATCCCATTCCACCTTGTGCTCTCCTTTCTGCTGAAGGCCATTGGCAATGGTCTTTATGAACATGCCTTCCATGCTGTAGATGTTCAGCTCTACTTTGCCCGCATTGGCAAGCGAGTAGGAGAAGGTGGTCATATCTCTGAACGGGTTGGGACGGTTCTGGTGCAGTTGTTTCCCTGAGAGCAGCCGAAGGGTCTGAAAGTCCATTATCCTCAAAGCCAATGGTAACACTCATTTCTACCATATTACCTCCTTATTTCAATAGCAAGGCAAGCTGCTGTTTCATTTCCTTCACTTCTTTTTCCAACGAGACGATGCGTACTTCCTTAGACTCAATCAGAGCTTGCTGTTCTTGGATGGCGGCTATAGTGAGGGGAATAAGGCCGATGTAGTTTATTCCTTTGCATTCAATTGCTTCAAACTGTATTTCTCCATTAGGATACATTTTAGCAGGGTGGACAATCTCTTGTACAATTTCAGGTATCACATTCTCGACCTCCTGAGCAATAAGACCATAGTTCGTGCCTTGTGCAAGATTCATGGAAGGAAACTTCTCAGTATTGAATCGATACGATTTGGGCGAAAGTCTCATCAATCTTTCAAGACCCGTCAAATCTCTAATATCCGTCTTGAGCTTTCCATCAGAAAGATGAGTCCACGTTCCAGTATAAACACCATCTCCGTTAATGAACGCAGCATAATTAACTCCAGAATCTACCGGTGCTGATGCGTATATGCCTATGCTGTGGTCGATTCCGTCAACTGCACTGAAAATACCGCCAAAGTTCCATTCCGCTTGACCATATGCAACTCCAGCTACGGCCACCCCCCAATACGTGTTGTCATCTGCGTTGTCCTCAAACATTCCTGCATAACTATTATTAGGGTCATGAGGTACGTATTCCTGTGTCCACTTTTCCTGATATACATGGAGCTTTGCCATTAATTGGGTATTACAATTCAGTCCCATGCCGATGTTGTCTACCCAATTTTTCTGTCCTGTGAAATAAAAATTCGCACTATCCAGTGGCACTTCATAATTTTCAGAAAGCGGAACTGGAGTATTGCTGCAGTAATTACCAAAGCCGCCTCCGCTTCCACCTGTAGCCACCAAAATCACATCCCCACTTCCATTGATGCTCAGCACACCAGTTGAAGGGGCGGCAGGTGTAGAACCCACCAGACTCCAAAGCCTCAGGCCGCTGACGTTGCTGCCCTGTGCACCTTTTACAATTTCCAATCGATTATCTGGTGTGGTGGTGCCAATGCCCACATTGGTGCTGGTACCACTATTGAAGCCGCTGATGCCGCCCAAAACCAATGCATTGCTTGCTTCCACAAATGCTCTGTAACCGATGGCCGTGGCGTTGGACAATACGGAACCGCAATCGGTGTCAGTACCGACAAAGGTGTTACTGTTGCCGTTGAAGGCGTTCCCAGCCCTTGTTCCTATCATCACATTGTAATCCCCATCGGTCAGTCCGTTCCCCGCTTCAAAACCGATGACCACATTCTCATAGCCTACCGTATTAAACTTTCCCGACCGGGAGCCTACAAAGGTGTTATACTTGCCCGTAGTGTTGACCAATCCGCACAGATTACCTACGAACGTGTTGTGGTCGCCATTCAAACCTGTGCCTGTGGTGATGTGACCAGCCTGATGCCCAATGAAAGTATTATAGCCATCATCGACCATAGAAGCACCAGCCTGACTGCCCACCGCCACGTTGTATTGGCCATTTTCAAGCAATGTCCCAGATAGTGAGCCGAGAAAGGTGTTGTATGATGCCGTATCGGTAGAGAATCCTGAATGGTATCCTACAAAGGTATTGTCTCGGCAAAAATTGCTGACACTAAAATTGATGTCGGACTGCACGCCAACGGCCACATTAAAGTATGAGTCATCTGCAAATAGGACCGAGTTTCCGTTTATCCTGTAGTATTGGTCAGCTGAAAGGTTAATGTCGCCTCCGTTCACATCCAGCCTGTAGGCGGGGTTGGTGAGGCCGATGCCGAGGTTGCCGCCTGAGCCTATGGTAACCCTTGGAAGGTTAGAAGTCCAAATACTAAATGGCTGGGCGTTAAAAGTGCCAATGGATTCTCCTGTGGTGGATTGGACACCTAATTCCCAGTATGTTTGGGAAAATGTAGTAAAAGGCAGAAAAATAAAAAGTAGGGATTCAATAATTGTTTTGACTTTCATGGCTTTAAGTTAGAGGTTAATTGTGAATGAGAAAGAATACCGTTGACTATTGGTAATTAGAAACCCGAAATAATGTCCTGCCCTTGGCTCAATGCATTCCAACTTCACACTATTCAGAGTTATGAACCAACTTGTTTCAATTGCCCTCCCAAGCGCATCAAAAATTTCCATTGAAGCTATGTCTGACGGAGATAATTCAGTTGGAATTTCAATGGTCATATTCCCTATTGAGGGAACTGGATAAATGGTAAGTTCTTTTCTATAAGAAACTGGGGATAAAATGCTACTGGGTCGGCATGGATAAGCCTCTTCATCAATATTGAAGTAGCTTTCCGGAAAATTCGGAAGTCCACCTTCACAGAATGTACCGCCAAGGTAAAAGGCACTATGCTGGTAATTGCAGCCAAGGCCACCTACAGAAGGCTGATGAATGATTCCAAGAGAATCGTTTTGCGGAGAGCCTCCTTGAGCAATGTATATTTTCCCATCCAATGCGTTCTGCATTGTGCCGAAAGGCTTAACGGGGTTCTGAGCCAACAATACCCGACTGTTCTCTATAGCAGTTGAATCCCAGATTTCCACACTGTATTGAGAAAGTTCTCCGTTGAGAGTTCCTGTGTAAAGGAATCTTCCATCACGGGAAAAACAAAGACTGTAAACAAAGTCAAATGTGCTGAGCGAAATGGGGTTGGCAAGGATGCCCGTCTCCTTATCGAAGTGAAAGACTTCGAGTAGTGCCCGCTCTCCTCCCTGAAAAATCTCCTGACCACTGCAAATCGCCAGCTTTTTTCCATCGGCAGAGAATTTGATACTTCCCTGAACCATTCTAAAAACACTGCCAATAGATTGAATTATTGGTTCGTTGACATTTCCCAAGCTATCTAATAGGGAGAAATAGAAACTGGCGTTGTCTATTCCGTGAGTAACCACCCACAATTCCTTGCCATTGCAATGATGCACTGAGGCCATGGATTCAAGTACATCATTTGCAAGTTCAATATTGGCAGAGCCAACGGATGGTGAACCGGAGAGATTTAGCTCGGAGTATTTCCATTGAAGAGAAGTAACGGGGCCGTCTGTGGTTATGGTGTAGCCAACAAACTCATTCTGGTCAGGTTTAGGAAGCATCAGAAAGGCTTGAACAGCACTACTGTTTATCTCAATGTCTTGAGAAGAAGGAATCGTATCGTTGAATCTGTCGAACACACCATCACGGATTCCATATGCAAGTAATTCGCCATTTATGGAGTTTGCTGTGGAAGTACCCTCGACACCAATTCGGCAACTCGCGTTTTCAACAGTTGGACCAGTAGTTTCAAAGGTCAGTCGGGGCGCATCTTTGACAAACGGTGCTGAACCACGGCCAATGTTCCAAACCTTAGTTCTCAGAATTTCATCTGCGGGGTTTTGACCGCGGACAGCCAGAGAGAGCGCAGTAAGAAGTACGAAAGGAAGTAAATGCTTTTTCATGTTGTATAAAATTTCTTCGATGAAATACTACAATGTTTCGCGCTTTTGCAAGTAGTGATTGCTGCACTTCTATCATTAGAATCTATCCGCAACGAAGGTGAAAACCAGTTTTGAAACTTTTTGACAAACTTTTTCAGGATATTACAATGGATTTTACTGCGCGTAAAGCTAAATCATAGAAATTTCGCTGAATTTCGGAACTCTTTTGGGAGGCAAAAAAAAACACCTCGTTCACACCGTCAGAACAAAAAAAGGTCCCGCTTGCGGGATCTTTCATTTCATATTAGTAAGGGCGGCTTACTTGATAAGCATCACATCTCCCTTAAACTCATATTTGGTCTCTTTATCGCCATCAACACCTTTGGCGGTGATAGGATACCAACTTAGCCAGCGATGCATAGTTCTCATTTCATGCTAAATTTGTATCAAATGTTGACCAAGACCCTTCTTTCAGAATATTCTCAAGAACTGAATGACCTTTGCAAGGCACATGAGGTAAGTTTGCTGTACGTGTTCGGGTCTTACGCCACAGGTAATCAGAATACAGAGAGCGATATTGATTTCTTGGTTGCCTTTAAGGATATTCCTTTGGACCGCTACACTGACCATTACTTTGAACTACACGAGAAGCTAGAGCAATTGTTTGGCAGACCCATTGATCTGCTCACGGTGAATTCTCTTTCCAATCCGTATTTCATCCAAAGCGTGGAGGAGACCAAGCAACTACTTTATGCAGCATAAGGTACGGTCATATCTGCACGACATTATGGAAGCCATCGTTTCCATTGAAGAATATGTTGGCGAGCAACGGAACTTCAATGACTATCTCAAAAACAAGCAGCTTCGCAGAGCAGTTGAGCGTGAGTTGGAAATAATAGGCGAAGCCACCAACCGAATACTTAAATTGGAAAAGGAATTTCCGATTGATAATGCCAAAAGAATTGTCAGTTTGCGAAATTGGGTTATCCATGGCTACGATAAGGTTGACGATGGACTCATTTGGGGTATCGTGACCAACGACCTTCCCAAACTGAAAGCTCAGACCCAAAAGCTGATGTCGGAAAACGACCAGAACAACTAATAATTAAGAAAGTCTAAAACAGAAAGATCCCGCAAGCGGAATCTTTCATTTCATATTAGTAAGGGCGGCTTACTTGATAAGCATCACATCTCCTTTAAACTCATACTTAGTAACGCTATCACCATCCACACCTTTGGCGGTGATAACGAAGAAGTAAGTGCCGTTTACGAGGTTCAAACCGCTTGTTGTGCGACCGTCCCAACCTGCAAGTGGTTGTGTCCAATCGTAAACCTTCTCTCCCCAACGGTTGTAAATCTCTCCTTTGAAATCGTAAATGTTTCTAATATCAAATGGGAAGAAATTGTTTTGGATAGGATCGATTGGGAACATATCGTTAATTCCGTCACCGTTAGGTGTAATTACGTTAGGTACACGGATGAAAGAAGTTGGCTCTACGTAGATTCCGTTCTCCAGTCTCATAGTGTCTGAACATCCCGTTACATCATTGTAAGCCACAAGCGTTAACGTAAACATTCCAGAATCAGCATACAGGTACTGGAACGGATCAGTATTGAATGTGGTAAAGATATTTCCATCTCCAAAAATCCACTCGTAAGCCGTTCCGCCTTGCGAAAGGTTCGTAACGGTAATATCCAAAGGCTGAAGACCTGTTTCTGGGCTTAGGCTGAAATCAGCCGTCAAGGCAGTCACTGGCGGGTCGATGATTGCCTGTGCCTGTGCCGTACATCCGTGGGCATCTGTTACAGTAACTGTAAAGGTACCTGCACCCAAATCAATAGCTGTGCTTCCTGTTTGACCGCTTGGGTCGCTCCATGCGTAACCGTAAGGCAATGTTCCGCCTGTTACTTGCGTCTCAGCAACACCATCTTCAGAATAATCGCATGTAATTGGAGTAACCGAAGTAACGCTAACCAAAAGCGCAGCAGGCTCTGTGATATTTACATTCTGCCATTGTGCCGTGCAACCGTTGGCATCAGTAACCACAACAGCATACGTTCCAGGAGGCAGACCACCAGCCAATGCCGTAGATTGGTTTGTTGGGTCATTCCAAGAATACGTGTAGCTAGGGGTTCCACCCAAAGCGCTTATCAACGCCTGTCCATCAGAAGCTCCATTACAGCTCACGTTCTGTTGCTGAACAAGCGACAATACGATTGGAAGTGGTTGCTGAACGAGGATATTCTGAAGCTCAGCCGTACAGTTGTTAGCATCTGTAACTGTTAAGGAGTACGAACCAGCCGCAATTCCCGTCAATGGATTGCCAGATACAGCATTCGGATTCCAAGAATACGTGTAACCAGGAGTTCCTCCAGAAACAATGGCCATGATGCTCGCGTCTGAAGAGCCATTACAACTAGCACTATCAATATTAACTGCAACGGACATCGCTGGTGCTTGCGCAATAGTAACTGTGCCATTAGCCGTACAAAGGTTAGCATCAGTAACAATCACATTATATGTTCCTGCGGTAAGCCCAGTTGCACTTGCAGTTGTCTGAAGGTTAGAGTCATCCCATTGGTAGGTAAATGGCGCGGTTCCACCAACACCACTCGCTAGTGCAATACCGTTGCTACCTCCATTACAAGATACCTGCTGATTCTGAACTGCTAATACAGTAAGCAAAGCTGGCTCTGTAATGACCACGGTCAACGTTGTATCACATGTTTGTGATGAAAAAACCGTCACGTTATAGCTACCTGCTGCAAGGTTTGAAGCTGTAGCAGTTGTCTGCGTGGCAGGGTCATTCCAAGCGTAAGTCAGACCGATTCCATTTGCAGTTACCGTTGCCTGTCCGTTTGCTTGTCCGAAGCAAGTAACCTGCTGACCAACTGCTACTGAAGCAGAGAATGGTTGTGGCTGTCCGATAACTGCCGTGTCTGTTGCTACGCAACCGTTATAATCTGTTATCTCAACAATCCAAGAACCGTTAGGTAGATTGGTTGCTGTTGATGTAATCTGTGTTTGTGGGTCATTCCATAGATAGGAATAAGGTGATGTTCCACCAAGACCCATTGCAGAAGCTTCACCAGTACTGAATGAGTAGCAATCTGCATCAATAATTCCGAATACTTGAGCTGTCAACGTATCTGGTTGTGGAACAACAACCGTTTCCACCACTTCACACATGTTGGCATCAACTACAGTTACATCATACGAACCAGCTGGCAAGTTTGAAGCCGTTGCAGCGCTTCCTCCAATTGGAGACCATGAATAGGTAAAAGGAGCAAGTCCTCCACTTACCACCACGCTAGCTGACCCATCAGAAAGACCAAAGCAACTGACGCTATCAGCTGATGATGTTGCAGTAGGCGCAACAATACCTGCTATATCCCCAAGGTAATATGTTCCTGTTGTTGCTGCTCCGCCAAAACCGTTTCCTCCATTATATAGGATACTTGCACTGATAACGTTAGACTGACAAGGGTTTTGAAATATCTTGATACGACCACCAGAAGCTCCTCCGCCAAGCGCTCCGGCTGCTCCTGCATTGGAGTTTCCACTATTGCTTCCGCAAAAGAAGTTACTGTAAGTACAACCATTATGTCCGGCACCGCCAGTTCCTCCAGTTCCTCCGTTGCCACCTATAGCTCGTAGAGTTCCTGTAATTGTAGACACTCCTTGTGCTTTCAAAAGAATTCCACCACCTGAGCCACCACCAGAACCACCACCGCCTCCAGCGCCAGAGGAAAAAGTACGTTCTCCACACTCATTACATGCATCAGAACAGCAATCCGTTGTTGTTCCACCTGCTCCACCAGCACCTCCTGCTCCACCAACTTGGCCGTTCACCGAAATGTTTCCTGCAACTGTCAAGTGACCGCTGGCATACAATGCAACCAAACCTCCACCGGAGCCGCCAGCCAATCCAACGGCACCATTAGACGCACTTTTACCACCACCACCAGCACCAGCGCCTCCTGAACCAAGAGCAATATCCGTTCCTGCCGTTGTACCATACGCAGTACCCAAAGTACCACCAGCACCTCCTGTTCCAGCCGAAGCGCTTGAGCAACTAGAAAGACTCATGCCAGAGAAATTTCCTGAATTATATGCAGCTCCATTACCACCAACACCTCCTAATCCAGCAACGCCTCCATAAGAACCACCACCAGCACCTCCAGCACCGCCAGCACCGCCAACAAATCCATAGGTGTCACCAAAATTCTGACAGGTTTGTTTTGGCCCCATTCCTAGGGTACCAGCGACACCAGAAATACCAGAACCAGGGCCAGATCCAGCTGATCCAGCTGCACCTCCATTCACACTAATTACCAAACAATTATCCTTGTCAAGACAACCTGTTAAGGCTCCCACATTGCTTCCTGCCGAAGCACCGGCTCCTCCTGAACCACCAAGATAACCCGCTGCATCACCAATGATGTCTCCAATAACTTCTATATCGGCAGCATTGATGGTTAGCTCTCCGCAACCACCTGAAGAATATGGTGTAACCGTTACCACAACACCAGGTTCTACTCTAAAAAGCCCTGTGATATTATAGACTCCCGAAAGGGAAGTATTAGCAGAAATGATAAGGTCTCCCGTTATTGGAGTAGTACCGCATTGAGCAGCGACTTTACTAGCAGTTCCAACAAAAAAGAGGATGAAGAACGCGAAGAGATAAATTTTTCTCATGGATTGAAATAAAACACCTATTTATAGGGTTGTGACACAAAAGGCAAAGCTATAATTTTTAGAAAGATGAGACACTTCCCTTACTTTGGGTCAAACGTGTTGAAAACCGTATGATTTTCGACATGTTTGGTATCAATGAGCTCTCAACGATTCCTAAATTTGCATCCGTATGAGCTATTTAGACGAATTGAATGAAGAGCAGCGCAAAGCTGTAGAACAGATTGAAGGTCCTGTAATGATTATTGCTGGAGCTGGCTCGGGAAAAACGAGGGTTCTCACCTATCGGGTAGCACATCTTATTAATAATGGAGTTGACCCGTTCAATATTCTAGCACTGACCTTTACCAATAAGGCTGCTAAGGAAATGCGGACAAGGATTGAGGCAATGGTTGGGCGTGAAGCACGGAACATTTGGATGGGCACCTTCCACTCTGTATTTGCTAAAATTCTACGGTTTGAAAGTGAACGAATCGGCTATCCATCAAACTTCACAATTTACGACACGGCAGATTCCAAAAATCTCATCAAAGCCATTCTAAAGGAGGAAGGCTTAGATGACAAGACCTACAAACCGGGCCTAGTATTGAACAGAATCTCAGCTGCCAAAACGAATCTCATTTCTGCAAACGAGTATCTGCGAAATGACGAACTCATTACTGAAGATAGGATGAGTGCCAAACCCAAAATGGGAATTGTGTATAAGAAGTATTCCGACCGCCTATTTAAATCTGGGGCGATGGATTTTGATGATTTGTTGTATTGGACAAACGTGGTGCTTCGCGATTTTCCTGATGTATTGAACAAATATCAGAACCGCTTCAAGTGTATCATGGTAGACGAGTATCAGGACACGAACTACTCCCAATACCTTATTGTAAAGCGATTGGCCGCCAAGTTCGAGAACATCTGTGTGGTAGGTGACGATGCTCAATCTATTTACGCTTTCCGTGGTGCAAACATTGAGAATATCCTCAATTTCAAAAAGGATTATCCTGATGTTAAAACGTTCAAACTAGAACAGAATTACCGCTCTACCAAGCATATTGTAGCTGCTGCCAATAATGTAATTGAACACAATCAGGACAGGCTAAAAAAGACGGTTTGGACAAGTAATGATGATGGCGAAAAGATTCCTGTAATTAGAAATCTCACCGACAACGAAGAAGGTATGTCTGTAGCTCGGTCCATTTTTGAAACGAAAATGAACGAGCAGGTAACCGAAAAGGATTTCGCAATTCTCTATCGTACCAATGCCCAATCACGCTCAATTGAGGAGGCTTTGCGAAAAATGAACCTTCCTTATCGTATTTATGGAGGTCAGAGTTTCTACCAACGTAAAGAAATAAAGGATTTGGTGGCGTATTTCAGAATGGCTATCAACCCGCAAGATGAGGAAGCACTGAAACGTATCATCAATTATCCTGCACGAGGAATCGGGAGCACCACAATTGATAAGATTATTGTGCTCGGAAACGATTGGGGCAAAGACCTTTGGTCAATCATAAGTGATCCGCTAATTATTAATTCCCAATTCAATGCAGGAACCGCAGGCAAACTAGCTGGGTTCACAAATATGATTCGCAGCTTTCAAGTGGCGTTGCCTAAATGTGACGCGTATGAGTTAGGTTCAACAATTGCTTCTTCTTCTGGACTATTGCATGATCTTCATGCAGACAAGTCGCCTGAGGGCGTAAGTCGCTATGAGAATATTCAGGAACTTTTGAATGGATTAAAGGAATTTGTTGAAGATGTTCCGGCTGAAGATGAAGTGGTGACTGAACCAGAGCCGAAGACTCTAGACAAATTCACAGCCGACATTGCCCTTCTTACTGATGCCGACAAGGACAACGATCCTGAGAATCGGAACAAAGTTTCATTAATGACCATTCACGCATCTAAAGGATTGGAATTCCCCTATGTATATATAGTAGGATTAGAGGAGAATCTTTTCCCATCTCAGCTTTCTTTGAGTTCTAGGCCTGACCTTGAAGAAGAAAGGCGATTGTTTTACGTGGCCTTAACTAGGGCTGAGAAGAAAGTAAGTCTAAGTTATGCCGTAAGCAGATTCAGATGGGGCAATCTGGTACATAGTGAGCCAAGCAGATTTATTGAGGAAATTCCGGAAAAACACTTAGACGTAACCCACTCAAACCCAACCTCAAATAATAATTCCATACCTTCGTCCCCTTGGGCAAGAAAGGCTCAATTCAATACAACAAACAACAATCCGGAAAAAGTGACACGAGTAGACTTAAGATCCAGAAATCTCACAAAGTATGATGACAGCCGCGAGCCAGGAGAACTGGACACGGGCGATGGCACAAGCGATCACCTTTCTCGTATGACCATTGGCACCGAAGTTATTCATGACAAATTCGGAAAAGGAGAAATTGTTGCTATGGATGGCGAAGCCCCGAACATCAAAGCAACTGTGACGTTTCAAGGAGCTGGCAACAAACATTTGTTGCTGAAGTTTGCCAAACTCAGAATTGTCGGTAAGGCAAAACAGTAAGCAACATCCGTAATGGATGAGTTCCTGACCGAAGAATCGGTAATACTCAAACAAAAGAACAAGCCGAGGTGGTTTCTGATAATAGGTTCGGCTCTATTGTTTGCGTCATCGTACCTCATACTCTACATACTCTACGATTTTGCCACTGCTGTTACTGCGGCTCATTTTGGTCTAAAACCCATACTGTTTTTTGATACCATCTCATTCGACAATAACGATGCGTGGTATCCACGCTGCGTAAAAATCACTTTTACAATAGGAGCATTTGTAATGGCGACAACTGGTATTGGTTTTTACCTCCTTTACCTTACCTTGAAAAAGACCGCGCTAGCACTCAGGCTTACCTTCATTTGGTTGAGTCTTGTGTCGTTCATCATTTTGGCTCAACGGATGCTCGGAATTCTCTTTGCGCGAAACTTCCAGTTCAGAGATTTAGATTCAAAAGGAATGGAGTTGGCAATTTTCACAGCCTATGATTATTGGAAGGGAGCCGGTGAAACCGGACTAGCTATGATTGGCATTCTAATATGCCTAGTTACATCGGTTCTTTTTTCCAAACCATTTCTTCAAACAGCAAGTTCAATTTACCAAATTGACACACCGGACTACCGAAAAAAATTCGTGATTTATTATATCGTCACTCCTGCACTTGTTGGTGCTGGAATGATTACCGTTTTCACCTTTCCGAAAAACCTAGTTCCGAACTTTCTTTTTTTCGGTTGCCTCGCAATAAGTTTAATGAGTATTAGTTTCGCATCAATGAAATCCCGTCTTTTAATAAGAAGACAGCCCGAATTAAAGAGCAACTGGCCGTTAGTTGCTGCAACCGCATTCCTAATTATAGTTGTATTGGCTCGGACGGTATTAGACAATGGCATTCCAATTCCCGACACAGGAATTGGCCACTTTCTTTTCTAATCAGAATTTCAAAGTGTATTGTAATGCAAAATTGCGAGGTGCCTCCATGATGCCCGGTCTGACCGAATAAAACTCATTCAGGAAATTTTTGGCTATAAAACCAACGGTTGATCGCTTCGAGATATTGAATAACAAACGCGCATCCATTCGCCATACGCCTTTTGGGTTCAATTCTCGATATTCAGAAAACCCAGGAAGGAACGTTTCAAACTCTGCATCAATACGATTCATATAACTATTGTATTCCACAGCATAACCAAGCGTGAATTTCCAAAAATCCATTTCAATATCGGCTTTGAAGGTATTGGTAATCCTGTACTTCAAAATACTCGAAGTGGCCGTTAAAGAATCACTGTTGTTTATGCTATTGAAGAAGTTCTGAATAAAAACCTGAACATTCTCTTGAGTTGTATCAGCCTGAAGATCTGCAGGATAATTGAACGTATATCCTAAGAAAACCCGAACAGGAATCGGTCCTAGATTTCCGTCTCCTGTGAGTCCAAATTCAACTCCCGCAACCCTTGCTTTGCTTACGTTAAATGGTTTAAAACCGAGAATAGGATCAGCCTCTCCTACATTGTAAATACCAAATTGATACTCTACCATATCTCTGAATTCCATCCAGAAAAGCGCAAAATCGAAGTAAGCCTTCCAGCCTGAAACTCGGAATCCTTGCTTAACACCTAGCTCAGCCGACCAGCCATGTTCGGACTTAAGATCTTCATTAGGAAGAATCTTCAAAGGCCCAAGACTAGCATCAATAAATTTCTCTCCAATACTTGGAAATCGGAAAGACTGACCAAACGAAGCACGGATATTAGTCTTCTTGGCAACTTTGAAATTGGCTCCCGCTCTAAAAGTTGGTTTGCTCGTTTCTTTTTGAAGAGTCACTACTTCGTTCCATTCATTTCTTAAACCAAAAAGCAGCGTAATTCTGTCGATAAAACTCTTTTCAACCTGTGCATAAACCGAAGGATTGTGGGTAATAATATTGCCAGCGTCTGGATAGAGAGAGCTAAAACTCCATACATATTGATATTGCACACCTGCTGTTACGCGGAAATTGTACTTAAACTCATTTTGATACCGCCAATCAAAAAACATCACGTTAGAAGCAGATGGATCTTCCCAACTATCATTTCTTCTTTCAACCCGATAGTACCTACTCTTCATAGAGAAAATACCAACCTTACCAGCCGAGTATTGAAGCCATGGGTCGACATTGACGAACGTATACTTATCAGTTGAGGATGTCCCAGAAAGTGGTTTGTAAGCTCCGTCTGTATTGTTTGCCCATAGCACAAATCTTCCCGATTGTTGGTACTGCCCTGAGCCATTCAACCCATAAGATAGCCCCTTTAATTTGACACTCTGAACTCTCGTCTTGAAATTCAATCTAAATGCCTGACGATGTCCACGTTCTAAATAAGTGAGGTCAGAACTCCCATGTGCTCCAATCACTAAGTCAACGTTTTTAATTTTTCTTCTGTGAGAAAAGAAAACTCCAGTAAACACTGGATTAAAGGTTTTATCCCACCATCTTGCCTCTTTTACACCTGGATTACCATAAATACCTTGATAGATTCGAAAAGTAGTTTCTGGCTTGTCGGACGCCCAACCAGTTCTAACATGAATTACACCGTTCATTGCCCCAGAACCGTATAGCACACTTGAAGAGCCTTTCACAACCTCAATCTGTTCCATCGTTTCCATTGGAATAGCGCTCCATTGGATATCCTTTAGGTCGCCAGTCAAATGAGGCACGTCATCAATTACCAACTGCACCCTACTTCCTACTCCATAGCTATAGCCACCACCGCCACGAATAGAGGCCTGTCCATCAAGAATGGTTACTCCAGGCACTTTAGCAACAGCTGCTTTTAAATCGGGAGCAGCCGTGTTTTCTACTAGGTATTCGGTAATAACATCCACCGTAACCATCTCCTCACTTACGCTTTTAGCGAATTGACTACCTGTCACAACCACTAAATCAAGCGTGGTACTTTCGGTTGAAAGTTTGGCGTTGAACTCAACCGTTTCATTGTCTTTGAGTATAAACGACTTCGTAATAGTCTGATAACCGATAAACTTATAGGTAATCAAATGTTCTCCCGGCTTCAGTTTAATTTCGTAAGCACCATCAATATCAGAGGATGCACCAACGCTTTCTTGATTGAAGATATTTACACCGATTAGCGTTTCCCCTGTAGACTTATCCGTCACCTTTCCCTTCAGCGTTTGTGCTACCAACTGGTTTTGCAAAAGCAGAAGAAAAATACCGAACACACATGCTATCAACCTCATTCTTATAGAGTTTTAGTGCCGCGAATTTAGACATACCCCATAAGGTGGTAATTGACTTATTCGGTTTTTTATGAAATCAATGTTGTTAAAACTATTGCGATTTTGACCCCTTAAGCACAAAGACTCTGATGATTGCCGTTTGAAAAAAAATGTAGTTTTGCACGCATCCGAAAAATTGACCATTTAAGCACAGCATAACAGATGAACAATCTTGTAAAGAACATAGGCGATTTCATATTCCCTACTCTACTTATTATTGGTGGACTCCTTATTCTATTTTATTCGGTTTTTGGAGGTCAAAACGAGTTTTGGATTCTTGGGGGTTCATTAATTCTAATTGTTGGTCTATTCTCAGTAGCCATGAAACTGGGAATGTTGAGCAGTATGCTTCAGAAGGTATTGTTTTTCGTTTTCCTTCCGATGTCATTTGTTACCGCTTACTTCGCATACCGCTCCATTCAAGCTCCGATTGAGTTCAACATCGAAAAAAAGAAACGATATGCTCAAGTGGAAACGAAATTGAAAACCATAAGAGATTGGCAATTGGCATACAAATCGGTCCATCGTGTCTATGCATCCGACTTCGATTCACTTATCAATTTCGTGAATACTGGCTCTTTCCCTGTGATTAAAGCGTTAGGAACTGTTCCTGACACGCTCACAGAACAACAGGCCGTTGACATGGGATTGGTCACTAGAGATACCATATTGGTCAGTGTTCGCGACTCTCTATTCAAATCAGATGGCGACATTAATAAGGTACGATTCATCCCACCTGGAAACACGCAACTATTTAAGATGCAAAGTGGAATGGTTGAAAAAGGTCAAGTGATGGTACCCGTATTCGAAGTGATTGCGCTGAATTCAGACATTTTTGAAGGAATTACACCAGAATATTATGACCCGCAAGGCGATTTACGTGTTGGATCAATGACCGAGCCTTCCACCAGTGGAAACTGGGAATAAGGTTTTGTCGTCTCCTCTTTTCAAAGAAAAAATTTATCTGAAGGCCGATAATGAGCAGGAAACTGTTCAGAACGGCCTTCTTTCTTTTGTAGATATTTCCCGTTCGGGAATTCAAATTTTAAAGCGAAATAAGGCTTTCAAGGTTATTGAATTCATCGATTTGAAATTTCCGTTCTCAACTGAAAACGGTGTTTGGAGTAATCGAGTAAAGGAAATTCTCGAATCTTCTGTATTTAAAAATCACGTTGATGGAACTGAAGCCGTTTATTCTGTTTCTGAACACAACGTTACTCTCGTGCCATCATCTCTTTACTCAGAAAAAGAATCTGTTAAGAATTTTGAATTCTTTTTTGGGGATTCGAAAAGCATGCTCATTCTGAATCAGAAGCTTTCCAATTCTGATACTACTGGGATTTTCGGTATTCCGATTGCACTTTCAGAATCACTCCCAAAACCAATTCAATCTTCCTACTTCAACTGGTTGGACAGTTTAGTGGATTCTTCAAAGGCTAAAGCTCATGTTGTGGTAGTTGAAAAGCAATTTGCACTTGTCATTTTCAAAGATGGCAAACTCGTTCTTTCCAATTGGTTCGATTTCGAAAAGCCAGCAGATGTTCTGTATTATTTGATGGCGTCATTGGAAACTCTCAAAATCCTTCATTCGGAGATTGAAGTTGTATTGAGCGGAGATATTGACAAGAATGATGAGATTCATAGTGGCATCAGCAAATTCATTTCCAAATTATCATTCGCTAAACGTCCGAAAAACCTGACCTACAGTTATTCATTCAAGGAAATTCCCGAACATCGGTTTCCATTCATATTTGCAGCAGCATGCGCATAATTAGCGGACTCCATAAAGGGCGCACCATTCGTCCGCCAAAAAACCTTCCTGTTCGTCCAACAACGGATATGGCCAAGGAAGGCCTCTTCAATATCTTGAACAATCTTGTTGAATTTGACGAACTGAATGTCCTCGACCTCTTTTGCGGAACAGGCAACATCAGCTTCGAATTTGTTAGCCGAGGTGCAATTTCGGTAACAAGTGTTGACGCAAACTCTCGTTGCGCAGGATTTGTAAAATCCACCTTTGATGAATTGAAATACAAAAGCGGAATGGTGATAAAAGCGGATGCGCTTCGCTTTGTCGAATCATCCAAAAGCAAATGGAATATGATTTTTGCTGATCCTCCGTACGAATACGATCAATATCCCAAGTTTGTGAATACCATTCTTGATAATGGACTTCTGGCTGAAAATGGAATTCTAATCGTGGAACATCCTGCCGAAGTTGATTTCAGCACTTTCCCTACTCACACCCAGACCCGAAAATATGGCAGGGTTCACTTCAGCTTTTTTGAAATGTAACATTCCTTTAGCCACAGATTTTCTCAGATTTCTCTGATGAAAATGAAAATCAATCTGTGAAAAATCTGAGAAAATCCGTGAATCTGTGGCTATAACATGTATTCAAAACCGAAGAAAATAATCCTTCGTCCATTCCTTGTACTCCTCAGAATAATCGTGACGTTTCGCTGACTTCTCGATTAAAAAATCAGTCATATTTGACTCTCCGTTATTCTCTTTCGTAAAGCAAACCATTAACCTAATCAAGGGATAATCGGGCTGCGGAAATACATTCACTATTTCCCTGGCAAAGAAACCTTCTGCTTTAGCGGAATTGAAAAAGACATCATATTCGGTTTGCGGAAAAATCACTGCGAAGCGCCCATCAGGCTTTAGCAATTGACTTGCGTATTTGAAAAGGTCCGCTGGTTTCAGCGTGACCGTGTGTTTAGCTAGCCGAATGGAAACGTCTTTCGAAGGCTGCGAATGTGAATAGAACGGAGGATTGCAAACGATAAAATCGTACTGCTTTCCGCGATTCGTAAAATCAGCAATAGCTTCATTGTAAACGGTCATATTTGAGAAAGGCGAACACATCACGTTTCTCTTGGCCTGACCTGCTGCAATTGGATTGATTTCAATCAAATCAACCGAAACCTTCGCCCGCTGAGCAATCATCAACGAAATGATTCCCGTTCCCGTTCCGATATCCAGAACAGAATCTCCATCTTTTGCTGGCGCCCAAGCTCCAAGCAAGACGCCATCCGTTCCGACCTTAAACCCGCCAGCGGAGTGGTAAACGCGAAACTTCTTAAACTGGAAATACGGCTCAGCCATTCAGATACAAATCGATGAGACCATCTGGCGCCTCGATGTGTACGGTTTTAGCTTCGAGGTCAACTTCTTTTACAATCGCTTCCACCCACGGAACGAGAATGGTAATACCATTTTGTGCTATCTCCAAAATCGGATGTTGTGGGTTTTCGAGCACACCCGAAATCTTACCAATCAGTCCTTTTTCTTCATCGAAAACCTCAAAACCAAGCAATTCTTCAGATGCATCCTCTTCCGGTGCTTCAAAACGATTTCGTTCAAGAAAAATCTCCTTGCCAATCATTCGTTCAGCAGCCTCCAAGGTATCGATACCTTCAATTTTCATAGTGAGCTTATCGTGCGAAGCAAACGAGCATTCTTCCACAAAAAAAGGAACCGGCCCACCCTGTAATTGGATGAAGACCGGTTCGTCTTTTTCTAATGCTGGTATTCCAGCCGAATGCGCGTTTACTTTAAAAGCTCCCTTAAGTCCGTGAGACCGAGTAATGGTTCCAAGGACTTTCAGATCAATCACACTTATTCTGCTGATGTCTCTTCTTGGGCTTCTTCAGATGAAGTAGCTTCATCTACAGAAGCAGTCGCTTCTTCAACTTCTTCCGCAAGCGGAGAGTTTTTAGCAGCAACTTTTGCAGCCTTTGCCTCATTCGCAACGGCTTCTGCTTTCAAAGCATCAGCTTTTGCTTTCGATTGTGCTTTTCCAATGGCATTGGCACCTTGCTCAATTTTTGACGACTTATCGTTCAACCATTTTTCAAACTTGGCATCAGCCTCTTCCTGAGAAAAAGCGCCTTTCTTAACTCCACCTTTAAGGTGTTTTTTGTACAGAACGCCTTTGTAGGAAAGAATCGCCCGACAAGTGTCGGTAGGCTGAGCTCCATTCTCCAACCACGTCAAAGCGCTATCGATATCAAGTTCGATAGTTGCTGGGTTCGTGTTCGGATTGTAAACTCCCAACTTTTCAATGTTCTTCCCATCTCGTGGGGCTCGTGAATCGGCTACAACGATGTGAAAAAATGCGTAGCTTTTTCTTCCGTGTCTCTGCAATCTAATTTTAGTTGGCATTTGACTTTATTATTTGTTACAAATTTTGGGGCTGCAAAAATGCGATAATACCTGCGAATAAACAAGCACCTTTTGCAATTGATTTTCGCAGACCTAAAAACAAGTTCAAAACTACCAATCTACGTAGCAATATTTGTCAAATATCAACTGCTGAAACGTATAGTCCGCATCAATCGCAAAGCGATTTTACATCTTCCACCAGCGATTGTTTATTAGATGATGACATTTATCAAAACCACCAACTAATTTTGAAGAACAAAACCAACCCTATTTCATGAAACAGCTCTTACTTATCATTGGTATCGGACTGCTAAGAATAACAGCCGAAGCCCAACCATTTATTGATTTCCCAACCAACGGAGCGATTTGGGTTAATACGGAATACACCTACACGTTCAATCCACCTAACCCGATTCCAGATTCTGAATTGACTGATGTAGATCATTACTGCACTACAGGATTGGACACTATCATTCAATCTAACACATACACACAGGTTTTCTATTGTGGAGATGCCTACAAAGGCGCCATTCGCCAAGACAATGGTGTAGTCTATTTCGTTCCGAGCGATGACACCGATGAATATCTGTTGTATGATTTTGGAGCCCAAGAAAACCAAGTATTGCAGGACGTTTATGTAGGAAACCACTATGATGAATCGTTCATGTTACAGGATTTTACCGTTCAACAAATAGGAACCGAAATTATCGGTGGCGTCAGTAGACGTGTTGTGTTTGTAGATCAATTCCGTTGGATTGAAGGTATCGGCTGCGAAACTGGCCTCTTTATGGAACCTTGGACGAATGTCTCGATGTACGAGAATCGATTGGAATGCATGAGCGTCAATGGAATGACATTATATCCGTCTTCTGGAATTGGCGATTGTTCCTTTATCGTTGGTCTTGCTTCCGTAAATGAGGTTCATTTTTCAATCTATCCGAATCCAAATTCAGGCAATGCAACCTTGCAATTCGGTTCGTTTCAATCTCAAGTGAACGTTACAGTTTACAATAGCCTTGGCCAGAAAGTAGAAACTATTACCGCGCTAAACACAGACAACGTTGAATTGAACTTGATTGGAACGAGCGGCATTTATACCGTAGAAATTACAACCGAAGACGGCCGAAGAACGAACTTGAAATTGGTAAAGAATTAACCCTTCACGAATTCCTCAAAGTCAGCGTTGTAAAAAATCGTCACTTCTTCGCCTTGCGGTATGTCCCGCGTAGCGGAAAATGTCTGTGTCAAATTTTCCTTGTCTTGGTGACTAACCCTAGCACTGCAATTTTGATTGTGATTAAAAAAACTTCCTACATCACTCAAACATAACGCGTAATACTCTTCACTCCAAGGAAATTCGAGCGTGGCAATCAGCTCTGGAAGCTCTTCGTTGTGATGAAGCAGTGTGACATGACTTACTGCGATAATCTCATCTTTCTTAATATCGCGCTTGGCAAAAACGCCTTTCCCGTGAACAGGACTTACCTTTATCTCCACACAATCGTACATGTACCTTTGATTTAGTGCGGCAAGGATAATGAAATCAATTTTGAACAAAGGAATTCACGAAATGCTGAAGCTGACACATCGGTCTGTTTCAGTGACGGATGTGGAGCACGAAAGCTATCTCAAACGTGCCATTGAAATTCAAACGGAAATCAAGAATTGGCTAGGTAAAATTGAACACGAGAACGTTGGACTAGGCCAGAACTGCAATTCTTCTTGGTATCTGAAAGCCACCGAGAACAAGCGCGCCTCCTACCCTTTCGATTGGATTTTCACTACGCCAGAAATTATCAAAGACATGCTTTCGGATAGTTTCGAAGCATTTACAAATCGTATTCAGTTGATTCCGCACGGATTGGATGCCGGACATGAACGCTATCACGAATGGTTTTTTGGACACCGAAATCCCGCTAGTTCAGATTCAGACCTTGATTTTCTGAAACGATGCATTGAACGGTGGAATTCGCTCATGAAATCTCAAAAACCAGTTGTGTTCGTCACGGTTGTGCTGAATGAATTTGAGAAACGGAAACGCTGGCGCGATGGTTTTACCAAAGAATTTCCGCTTCCAAAAAATCAGACTTTGACCAATTTTGAACCGATGATGGGCAAAGTCCAATCTATCAATCCCAATTGCAAGTTTTTGTTTATTGAACAGTATACTGAACGGAAATTCGAACTAATCATTCAGGCCCAAACAGAAAACGCACTCTGGTTAAAATTCTGTTCTGTTGACACAAACACTGGCGTTCAATATTTGAATAGTGTGGATGATGAGATTATGAAAATTATCTACGGTGGTTTGAAATAAGATTAAGGTGCGTTCGGTGAAGTAAATCGTACATTCCCAAAAGATTCACGAACCAATCCATCCATGAAAATTCTTCTTATAACAGGCGCCATCATCGCCAACGTGCTTACAAATATCGGATTCAAGTATTCGGCCATTTACGACCTTGTTCCAATGAAAAAATGGGGCTATCTCGCCATTGGTCTTGTGTTCGGATTAATCAATTCTGTTCTCTTCACCGAATCGTTGCGGTTTCTTTCGTTGCAAGTGGCAAGCACCGTTTTCTTTGCACTCACCATCGTTGGGCTTTATGGCGTATCGGTTTTTTGGTTTAACGAACCCGTTACTATGCTACGGCTTGCTGGTGGTGGAGTCATCATCGTTGGAGTTATCATGATTTCAATTCCTTGAAATGGATTTGGTGACCATAAAAACCTTCTTCTACGATCACGAAACGGTTCTTTACGAACCGACATTTAAGGCGGAAGGAATTGATTACATCCTTAAAGATCAGAAAACTGTAGCTATTGACCCATTGGTTTCAAACGCCATTGGCGGCATTAAACTTCAAGTTAGGATTGAAGACGAGGAACGTGCCAGGGCGCTAGTGGCTGAGATTGAAGCCAATAATTCTGGAACTCAGTTAGGCGATGTGATTGTGTTAAACGGTCAGAAATACGAAAAGACACTTGAAGAATGTCCAACATGCGAATCTGAGGATATTTACGTTTACAAACAATCGTTTTTCGAAAACCTTTTCTTTCCTTTTGCAAAGCGCGAACACTATTGCAAAAACTGCAAGCTAAAATGGTCTTAAACCCTCTAAAGTATCGACTTACAAGTGGATAGTTTAACGCAAGCAGCATTAGGAGCCGCCATTGGTCAGGCCGTTTTAGGAAAACGAATTAGTGGAAAGGCCGCAATCGCAGGTGCTTTGGTTGCCACTATTCCCGACTTGGATGTTTTCCTTCGCGTTTTCTATAGTTCGTACGATATGCTCCGAATCCATCGTGGCATTAGTCATTCGCTGATTTTTGGAGTATTCGGTGCGTTGGTTTTATCGCTGATACTTCAGCGGACAAAGCTTTTTAGCCAAATCTCAATGCTACGACTTTGGTGGTTCAACGCATTGTGTTTGATTACACATTCATTACTCGATTTCTGTACTTCTTATGGCACTCAGCTGTTCTTGCCGTTTTCGGATGCTCGACTTGGTTTGGACATCGTGAATGTGGTTGACCCAGTTTACACCGTTCCGTTGTTGCTTGGTACACTTGGCGGCCTTTTAATTCCACGCTTAAAACCAACTATGTTCCGATGGAATGTTCTTGGATTGATTGTGAGTTCAACTTACCTCCTACTCACATTTACCGTGAAGATGAACATGAACGAAAAACTGGAATCTGACCTTTCTGGTGAAAATATTCGATGGAAAAACCAACTCACAATGCCAGTTGGAATAGCGAGCATCAACTGGTATGGACTCGCCACAACTGACGATGGCATTTACATGAGGAAATATTCGCTTTTCTCTGAATCAGAACAACCGTTTCAATTCTTCCCTCAGAACGATTCATTACTGAATAAGCTGGAACCAGAAGTGGCTTCTACCATGCGCTGGTTTGCAAAAGGATTTTACACCGCAGAAGCGGTTGGCGACACCATTCGTATTTACAATATGCAAGTAGATATGCGTGGAATGACGCTCGACCGCAATCCGCCTGCTCCAACCAAAGGTTACTTTGAATTCATTCCAAATGCTGATGGAGGATATGATTACGGTTATGGAAATATGAAGTAATCTTTCTTGGCTAAGACCGAATCTCATATCGTACCAGTTCTTCCAGAAAAGATTAGACTTTCCGATTATGCTGGAGGCATTTTCAGAACGATTTCATCCAGAAAGGGAATGAAGAAAGCCATTGATAAAGGTTGGGTTCGCATCAATGGGAAACTCGCCTCAACAGGCGATTACCTAAGTGGACGAGAAACGATTGAATTATCGTTCGAAGAAACAATTGAACGCCCAGTCATTGAATTGAAGGTTGAGATTCTTTTTGAGGATGAATTTCTTGCCGTGGTAAACAAACCTGCTGGAATTGAAGTAAGCGGAAACCGTAAATGGACTTTGGAAAATGCTCTCTCCATTAACCTCAAATCAAGCTCAAAATTAGACGCGTTGAAGTATCCTGAACCCATTCACCGATTGGATTACCCAACAAGTGGCGCGCTGCTTATTGGTAAGACGAATGCGGCAGTGAGTGAACTCAATCGGATGTTCGCGGACCGAGAAATTGCCAAAACATACATGGCAATTACCATCGGACAAATGCCAAGCTCGGGAATTGTTGATTCTGAAATTGATGGAAAATCATCCCAATCTGAATTCCGACTGCTGCAAACTGTCGAATCCGAGCGATTCGGACAGCTCAACTTGGCGGAGTTGAATCCAAAAACAGGAAGACGGCATCAACTCCGAAAGCATATGGCAGAAATCGGCAATCCAATTTTGGGCGACCGCGAATATGGCTCGGAAGGTCTCATTCTCTCAGGAAAAGGACTCTATTTACATTCGGTTTCGCTTTCGTTTGTTCATCCATTCACGAAAGAAGAATTGACCATTGAAGCACCGCTGCCGAAAAAGTTCTTGAAGATATTCCCGTAGCGAGCGGCAATCATACCTTTGTTCAAAGAATAAATGGATTCTTAGAAAAACATGAATTAGCCACAGATTCACTGATTTTCTCAGATTAAAACACGGATGTATCCGTGTTAATCCGTGAATCTGTGGCTATAAAATGTAAAGTGGAAAAATCTCAAACACGTATCAACAAATACTTGAGCGAAGCAGGTTACTGCTCGCGCAGAGCGGCAGATAAACTCATTGAAGAAGGTCGCGTGACGATTAACGGCACAAAGCCAGAAATGGGAACAAAGATTTCGGCTGGAGATGTAGTCCGCGTGGATGGAAAACTGATTTCCGAATCGACCGAAAAATCGGTTTACATCGCCTTCAATAAACCGGAAGGAATTGTTTGCACTACGGATGTTGGCGTAGAACCTGACAACATCATCGATTTCATCAATTATCCAACACGGATTTTCCCTATTGGACGGTTAGATAAAATTAGCGAAGGGTTGATTTTTCTTACCAACGATGGCGACATTGTGAACAAAATTCTACGCGCTCGCAACAACCACGAGAAGGAATATTTGGTGAACGTAAACAAGGCTATCACGAAGGAATTCCTACAACAGATGAGCGAAGGGGTTCCAATTCTGGATACTGTCACTAAGAAATGCGAAGTGGAACAAATCACGAGGTTCCGTTTCCGAATTGTGCTCACGCAAGGTTTGAATCGGCAGATTCGAAGAATGTGTGAATACCTCGATTATCGCGTAGTAAACCTAAAGCGCATTCGAATTATGAATGTGAAACTGGACATTCCAACAGGAGAATGGCGCGATTTGACGAATGAAGAATTGGAAGAAATCAATCGGTTGGTGGCGGATTCTGCGAAGACGGTTGATTAGAAATTTGCGCTAGGCTCCAGAACTCTCAAAATGAACCCCATCGTTTACTAATGGGCACTACTTTTTAGTAAATTTGAATACGAGGAGAACGCAATGTGAATTCCTAGTATCGTATTTTATATTATTGACTATCAGATACTTGCAAAAAACAAAAAGAGGTTCTATTGCGAATATTTACGAATTAGAGCCAATGGTAAGACAACCGAACCGGAACAGAAAAACGAACAGAAAATGACAATAAAAGAAGCGATAATAAAGAGCCTTGAAGATTTAGATAAATTGGCTAACTCTATTGAAATTTGCGAACATATTTTATCAAGTAAATATTATGAGTTTGCTGGAAAAACACCACCTTCTACAGTTTCAGCTCAATTAGGCGACTTTATTCGCAATGGAGATACAAGAGTAAAACGAATAAAACAAAACAATGGAACTTATTCTTACTACTTAACAAAAAACGAACAAAATATTGGAATTGAAATTTTGAGTGGCGACACCGAAACTAAACTTGAAAAGCCAATTAAGTTAAATAAATCAAAGATTTACGAAGAGAGAGACTTACACAAACTTTTGAGTAGTTATCTAAAAAATACAGACACTTATTCAAAGACAATTTTTCACGAACAATCAAACGGAAAAGACAACAACCAAATCTGGACACATCCCGATATGATTGGAATTAAGTTCTTGAACTTACAGACAAAAGCAAGCCAAAACTTTTTAAAATCAATAAATCGAGTTGACACGTTCAAGTTGAGTTCATACGAACTGAAAAGAGAAATTAACAGCGACAGTGAACTCAAAAAAGCATTTTTTCAAGCCGTTTCAAATTCAAGCTGGGCGAATTATGGATATTTGGTAGCATTTGAGTTTAGCGACAGTTTGAATGAAGAAATGGCCAGACTTAATCAATCGTTTGGCATTGGAATTATTGAACTAAACGCAAATCCTTATCAAAGCAAAGTGCTTTATCCTTCCGTATTTCGGGACTTGGACTTTAAGACAATTGACAAACTTTGTAAGATGAATAAAGAGTTTGAAAAGTTCATTGAACAGACAGAAAAACTAATGACTGCAAGCGAAAAGTACGTTTCAGGAGCAGAAAAAGAACTTGACGAATTTTGTGACGGCTACTTTGCAAATGACACAGAAGTTGAAAAATATTGCACGGACAAACACATACCGACATACGAAGAATGACAAGAACCACTGGCTATAACAGGCGTTTGGCAAAAAAGTGGGTTCCGCTCTTAAATGAAGCTATGTGCCTCGTATCAAGTTTGAGGTGGCAGAAGGTTTAGCCCCTCGAAATCCGATTCTTCGCCACGCTCCATAAGAGGTGGCACATTCTGACCGAATCCACAAAAACTTGATCTTAACCGAAATTATCCGAACGAAATATTTAATTTTGTATCCATATAGATACACTTAATATGTTCTTTATTGAGAAAACAACAGAATTTGACAAATGGCTAAAAAAGCTGAACGACCTTAAAGCCAAAGCAAAAATTCTGTTCAGAATACAGAAATTAGAAAATGATGAGCATTTTGGCGATTGTAAACCAGTCGGGGATGGAATTCAAGAACTGCGAGTAAACTTTGCGAAAGGGTATCGTGTTTACCTCAAAGAAAAAGACGGTAAGATTATCGTTCTCCTAATTGGCGGAGACAAATCGACTCAACAGCAGGACATAAAAAAGGCAAAAGAAATTTGGAAAAAATTAAATAAGTAAACTATGGGAACTTCAAAATTTGAAATAGCGGATTATCTGGACAGCAAAGAAATGATTGCTGAATATCTCAATTCTGTATTGGAAGAAGGAGATAATACTGATGTTATCAATGCAATTGGACATATTGCAAAGGCTATCGGAATGAGCAAGATTGCGGAGGAAACAGGTTTGAGCAGAACGAGTTTATACAAAGCGTTATCTGACGGAGCAAAACCACAATTTGCAACAATAATGAAAGTGTTAAAAGCAATAGGAGGGCAAATACAGGTGAACCCGGTGTCAGCGTAAAAACAACGGCATCGCCACATCAGTCCGATACGAAGAGTTGAAAAACATACCTGCACTGACGTTGCACCCACTTTTCAAACCAATGGATTGCGCTGTGGAGAACGGGGAAGTAATCTGAAACTGATTTCGAGATAAGATGCCTGAACGAAATGTAAATTCGCGGCACGGAAAAAGAAGAAGTGAGCAGGAAGGTAGCAGTAATAGGAAGTGGTTTTGCAGGATTATCAGCAGCCGCCACACTTGCAAAGGCAGGCTACGATGTAACGGTCTATGAAAAGAACGCCACTTCTGGAGGCCGTGCCATGAAGTTCGAAACGGACGGTTTTGTCTTCGACATGGGACCGAGCTGGTACTGGATGCCAGAGGTTTTTGAAGAATTCTATCAGCAATTCGGGGCCACTACATCCGACTTTTACCAACTTGACAGATTGAACCCTTCCTACCGAGTGTATTTTGATAAGGATGATTTTATTGATGTGCCTGCTGGAGTGGAGGAATTTCATCGATTGGTGGAATCGTTAGAACCGGGCGGATCAGAAAAGCTGAAGGTTTTTTTGAAGGAAGCTGAGTACAAATACCGTTTGAGCATGGAGAAATTCATTCGCAAACCAGCCCTTTCGTTTCTCGAATTCATGGATCCAACATTGATTCCTGCTGTATTCAAACTTCATCTATTTCAATCGATAAGTACGCACATCCGTAAACGTTTCCGTAATCCACGTTTGATTCAGATTCTTGAATTTCCCGTCATCTTTCTTGGTGCAAAACCGAGCGAAACACCTGCCCTTTACAGCATGATGAACCATGCCGACATTGCACTGGGAACGTGGTATCCGCAAGGAGGAATGAACAAGGTCATTGCCGCATTTGAGACGATTTGCGTTCGCGAAGGTGTAAAATTTGAGTTCAACAGTAATGTGGAACTTATAAATGTGGAGAATGGTATTGCGAACGGAATCCGTGTAAATGGCGTGAACCATTCGGCAGATGTTGTGCTGGGAACGGCAGATTACCACCACATTGATCAGGTTCTGCTCGAAGAAAAATATCGGTCTTACAGCAAAGCATATTGGGACACGCGCAAGATGTCGCCTTCCTGCTTAATCTTCTACATCGGGCTAAATAAAAAAGTGAGCAATATGCTGCATCATACGCTCTTCTTCGACAGAGATATGGACAAGCACATGAACGAGATTTTTGATAAGAAGCAATGGCCAACAGAACCGCTGCTTTATGTGAGTTGTCCTTCAAAAACGGATGCTACGGTTGCGCCCGAAGGTGGAGAAAACCTGTATGTGCTCATTCCTGTTTCGGTAGGATTGGTGGATGACCAAAAGACTCGCGACCATTATTTCGACCTTGCAATGAATCGAATAGAGCACGTGACAGGGCAGGAAATCAGAAAACACGTGGTTTACAAGAGGAGTTACGCGCATAGTGATTATCAGAAAGACCACAACGCTTTTAAGGGAAATGCCTTCGGATTGGCCAATACATTGAAACAAACAGCCATATTTAAGCCCTCATTGAGAAGTAATCGGGTTAAAAACCTTTTTTTTGCAGGACAGTTGACTACGCCAGGTCCGGGTGTGCCTCCGTGCATCATCTCAGGACAAGTAGCCGCTATAGAAATACAAAGAACCGAAAGAAGCAAGAAGGGAGTTTGATTATGGAAGCCAAGCAACTTTTCGATAAGACCTCCCAGAAATGCAGTAAGGCCGTTACAAACGCCTATAGCAGTTCCTTTTCGCTTGCAATAAAGTTCCTGCATAAAGATTTCGCAAACCCGATTCATGGAATTTATGGCTTTGTGCGTTTTGCAGATGAGATTGTTGACAGTTTTCACGAATTCCCGAAAGCGCATCTGTTGGAGCGTTTTAAAGAAGACACCTACCGCGCCATTGACGAGAAGATTTCTCTTAACCCAATACTGAACAGTTTCCAATTTGTGGTGAATGAGTATGGAATTGACAAGGCATTGATCGAGAAGTTCCTTTCCAGTATGGAAATGGACCTCCGCAAGGAGGAATACACTCAGGAAAAGTATGAGGAATACATTCTTGGCTCTGCTGAGGTAGTTGGACTCATGTGTCTGAAAGTTTTTACTGAAGGAAATCAAGGATTGTACGACCAACTTACCCCCTCTGCCATGAAATTGGGTTCAGCATTTCAGAAGATCAATTTCCTCCGCGACCTGAAGGCCGATTACAATGAATTAGGACGCTCTTATTTTCCAGGGATTGATGTTTCGAGATTGGACGATGCTACCAAAAGGCTGATTGAAGCCGATATAAAGGCTGATTTTGATGCAGGCTATGAAGGCATTCTGAAACTTCCGAAAAAGGCACGGTTTGGGGTTTATCTTGCTTACATCTACTACACGGCACTATTCAAGAAAATAGCCAACACGCCATCCACCCGTATCTTGGAAGAGCGAATCAGTATTTCTAAACCTGAAAAAGCTTCGTTGTTATTCGGGTCTTACGTTAGGCACAGCTTCAACCTCATCTAAGTTTGAGAACTCTATTTATAGTGCTGCTGTTTGTGGTCAACACAAGCTTTGCTCAGAACGATTTGCTCATGGACATTCGCCTGAACATCGGTGAGGTTTTCAAGACCGAATCGGTCTGCCTTCGCTTTCAAGGACTGTTCGAGAAGGCCGACATCAGCAAGGACAATCTGCTATTGGGATACAAAGGGGCTGTTGAACTCGGAATGGCACGGCACGACCCAAACGTTTTCAAAAAAATGAGCTGGTTCGGGGATGGAAAAGAGCATTTGGAACAATCCATTAAGAACGATTCAGAGAACATCGAACTGCGTTTTCTACGATTGACCATTCAGACTCACATACCATCCTTTTTAGGCTACAACGAAAACAAGGAAAAGGACAAGGCGTTTGTGTTGAGCCATCTAGAGAAATCGCCCAGCGAGGCGTTCCGCACTCAGGTTCGTAATTTCATCAAACACGCTGAAGAGGAAGGAAAACTGTGACTGGGGTTGTAAGTTGATGGAGAGATAAAGTTTATGGAGTTCTGATGATGAATGATTTCTCATCAATTTTATCAACTCCGTAAACTTCATCAACTGATTTCCTATCTCTGTTCCGAATTTTGACATTTAGAATTTAGTGCTTGAGCATCTTCATCAACATACTTTGGATTTTCGCAGCCTTTTGGGCCATGGAATTCGTGGCGTGGTTTGCGCATAAATATGTGATGCACACTTTTGCGTGGTATTTTCATGAAGATCATCATCAGCCGCATGATGGTTTCTTTCAGAAGAACGACCTTTTTGCTTTGATCTTTGCCATCCCAAGTTGGCTGAATATGATGTTCGGCATCATGGCTGGTTGCGACTTTCGGCTTTATATCGGTATCGGAATTCTCCTCTATGGTGTGGCGTATGTTTTTACTCACGAGGTGATAATCCATAACCGATGGGGAATGAAACGCAAGATCAAGCATTGGTATCTACAAGGATTGGCCAGAGCTCATTTTGCGCATCACAAACACAAGGAAAAAGAGGATGGCGAGTGCTTTGGAATGTTGGTGGTTCCGTTAAAGTACTTTAGGAAAAATTGATTTACGAATAACGATTTACGATTTTTGATTTGCGATTTTTCAACCACAGAGGTCTCAGAGAGGGCACAGAGAACACAGAGGAATGAGTTTCGAATTTCTTTCTTTCGGATTTCGGATTTGGAATTACTAATTCTGCATTGAATGAAGTACACCTATCTTCTTGTCAACCTGCTTTCGGTTGCAGTTCCGCTGTTGTTCTCGTTCGAGGGTAAATTGCAGTTCTTTAGAAAATGGAAAGCCCTCCTCCCTGCTCTGCTTATTCCAGCCGTTTTCTTTCTGATTTGGGACAGCATTTTCACCGCGCAAGGTGTTTGGGGTTTTAATGAAAATTATTTGACAGGAATTCAACTTTACAATCTTCCTATTGAGGAAATGCTGTTCTTCTTCTGTATTCCGTATTGCTGCGTATTCACGTACGAGGTGCTCAACTACTTTATAAAGCAGGACATTTTAGGTAAATACGCCCGATATGGCACTACCATTTTGGCTTACGTGCTTGTTGCGTTGGTATTCAAATACAATGATTTGGCTTACACGTTCTACACTTCCATTTTCACCTTCTTCTTCATTCTACTCCATTTAGTAGTATTGAAAAAACCGTATTGGAGTAGATTGGTTTTCACGTTTCTCATTATCTTGATTCCCTTTTTTATTGTGAATGGAATACTGACAGGAACTGGACTGGAAGAACCTGTGGTCTGGTATAATGACAGCGAAAATCTTGGCATCCGATTGTTAACCATTCCGATTGAAGATGCGCTATATGGTTTTCTCTTGATTGGATTGAACATTTCCATCTACGAGTGGAGAAAAATGAGAAGCTGTAAAGTGAAAAAGGTCTAATCTGACTCCTCCACTAATTGGTTGCAGTATTTTGTAACAGAATCTTATAGAGTGATTTACGCATTACAAATCTTGATATTTTTGTGATAACGATTTTAAAATCAACCTATAAACTCTCCCTCAAATGAAACAAATCATTCTTATCTCATTTCTATGTACTCTAACTGTTTTCTCAGGATGTGAGAAAGAAGATTGTAGTGGTTGTCAAGAAGTTTCAACCGTGACTGACTCAGATGGCAATTTCTACAATACAATTTCAATAGGACAGCAATGTTGGTTTGTCCAAAATCTAAAGACTACGTCTTACCGTAATGGAGATGCAATTGCCACTGGACTACTTGATACTGAATGGGCCAATGCAACTTCAGGCGCATATGCCTATTATGATAACGACCCATCAAATAATGAGAATTATGGCAAGCTTTACAACTGGCATGCCATTAACGATAGTCGTGGCCTTTGTCCAGATGGTTGGCATGTGCCAAGTGACGATGATTGGAAAGTGCTGGAAAGAACGTTGGGAGCAAGTGCTTCCGATGTTGCTGCAACTGGTTGGAGAGGAACTAATCAAGGTGGAGAAATGAAATCAACAAGTTCTCTATGGCAAGCTCCCAATTCTGGAGCAAACAATAGTAGTGGGTTCTCCGCTTTGCCTGCTGGAAACCGCACCGTCACTGGTAGTTTCACGTATAGCGAGTTTCACGCATACTTTTGGTCTTCGACCCAAGAGAATACCACTGATGCATGGGCAAGAACTCTTTACAACGATAACGAAAAGGTATATCGTAGTAGCAGTTTTTTCAAAACTTATGGCCTTAGTTGCCGTTGTGTACGCGATTGAACTCTTTAATTTCTAGCGGAAATTATTTTTGCCACTGTAATTTTCTTGGAGAACAGTTAACCCACATAAAATAGGGAATACGATTAAACATCAGGAAAAAGGAGAAGTGGGCGAAAGATTAAATTCATTTTTTTCTTTTTCCCTTTGAGCCATGAGGATAGGTTTACAGACTTGGGGCACCGATGGCGATTTTTATCCATTTCTGGCATTGTCCATTGGGCTGCGCGATGCTGGACATGAAGTGACATTGGCATACACGAGTGTTGATGGAAAGAAATACTCTACTCGGAAGGATACGTACGGCATCAAACTGATTGAAGCGAATGGTGGAAGGACGTTTGATCAATCCGTGAATCCTTACGCTATTGCCGCCAGATCTGGATCATTCAGGGAATATTCGAAACTTTTGGAATTGTATTTCGATCCATTGTCGGAAGTAATGTATTCGGTTTCCAAACAATTGTGTCAGGAAAATGAACTGGTAATCGGTCACGCAGTCTGCCACACACTTCTTACCGCTAGTCAAAAATTCAACTGTCCACGGATTTCGTTGGTGCTCACTCCGCTGGTGGTTCGTTCAAACTACGTTTCACCAATTGGCGTTCAACTAGGCTTCTTCTTCAACTCACTTCTGTGGGATACTGGAGGAAAATTGGCTACAAAAAGTTGGTTCAAGGCAGCCAAACAGATTAGACAGAACGAAGGACTTTCTCCCATCAAAAGTCTTCAAAAAGAACTCTTCACTTCTGAACTTCTGACGATTATAGCGGCAAGCCAAGCTTTGGTTTCACGACCCGAAGATTGGGAAGATACCGTCCAAATGACGGGTTTTCTGAATCTGCCTTCTACCAATTCCGATTGGAAAATGCCTGACGCGTTAAGTACGTTTCTCGATGCTGGCGAACCGCCTGTTTATATGACGTTTGGTTCGTGCATGCAATTCGACCTTGAAGCATCAACCGAACTTCTTATTGATACCGCAAGACTTTCTGGCAAACGAGCAATTATACAATCGGACTGGAGTAAGCTGACAAAACCGAACGATTCGAATATTTACTGCCTTGAGAATGCGCCACATTCAGAAATATTTCCTCATTGTGCTTTGATTGTGCATCATGGCGGAGCTGGAACAACTCAAGCTGCATTGCTGACTGGTAAACTATCTGTGGTGGTTGCTCATGGGTTTGATCAGACTTATTGGGGAAAGCAGCTTGAAGAAATGAAGGTTGCTCCTTCGCTTTTACTGCGAAAAAATCTCACTTCCAAGCAACTGGCTCATGCCATTGAAGTTGCTGCCAATTCATTAGAAATGAAAGAACAGGCAACACTGCTTGGGGCGGCAATGAAGCAAGAGGATGGCGTAGGGCGTGCGGTAAGAGCCATCACCAAACTTCTCTGAATCACAGTTATCACTTCAAATACAGGGCAATCGGGTCTTAAAACATTGACATGAAATAGCCACAGATGCACAGATTTCCACAGAAAAAGCACTGATTATCTGTGAAAAAAATCCGTGAAAATCTGTGTATCTGTGGCTAAAAAGATGTGTTTTTCAATAGATTTTGAATTAAGACCCGATTGCCCTGACTTCAAATACGTTCATTCTGCCTAAAAGAATGATGTATATCATGTTCTAGTATAAGTCATGTTCATAGTTTTCGCCAAAAATCAACCCTATGAACATCCTTATCAACGGCCTCATCATTATTGCCACTTTCTGTGTTATGGAACTGGTGGCATACAGTCTTCATCGCTTTGTGTTGCACACTTTCCTGTGGTTTGTGCACGACACGCACCATCTGCCGCGAACAGCTCTTTTTGAAAAGAATGATGTGATTGCTTTCATCTTTGGCATTCCGAGTTGGCTCTTTATGATGTTCGGTATCATGGGCGGATGTGACGCTCGCCTCTACATCGGTATCGGCATCCTGATTTATGGCATCTGCTACATCCTCATCCATGATGGATTAATTCATCAGCGTATCAAGATTTTCAGCAATCCGAAGAACTGGTACCTCATTGGCTTGAAATTGGGTCATGAGGCACACCATCAGCACGATAGCAAACCCGACTACAAAAAGGAGAACGATGTGGTGTGGGGAATGCTTTGGGTGCCCCATTCTTATTTCCGTCAGGCAAAGGAAATAGTACGGAAAAGAGCACGGGGATAATCCGAAAGAAACATCCTAATCAGGGCATCGGGTCTTATTTACCATACACATTGAAAAACATCTTTTTAGCCACAGATGCACAGATTTTCACAGATTAATCGGATTATTCTTCTCTGTGAAAAATCAGAGAAAATCTGTGCATCTGTGGCTATTTCATGTCAATTGTTCAATACCCGATTGCCCTAAACGTCCTATCTGAAACTTCACTCTTACCCGTAAACAACCGTATGTCCAACCTCGAATTGTTCATGGAGGTGATGATTGCGCTCATCACAATTATCATCATGGCGCAGCTCTTGGGAAGAGCGATGAAGTTGCTGGGGCAACCTGCCGTGGTGGGAGAAATGATCTCGGGTGTACTGCTTGGCCCAACTTTGTTCGGAAGCCTATTCCCTGAAACCTCCACCTATCTGTTCCCTGAACACATCATGCCTGTACTGTTTGTGGTCAGCAACCTCGGACTGTCCATCTACATGTTCCTTGTGGGGGCAGAACTCGACCTTTCGCTGTTCAGCAAAAAGACCTTGAAGGATGCTTCTGCCCTGTCTGCCGCTGCGGTCATCGTCCCCTTTATTCTGGGCGGGGCGGCTGCCGTTCTTTTTGATGAGCAGATTAATGGAATGCACATCGACCCGTTCTCAATGGCCATCTTTCTGGGCACGGCTTTGGCCATCACCGCTTTTCCGATGCTGGCAAGGATTCTACAGGAAAACAATATGGTGAACACGCGCATCGGTGCACTTTCGCTGCTGTCGGCAAGTATTCAGGACGTGATCAGTTGGTGTCTGCTCGGACTTGTAACCGTCATGTGTACCACGCAAGACTATTCCTCTGTGCTGACCATGATCGCAGGTGCGGCAGTGCTGATAGCTGTCATGTTTCTTGTGGTAAAACCTCTGTTGAACCGAGTGGCAAAAAAGGTACATGCATTTGAAGATCTGCCCACTTCTCATTTCGGACTGGTGTTCATTCTTCTACTCATTTGTGCGCTGGTCACCGACAGCCTTGGACTTTATTCCGTTTTTGGTGGATTCATCATTGGCCTTGCACTGCCTCGTGGTACATTCTACGTGAAGGCGATATCCATGCGATTGAAAGACCTGACGGTGGTGGCACTGCTACCTGTGTTCTTCGCGTTCTCTGGTCTGAACACCGATATGCGTCAATTGGTAGGGCTCGACCTGATTGTACCCACACTGGTAATCCTTCTCTTTGCCTTTGCGAGCAAGTATTTCAGTTGCATGTTTACCATGCGCTGGTTCAGTAAGTTCAGTTGGCGCGATTCATCGGCCATCGGAGGGCTGATAAACGCTCGCGGATTGATGGAACTAATCATTGCCAACATCGGCCTTTCTTACGGGCTTATTGACAGCGGTCTTTATGCCATGTTGGTGCTGGTGGCCATCACTTCCACCTTGGCTGCCATGCCTATTTATTCGCTTTCACAGCCAAAGCGCGGAAGGAAGTAAAAAGCGTTGTAAATCTTATGTGGCGGTTCTATAGAATCTGTCGTTCAGATTCCTTTCCTCAACCCTATTCCATCATTTCCGAATGTGATTGGATTAGCATTCTCACGGTCGGTATGCGTAGAGCCATTCTCTAGGTTAAGTACACCACGCGGACAAACCGTTGAGCAAATACCGCAACCAACACACGAAGCCCGAACGATATTCTCGCCTCGTTGTGCGTAGGCCTGTACGTCAATCCCCATTTCGCAGTAGGTACTGCAATTGCCGCAACTGATGCACTGTCCACCGTTAGTAGTGATACGAAACCGTGAAAAATACTTCTGAAGCAAACCCAGATAAGCCGCCATCGGACAACCGAATCGGCACCAAACCCGTGTTCCCAAAAGTGGATAGAATCCCACTCCGACCACGCCCGCAAATGCTTGTCCAATAAGGAATGCGTAAACCTTGGTGAGCGCATGGGAAATGCTACCGAAGATACCACCCTCCAAAAAGGAATTGACCCAAAGTAAAATGGTAAGAACGGTGATAAATACCAGCACGGAATGAATCATCCAACGCTCAATCTTCCAAGCTTTTATGCTCTTATCAGAAAGCTGGCGAAATGGGTCGCCTGCTGTGTTGGCCAGGCCACCACAACCACAGACCCAACTGCAATACCAGCGTTTTCCGAAGAAATAGGTAAGAATGGGCGTTGCGATGAAGGTTAAAATGGCAGAAATAATTAACATCCAGATTCCGATAGTGCCGCCCGAAAGCATTCCATCAACCGTTGATGGGAATAATCGTGCATAATCCAACGGCCAGAAGTAGCTGAAGTAGTATTCCGGTTGGCTCATGCTTTTGAGAAACTGCGGAATGAGGAACGCAAAACCTAGCTGAAAGAACATGATGGAGCACGTTCGAACTATCTGATAATTGGAATGTCGGTATTTGAGAATGGCACGCACGCCCATTATCAATATGGAAACCGTGTAGATGAACGAGTACAAAAACCACCTATCGGGAGGATGATTGAATAATCCTTGACTTAATGGATTGAACAGCAACACTAAAGGTGAACCATTCCACATTTCGTCTGAACCCCAATACAAGGCCACATAAAATCCTGTGAGAAAAATGCCTAGCGCCCAACCCCACAATCCTCGATTAGTGAGGCTTGATGTGAAGATGTGATTGTTCTGAACTCCTGCTGGTCTGTTAAGATAGGTGCGAACCGTGTAAATGCTCAATCCTACAACCGACCCGATAAAACCGAGATAGAAGAACAATTCCGGGTCGTTTGCCGCAGGGCCAAACAATCCGATGACGGTGAAGAGCAACGCCACCACAAACAAGGCGATGCCAAACTTCTGAATGCCGTCCATTCCCGGAGCGTACGGACTTGCCAAGGATATGCTGAATCCTTCGCGGCTCATAGTTCAGTTGATTTTGTCATTGCGAGGAACGATGCAATCTCATTCCTATTTTCGAGAGATTGCCACGGTCGTTCCTCCCTCGCAATGACGCGTTCTTCATGTGCGAATATGTTTTCGGAGCTCATCAAAATATCACTTCTTTCTCAAACTTTTTAAAGAACTCAGGATTGAAATTCGCCTTCTTCAAACTAGAAACAACCTCATCAACAGAAGTTCCAGTCTTTATCCATTGTTCACAAACCTTATGACGCAGTCGGATACCGAAAGCGTTGAATCCGACAACAGACTTTGTAGCTGATTGGAACACAATTCGGATACTGCGGACGCCATCTTTAGACTCCCAATAAAGACTTTCTTCTCCTTCTTTCAATTGAGCAGAAACGTAACCGTAGGTCTGATATTCAATGTCCATGAACTTGGCCGAATTGAACCAAATACCTGGATTGTAATCTGTCTGATTTCCGCAGATAGTGGCGGCAACGGTTTCACCCATCATCTTGCCCGTATACCAAACGGCTTCAATCGCCCGTCTCGCTTCCCTTGGTTGACGCAATTGTGCACAATCACCTAAAGCATAAATGTTTGAGAAATTGGTTTGTAGCTTTTCATTCACCAAAATGCCTTTGTCGGTTTCAATTCCTGAATCTTTCAAAAACGAAATGTTTGGGTGAACACCAACCGCCAGTCCCACAAATTGACATGCAATCTCTTCACCATCACCAGTTAGAACTGCTCGTGCGGTTCCCTTTTCATCCGAAAGAATCTCCTTCAAATCGGTCTTCAAACGTAAATCGACATGATGCGAACGAATGTGGCGATTGATTATTTCTGATTCTTCTTTAGGAAGAACATTATCCCAGAAACTTGCTTCGCGAACGAGAAACGTCACAGGAATCTGCCGCGAGAGCAACATTTCCACCATCTCAATTCCGATCAATCCACCACCAACAACCACGGCTCGTTCAATTCCTTTCGTGTCAGCCTCCATTGATTCGAGGTCTTGATAGTTGTACAAACCTTGAACGCCTTTCAAGTCCTGACCAGTCCATCCGAATTTATTGGATACCGATCCCGTGGCAATGATGAGTTCATCGTAAGTCAATCGTTCGCCCGAATCGAGTAGAATGGAGTTTGAATTCGTCTCTACTTTGGAGACGTATGCCCGTTTAAGTATGATGCTGTTTTTGTCCCAAAACCAATCTTCGTAGGGTTTGGTGTGCTCATATTTCATGTGACCCATGTAAATGTACATGAGTGCGGTGCGCGAAAAGAAATGGTCGGTTTCAGCAGAAATAACGGTGATATGGTGGTCGCTGCGTTTCCGAATGTGTCGCGCAGCGGTGATACCAGCAATGCCGTTTCCGATGATGATGATATGTTTCTGTGCGGTCAAAGCAGTTGAAAATCGCTGACGACAATTCCGTCTTCATCAGCGTAGAGGTACGCGCCCGGCTTGAAATCAACACCTGCAAAGCGGACGTCAATATTCTGCTGTCCTTCGTTGCGCTTAACACTTTTCGTTGGATTGGTGTTCAGCGCCTTTACTCCAATCTCCATTTCACTAATCTGCCGAGAATCGCGGATGCAAGCATAAACCACCATTCCGCGCCAATTGTTCTGAATTGCCAAGGCTACGAGATTATCGCCAACAAGCGCACAACGGAATGAACCTCCACCATCAATTACCAGCACTTTTCCTGTTCCATCCTTTTCTAAAGCGGAACGAACCAATGTATTATCTTCAAAAACCTTGAGGGTATGAACTTCGCCCTCAAAGCAAGCAATGGCACCAAAATCCACAAAAATGGGTTCGGCTACTTGAAGTTTATCAATATGTTTATCGCAAAGATCTGCAGTAGCGTGTTGCATGTTTTGGTGTGATTGGTGAACGGTTGAAAATAGTTAATTTGATCCCCGATGAAGAATGCGTTCGGAATAATTGTCACAATCGGTGTGTTGATAGGTAATACCACCATTGCCTTTGCCCAAAAAAAAGACACTATTGCGTTTATGAACAAATTAGGCATTGACAACTCCTACACCGGACTGTCCTATATGGAAAGCTCGGTCTATGGTTTTCACATCACTTACACTATGAAAAAGCATGCTGTGGCATTGAGTCCACACATTGCCTATCATAATCTTTTTGATGGCCAAAGCGATTGGGAGCGACATGGTGTTTCATTTGTCTATCAGTACTTCCCCATCCGCAGCAGTCGCCTTTTTGCTCCTTATCTATTCTACGATTTGAACTACGGGTTCATAAAATCAAGAAGAGACGTTATCGTTAAAACGGAGGATGGTTTGAATACTTATGGTGCTATTCGTGAAGTGACCAGCAACACCATTGCACATCACTTTGGAATAGGTACACGCTGCAATTTCTACAAAGGTTTTTTCCTTCATCTTAGTTTTGGTGGCGGTCCTTCTAGCTTTGGGCAGTCGGTCTTTCTTCGATCGTTACAATCGGCATATCCTAACACAAAAGAATCTGAACATCCGTTCAAGAACTACGAAACCGCACTCATGTTCCGTGTCGGGATTGCTTATCAGGTTGGGCTTAAAGAATTGAAAAAGATTGGGCAGCATTGCTGCGACTAACCGTTTTCCATTGTTTAAAGTTGGGCCTCATCTACCTCTCATTCGAGGCAAGTTATTAACGCTTGCGTGTTTGCAAATAACCTAAATCATTGGATTTCAAATCGGAAAGTCAATCAAGATCATTTCGGTTTTGTAGTTTTGCTGCTTGATGAAGTATCTGATAATCATATTGTGTTCAATTGGCTTGTCTGTTAATGCACAGACAAGCGAGGAGCATTACAAAAAGGCTCGCTCAAAAGCTAGCATGCAGGATTTTCAGGGAGCATTGAACGAATTGAACAAGGCCATTGAGAAAGATCCACGCTCCATCAAAGCATTCAACTACCGTGGCTACATTAAGGATGAGTTGAACAACTACTACGGAGCATTGCAAGATTACAACATCGCTATTTCGTTAAAAGGTGATTATAGCGATGCCTATGCTAATAGAGGACAGGCCAAAAGAAACCTGAACGATTTCAAAGGATCATTGTCTGATTACACGACTGCCATCAACCTTAATCCAACAGAAAAGGACGCTTACTTGGGACGTGGTCTCACCAAAAAGGAATTGAAAGACTTTGACGGGGCCATCAAAGATTTAGATGCCGCTGCCAGAATTGACCCGGGTTATGCGCGCACTTACACCCTCAGAGGTGAGGTTAAAATGCTAAAAGGAGATGTTACTGGTGCCTGCGATGACTTGTTGAAAGCGCAAAAGCTCGGCTACATGGTGGCAATGGCTAAATTCAACGATTATTGTGACCACTGATTAACAGTTTGCGTTTTTGTTCCCGTTCATTTGGTGAGATGAGTATTTTTGGTCGCATCTAAAAACCGAAGAACGTTGAAACAACTATCACTAGCTTTTTTACTACTTATTTCAAATCAAATTTTCGCTCAGACTGCGGCCGAATCATTCGCCAAGGGTGTTCAGTTAGCTGACGAAGAAAACTATACCGATGCGCTGACGGAGTTGAACGCTGCCATCAAAGAAGACAAGGACAATATCAAATACCTTCTTAAGCGTGGTGATGTAAAATACCTTTCTGGTAAATCCATCCTTGCTATTCAAGATTACAACAAGGTTATTCAGTTAGATGCAAAAAACAGTGAAGCATACGCTTCGCGTAGTGCTATCTACATTGAATTAAAGGATTACAAATCGGCTATTGAAGATTGCCAGAAAGCGATTGCCATCAATCCGAAAAACGAAATGGCCTACATCCGAATGGGTGATGCCTATATTTCGCAAGAGCCAAAAGATTGGATTGAGGCAATGAAAACCTATAACTATGCCATCAACCTAAATCCAAACAATCCAAAGGCACTTCACAACCGTGGCAGAGCAAAGAGAGAGTTGAAAGATTATTATGGCGCTATTGATGATTTTAACAAGGCTATCCTCATGGATGCAGAATTCGGTTCGGCATACATGAATCGTGGAATTGCCAAAAGCTTGGTTGGCGACACGCCAGGTGCATGCATTGATTGGTATTTGGCTGGCGAAATGGGCGAAGCGGAAGCTGCCGATTACATTGCCACGCGTTGCAAACAATGATTTGTAATGAAATCTGAAGCAGATTTTATAGCAGACGCTGACCTTAAATTTGAAAGTAAGGAGTTTGCAGGTGCCATCAAGGATTATACGAAGGCGCTAAAACTCAATCCCCAAAACGCAGACACGTATTACAACCGAGGTTTGGCTAATTTCTTTAGTCAGAACATCAGTGCCGCGCATGAAGATTTTACGGAAACGCTTAATCTGAATCCGAATCACGAAGATGCGCTCTTCAATCGGGCTAGATTGGCAGCCATGCTGGGTTCGTTTGAGAAATCGTTGGAAGATTACAACCGAGCAGTTGAGTTGAACGATGAGGACGCAGAACTGTACACCAATCGTGGTGCGGTGCGCATGCAATTGAATGATTTAACAGGAGCCGTCCAGGATTTTACCCGTGCCGTGAGCGTTAATCCATCTGATGGAAAAGCCTATTACAACCGAGCAATGGCTTACCTAAAAGTTCAGAAAATTGATTATGCCGCAAGAGATTTTGCATTGGCATACCAAAACGGAGTAATGCAAGCCAAAGAAGCACTTATGTCGCTTCAAAACTGAGCACTATAGGAATGAAACACACCAATGGGTTGCTTCTTATCATTTTCCTTTCTGTGCTGAATGTGTATTCAACATTCGCACAAACATCAAAGGAAAATTTCATTCAAGGGCTTTTGTGCACCAATCGCAATGAAGATGAGAAAGCCATTGGTTTCTTTAATAAGGCCTTGGAACTGAAGCCCGATTACTTTGAGGCATACGTCATGCGAGGCTCTACCCTCATGCGTTTGGGGAATTACATGAGTGCAGTAATTGATTTTGACAAGGCGCTCGAATTAGACCCTTCCCTTATTAAAGCATACAATTATCGGGGGTTCTGCTACTTGGAACTGAAAGATTTGAGAAGAGCTGCTGATGATTTCACGAAAGTGATTTCGCTCAAATCGGACTACCCGAATGCGTACGAAAGCAGGGCGTGGGCGCGAAGCTTGGGTACAAAACACAAGGAAGCGCTACCTGATTACGACAAAGCCATTGAACTCAATCCGCAGTTTCATGAGGCGTATCACCATCGTGCTTGGAGCAAGATAGCCTTGGGCGATACGGCTGCTGGAATGCTTGATTTTACGAAAGCCATTGAACTGAAAGATGATATTCCAACCTATCATGATGACCGCGGGCAAATCTATGTCGCACTGAAAAACCCGAAGGAGGCGCTGAAGGATTTCAGCCAAGCCATTAAGTTGGATGGGGGATTTGTACTGGCTCTATTACATCGCGCCCAGCTAAAAATTGACGAAGGAAAACCGAAACCAGCCTGCAAGGATTTGGAAATTGCTGCTTCGCTGCACAGCAAAGAGGCTACCGAATTGATGGCTCTGCATTGCGTTACCGAGGAAAAATCGAAAGAGGATTCGGAGGAGAAAAAAGAAGACGTAAAAGAGGAAGGGAAAGAGGAGAAAGAGGAGAAAGACGCGAAAGAGGAAAAAGGCGAAAAGAAGAAAGAGAAAAAGGAACCGAAGTCCGATTCGAAGGAAAAGAAGGACGATGAATAACCATTGATGATTTTTTCGTGTGATTACACAAACATCAATAAGCCACAGATGCACTGATGAACACAGATTTTTCACAGATAAACCAAATCCATCTGTGAAATCAGTGAAAATCCGTGCATCAGTGGCAAAGAATATGTTTTTCTCTAACTGATTTCGCATGGACACGAACATTCCTCTGGCCGAAAAGCTGCGCCCCAACACGCTTGATGAATACGTTGGGCAGGAGCAATTAGTAGGCGCGGGTTCGGTTCTGCGAAACGCCATCTCATCCGGTCAACTGCCATCCATCATTCTTTGGGGACCTCCCGGCACGGGAAAAACAACCTTAGCCAATATCATTTCAGTAACGATGGGGCGGCCTTTTCACAACCTAAGCGCCATTAATTCGGGTGTAAAGGATGTGCGCGAGGTAATTGACAAGGCCAAGAATCAGGGCATGTTCAATACCAAAGGCAAGCCAATTCTATTTATTGATGAGATTCATCGCTTTAGCAAATCGCAGCAAGATTCGTTGCTTGGTGCGGTAGAAAAAGGCATCGTCACCC
>JAIOYP010000033.1 GCA_021741155.1 Flavobacteriales bacterium | reverse complement strand
TCTGATACACAGAATAGGTAAGACCTAAGCATCTGTTTAGTTCACCTTTCTTTCTCCGGTTCTTCGGAATTGTCCGCGGTTAATGTTCCTATAAATTTATTGATCCTTTTACTTGTGCAAGTCTAAAGGCATCTGTGGCCATAAAATGTTTTCAGGTATCAAATTCCTCTACTGGATAGGTTTTCTCCGTGAAAGATATGCCATTCTTGGCCAATTCTGCCAGAACGGGCAGGTAAATGTCTGCGGAGAGTGGCAAGCAAACGCCACGTTCCTTAATCTTTCCTTCCAATATCATCTGGGTAGAAATGGCAAGCGGAAGTCCAACCGTTTTGGCCATGGCCGTGTTATGCTGGTCATCGCCTTTCACCATCATCGAACTCTCGGTAACGAACTTCTTTCCGTCTTTCAAGAACCCGACTTTGTGCCACATCACAATCATGTCCTTGTCGTTTGGTTTCATGGCCCATTTCTGTTCCAAAATGTGCTGAAGAATCTGCGCTGGAGTGGCGTTCTTCAATCCAATTTTCGTCTTTTCAAACAATCCGAGCCACGTGAGTTTTTCCATCAAACGGTCGTCCTGATCGAGTTTGAGCATGGCGCGCACCTTCAATTCTACACTATCCTTTAAACTGAACGGTAGAAATGAATTGATAAAATCGCGGTTGGTCATCGTTTCCGAATCTTCCATCACGTAGCTGTCATCGGTCATGCCGAGTTGCACAAACGTATCCCACCAGCGACTGAAACCCGGTCTACGCAACGTGCCGCGATAAAGCGTTTTTACATTTTGAAGATTGTAAACCTCACGATAAGCAAGGCTGTCGCGATTGGCGTAGCCTTCAAACTCGCCCAAACCTTCAATCATGATGTATTCCGTTCTGCGGAAAACACGGTTGTATGGAATGTACTTGTACTTGCCGTTGTGAATGAACTTGACCGCACCGCCTTGAGATGCCAGCACCACGTTTCGCGGGTTCCATGTGAACTTGTAATGCCACGGATTGTCATCGCTTTCGGGAGCAACCAATCCGCCAGTAAAGCTTTCAAAATGCTGAATATCTCCGCCTTTGGCGCGAATTTCATCTATCAATTTGATGGCGGAGAGATGATCGATGCCTGGATCAAGCCCAATTTCGTTCAGAAAGATGAGGCCTTTCTCCTTTGCAGCACCGTCAAGCGCCTTCATCTCTTTCGAAATGTAAGATGCCGTGGTCATGTGTTTTCCGAATGCTAGGCAATCCTTCGCCACTTCAATGTGCATGCTTGCTGGAAGCATACTGATTACAATATCCGCCTTAGAAATCTCTTCCTTGCGTTGCTCTGCGTTGAACACATCGAACGCAATGGCGCGACTTCGCGCATGTCCATTCAGTTTCCGTTCTGCCAACGAAACATCCAACTCGCCAACCGAAATGTGCCAATCGAAACGTTCGGCATTCTCTAATAGATACGCAATCAGCGTGGTGGCCGAGCGTCCAGCTCCTATCACAAAAATGTTTTTCATTGAGGGCAAACTTAGCGAAGAGTGAAGAGCAACAAGCGATGAGCAGATAGAAATTTCAACAATCAGTTAAGTTTTAGCCATTCGGTGTCCGACACCCGAGATTGAACGCTAACGGTTTCTGTGGTTTACCGTTATCTTTGAAGCCATGGAAATTCTGATTAATCATTTGGAGAGCATCAAAGGTTTGTGCCGAATTAACACGGTAAGATCGCTATTCGCGTTCGGTTCTGTGACAACCGATAAGTTCAACGATGCGAGCGACATTGATCTTGTGGTTGACATTGATGACAAAGATCCAATCTCCTATTCTGATAAATATTTCAACTTGAAATTTGCTCTCGAAGACCTTTTGCAACGGAAAATTGACCTATTGGAGGAAAAGGCCATCAGAAACCCGCTTTTCAAACAGCATTTGAATGAGAAGAAAGTCTTGATTTATGGAAATTGAGATTGAGGTCTGGCTTCGCGATATTTTGAAAGCTGTTGAGGAAATCAATGAATTTCTCCCAGAAAAGCGTGATTTCTTTGAATTTCAAAAGGACTTAAAAACACGAAAAGCTGTTGAGCGGAACATCGAGATAATCGGTGAAGCAACGCATCGCATCCTTCGTATGAAGCCCGACTATCCATTGAGCAACGCACGAAAAATCGTTGACACTCGTAATCGTATTATTCATGGCTATGATGCTATCTCAGAAGATATCATTTGGAGAATCGTGGTGAAAGACCTTCCATTACTGGAAGCGGAAATCAGAAAACTACTGAACTAGGTGATGAAAAACTGGATCATCTTCATTGCCATTCTTGGCGCCATCACCGTTATTTTAGGAGCGATTGGTGCTCACACATTGAGAAACACCTTGAGTGATGTTCAACTAAACAGCTTTGCAACAGGCGTTCGGTATCAGATGTGGCACATTTTTGCCATTGCGGGTTGTGTGCTTCTTTCTAAACAGTACAGCGTGAATTTGAACCTTTCGCTTTGGCTTTTCGCCTTTGGAATGGTATTCTTTTCGGGCTCCATCTTCTTGCTTTCCACAATTCCCGTTCATGGAATGGAAGGCGTAAAAGCCATCGGTTTAGCTACGCCAGTTGGCGGATTGATTCTGGTTGCCGCTTGGTTGAGTGTGGCGGTGCAGTTTATTAGAAAATGATTTAGCCACAGATACACAGATTTTCACTGATTACTCGGATTATTTTTCTGTGAAAAATCTGAGTTAATCCGTGCATCAGTGGCTAAAAACATGTCAACCCTAGTTTTTATGGAGCCAACTTATTCTTCAGCGCCTTCGCTAAAACATTTGGAATTTTATCCAACGAATTGAGCAGATAAGGCAATGCTTTTAGCTTAAAACCTTCATACTCGCTTGGCACGATTGCATCAATCAAATGCGGTCCTGGCTCTCTGAAAGCACGCTCCAATGCGGAGTTAAATTCTTCGGCTGTCCTAACACGTTCGGCAGGCATTCCCATTCCTTTGGCGATGGAAACGAAATCAATTCCCGGTTCTGAAATATCCAATTGTGCCAAGGCCTTTGGGCCAGCCTTCTCCGCTCCTACTCGTTCTAATTCTATATTGAGAATGGCGTAAGAGCCATTGTTCATTACCACGGTGGTCACATCCAGTTTCTCAGCAACAATTGTCCACAACGATTGAATGGTGTACATCGAAGAACCATCTCCAACCAAGGCCAACACAGGTCGATTTTTAGCTGCCACCGCAGCACCAACAGCTACGGGTAATCCTTGTCCGATGGCACCGCCCGTAAGCGTAAGCAAATCGTGTTTTGGCGAACCCGCTGTGTAGAAAGGAATTTTCAATCCAGAAGTCTGTGCTTCATCAGAAATAATGGCATTTGCAGGAAGCAATGCTCCAACTGCTTGGGCAATCTTCTCTGCATTCAGCTTGCCTGAAGCAAGATCTGGTCGCTTGGCTTCTTGCAATTTTGGTTGTGTGTCTTTCGCACCAACTGCAGTCACCAACGCATCCAAACTCTTGAGCGCATCTTGCTCTTTCGTTACCAAATCGTGGAGTTGGCAATCGTCAGGAACCAAGTAACTTTTCTTTCCGGGATAGCCGAAGAAAGACACAGGCGCTTTGGCATCAATCAAAATTAAATGGTCGTAACCGCTCAATTGCACCGAAGCCATTTCGGCCAAATACGCCAAACGTTCAACGTAAGGCACACCAGCACCGCGCTGTAATCGTGTTGGGAATACTTCTGTAAAAAGCTTGGCGCCTGTCTTCTCAGAGATTTTGGATGCAGCCACCAACCCATTTTCTAACGTCACTCTTCTTCCTAGAAGGATGGCGGTTTTCTTACCTGCCGTTTTCAGCACTTCTGCAATTTGGTTAACCACATCATCAGAAGCTGATTGCAGTTCTGGTTGAGAGAAATCTGTGATGGCCTCACCGCCTTCTCCCCACGAAACATCGGCAGGAAGAATGAGTGTTGAAATTTGATTGGGCTGACCTTGCGCCACTTTAATAGCTTCGGCCGTATCTGCACCAATCTTGCTGGTTTCCTGTGTTGTTCGCACCCAAGTGGAGCAATTGCGGGCAACGGTTTCTATGTCTGACTGAAGCTGCGCATCGTACTGTGTATGGTAGGTGGCGTGATCGCCTACAATATTGACCATTGGCACACGCGCCTTGCGTGCGTTGTGCAAGTTGGCAAGACCATTTCCCAATCCGCAGCCGAGATGAAGCAAGGTGGCAGCAGGTTTTTCGGCAATGCGCGCATAGCCATCGGCTGCGCCCGTTGCAACGCCTTCAAAAAGGGTGAGAACAGCACGCATTTCAGAACCGTCCAATGCAGCTACAAAATGCATTTCTGATGTACCTGGATTGGTAAAACAGGTGTCGATGCCCGCGTTTGTAAGTGTATCAATCAACGCCTTGGCGCCATTGGTTTTTTTGTTGCTCATGGTGTGTTTGTTTGTTCTAAAACTTCCTAATCTGAAGGGTTGAAAATGGCAATACGATCTTAAGCAAAATTAAACCAATGAACGCGTGGAAGGTTGTGGTTTTCCGAATTCATAATTGGCTCGTTGGATATTCCTATTAGGTATAGGATGCCTAGCTCTATTCTGTTTGTGGATTCCTTGGCGCACGATTTCTCTGTATTCTGATTAGAATAGGCACTTTTTCGGCCTAGGAAGTGACTTTTTCGGCCTAGGAAGCCAGTTTTTTGGCCTTGGAAATGACTTTTTTGACCTAGGAATCCAGTTTTTCACGTGAAAAAGTGACAATCGGTGGGAGAATTCCCGAAATCGGTGGGAAAAAAGTGGCTATCGGTGGTGGAATTCTGAAAAACGAGGGTGGAATTCTGAGTAATATCCGAAGCACTCCGCCTGTCACTCCGAGGAATGAGGGGTCTCTTTTGCTACAACGAGATGCTTCGTTCCTCAGCATGACAAATAGGGTGGAATTATGAGTAATCTGGGCTGATATGGGCGTTGCGCGGGGTAGCGTTAGGGATGGGAACGGCATCCTTTTTTGAGGAACGAAAAAAAGATAGAGTGGACAGCCCGCCCCCAGCACACCACTGGTTTCGGCTTTCGCAACCAAGCTTTGCGCTGGGGGAACGCCCAAAAAAGAAGTGTTTGAAAGAGAAATCCCCCGTCCTTTTAAAGGGGGAATGAGCATTGTGCGTCCCTCAAAGGCAACGGATTAGTTTACATTCGCACCCGAATTAGCACATTTGCTAATTGGCTAATTCACTAATTACCTAATGAACTAATTGCCTAATCATCATGTCTAATAAATACACTCAATACACCGAACTGCTTTCGGAAATAGCCGACATTAGCCACGCCACTGCCCTGTTACACTGGGATTTGGAGACGTATATGCCGCAGAAAAGCCATGCGCGCAGGGCGCAGCAAATTGGCACGCTTTCGAAGTTGGCGCACATCAAAAGCACCAATCCTGAATTGATGAAGTTGGTGAATGCGTTGGCTGCCAATCTTCCGACAGGTGCGAAGGAGGCTTCCAATATCAAGCACAGCGCTCGCGATTTGAAGCGAAGAAACTTGTTTGATGCCAAGTTTGTGCAGGAAATGAGCCACGCCACCAGCGAAGCGTTCTTTCATTGGCAGAAGGCGAAGAAGGAAAATGATTTTTCGTTGTATGCGCCTTTCCTTCAAAAGGTGATTGATTTGAAGCGAAAAGAGGCTGAAATTGTGGGCTATAAAGGCCATCCGTATGATGCGCTGTGCGATGAGTTTGAGCCCGATTGCACGGTTGCACAATTGGATGTTTTGTTTGATGGCGTGAAGAAGGATTTGAAGCCGTTGTTGGATGCCATTAAGGCCAAGCCGCAGGTAAATGACAGCTTTATGGATCAGTATTTTAATCACGATAAGCAATGGGATTTTGGCATTGAGGTGTTGAAGGATATGGGGTATGATTTTGAGGGCGGAAGACAAGACGTTTCGAGCCATCCGTTTACCATCAATTTTTCGGCTACGGATGTGCGGGTAACCACGCGTGTTTCGGAAGAAACTTTTAATGAGATGCTGTGGAGTTGTATTCATGAAGGTGGGCACGCGCTGTATGAGCAAGGTTTGCCTGATAGCGAATATGGTTTGCCAAGTGGCGAGGCTGTTTCGTTGGGAATTCATGAAAGCCAAAGCCGATTGTGGGAGAACAACGTGGGGCGTTCACTTAAATTTTGGGAATGGAAATTCGCCCGATTGAAGGAGGTTTTTCCAACGCAGTTTGAGAACGTTTCTGCCATGGATTTCTTTAAGGCGATGAATAAAGTTCAGTCGAGTCTAATTCGCGTAAACGCGGATGAGCTGACGTATCATTTCCATATCCTTATTCGCTACGAAATTGAGAAAGGAATGATGGAAGGAAAGCTGAATGCGGTTGATTTACCTGCTGCGTGGAACGCCAAATACAAGGAGTATTTGGGAGTTGATGTCCCGAGTGATAGTCAAGGTGTGTTGCAGGATATTCACTGGAGTCACGGTTCTATCGGCTATTTCCCTACCTACTCTATTGGTAGTTTCTATGCGGCTCAGTTTCATGCTGCGGCAGAGAAGAAAATCGGAACGCTCAACCCATCAAACCCAAAGCCCTACTTAGAGAATTTGTTGGCGTGGTTGAGGGAGAATATCCATCAGCATGGAAAGCTGTACAGTTCAAAAGAGCTTTGCGAACGCATTAGTGGTGAGCCGTTGAACTCTAAATACTTTATGGCTTACGCCAAGAAGAAGTATGGGGTGATTTATGGGATATAAATGGAAAGCTGATTGAACATCCTTTAACCCTATCTGTTACCTTTGCCGAACTAATCGAATTTTAACCTAAATCATAGTATAATATGTCAACTTTAGTAGGACAAAAAGCTCCGTTTTTTAAGGCGGCTGCAGTAGTAAGGGGTGGAATTGTTGAGGCGGATTTTTCGCTAGAGCAGTACATCGGAAAGAAGAACGTGGTTTTCTTCTTTTACCCAAAGGATTTTACGTTTGTTTGCCCATCTGAGCTTCATGCTTTTCAGGAGAAATTGGCCGAATTTGAGGCTAGAAACACGGCTGTTGTAGCTTGTTCTACCGATACGGAAGAAACCCACTGGGGATGGTTGCAAATGGATAAGGCTGCTGGCGGAATTAAGGGTGTAACGTACCCGATTGTTGCCGATACTTCGAAGTGTATATCTGCGAACTACGGTGTTCTTTTTGGAGATTATGATATGGATGATGATGGCAATTTGATGGCTACAGGCCCAATGATTGCTTACCGTGGTCTTTTCCTTATTGACAAGGCAGGAACGGTACGCCATCAGTTGGTGAACGACCTTCCGCTAGGAAGAAACGTGGATGAAACATTGAGAATGGTGGATGCCCTTACTTTCTTTGAGGAGAATGGCGAGGTTTGCCCTGCAAACTGGGTAAAAGGTTCTGCTGGTATGAAAGCGACTCACGAAGGTGTTGCAAGCTATTTGGCTGCCAACTAAGCTTAGCAAATAGATTTTAGAACCCCGTTTCGAGATTTCGGAGCGGGGTTTTTATTTGGCATTTGTTCCAAATCAAGACCGTTTAAACGAATACCCGTAACTTAGTAGTCAAACCATTATTAGCTTCAAGCATGATTACACAATTATCTTCAAAACTCGTTTTTACATTTTTTCTTTTCACCCTTTTTCAATTTGGTTTCCGTGCTTCTGCGCAAACTGCTGACCCAAACGCGGTTGATGGCCACCTGCACATAAAGCTTTCTGCCGATCCAGGATTGATTTTGGATGGCTACACTGGTGGAAATTTGGCACTTGATTTATTGTTTGCCACCTCTGGATTAGATAGCATTTACAAACCCTTTCCGCTTGCGGGAACGGCTTTGGACAGCGTTTACAGAGTCGTATTTCCGAACGCTGCGCAGGTAAATGCACTTATTCCGGCTTTGGAGGCGTTGCCTTACATCGAGTATGTTGAGAAGAACCCAATGGTATTTTCTACGCACACACCAAACGACCTTCAGGAAAATCAGTGGTCGCTGGCCAAAATCAATGCAGAACTGGGCTGGAATTACAGCACAGGTTCTGGAAATGTTTTGGTTGCGGTCTTGGACAACGCCATTGCTATTGATCATGCCGATTTAGCCGCCAACATTTACACCAATACAGCTGAAACTGGCGGACTTCCGTTTTTGGACGATGACTTGAACGGCAGAGCCGATGACATCAACGGATTTGATGTGGTTGATAATGACGCTAATCCGCGCCCACCTGCAAATGCTTCGGGAAATGGCGATGGTTTTACCCACGGAACACACGTGGCAGGAATTGCAGGTGCTGCAACCAACAATGGAACCGGCATGGCTTCTATCGGCTATTCGGTAAAAATTCTCCCAGTTAAAATTGCAGGCAACGCCAACGGAGCACTTTCGGGCGGATTGGATGGCGTGTTTTACGCCATGCGTTCGGGTGCCGATGTCATTAGCATGTCGTGGGGATTATTGAATGATGTGGCTACGTTCAAAACAATCATTCAGCAAGCTGCGGCAAGCAACATCGTTTTGGTGGCCGCTGCCGGTAATGAAGGCGATCAGACCATCCACTATCCTGCTGCTTATCCTGAAGTGATTAGCGTTGGAGCAACGGATCAAAATGACCAAAAAGCTGGCTTCTCCAACTTTGGAAGTACAGTAGATGTAATGGCGCCTGGCGTGGATATTTACAGCACACTTCCTGAAGGAAACAATACGTACGGAAACTACAGCGGAACCTCCATGGCAACGCCAATGGTGGCGGGTTTGGCAGCGTTGGTCAAGTCGCATTTTCCAAGTATGACTGCCAATCAAATTCGTCAACGAATTGAGCAAGGTTGCGACAACATCAGCGCTCAAAATCCTGGAATGAATGGCATGCTAGGCGCTGGAAGAATTAACGCGTTTCAAACGCTTGGAAATGTATCCATCAGCGAATTGAATGGCGGCACATTCTCCATCTACCCAAACCCTACCATTGATAGAATCAACTTCAAAAAATCTATTACGGATGATGTATCTCGTATTTCAATTCTTGATGTTTCTGGTCGCGAGGTAGTTTCGTCCTCTTGGGTTGAATCGTTGGATGTTTCTCATCTTGCATCTGGAATTTACACGGTTCTTATCGATGCAAATGGCAAGCTTTCTCAAACCAAAATGATGATTCAATGAGAATTTTGTTGGCATTAATCTTCCATGTTTTAGGCATCACTTTCTCGTACGCTCAAACTCCCATCATCACAGAACTTTGTCTCCTGCCTGCCGAAGTTTTAGAAACATCAGGGCTGGAAAATGGCCCAAACGATTGGTTTTGGACCCACAACGACAGCAGCAACCCAGCAGAGCTTTTTTGTGTTGATACAACAGGAATAACCCAACGACTTATTACCGTTATTGGCGATTTTAATAACGATTGGGAGGAAATTACCAAAGACAACGAAGGCAATCTCTACATCGGAAATTTTGGAAACAATTCTCTAAATCGAGCCGATTTACGCATCGTTAAAATCCCAAGCATCGATACCTGCACAGGCATTACATATGTAACCGACACCATCAACTTTACCTATCCAGATCAGAACAGTTTTCCGCCAGCTGGCACCTACGGAAACTTCGACATGGAGGCTATGTTCCATTATCAAAACGAACTGCATTTGTTCAGCAAGGATCGCTCAAATCCTGCTGTTGGTTACAGCAAGCATTACACGCTTCCCGAAGTGGGCGGAACGTATGTGGCAACATTGGTAGATAGTGTGGCCGTGGGTCACACCAGTTACGTTTTCTCAATTACCGCAGCTGATATTTCGGAAGATGGAAGCCAAATGGCATTGCTCACTTCAGACAGAATTTGGCTCTTCAGTAACTTTTCTGGAATCGATTTTTTCGGTGGAGATGTTTCTGAACTTACGTTAAGCGTATTCTCTCAGAAAGAAGGAATCTGTTTCAGAAATGGATTCTTGTATGTTACAGACGAGCAATCGTTCGGAATGGGAGGAAAAATGTACCGAATCGATACTTCTATTTTTGTTTCTGTTGAAGATAATGCAGCGAAAATGGAGGTGAAACCAATTTATGATTCAAATTTAAACCTCGTAGAATTTCACCTTCCACTTAATCTACCGTGTGAATGGCAATTGTTCAATACCGATGGGAAATTGCTTCAATCTGGTAATTCAACCAACGTTTTGAGCGCTTCCAAATTCAAAAAGAAAAGCGGTGTGTATGTGATTCGAATGTCCTTTAAAGGTTCGCAGAAATCACTGCTCTTCAAATTGTAAACTCGCTCAGTTTAGCTTTTTGGCTGCATTCCAATATTCGTCCATTTCCACCAACGTCATATCCGAAAGTTCCTTTCCGTCTTTCTTGGATTGAGATTCTAAATACTGGAAACGTTTGATGAACTTCTTGTTGGTGCGCTCCAAGGCCATTTCTGGATCTACGTTAATAAAGCGTGCGTAATTAATCATTGAGAAAAGCACATCACCAAATTCGTTCTCAATGTCCTTGTGGTCCGCTCCTTTGTCAATCTCAACTTTCAGCTCTTCCAATTCCTCTTTTACCTTATCCCAAACCTGTTCCTGATTGTCCCAATCGAAGCCCACTCCCCTAGCCTTTTCCTGAATACGTGTTGCCTTTACCATGGCTGGAAGTGATTTTGGCACTCCTTCCAAAACCGAAGTCTTGCCTTCTTTCAACTTCAATTTCTCCCAGTTCTGCTTCACTTCTTCCTCGTTGGCCACCTTCACATCGCCATAAATGTGTGGATGCCGCGAAATCAACTTCTCACAGATTCCTTCGGCTACATCGGCCATATCAAACGCACCTTTCTCAGAACCAATCTTGGCGTAAAACACAATATGAAGCAGAATATCGCCTAGCTCTTTCTTGATTTCTTCGAGGTCATTGTCAAGAATGGCATCAGCCAATTCGTAGGTTTCCTCAATGGTCAAATGGCGCAGACTCTCAAGAGTTTGCTTCATATCCCACGGACATTTTTCCCGCAGGTCATCCATAATGTTTAACAAACGCTCAAATTGCTCCAGTCTTCTGTCCATCTTTTTTAGGCTTTGTGCAAAGGTGTCAATTTGAAGCTGAAATCAATGAGAGCACCAATGGTCTCTATTCGAGTTATCCGAAATGGAACACTCAAAGAAGGGCTGGAAATAAATTTCCAGCCCTTTTATTGTTTGTCAAAGCACAGGCGAACTCGCAAGAAAAAAGGAAACAGTGGAACTAAATGTTGGTGAGTTGCCTGCAACCTTACCTTCGCCCCATGAAAATCGCAGTGATAGGCGCAGGTGCAGCAGGGTTCTTTTCGGCCATTTCGGCCAAGGAAAACCATCCTGATTCGAGCGTTGTCATCTTCGAGAAATCTCAGAAAGTATTGGCTAAAGTGAAGGTTTCGGGTGGCGGACGCTGCAACGTAACCAACGGAACTGCCTCTATCTCCGACCTAGCCAAAGGCTATCCGCGTGGCGAAAAGCAATTGAAAAAGGCTTTTTCCGTGTTCAATACCGCTCATACCAGAAAATGGTTTGAATTGCGAGGTGTGCCGCTTTACACGCAAGACGATAACCGTGTTTTTCCAAAATCGAACGACTCGCAAAGCATCATCGATTGTCTGATGAAGGAAAGCAAGCGACTTGGAATTGACATCCAACTCGGAACAGGAATTCGTTCGGCAAATCCAACACAGGAAAGCTTAAAATTGACCTTCCTTGATGGTAGCACCACTGTTTTCAACAAAGTAATTATCGCCTCTGGCGGAAGTCCAAACCGAAGCAGCTTTGATTGGCTGGAAGGACTCGGCCACAAAATCGAAGAGCCAGTCCCTTCCCTCTTCACCTTCAACATGCCAACAGAATCCATCAAAGAATTGATGGGTGTGGTAGTAGAGAATACCTTGGTTTCTATTCAAGGCACAAAACTCAAATCAAGTGGTCCACTGCTGATTACCCATTGGGGAATGAGCGGCCCCGCCATTCTCAAATTGTCGGCTTTTGGAGCACGTGCGCTGCATGGCCTGAACTACGAGTTTCGTGTTTCGGTCAATTGGGCGGGTGAGCAGAACTACGATGCGGTAATGAACACTCTCACGGAGATTGCAGCATCAAACCCGAACAAGCTTTCTTCCAACGTAAAACCCTTTGGCATTCCCGAACGGATGTGGTTGTTTCTGCTCGAACGGAGCGACATTTCCTCCACCAAAAAGTGGAGCGAATTGGGCAAGAAAGGACTCAATAAACTGGTAAACACCCTCACCAACGATGAGTATGACGTGAGGGGAAAAACCACATTTAAAGAGGAGTTCGTTACCTGCGGAGGCGTGAGTTTAGAAAGCATCAACTTCAATACCATGGAAAGCCGCGTGTGCAAGAACCTCTATTTTGCCGGAGAAGTAATAGACATAGACGGCATTACGGGCGGTTACAACTTTCAGGCAGCATGGACAACGGGGTTTATTGCTGGAAAACTAGGATAGCGATGCGTAAAATTGGCATCGAATCAATACTAAATTGACATAATAAAGCCACAGATGCACAGATTTTCACCGATTTCATTGATTATTTTTCTCTGTGAAAAATCTGTGTTAATCAGTGCATCTGTGGCTAAAAACATGTGCTTTTTATAGAGATTAATCAGCAACTAGAAAAAATGGGATTAAACATCGTCCTTATAGAACCCGAAATACCAAACAACACGGGCAACATTGGTCGTTTGAGTTTGGCTTCTGGCTCCACGCTTCATTTGGTAAAGCCGTTCGGCTTTGAACTTTCCGATTCCCGCGTAAAACGTGCTGGATTGGATTATTGGCAGCACGTAGACATCAAGATTTACGAAAGCGCGGCTGAATTCTTCGCCATGCATTCAGATAAAAACATGGTCTTCTTTTCGAGCCATGGAACCAAATCCGTTTGGGATATTCCTTTTGAAGATGGAATGTTTTTGGTCTTTGGGAAAGAATCGGTCGGATTGGCAACGGAGATTACCGATGCCAACTCAGACAAACTCTATAAAATTCCAATCCACAGTCCACACATCCGAAGTTTGAACTTGGCCAATGCCGTTGGCGTGGCTGTTTATGAGGGATTGAGGCAGTTGCTCACTACTTGATAAGCGAAAGCCCTTCCATGGCAGAGGCATCATCGGGAGAAATGAGAAGTACTTTATTGAAAAGAACTTTGGCCTCTCGCATCTTTCCCATTTTCAGGCTTGTCCATGCCAGCATCAAGGTGAAATCATAATCGAACGGATACAGGTTGGAACCAACCTGAAAATGCTGCAAAGCCTTGTCCAGTTCCGCACGGTTATAGTAGATCAAACCTAAACGGTAATGTGCCTGAGAATTCTTGGCATCGATGCGGAGAATGTTTTCGTATTGGATCACTACCTGATCCCAATTGCCCACTGCTGCGGCAGGATAAACGTATCCAAACTTGGCCTCAACAGAAGCTGGCATCAGGTCGATGGACTTCTTGTAATACGCCATCGATTCGGTGTGAAGGCCGGCTGAATAATACAACCATCCCAAGCGGAGATTGAGGTCGTAGGTGCCTTCGCCATACACGGCTTTCAGGTCTTTGATGGCTGCAGGGAGGTCGCCCTTGGTCTCATTGGCGTAACTCTTCTTGAATGCTGCGCGCAAATCGGGCGCCTGTGCAAAAACACTCATGGATAAAATGGTCATCAATACGATTGAAATGCTGCTTTTCATGTTTAGAAATTATAGTTCAAACCTAAGTAGAAAGAGTGAAAATTGTAATTGGTTGATACTGGTCTGGCATTACCCTGCCCCGGAACTGCGGGTGTGTAGAACGACCTTGATTCCACCGAATAGGTCATTGAAATGCCGAGGTGGTCGGTGGCGTAATAATACGGAGACAAAGACCACAACCAGCGCAATCTGTCACCACTGTTGTTGGTGAAATCGATGTTTCCATCCTCCACCATCATCATCTGGTGTCCCCAAATGAAGGTGCTTTTGATCCATGCCCGCTTGAACAACTGGCCGCCTATGCTCTGAGAGACAAACCAGTTCGGAGTATTTCCCCCAAAATTATATCCTCCGGAAGTGATTGAATACAACTTGGTTGAGTGCAGCGGATACCAGCCGAACGAAGCGCTTACTGCATATTTGAGGGTATCGGTATTCTCCCCATCGGCCTCCAGCATCACACCACCGTTCACACTCAGACTGAAATTACCGAACTGCTGGCGCACACCCAACGACCCGTTGATGTCAACAGCAGAGATGGACGTATCGCGCACGCCCCAATTGAGCACCACCACCGAAGGAATGATGGTGGTATGCTTGGCCAATTGCACGGCCGCACTGGCGAGGTAACCCACCTGCCACAGTTCGTATTTTACCTGTGCCGGACGTGCTGTCCGTTTCTGGCTGAGGTAATTGACCGCATGGCGGAAGGTGACCCTTTTTCCTATCTGATGGCTGAGATAGAGTGCCACGTACGGCATGTGTCCCACGGAATTCCGAAGTGTTGAAACACGGAAGCCGCCCACCACGCCCACGCTGCTCAGCCATTTGGGGGGCGCCACCTTGAACGTGTCCTTTTCTGCGCTTGTCATGTCAGTGGTTTTCAGCAAGGCTGAGGCTGTATTTACCGAATAAACCGATGACCAGTAGCCATAACGCTTTGCGAATGCGTCCGCGCTATTGAAATGCAGTGCTTTTTCAAACTCCTTTTCGGATCTCATGTAACGGCCCAGCATAAAATTGGCGTAGCCATTGCGTGCTCGGATGTAGTAATGATCTGCCCCAGATTGTTTGGCCAACCTCCCAAGTTCTATCACCTGCTTCCAATCACCTTTCATGTAAGCATCGTACTGCGCCTGATCTGACCATTCCTGAGAACGGGCCACCAATGCCAGCAGCACCAAGGAGAAGACGACTACCGTACTTCGCATGTATAAACTTTTTCTTTTCCGTTCCGGGAGATGGCGAATTTGGAAAAACCATCCTTCGAAATTTCGATGCGGAAGTTTTTCTGGAGCCGTGTGCTGCCTAGTGCTTTTACTTTAAGCTCCGAATTGAGTTTGACCCATTCGGGTTCGATGCCACCGTCCATTTCGGAATAGCTGAGTTCGTAATCGGCTTTCACAACGGGATAAAATGGAGAAACCATATCGAGCATACCTTTCAGGAAACCTGAATAGATGGCATCCACCGGAAAGCAGTCGGTAATTTTGAGGTTTTGATAAAAGCCCAACATCACCTTGTACAATCCAGTGTAGAACTGAAACAGCAGCGAGTTGTGATTCCCAATGAACTTCGTGAAGTAGAACAGCGTCTCGTTATTCACAAAATAGGCCACGGCCTCTGTTTGGTGGCAATAGATGTAGGTGTAGTTGTAGGCATCGGTAAACACCTCCCACTCCACCCGCTCTCCATCTCCCTGTAGGTACAGATGCATGCCCGGAATGAGCCCTAATGCCTTCTTCAGCAACGGGTTCACCTGCACATTGGAAATGGTCTGCCCTTCCTGCGGATAATCGAACGCATGGAATTTTTGTCCATCGGCCGTTTTCTCCATGTAATATGCCAGCGGATAGTTGAGCGTCTTGCTGCCAATGTATGGCGTTGCCTGCATCTGAAAATGGATATGCGGTTCTGGCGACCTTCCCGAATTGCCCAATGAAGCCAGCACCTGCCCTTTTTTGATGTAATCGCCAACGGCTACTTTCACGCTTCCCTTTTTAAGATGGCTGAGCTTGGTGTAAATACCTTCGCCATGCTTGACCACAACCGTGTTGCCCCAGTTCTGATGCAGATTGACCTCTCCTATCTGGTTGTCGTCCACATCGTTCTCCACCGAAACAACCCATCCCATTTGCGGAGCGGTTAACGGCCTGCCGAAACCATAAAAATCTTCCAATCTCGAACCTGTGGATTTATAGGTGTGGTTTTCTTCATCCTGAATCACAAAATCGAAAGCCTCTTTCCAATCGCCTTTATGGGTGACCTCTCCATCATGCCCCTGCGAAATGGTCCATTCGCCATAGAACGGCAGATAGATGTGGAAATAGGTGTCGTTGGCATACCGCTCCTTCTGATTGAGAAAGCGATAGAGGTTTACTTCGGGTGAATAGGACTGCTCCACAATGGGAGTCAGCCCTTTTGGGGCCAATCGCAACTTGAGAACATAAAGTGTGATCAGAACAAGTACGTTATACGGAAGGGAGTAGATGGGAAGCTGAACAACGGTGAAAAGGTTGCCGATGGCAGCGATCAGGATAGCAATGATCGGAGAGGCCAATGCCACAAGCACAAACGAACCACGCGATGGAATGATAAAAAAACCGCCCAATGCAATGGCCGAAAGGATGAAGTTGAAACCGATGTAACTGTAATGGAGATGTGAGAACTGCCCCTGCATGAACCCGAAGAAAAGATAGCCGCTGAAAAAACCTACCAATGACAAGAGGAAGGCGATGCGCGAAAAGCGTATAAGCCCGACCATGATCACCAGTCCTGCCAAAATGTTGAACTGGAAGAAAATAGCTCCCAACGACCGCAGATAAACATCAATGATGTCGGGGATCGGCAAGTTCTCCATCATATCATAAAAATTGACCAGCCTTTCTCCACCGTAAGACCAAAGCTCGTTGATAGTGTAAATGCCGCGTTCAGTAAGATGCAATCCCGCAAACTCTCTTCCGACCAGGTGAACGGTCCACACTCCGAACAAAAACGGAATGCTCATGATCGGCAGTCCATATACCTTGAGCTGTGCGTTGATGGCCAGTGTAAAAAAGAGCGTGAACACCGACATCAGCACCAAAAGCAGCATGAAGGGCATGTTCATATCGTAATACACGGCCATCACCATGCCTACCATCACGCTATTGAAACTGTACATCCCTTCTCGGATATTCTTATGGTCGAAACCGAGAAAGAACGCGATCACAATGGCAATGATGCCCGCCACTATGGCGCTGATGCCCACGAATGGATCAATGAACGAGCAGAGCAGCAATACAACGGCAAATACCTTGTCCAGACTGAAAAAAATCTGGGAATAGCTGTGCAACAGCCCTTCCCAGAACAGACGGAACAGGTATTTTCCTTGCGCTTTCATGTTTTTTTTTGTTGCGAGTTACGAGTTGCGAGAAAGCCACTTCTGGAAACTCGTAACTCGCAACTCGAAACCCGTAACTCAAAGTTTGAACTCTTTCAAATATGCTGGCATTTGTTCTTGCTGATCGATATTATCAAGCGTTTCACGCTTTCTAATTAGATGCGGCTTTCCTTCTAAGTCAATCATCACAACGGCTGGTCGCAAGGCAATAAACTGCATCCATTGCGTCATATTGTAGGCTCCCACGGTGTGCACCACAACTTGGTCTCCGCGTTTCAATGGCGGCAGCGTCACGTTTTCGCGCACCACATCGATGTTCATGCAAAGCGGACCGTACATGACCGAATCTTCGGTATGATGACTGAACTCCTGCGCAGGGCTAATCTTATGGTCATACCAGAAGGAGGTGAACAGGATATTCACCCCAAAATCCATAATCGTGGCTTTTCGTCCATCACTCAATCGTTTGTTGGAAATGACCGAACCGAGCAATGAACCAGCCTCATCGATCATGGCACGACCTGTTTCGAGGATCAACAACGGCAATTCATCCTCTACAAAACCAGCATTCATTATTGCGGTTGAAATCGCCTCGGCATAATCATCAAAACTTGGCGATGTATCTGTTCCCGACAGGAAAGACCCTTTCAGGGTGTTTGTGGAAGCAAAGCCTCCTCCCATATCAATATACTGGATTTTCTTGTCGTATTTGTTCTTGATGCTTAATGCCAATTCAGAAAGTTTCTTGGCAGCAACTCCATAAGCATTGGCCGTTAACATGAAGGTTCCGATATGGGCATGTAATCCCACCAGATCCATTCTATCGCTAAGAACAATTTTATTGATGGCATCCCAAGCTTGACCATTCTCGTAATTGAAACCAAAACGATCCCACATAGGGTAAATACCTGTGTCCATATTTACACGAATGGCCACTTTTGGGCGGATTCCTGTCTCTTCGCACAACTCTGTGAGAGTGTAAAGCTCATCCAAATGATCAATATGAATAAGCGATTTGTTCTCCATCGCCAGTTTCAACTCTTCCACCGTTTTGTCTGGTCCGTTGAAGATGATCTTCGAGCCTGGAACACCGTTCTTCAATGCCTTCAGGTATTCAAATCCCGAAACAACTTCTGCCCACGATCCTAACTTGTGATACACATTGCAGACCGCATTTATATAATTAGTCTTGTAGCTCCAAGCAAACTGAACCTTCGGGTAACGAGTGTTGAATGCACGGTTGGCTGCCTGATACGTCTCGTGGATAGTTTTCTGCGAAATGACGAACAAGGGAGAACCGTAGTCCGCAATCAAATCCTTCACTGCGCAATCGTCAATATGCGTCACAGGTTCATACTCCGTTTTAGTACCGAACTTGTTCATTACTCCCGTATTCAGTCTTCGGATAATAGGTCGCTCATAGCGTTGCTTTTCCATTTTTTCTAAGTTTCGAGTTACTACTTATTTTTTTTATGCTGATACAAATCATGACCGATACACGAATATCAAATTGGGACAGGTCATCGTTCAAACAACTTGTCAACTAATCAACTGGTGTTCTCTTTTTCGGTCCAAGTTCTCCCGTGGTAGAAATCTCTTCAAACTCTTTCATGTCAACAATCATGTCCCATGAATAGCGGATAAACATCTTTCCTATTTCGTAACTATCATATGCTTCTACTTTTTCTCCTAATGCCATCTTTACCAATGCCTCTGGGAGGTTCTGTCCGCATCCTACTGCCAAATAGACCCATGCAGGAAACCGCGGATTAATCTCGATCAGATAGTATTCATCATCGCTGGTCTTGATGTATTCGAGCTCCATGCCACCGCGCCATTTTGAACTCCCGATCATCGACTTTGCCTGTTTTATCAAACCTTCATCATCCAAACTAACACCTGCCCAGGCTTTTCCTTTGTCAGTGATATATTGCTTGCGCATGGGTACCGCTCCAATCATGTTTCCTTCGCCATCGCCAAGAGCTACAATGTTTACTTCTGTTCCATAAACAAACTGTTGAATAACGATTGGCAGACCCCATTTGGCCGCAATCTTATTGAAGTACGTAGCAACCTGCTCTTGATTGTATGCGATATGCGCATCGTAAAACTGGCCTTTTACAACAATCGGATACGTGAAGTCTTGAGCCAACTTTGGAATCTCGGCCGTTGAGAAAATCATCTTGCTTTTAGGAACAAGCAAACCATGTTTTTCTCCGTATTCTTCTAGGTTTACCTTATGCCGAGCCTCAAATTGCTCCATCGTTGGCAGAAATGTCTTTATTCCCAACTCCTTTTCCATCCTACCCGAAAGCTTGATGAAATTGTACAACTCGGCATCGAAGTTCGGTATCAGCACATCGATATTCTCTACGGAATTGATGTATGAGATGTGTCCGAAAATCACATCCGTCCCCGATTTCGGAAAAGGAATCTGATATACGTAATCCACCATTTCGTGCATGTAGATGCCTGGCTCTAGTGTTTCGTAGCTGAGCCCGATAATGCGCACATCAAACTCGGTGCTATCACGTAAAGCCCTAATCACAGGAATCCCTGGTCCTGGACTGTCGATATTATTCAGCCCCGTAATGGCTATGGTCAGCTGCTTTTTCATGATTACGATGCATCAAGAAGTTTGTATTGCCCCAACATTTTTAAGAAATCGTAATAGTCCTTATCAAAGGTTTCCCCGTCCACATCATACCTGTCTATCACTGTAGTTTTCACCTCTTTCTCATTTTTACCGTCTTTCAATAACTTGAGAATGTCTGTCCCTACAGAATTAAGAGAGAACGAATCGCCTGTGGTTGGGTTAAAAACAAACCCAGACTCGCTTATTGCAATGTTTTTCTTTAGGCTTATCATGACTTCTGATTTTTAGTTGTCCGATTGTGTAAGGTCAAAGTAAGAGGTTCAATTCGAAATGACCTTTACAGTATTAATAATCGTTTGTGTAAAATTCTGACCTCACATCTGCGTGGCCGTTTCTCTCTTATAGAAGCTTATCAAGCGGTATGCGATACCCACCTATACCGTCTTTAAATTGCTTTGGTGTAACGCCTGTTACTTGTTTAAATTGATTGCTGAGATACTGAACACTGCTATATCCCATCTGATAAGATACCTCGCTTAACGTGAAATCTTTGTAACTCAGTAATTCCTTCACCCGCTCAATCTTGAGTAGAATGATGTATTTCTCAAGCGTGGTCTTGGTCTGCTCAGAGAATATCCTACTGAGCTGATGATAGGGCATTCCGGTGCGTTCGCTCAAGTGATCGGAGTTTCTAATCAGCGAATTGGCATTGTTTCCATGATAGAAAAGCTCAATGCAGGCCGTTTTTATCATTTCTAGCTGTTTCTGACCATCATCTTCAACCAATAAAAACCCGATTGAAGGAAGCGCATCTATGAATTGTGCCAATTGTCTTTCATTATCGAACCCAACAACTGCTCGTCCGAGAGAAATTCGTTCTACTTCCTCCATTTCGAGCGAATTGAGAATTTGACGTACCGCCACAATACACCTAGTGCTCACCATGTTCCGTATGAATAGCTCCTCGGTTCTCATTCGGCTGCAATTTAGGGTTGATTCAACATTTCGATCAGACCAATGTCACTTTTGGCAGTGACAGCTTTAATAGCTCAACATGGGTACATGAAACAGGCCTAATTCCGACAGCAATATCAGACCGCTACCTTTGTCATCTGTGCTTCACTCATCACTAAAATGATATGGAATTCAAAAGCATCAATCCTTTCGATGGAAAGGAAATAGGAACGTACACGGCTCTATCAGAAGCTGAATTAGACAACAAGTTAGCGTTGTCTCAAACCGCTTTTTCGTCTTGGAAGAAAGTTCCACTTGCCGATCGCTGCGCGATGATGAGAAAAGCGGGTCAGGTATTGCGTGATAACGTGGAAGAATACGCGCTGATGATTACGTTGGAGATGGGAAAACCCATCACAGAATCCCGTGGCGAGATTAACAAATGTGCTTGGGTTTGTGATTATTACGCAGATAATGCGGCCACTTTTTTGGCCAATGAAGTGATTGAAACGGACGCACAGCTTTCGTTCGTGCGTCATGATCCAATTGGCGCAGTCTTGGCCATCATGCCATGGAATTTCCCGTTCTGGCAAGTGTTTCGGTTTGCCGCTCCTACTCTAGTTGCTGGTAACGTTGGATTGCTCAAACATGCCTCCAATGTGTTTGGCTGCGCTGCGCAAATTGAGGATGTTTTCCGCAAAGCGGAATTTCCCGAAGGTGTTTTTCAGAACCTCATCGTTCATCATGATGCAACGGAGAAGATTATCGCTCATAAAGCTGTCCGAGCCGTATCGCTCACGGGAAGCGAACGCGCTGGTTCCGAAGTTGCCGCTTTGGCTGGCAAACACATCAAAAAATCGGTACTCGAATTGGGCGGAAACAACGCTTTCATTGTTTGGGAAGATGCCGACATTGATTCTGCAGTTAAGACAGCCGTAGCCGCGCGGATGCTTAATTCTGGGCAGAGTTGCATTGCCGCCAAACGCTTTATTTTGGTGGAAGGAATCTATGATGAATTCTTGAGCAAATTCACTGTAGCGGTTGCAGAACTCAAATCTGGTGAGCCAACAGCAAACGAAACACAAGTTGGGCCATTGGCACGAAAAGACCTTGCGGATGAACTTCAACGACAAGTTCGAGAATCCATAGCCCAAGGAGCAGAATTGCTTTTAGGAGGCAATCAATGCGAATGCTACCACGAACCAACAGTTCTCGGAAACGTGAAGCCAAGTATGCCTGCTTTTTCAGAAGAAACCTTCGGACCTTTGGCAGCCATGATAAAGGCCAAGGACGAAAAGCACGCTTTCGAACTATCTGAAATGTCAAACTACGGTTTGGGCGTTACGGTTTGCACTAGAAACATCGAAAAAGCCATTGAAATGGCATCCGAAGTGAGCGATGGTGCTTATTTCATCAACGAATTGGTAAAGTCTGACCCACGTTTACCTTTTGGTGGCACGAAACTCTCGGGTTACGGACGCGAACTGGGCAAAGATGGAATGATGGAATTCGTAAACCGCAAGACGGTTTATGTGAAATGAGGGACGAAGGACAAGAGGCTAGGGACGGTTTCGACCTTTGTCCCCCGTCCCTTGTCCCAAAATATCAGGTTGTTGGAACCACTGCCGATATTTTTGGCCATCTGTGTCATTAATGGGCACAAAAAAAAGGGGCCGACCTCCGAAGAAACCGACCCCACCCACATTATTCCAACCAATTATTCTATGGTAACGGATTGGGTCTTAACTGCTTCTGTTACGAAGTAGAAGTCTTTACCTGATTTAGTAGCCATTTCCCAACGGTAAGGCGCCACTTGCATAAAGTTGGCTCCCGTTCCCATTGTGTTGATTTCCGCTTCGGTGAAGGTGCTTGAAGTGGCTGTTCCTGCTTCTGTGTGCGAAATTCCACCCAACATGAAGAAAACTGAATCAGCTCCTGAAAGGTTAGATACGGTCAACACGTAATCTCCAGTTCCTGGGATGGTAGTTGAACTTGTGATTGTTCCCAATGTTGGGAAACCAATGCTTGTTGTGTGAGAAAATGCTGGTACTGAACCTGAACCGCTCACTTCCCAAGATGGATTTCCGCTGAAATCGATACCAGTTGGATTGGTGTTGTTTGGACTATACGCATAGGCACCATTATCAAATTTGGTGAGCGACTCGCCTTCCAAGGTAATTGTGCCAGCATCAATTAGATTAGCGTAATCAACACCATCTGTAAATCCAGCAGAACCAACTCCTAGGATAATCTCCTGAATAGGCACACCAAATCCTGGGTCAAAAGTGGTTACAGTCTGTACCGCTGCCAATGTTCCGTATCCAACTCCGAATGTCGGTGTAGGTGGGTTACTTGCTGGGTCAACAGGTGTTTCAGGTGCATCGTCCGTGTTACAAGACGTGATTGAAAACGAAACAGCTCCTGCTAATACTAGGAACCGTCCAAACTTGAATGCTTCGTTAAATACTTTCATAATAATTTAATTAGGGTTAGAATAATTAGTTAGTGAGGCAAATCACGGGATTACTAAATGAACGGCTGTACGCAGTTCTACGTAATTATTCGGAATCTGAGTAGATGAACTCAGAAAGAATCCACTTTCCCTCTTGATGCTTGATTGAGCCAAGTTCTGCTTTGAATTGGCACGTTTCGAGATTATCCAAACGGTAATCGATGTATCTGCTACCGCGATAATTCCTTGTCTGATAAAGATTAACAGCTTGAGCACGAGCATCAATTCCTTCCATATTCTCGATAGAAACACCATAGATTTCCTTGAAATCATCGTACCACGGAAGCATAAAGAAAGGCTCGTGAATAATGGCTTGAAAGTGAATAGGCATACTCCGCTTAGCCTGACAAGGAAAAGCGTTATCATCTGGTGAAACAAGTAACCTCACATCTTTGGCGGTATTTGCTTCAATCCAAAAATGCATCTTCTCTAAGTCGCTGTAATTGCGATTTCCTACTAGGTATTTGTGTTGAAATTGCTCTGGAAGGAATTTGGAGTTGGTGATGGCTAAGGCGAGGAGGAGAAAAAGGAAAAAAGAAAAAGGGAAAAGGTAGTGGCGGGCTTTGGTGAGTGGGAGAAAGCCAGAAAGCAGCGGCCCGACAAATCCAGCTAGCATAATAGAACTCAAAGCCGCAATCCAAACCGAGACCTTAAACCATTGCAGTTTTCCCAATGCTTGAATATGTAGGAATTCGAGCCCAACTGCATAAACAAGCATGCCCAACAAGCCCAAGGCAACAAACGGCACAAAAAAACCTCGGTCTGATGGTTTTGTGAAAGCGTAAACCTCCACGCCAATCATCGTCAGAAAGAGAAACTTAACGTAGTGCGTTATTGGAAACAAACTTGGCAAGTAATGATGATGATTACGGAAACGGTATAGAATCTCGTAATACAAATCCTGATCGTAAACGGCACTTTCGGCAAACTGTCGAGCAAAGGTTGGCACGAGAATGAAAGAAGCCACTGCAATAAACCCAAGACCAAACACGACTGTTTCTTTCAGATTCCTTCTAAAAAGCAACAGAATAGCTCCTAGCAACAAGAACAATTGTAATCCAACCAAGGGCTGAAAAAGCGTGGCAACGCCAAGTACAATGGAAGCAAAAAGATATTTTGACCGAATGAATTGTAGCAACGCAAAAGCAGATATTCCTTTGGCTATGGTACTCGAAATGAAGCTGCCATACATAATGTGATTGCCTCCAACCGTAAAGTTATAGAACACGAACATCGCTAGCGGAGGTGCTAACAACACCACCCAACGGTCATGAAATAGTTCGTCTGCCATGCGCGCAAACGAATAAGCCATGAGCGCAATGCAGAGGAAAGTGAGTACGAATAGCCCCCATTCAATCCCAATGGTTTCGGCTACAAACAGTACCAACTTCTCGTAATAATGCCTTACAGTAAATATGGCGTTGCTCTGATTAACGAAGTAATCGTTCGGGTAAAGCTGTGGGTCGAGCTGCTGATAAATCTGTGGCAGATGCTCGGCCTGATCATCCGTATCGAACTGATATCCACGTACAAATAAGAAAAAGGCCGCTACAACAAGGGCGTACCCAATAAGCGGTAAAGAACTTCCGAAAGACCTCTGATTCATTCTGCGCTTAAAATTAGCCTTATTTTTAGCCTCGATCAAGCCTATGAACAAACGCATTCTTCTAGTAGAGGACGAGGAAAGTCTACAAGACATCATCAAGCTAAATCTTGAGCTGGATGGCTATGAAGTGAATGCAGTGAACAACGGCAAACTTGCCTTAGAAGAATTCGCTTCTAAACGCTTTGATTTGGTGATTTTGGATGTGATGCTGCCAGAAGTGGATGGCTTCACCATTTGTCAGACCATTCGTTTGGAGAACACCCACATTCCTATTCTCTTCCTGACGGCCAAAAGTTCTGCCGAAGACCGCATTTTCGGATTAAAAATTGGAGGCGATGACTACCTCACCAAACCATTCAACTTAGATGAGTTCCTACTGCGTGTTCAATCACTTCTAAAACGAGGAGCAACCGAAAGCGACCCTAGCCTAGACAACTTTCGCTTTGGCGATTGCAAGATTGATTTCAGCGCCTTCACCATCACAGACATCGAAGGAAACGAACACCAACTCTCCAAAAAAGAGATGAAACTCCTCCGCCTTTTTGTTGAGCGCAGAAACGAAGTTCTATCAAGAGAAACAATTTTGGAAACAGTTTGGGGCTACGATGTCTTTCCTTCTACCCGCACCATCGACAACTACATTCTTGCCTTCAGAAAGTACTTTGAGAAAGACCCAAAAGACCCGAAGCACTTCCACTCTATCCGCAGCGTGGGATATAAGTTTGTGGCTTAATCGAGTAGCGAGAATTGAGTAGTTTGTATTGAGTTTTCGTATTTCTCAATAAGAATTTCGTTCTTCGTCTTTCAACCCTTTCATAATTATGCTTTACCGAATTCTTCTTTGCTTGAGCCTTCTCGGTTCGCAACTTGCATTTGCGCAATCCATCAACCCCAAAAACGTTACCATTCTCCGTGATAGTTATGGTGTTCCGCACATTTTCGGAAAGACTGATGCGGATGCTGCTTACGGATTGGCTTATGCCCATTCTGAAGACGATTTCGATAACATGCAGCGAGCCGTATTGGCTGGAAAAGGAATGCTTGGCCGTGTAGATGGAAAGGATGGCGTGCTCTTCGATTTTGGTTTGCAAATGCTGAACCTCGATTCGTTGGTTGATGCGCGCTATGAATTGGATTTATCGGCAGAATACCGCGCGGTACTAGAAGGCTATGCGCAAGGCATAAACGATTACGCAGCCGCACATCCAAAGGAAGTTTTCCTCAAGAAATCATTCCCAATCGAAGCGAAAGACCTGGTTAAAAGTTCTACCCTCAGCGTGTCGTTGATGGCAGGATTAGGCATGGCACTCAAAGCCGTAAATGAAAACCGTATTCAAGAGTTTTTGGGAGCAAACGAAACGCATACAGGTTCGGGTTCGAATGCATTGGCAGTAGCACCTGAGAAAATGGCAGATGGCAAACCTTATCTGTTGGTTAACTCACATCAACCCATCGAAGGACGTTTTGCGTGGTATGAGGCGCATATTGTGAGCGAAGAAGGTTGGAACTGCGTGGGCGGTCTTTTCCCTGGTGGAAACATGGTTTTCGTTGGTTCGAACGAACACTTGGGTTGGGCGCATACCTTCAACTACCATCAATTTGGCGACATCTACGAATTGGAACTCAATCCGAAGAACAAGAACCAGTACAAGTATGATGGTGAATGGCGCAATTTCTATGTGCGCAAAGCCAAGCTAAAAGTGAAGATTGCAGGTATGGTGCTTGGAGTAACGAAAAAAGTGAAATCGTGTGCTTATGGCCCTGTTTACAAGAGCAAATACGGCACCTATGCTTTTCGTTTTGCGGCTTACGAAGACATTCGCGCTACAGAACAGTGGTTTAAGATGAACAAGGCCAAGAACTTTGGCGAGTTTACCGAAGCCATGAAAATGCAGGCCGTTCCGTTGTTCAATACGGTTTATGCTGACGATAAGGGAAACATCATGCTGCATTCTGGTGGTAAGGTGCCAAAGCGTAATCCAAAATTGGACTGGAGCGCACCTATTACCGCCAATACTTCTGACTACAATTGGACAGGTATTCTCGATTACGAGCAATTACCACACGTGGAGAATCCAGAATGTGGTTTCGTTTACAACGCCAATAACACTCCCCTGCATTGCACGGGCGATAGCTGCAACTGGGATGAGTACTTCCCAGGTTTGCAGAGCTTTGAATATAACCGTGGTGAACGCTTTGGCCGTTTGATGAAGGAACATGTAGGAAAGTTCACAGAAGCTGACCTTGAGCGCATCAAGTTTGATAATGCCTACGATCCAGCAGGTGCATACGTCAAGAAATTCGAAAAGCTCTATTCTTTGGATGAGAACAAATATCCCGACATTGCCGATGCCATTCAGAAATTGAATCAGTGGGATAAGAAGGGCAACGTGGACAGCCGAGATGCGGCTTTAGCTCTGGTAACTCATGATTTTTTAGCAAAAGAGGTAGATGCTCCCTTTGCTATTCTCATGATTCGAGATGAAGGTGTGAGCGAAGAAATGGCGGTGGATGCCGTTCGGAAGGCGAAGAAACTGATGCTAAAAACTCACGGAACGCTAGATGTGGCCTTGGGCGATGTGCAACGCTTGATGCGTGGCGATAAGAGCTATCCGATTGATGGGTTACGGGAAGTGCCTAGAGCCTGCGACACCAAATTGGTGGACAAGAAGAAAGGACTCTTTAAAATGACAGCTGGCGATGGCTACATTCAAATCCTACGCTTTGACGAGAATGGCGCCAACATCCGAAGCGTGAATGCCTTTGGTGCTAGCAATCGACCAGAAAGCAAGCATTACACTGACCAGATGGAGCTATTTAAAGACCATCAGTACAAGCCGATGTCTTTAGAGCGCAACGAGTTGGAGAAAACAGCAGAACGCGTGTATCATCCTGGGGAGTTTTAAAGAGATTAGCTCGTTAGCTGATTAGCGAATGAATTGATGTGGTCAGAAATTATTGCTCCATCGTAATCGTGTAATCCCAATCCTGATTGGCATCAACGATAATCTTGTACGTGGCCACCTGCTTTGTTTCAGTGTTAATAAGTCTGGTCCAAATCATATCTGGATCAGATGTTCGATCAATAATGATTTCATCATCATTTGCCTCCCAAGAAAAAGTTCCTGTTTGTGGATACGTAGTACCTGAAAACGTAAACGAATAGTTCTGTTCTCCTCTTCCGTTGCTCTCAAATTTAACCGTTCCTGAAGCATTTGGATCTTCTCCTGTAAACACGGCTGTACCATTTACATTCAAGGTGCCTTCCACCTTGGTTACTTCCCATGTACCGAAAAGAACCTTATCCAAATTCTTGTTGCATGAGCTAAATACGAGTGCCATGCTTCCAATCATTCCTATTACCAATGCGTTTTTCATGTTCTTCTGTTAATTGTTTACAAAGTTAATTCGAAAAAAAAGCCCTTGACCACGGGATGGTCAAGGGCGTATTAAAAAGCTATTAATCTTATTTGCTTATTACCAGTCTTTGCGTCAACACGTTTACCCCATTCGAAAGGGAATACGTGTAAAGTCCGCTGCTGAGTGTGCTTCCGTCAAAATTGAATCGGTTATCACCAGCTGCTGCGTAAAGTGTAGTTCTTGAAACCTCTTTGCCAGTTACGTCTCTAATTACAAACTGATAATCTCCTCCAAACTTGCTTGAGAAATTGATAACAGCTGTTCCAGCATTTGGATTCGGAACACATTCGCCTAGAAAGAATCCATAGGTCTCAATTTCCTCAATTCCAACATGGGATGTATGCGGATAGCAATCCTTGAAATGGATTTTCACTGGTTCTCCAAATGCCTCACACTCTGCGCTAATTGAAGGGAAACTAGCTGGAAGTGGTGGAATATCGAAACTCACGACAACGGTCTGGCCTGGGTTTGCGGTCATCTCAATGCCTTCAATCAGATACGTTTCGTCCTGAGTAATGAGATTACAGCTATCAGCCGAATTGATAACGATAAAATCAGGTACCGACATGTCGATGGCGGTGGTTCCTGTATTGGTTAGTGTAATAGACCAAACACCGTTTGGATTTCCTCTAAACAAATCGGTCAATGCAAGACAAGGAAGACCTCCTGCCAAATCGAGCAACTGCTGATTGATAGGCAATCCGAAAGCGATGGCATCATTCACATTCAGCGTTGAATTATCTGGGAATGTGAATACCATTGGAAAAATAGCCCAATTGTCATCTGCGGCATCCAATGCCGGACAAATTTGCGCATACGGCCTACACCCTTGCAGTGTATCGTAGGTTAGCGGTTCTACTGCCGGATTCTCGATGGCAAATGGCGTAACGAAATAACTTCCCTCAGATACGCTGTCTGTATGGCTCAAACAGTCACGTGTAAAACTGGCTGTGGTGCCAAATCCATTTAGTAAATAACCGTTGTTTTCTGCTGCCGTTGCACTTGTCTGATCAGTAACAGGACCTTCTGATTCTGGAGTTACTGCCCATGCAATTACGCTGAATGGGTTTACCAAGAAACCAGTTGCATCAAAGGTTAATGTCTCGCCACAGCAGATTGAATCGTTTGACAATGGCTGAATGGATGCTGGCAAACACAGTGAGTATGCCGTGGATGATTGTGAACTACACAATCCTCCGTTTAAGAACCTAGCAGTAAAAGGTCCTCCAAATCCAGTAGGATCAAATGTGTTTCCTGTTTCGCCTGAAACCAAATTATTGCCATCATACCATTCTACCACGTAGTTGTTTGGATTGTTTAACGACAACTCTCCCGTTGTCATATTGTATCCGATAACTGGAGGAAGTGGGAAAGTGAAAATTTCTACCAATGATGAATCTGACTCAATCCCGCAGAAAACGTTGGTATCCGTAATAGCCAATGAATAATAGTCAGTCTCGTTTACCCAAACTGCAACAGAATCGGAGATAAATGCACCTGCCTGAATCCACTGATATTGGTATGGGCCAACCGGACCAGAAATGAGAATAGAATCGCCCATACATACCTGCTGTGCTGGTAAAAATGCAAGCGTTGGCATTGCAGGAATTGGTAATACAGTTACGGTATCAACCGTGGTGTAAACAGTATCTACTTCGAGCGCAATGGTAACGGTTCCGAAACCTTCCTGATTTCCGTTAACGAACGTGTTAAGATTGAACGTGCCCGGTGCTGTAATGAAACTTGTGTAAACCCCAAGATTGTCATCCTGCGAAGTACCATCCTCGTCCCAAAACTGAAGCGAGAATATGTTATCTACAAGCACATGGTGCAAACCAGTCCACGTTTTTGTAAGGTTGTTACTACCTGAAGTAGAAGTACTCCCCTGATTTCCGTTACTAAAAGTGTAGTAGATATCTGGCGCTCCTTGGCAAACGCCTGCAAAGCTTATTTCTTCAATATCGCCACACCAGTTAGAACCGGCAGCGGTAAAAGATACTTCTGTAATCACATAATTGTTGACGGTTGTAATGAGTTCAGGATAGAAATCTCCTGCAGTGGTGTATGGCTGAACAGGAGGCGTGGCCGAAGCTGAAACGTTTCCGTTGTCAAAATCCCAAGCATAAGTTGTTGGTTGAAGTGGGCCGAAGTTCAAGAGTGCCTCGTAGGTCACATCTAATGAACCACAAGCCGAAGGTGGGTTGTAACTATAACAGCAGTTGCCACCTGGAGATGGCTCAATTACCAATGGAATGCTAAAGCTGGTAGGCTGATTAATAATACCAATTGGTGTGTTGACGTTGGCCACTACAGCAATAATCACATTGTAGTTTCCTGGCACAGTAGGAACACCACAAATTTTAAAGCAACCGCGCTGCGTAAGTGGGTCATTGGTAACAGTGTAAGCACAGGTCGGAACATTACACGTGTAACTCAAACCCTGTGGCATTCCAGTAACACTCGTTACCGTAATCGAATTTAGCGTAACCGACTGACCAGAAGCAACATCAACAAAATCGCGCGGCATAAAAAAGGTTGCGCTCTCATCATACGGCAATCCTTGAGTACCATTTGGCAATACCGCTGGACACAAGGCTGGTACAATTGGATTGAGACCAACGCCACACTGCACATCAATAACGCAACCAGGGCATTGGGCATTACTCGTTTCTATTTGAAACGTGAGAAATGCAATTACAACTAAAGCTAGAGAGGCTATTCTTTTCATTTTCATGGATTTAAAGTGCTGCGAAGATACTTTTTTAAAACCTTGGTGGTTCACATTCTCTTCCGAGATATAACGAATTGGTAATCAATAAGACAGACATAGGAAATGATTTACGATGGACGATTTGTGAATGACAAATTGTCAATTCCTCCTGTCCTTCGTTCCTTTATCTAAAACAAATCAATCTGCCTGTATTGTACCTGAACCATCAATTTTGGCCTCTACATCTGGTTTCCCATCGTAGCGGATGTCTCCGCTTCCTTGCAGACTAGCTTTCAATTTTCTTGAAGCAAAGACCTTAATCTTTCCAGAACCGTCTAGGTTTGCATCGCAATCAATGGATTCTAACTCCATTGCATCTATATCTCCAGAACCATTAAGGTTGGCAATAAGCGTATTGGTCTGACCAATGATTTCCATATCTCCACTTCCATCCAAGATTAATTCAACCTCCTTGGCTTTGAGCGTCAACTCAATATCACCACTTCCTTGCAAGTGGATAGTTGCTTCTGAAAGCACTTCCAATGCACCTGTTCCTTTAATATCTCCACTTCCATCTAGCTTGGTGAAAAGGTTTTGAATTCCTACGAACGTTCCGATGCTTACATCTCCCGAGCCATCCAATTCAATGTGCGATACAGTTGGCATGCCAAGCTTAACAGTAAGGTCGTAACTTATATATGAACCAGGCTCCATCGATAGGTAAAGCACGCCATCCATCACATTCATTTTAAAATGTTCCAAGATGTTGGATTGTGTGGCCACAACCACAGATTGCGAAACAGCCTGTGAAATAAACACATCAAACGAGCCATCAATACTTACGGCATGAAACGGCTCCATCTCAATGGTTTTTTCTACCACGGGGCCATCGCCTGTAGTAATGGAGCAACCTGTTATAGCAACACTCGCCACAAGGATTAAAATAGCAATTATCGGTCTTTGAAACATTATTCTCGGTTTTCTCGCAAGTTCGGTAATCAAATAGGCTTACGCAAGAATAATGTGGGTGAATAGTGACTAGCGACTAGTTTGACAGATGCCTCGTAAAACTCACCCCGTTTGTTACCCTGAGGAACAAAGGGTTTCAATGTCTATAGTTCTGTTACGAATTTCTTCTGGGATGCTTCCTTCGTCCGTCTTATACGCTTGTTTTAAATTAATCGAGTAGCTTGACCACATTGAGGAGAAACCCGCCTTAGGACAATGATCCTGTGCCTTAGTCTCTCCTGATGGTCGAGTAGAGTCTGCGGTATGACCTGACACTTTGATTCCGTATAGTTATAAGGATGGACGAGATGGATTGCCCTTGGCCTCATTCTTGTACCATCCCCAACCAATTATGATTTATTTTTACGAACTTAAAAAACAAACTATGAAACTATTAGCCACAACAATCATTGCCCTTATGATAACCATTTCAATGCAAGCTCAAGTCACTATCAACGGAGTTACACTTCCTGCCAAATTAAAGGTTGGAGACGGAAATATCAGCCTGAATGGAGGCGGAATAAGAAAGAAGGCATTCTTTAAACTCTACGTAGGCGGTCTGTATTTAAGCGAAAAATCTTCGGATGCAGCTGCTATTGTGAGTGCCGACAAACCGATGGCTGTAAAACTTCAGATTACTTCTGGCATGATAAGCAGCGATAACATGAGCGAAGCCATTCTAGAAGGTTTTGAAGCCAGTACTGGTGGCAAAACAGAACCGCTGAAAGCTAAGATTACAGCGTTTGTAAACACCTTCAAAAAGGAGGAAATCAAAGAAGGAAACGTGTTTGACATCATTTACATTCCTGGAAAAGGTGTTGAATCTTACAAGAACGGTAAGCTCCAAGGTACTATTGTGGGGATAGATTTCAAGAAAGCCCTGTTCGGTATTTGGCTAGGTAGCAAACCTGCAGATGACGACCTAAAAACAGCAATGCTGGGAAAATAGTTGCTCCTACGAGACCACAGTCCATAGTCGACAGTCCGTGGTTCATCGACTATGGACTATCAACTTTTCAATTTCTAATTATTCATTTTTTAATTCTCTGATGAAGTCTAAAGCACTACTTCAATTAGCCGAGGAATTCGGTACACCACTCTTTGTATATGATGCCGATATAATGGAAAGCCAATACAAGCGCTTGGTCAATGCGTTTGATGGATTAAAGTTGAACATTCAGTATGCTTGCAAAGCATTGAGTAATCAGGCGGTGTTGCAGCATTTTAATGCTCTGGGAGCAGGATTAGACACCGTTTCTATCGAAGAAGTACAACTAGGACTCCGAGCTGGCTTTACACCCGATCGCATCATTTACACACCCAACGGTGTGAGTTTTGAAGAAATTCAGGAAGCAGTAAAGTTGGGAGTGAAGATCAACATCGACAATCTGGTGATGTTGGAGAAATTCGGAAGTGAATACGGTAGTTCCTACCCAGTTTGTGTGCGTATGAACCCGCACATTGTAGCTGGAGGAAACCACAAGATTCAGGTAGGACACATCGATTCTAAGTTCGGAATCTCCATTCATCAGACCCGACATCTAACACGTATCATCGAAGCCTATAAAATCCACGTAAACGGGTTGCACATGCATACTGGAAGCGATATTTTGGATGTAGGCGTTTTCTTGCAAGGTTCTGAGCTGTTACTGGAAGCAGCGTTTCATTTTAAAGAGTTGGAATACGTTGATTTCGGCAGTGGTTTTAAGGTGGCTTACAAGCCGAATGATGTTTCTACAAACATCGAAGAGCTTGGTGCCAAATTGACTGAGCGCTTCAAAGCGTTCTGCAAAGAATACGGGAAAGATCTTGAATTGGCCTTTGAGCCAGGAAAGTTCTTAGTCAGTGAATCAGGCACATTTCTGTGTAAAGTGAACGTGATAAAGCAAACAACGGCCACTGTTTTTGCGGGTGTCGATACAGGTTTCAATCACTTTATCCGCCCCATGTTCTACGATTCGTATCACCACATTACCAATATCAGTAATCCTGAAGGTGCAGAGCGCATTTATACCGTTGTGGGCTACATCTGCGAAACAGACACCTTTGCGTGGGATAGGAAAATCACGGAAATAAACGAGAACGATATTCTCGCTTTTCAGAATGCTGGTGCGTACGTATTTGCCATGAGCAGCAACTACAATTCTCGCTTAAAACCTGCGGAGGTATTACTAAAGAACAGCAAAGCACACCTCATCACCAGACGCCAAACATTGGAAGATTTGTTGGTAAATCAGGTAGATGTGAGTCATTTATTTTAGTGAATAGTCACTAATCGCAGGGTGTTTATCATCAAAAACGTACTTGATATTGGGGCATGGTCTGCTCCCAATCCATCTTTGTACAAAGTAAAGACGCAGTCGACCGCCTGTCTGATGCACAAATAGCCGCAAGAGCAGGTTGCAGAAATTGCAAAGCCAAGGGCAACGCGGAATCTTGAAGATTTCGGAATGGAAAATTCGTCCCTAATTTCGCCCCATGGTCCAATTCATCACAGAAATAGTCACCCGTTTCGGAGGCCGCTACTTTGGCAGCGAGCAAGAAAAGAACGCGCAGATTTACACCAAAGAAGTGCTAGAGCAGTATTGCGACACCGTAGAACTTATGCCGTTTGATTCGGCATTAGAGGCTCATTTTCAAGCGCTGAAACTATTCTGCGTGCTTTATGTGGCTGCATTGGCGATTTACTTTTTCAATGTTCAAGCCGCAGCCATCCTTGCCAGCATCAATGCAGTGCTTTTCGTGGGGCATTTCGTTACCTATCGGCATTGGTTAGATTTCCTTTGGAAGAAGAAAACATCTCACAACGTTATTGGCGATATTGAACCAACGGATGAGGTACAATCCACCCTCATCTTTGCTGGACACATTGATAGCGTGAAGGAATTTAAGTGGTGGTACAAGCTCAAATACCTTGGTGTGGTGCTAACTGTGGTAGCAGGTTTTCTGTTTCCGTTGCTAGCTATATTTCTAGTGGTTGCAGCTTTCGTTTCGGGCGGATGGGCTTTCTATGGTTGGCTTTTGTTTGCAGCCCTCACTCCTATTCTCATTGTCTATTTTGATATGCATGGCAAGGAAGTGGTGCATGGCGTAAACGACAACCTTACGGGGGTTGCCATGGCGGTAGAAATGGCCAAGGTGTTCTCAGCACAACGCTTGCAACATACCCGTATCCGCTGCATCAGCTTTGGTTCTGAAGAGGCTGGATTGCGAGGCGCACATGCCTACGGCAAAACCCGTATGCAGCAACTATTGGACGAAAAAGCCCTTCTTATCAATTTGGATTCCATCAAAGATCTTGAGTTTCTGACCATCGGAATGCGCGAAACAAACACCTTAGTCACCTTCGACCCTACATTGATTGATAAAATGGATCAATCCTTCAAGGCACTGGGAGTGGCGGTAAAGAAGATACCGATAGATGTGGGCGCTTCCGATGCATCCGCCTTCCGCATGTTGGGACTTCCTGCTTTGAGCCTCATAGGCATGCGAACAGATACCCTCGACCCTACTTATCACACCCGACTCGATAACCTCGAACATCTAGATGGCACTGCCATGGAAGCCATGAAGAAGGTGTTGATTCATTTCGTTACAGAGTGGGATAAATAGCGAAGCCAATTCTGACATACTAAAGCCATAACTTGTCCCGACCATTCGGGAGATGGATTGATTTTCTCTGATTTCATAGATGAAATTCCTTTTGTCCGTGAAAAAAATTGTCAATATCCTTTTAACAGAACGGTAAAACAAAAGACCCATTAAAGGTGGTTCAAGGCGTAATCTTGCACTCCATTTTTATGACCCAAGATTTGTTTGCCATAAGCCTTCTATTCCTATGACCAAAATCCTTGGTCTACAGCAAATAAGCACGCTGATTTTGGTCTTTATCGTTTTCGGTCACAGCACCGCGAACAGCCAAACCCTTATCATCAACGAAGTATCGAACGGCCCAACGGGTAATCAGGAATTTGTTGAATTTGTGGTGGCCGATGTTGGATTGACTTATGATTGTGGCGCAAATACACCTCCATGCATTGATATTCGAGGGTGGATTTTCGATGACAACTCTGGCTATCATGGTTCGGGAGGAATTGCTGATGGTGCGCTCCGTTTTTCCAATAACGCACTTTGGAGTTGTGTGCCGTTGGGAACCATCATCTTGCTTTACAACGATGCCGATCCGAACGTAAATCTTCCACCGATGGATATTTCGATGGCGGATGGAAACTGCAGCATTGTAGCCCCCATCAGCAATACAAATCTGTTTGAGCAGAATCTAACCACGCCTGGAGCTGCTGCCTGTAGTTACCCACAAACGGGCTGGACGCCAGGTGGAGATTGGGAATTAACTTTCTTAGCCAACTCTGGCGATTGCGCCCGATTGGTTGACCTTTCTGGCTGCGAGGTATTTTCGCTTTGCTGGGCTAGTTGCAGCAACAACAGCCTCATCTATTTCAATTCGCTCGGTTCTGGTTCGCAGAATGTTTGGTATTTCAACGATGGTGACCCAAACATCCAAGCCAATTGGAGCGAAGGTAGCACAACGGGAACTTCCCAAGAAACTCCTGGAGCCCCAAATAACGCTGCCAATGCGGCCTACATCGGGCAGTTCAACAACAACTGTACTCCCATTCTCCCAATTAACGTTACGGCTACTTCCACTCCATCTGATTGCGGATGTACGGGAACTGGCAACGCAACTGGCTCTGGCTCTTTGCCTGGTTACACCTATCAATGGACGGATGCCTCGTATGTTCCCATCGGACAAAATACGGCTGCTGCCACGGGGCTTTGCGCTGGAGTTTATCGGGTAATAGTCACTTCCAGTATTGGATGCAGCGATACGGCAAGCGTAACGGTTGTTTCGAATGGTGGCGGAATTATTAACGTAATGGAGAACATTTCTGCTTGCAACAACACAACTATCACCTATCCTGATGGAACTACTGCGTTTATAACAGGGCCAACTTCGCATGTATCGCAACTCACAAGCACAACAGGCTGCGATTCCATCATCACCACAACTGTGTTGGTCGTTCCTTTCCTCACATCTTCAGAAATTGAAGCAGTCTGCGCCAATACCACACTTACCTATCCTGATGGAACAAGCGAACTCATTACAGGAAATACCACCCATACTTCGAACTTAACAGCAAGCACTGGCTGTGATTCAGTGGTTACAACTATAGTAGCGTTGATTCCGAACTTCACAACCACAGAAACGGTTTCGGTGTGTACTGGCAATACGATTACCTACCCGGATGGAACAACCGAAGTGATTGCAGCAGCAACTTCACACATCTCAAATCTTACGGGAATCTTCGTGTGCGATTCCATCGTAACGACTAACGTGACTATTTCTCAAGCATATAACGGTCAGGAAGTTGCAAGTGTTTGTCTTAACTCAAACTACACTTTTCCGAATGGCGATATGCAGACGATAACGGGAGCCACAACGCATGTTTCCACCTTTACCAATTCGGGAGGATGCGATAGCGTTATTACAACTACGGTTGGCATTACAGCAGGACCATTTGTTCAAGAAACCACACAGATTTGTCAGGGTGATGATTACACTTTTCCGGATGGAAGTACGCAGACCGCCATTCGCGTTCAGGTGGTGCATCAGTCCGTATTCCCCATGCCATCTGGCTGCGACAGCATCGTTGAAACCACGGTCACGATTGCATCCTCTCAAATTGATGATTTCAGTTTTACTCCAAATGCACTTGGGCCGTTTGAGTTTGAAGCAGAATTTCAGATTGAAGCCCCAGGGAATAACGTCTACGAATGGAGCATTTTTGATAGCGATACGTTGCTGATATTCAGTTCCAACGACACAGCATTTTCCTACGAATTTGAGAATCTGAAGGCAACTTATCAAATCTGTTTAAGCAGTACATCTGTAGCGGGTTGCTCGGTTTCGGAATGCAAGACGTTGAAGGTTGATGCAACGTTGGGTGTATACATTCCAAATGCTTTCACTCCAGAAATCGAAGGCCAAATAGACAGATTGAATGATGTCTTTTATCCAATAATTGGAGGTGCCATTGTGGAGAATTACCAGCTTACCATCTTCGATCGGTGGGGAAAACAATTGTTCCAATCTACCGAACTCACGCTTGGTTGGGATGGGACTTACAATGGAAAAAATATTCCTTCCGATGTGTATGTCTATACACTCAGCTTTACCACCAAAGGTTTGACATTCCTACACCGTTACAAGGGAATTGTAACCATGGTGAGGTAAGTTTTCGGCTCACCTAGCGAAATCCAATAATTTTTCGCTCAGTTTTAAATCCTACATTTCGTAGTCGAAACTCCACCCCTATGAAATCACTTCTTCTCCTCATTACAAGTCTTGCTGTTGCCTTTGTCCTCCCCTCTCAAGCACAAAACTGGACATGGGCAGAAACTGCTGGAGGCTCTTTACCCGATGAAGCCAACGGCTGCTTTATGGATGCTGCAGGAAACATGTACATGAGCGGATTCTACTTCAGCAGTTCCATCAACTTTGGTAATGGATCTAGTCTAAGCAACAACGGCATTGCTGATGGTTTTACCGTTAAATACAATGCCAATGGTACAACCCAATGGGCATCCAAAATAAAAGGCTCCAATGAAGACAAGGCCACCAAATGCGCGGCCGATGGAGCAGGAAACGTATTTACCACAGGCTATTTCAATAGCTCGTCTATACAGTTTGGAGGGAATAATAACGACAACGTTTCTAACTCAAACGGAAGCGGATTTGATGGTTTTATTGTAAAGTACAACTCCGCAGGAACACCACAATGGTATCATGCCATTGGCAATAACGATGATGATGGCGGTGCTAGTGTAGCAGCAGATGCACAAGGCAATGTTTATGTAACAGGATGGTGGAGAGCGGCATCCATGACGGTTGGAGGCACGGTTTTGACCAACAATGGCGATTCTGACATGTTCCTTATCAAATACGGTCCTACAGGTAATGTAGTGTGGGCCAAAAATGCAGGCGGACTTGACGATGATAAAGGAAGAGGCTGTGCTGTAGATCCAGACGGAAACGTCATCGTAACGGGTTATTTTAAAGGTGCTTCTATGACCATTGATGGAATCGTGTATCCAAACAGTGGCGGCAAAGATTTCTTTGTTATTAAATACAGTCCTACAGGAACGGTCCTTGCAGCTAAAACCTATGGTGGAAGTGGTGGCGAAGAGGCTTTTTCCTGTTCTACCGATGGATATGGAAACGTTTTTATTTCGGGAAACTACTCTAGCAGTTCAGTGACATTTGATGGAATTGTAATGGCCAACCCAGGAAGCAATGCAGGCGCGTTTTTGCTGAAGCTTAATCCATCGCTTACCGCCATTTGGGCAAGAGGTTTTAGTAGCAGTGATAACGATGAAGCACGCGGATGCTCTGCTGATAGCTATGGCAATTCTGTAGTTACGGGTGTATTTAGCGGCAACTCGCTTACCATCGGAAACACTACCCTTAACAACAATGGCGGTGATGAGACATTTGTAGCCAAATACGACCCGAATGGCAACCTCTTTTGGGCCAAGAAAATTGGGAAGAGCAGCGATGATGGGTCAAACGATTGCGCCATCATTGATAACGGCAAAGTGATAATTGCGGGCTATTACAACAGTAGTTCTTTAACGCTCGGCACTATCGACCTCGACAATTCTTACTTCGGTATTGCTACCTCGGATGTGTTTATTGGCCGCATGTGCGAAGCTACTACAGGCACGCACACCGTTTCAGCTTGCAGCAACTACACGTGGGTAGATGGAAATACGTACACCTCCAACACCAATTCTCCCATATTCAGTTTTCCAAATGGTGCAAGCTGCGACTCCATCGTTACCCTCAATCTTACGCTCAACCCCGTTGATGTAAGCGTTACAAATGTCTCTTCCACTCTCATTGCTAATAGCAGCTTTGTCTCTTACCGTTGGTTAGATTGCGCTAACAATTACGCGTTCATTCCGGGTCAAACATCCCAAGTATTCAACGCCACGATTGACGGCAGTTATGCCGTGGAGGTAACCGAAAACACCTGTGTCGATACGTCAGAATGTTTCATGTTGGATGTGATTACAGTAGGAATGGAAGAAAACATCGCTGGCAACCCGTTTCATATCTATCCTAACCCAACCATAGGTGAATGTAACATACTGCTAGATGATCTACAGCAAGACGTCACGTTAACGGTTAGGGATGTGTTTGGCAAAACTCTTTTTGTCAATCACTACTCCAACTTCAAAAGCACGCAGATTCAATTGTTCTCAGAAGCGGGTGTTTACATCATCGAACTCCGCACGCCAACCAATCGGTTTGTGGTGAGAGCATTGAAACTGTAAGTGTTTATCAAATTCAAAAAGGCATCCATCTCAACTAATTTATGAAATCGGATTGGCGCAGGTCGCAACATTTAGGCAACTTGGCGGCTAAATTCAACATACATGAGGTTTTTGACCGTTTCGTTCTTACTAAGCTTTTTCATTTCTAATCTTTCTGCACAGGAATTCCTACTTCAGTCGCCCGATGGCAGCATCAAGGTAGAGGTGGTTGTTAGTGCCAATACCATCTATCGTGTGTATTACGGCAGCAAACTGATTGCCCATGGCAAACCAATCGGATTGACCATTGGTAAGAAGAACAAACTCGGATACAAAGAATATAGTCCCGAAACGGCAACCTCATCTGTAGACCGTACTGTTACCCCAATCGTTGCTAGCAGGTCTTCAGAAATTACAGAGCATTACAATCAGTTAACATTGGATTTCCAGAGTGGTCTTGGCATTGATTTTAGATGTTTTGATGATGGATTTGCTTACAGATTGAGAACCACTTTTGATAATGAGATAACTATCAAAGAGGAATCGATGGGTTTTGAATTGACCACCAATCCGAATGTTTGGTTTCCGAAAGAGACCAGCTTCTATTCGCACAACGAGCGTAAATTCATTCCAACAACTAGCATGGAACTGAAGAATGGTGAAAAGGCCAGTCTGCCCGTACTCTGGAAATGGGATAATGGCCCTTTCCTACTCTACACCGAAACCGACCTGCACGATTATCCTGGCATGTACATTCAAACAGACGGACAAGGCGGTTATTCTGCCATTCATCCGCCTCATCCGGCAGCAGAATTTAAGACGTTTGACCGTTATGCTCAGCCAAGTTTTAAGAACGAATGGATTGCGCGCACGGAAGGCACGCGAAGCTATCCTTGGCGCGTATTCTGCATAGCTGATGATGAAGAAGAACTGATGGCAACACAGCTTCCGTGGTTGCTTGCATCAGAATCAAAATTGGCACTTACTGATTGGATTCAGCCCGGAAAAGTGTCTTGGGATTGGTGGAACGCTTTGCAACTTGAAGGCGTTGATTTTAAGCCTGGACTGAACACTCAGACCTACAAGTACTACATCGATTTTGCAGCAAAAAACAACCTTCAATACATCATTATGGATGAGGGTTGGTATAAACTGGGCGATTTAACTAAGGTGAAGGAAGAAATAAACATGACTGAACTGATTGAATACGCCAGCAAAAAAAACGTAGGTGTCATTCTTTGGATGGCATGGCGAACCTTGGACGAGCAGTTTGATGTAGCATTTCAGCAGTTTTCTGATTGGGGTGTGGCAGGATTAAAAGTTGATTTCATGATGCGCAGCGATCAGGAAATGACACTGTTCTACGAACGTGTGGCACAGGAAGCCGCCAACCGATTGATGTTGGTTGATTTTCATGGAAGCCATTGCCCTAAAGGATTGCAACGCACCTACCCCAACGTGCTCACCTACGAAGGTGTGCGTGGCTTAGAATGGAATAAATGGAGCAGTGCGCTTACCGTTGACCACGATGTCACTATTCCTTTTACGCGGATGATAGCTGGCCCGATGGACTACACGCCTGGCGCTATGAAGAACGTCAGCGATCCGAAGAAGCACAAGATGAACTTCTATCACCCAAAAAGTATGGGCACACGCTGCCACGAATTGGCAAAATATGTGGTGTTTGAAAGTCCTTTGCAGATGCTAGCGGATCTTCCAACATCCTACGAAAAAGAAGTTGAATGCATGAAGTTCCTGAGTGCCGTTCCTACCACATGGGACGAAACGATTGTGTTGGACGCAAAAATGGCTGAACACATTCTTCTTGTTCGCAGAAAAGGTAATGAGTGGTTTATTGGTGGCATGACGGGTTCACTTGGTCAAACCATCAGCATGGATTTGTCTTTTCTCGGAAACGGACAGTTTGAAATGGAATTGTGGCGCGATGGCGAAAACACACGAACAGACGGCACGAACTACGAATACTTTAAGGAAGAAAACATCAACTCAAGCATGAAATACATTATTTCTATGGCCGAAGGCGGTGGCTGGGCTGGGGTTATTAGGAGGAAGTAATTTGACAATGAGATGATTAGCGAATTAGCAAATGTGCTAGTTCCGCTGATTTGCTAATTTCAAACAATGAAAAGAACGTGGCTTATCATTTTCAATGTCCTTACGCTAATTGCATGGGCAGTTTTCTTTGTTCATGCGCTTTTTCATGGCCTCGCGATTGACGAACAGGGGCTGATGCTTCTTACCATAGCTCAAGGATTGGCGGTATTTGAGATAATGAATGCCATGCTTGGGTTGGCAGGAGCTAATTGGTTGCTGACCACCGCGCAAGTTTTTTCGCGTTTGCTCATCGTGTTCCTTCTCAATTGGATTCCGATAGAATTACTGTCCGAACTCAACTTCTACTCAGGATTTGTACTCGTAACCGTTGCTTGGAGTGTGACGGAGATTGTGCGGGCGCTGTATTACCTCACCGAGATAGGAAAGCAACCAGTTAAGGCAATTACCTTTTCTCGTTACACTTTTTTCATTTTCCTCTATCCTTTAGGAGTTGCCGGAGAGTTTATGACGATGTTCACCTTTTGGGAATGGCGCCTATTTGAAATTAACGTTATCAATTTGGCGTTGGCTGGCGTAGCTGTTTCTTACTTTGTATTTTTCCCAAAGTTGTATGGTCACATGTGGAAACAGCGGAGAAAGAAGTTAATTAGCAAATGAGTTGATTAGCTAATTAGCAAATGTGTAGGCTTCGCTAATTTGCTAATTCCCAGACCCCCTGATTCCCTGACTCCTTAATTTCTAAAAAATGGAATTCGTCATCATAGCCCTCGTGGCAGCTTTTGCTTCCCTCCTCACCTTCTTCTCTGGGTTCGGACTGGGAACCATTCTCACCCCTGCATTCATGCTGTTCTTTCCGATTGAAGTGGCCATTGCCTTAACTGGTATTGTGCATCTGCTCAATAATCTTTTCAAGATGGGATTGGTGGGATTAAAAGCCAATTGGGGAGTTGTACTTCGCTTTGGAGGGCCAGCTGTACTTGGTGCCATTGCAGGAGCCACGCTTCTGCTTCGTTTTTCAGTGAGCGAGCCGATTTACGTCTACCAACTTTTTGGTCGGCAGATGGAGGTATTTACAATCAATCTTGTAGTGGCATTGCTCATGGCGTTCTTCGCTCTGTTTGAGATTATTCCCGCGTTAAAAAAACTGGAATTCAAGAAGGATAAGTTGATGATGGGTGGTGTAATTAGTGGTTTCTTCGGTGGGTTGAGTGGCCATCAGGGTGCTTTGCGTAGTGCGTTTCTTATTCGTTATGGATTGAGTAAAGAAGTATTTATTGCCACAGGAATTACCATTGCCAGCTTTATCGACATTACCCGACTGGGACTCTATTTTGCCCGCATGAAGGAGATAAACGTACAGGAAAATCTACCTATTCTGGTAACGGCTGTGCTTGCCGCTTTCTTGGGTGCTTACTTCGGACAAAAACTACTAAAGAAAGTAACCCTCGACTTTGTGCAATGGACCGTTGCCATCATGATTCTAGTGCTTTCTCTGCTGTTGGGTATGGGAGCTATCTGAAAGTGGTTTATTTTGAAGGTTCTACTGTTATTTCAATGGAAACGGTGGTTGGTTGATACAGATGACCGAGGTTACGAATTACGAATAAATCGCGAATATGCGAATGCACTATTCTGCTAGGCTCTCAGATTTACCTTATTGTATTCGCTCTTTGTAGGTGTCATATTCGTACCATTCGTAATTCGCAACCGCAATACTCATCCTTTTGATACTTCCACTCAATTCGTGGTAGAACCAAAAAAATTAACCACAGAGAACACGAAGAACGCACGGAGTTAGACAGAGAAGAACCGAATCTCCTTTTTCGCAACTTCTCTGCATGCAACAACCAGAGCGTAGCGACCTTAATTAGTCAAGCCTTAAAAAGCCCATACATATTTCCTTGACTAAAGAGAACGGTGATTCTGGAGGTTCTGTAGCCGATTACGTATAAGAGCAGCCGCTGAAAAAGCAAGCCAAGAGCAACTTTCCACTTGTTCATCATCCT
>JAIOYP010000032.1 GCA_021741155.1 Flavobacteriales bacterium | reverse complement strand
ATTTGGCCGAAGCTTGTTCCAAAACACAGCTTGAAGCCGCAGCCATTGAAGCGTACAGAAATTATATGAGCTGCGTTCCGTTGGCGTCTCTGGACCATAAAATGATGGTTATCAACCGAATAAAAGAGTTGAAGAATGCAGGTTTTGAAGCTACTAACGGAGGTAACGGATTCCTCGCAAATTTGAAGCCATGAGAGTTCGACAACACAAGCAACCTGATGGAAAAAAACTGAGAGCACAGCGATATAACAAATGGTTGAAGTCATTGAAAAGGTCTAGGCCGAGCGGTAAAGAACCAATTGTGATTCAAATGATCCCAATTGTAGGTAAGACGGCAACGCTACTGTCGGAGAGGGAGATTGAAGTGCTTCAGTTGGTTTCTTTCGGATATAATACAGAGCAAATTGCTAAAGAGCTTTTCCTCAGTTCTTACACCATTGACAATCATCGAAAGAACATGCTGGCACGATCACGGTGTGGAAACCTTGCCGAACTTGTAAGGGTTGCCATTAAGGAAGACCTGCTCCACTAGGAGCAGGTTTTTTTTTGAGGTTTACCCAAACGGTAAACATGAGAAAGATGAAGATGGTGGCAACAAGATTGAAGACATCGTGGTGGTCTACAAAATCGCCTCTATCAAGAATAATCCAAGACAATGACATGCCAACAATTCGACCAATATTGATGAGCTGGATGCCGATAATGCCCAGAGGAATAAACCAGAGCCGATTAAACCATTTTCCTGGAAATGAAAGAACAAGAGCGGTAAATACGAACATCATATCAATTCCCAAACAGAAATTCTTGATGTAAATGTTCATGATGGAATCGTAGAGGTCTATGTAGCGAACGTTAAAGACTTCGGCCTTGTATCCTAATAAATTGAGAACCATAACACTTCCTTCGGTAAGCGTAACCATGGTGTAATGGACAAAATGACCATAGTATGTGCTAATGATTGGCAACTGCCAAACCACTTGAGAAAACCATAGAAAATAGAAGGCGCAAAGAGCTCCGAGCTTAATCAGAAAAAGTAAAATCTCTTTATTCCGTTTTAGAAATTCCATCGTTACCAAAGATACTTGGCTTAATCGAAGAATAGGTCAGAGGCCAAGCGGTCGGCTACCAGCTTGCCAGCTGCTGATAGCCTGATGGAAGTATCATTAACAATAAACAATTGATTCTCTTCAGGAATAAGATTCGACATTAGTTGATTCCAACTTCCAGGTTTGATGGCTTCCACTTTCGCTTTTTGAACTCCCCACTTGGTGCGTAAACCAATCATAATCTGCTCATTCAATTGGTCTGTTTCTGATAGTTTTTCCAGTTCAAAAAAGGACTTTCCTTCCGAAATCTTGGAGACGTAAGCTGCATTGCTTTTGACGTTCCATTGGCGCGAATTTCCATTAAATGAATGTGCTGATGGTCCTAATCCGAGGTATGGAATTCCTCGCCAGTAAGATGAATTATGGCGCGAAATGAATCCTTCTTTGGCAAAATTGCTGATCTCATAATGCTCAAATCCGTTTTCAGGAAGAACGCGCATATTCATTTTGAAGAACTCAGTTGCGAGTGTGTCATCTGGTTGTTTTTCCAATCCTTTTTTAACGCGGTTACCTAGAACTGTTTTGTTCTCAATGGTTAGTCCGTAGCTAGAAATGTGCTGCACATTCAATTTAAGAGCAGCATCCAAATTGAGCTGCCAATCTTCTTTTGTTTGATCTGGCAATCCGAAAATGAGATCAATGCTGATGTTGTTAAAACCAAGATTCTGGGCATTCTTAATGGCCTCAGTCGCTTGCTTTGCTGTGTGCATCCGGTTCATCCATTTCAATTCCGAATCAATAAACGATTGCGTTCCCAAACTCAAACGGTTGATTCCGATTGATTTTAATTCTGTGAGTTTCTCGATTGAAAGGTCTTCGGGGTTTGCTTCCAGCGTTATTTCTGATCCTTTTTCTACAGAATGAAATCTTCGGATTTTGGTAAGGATTTGTTCAATATCCGAACTGGGAAGCAGGGAAGGAGTGCCGCCTCCAAAATAGATGGTGGAGATGGATTCTCCATTCAAATAATCCTTCTGAAGTTCAATTTCCTTCAGAATGGATTCAACTAGCGAATCTGTGTTTTTAAGATTGGTTGTAAAGTGAAAATCGCAATAATGGCACGCTCTGCGGCAGAACGGAATGTGAATGTAAATTCCTGCCATCAGGCTTTATTGAGCGTGATTCTGAATGTAGTTCCCTTGCCAATCTCCGATTGTTTTACAACGATTTTGCCGCTGTGGTACTGCTCTACAATTCTTCTGGTGAGCGAAAGCCCCAATCCCCAACCACGCTTTTTGCTAGTGTATCCAGGTTGGAAAACGGTTTCAAATTTTGAGCGGGTAATTCCTTTTCCCGTGTCAGAAACATCAATCGCTACTTTAGAGCCAAGGTCAATGACAATAATGTCAATGGCGCCTGAACTTCCCATGGCGTCAATCGCGTTCCGGCAAAGATTTTCAATTACCCAAGCAAACAGCGGAATGTTCATTGGAACTTGTGTGCCCTCGGCTTCATCAAGGTTCAAACTAAACGCAATCTTCTTAGAGCTACGCGTTTGCATGTAATCTACGCTTTCGTGCAGCACTTCCGCCAAATTAGCCGATACCAATTCAGGAACCGAACCAATCTTGGAGAACCGTTCGGTGATGGTTTCCAATCGCGAAACATCCTTGGCCATGTCTTCTAATGTGGCAGAATCAACACCTTTCAATTTCAGATATTCAATCCAAGCAATGAGAGACGAAAGTGGCGTGCCGAGCTGATGCGCGGTTTCTTTTGCCAATCCAACCCAGACTTGATCCTGCTCTGCTTTTCTAGCAAAACTGAAGGCGAAATATGCCACCAGAATGAAGATGGAAATGATGCCCAAACTCACATACGGGTAATACTTCAGCTGATAATAGAGGTCCGAATTGTCGTAATGGATGAAATTTTTTGTTCCACCATAAAGTTCAATTTCAATTGGTTCATTTTGTCCTTTGAGATTGCGGAATTGCTTCTTCTGATACTCAGGATCTTGACTTTGTTCCTCGTCAAAATTGCGGAGAGAAATGATGTTTCCATCGCCATCGGTTAGAACCAACGGTATAGTGTTGTTTGATTTTACTACTTCAAACACGAAGCTCAAATCAGCATTCTGGTCTAAAGATGTGGCGAGGAATTTAGTGCCATCGGCCCAAAGTTTAACCTTAACTCGTTCCTGCGTGGCTAGGCGGTCGGCCAATTGGTTGGTGTACAGAAGCGATCCTGCTCCAATACATAGCGCAAGCACGATAAGCAGTTGCTTCCAACGTTGTTTTTTGGAGTAGATGTTCACTTGATGTTCAGTCCAATTTCAGATGCAAAGTAAGGAAACGAAATATGTTTGACTTATTGTGCAATTAAGGCTCAAATTCAATCTCAAATCCGCCTTCGGTCTCGGTTTCTTCCTGTTCGTTAGAGAAAAATCCTTTCTTTTTCTTTGGCTCGGTTTTCTCCTTTTCTGTTTTATTCGGTGCCTTCGGGTCTTTTGCCGTGGAGTTTTCTTCGCCTTCCAACTTAAATTGGATGGCTTCCGACTCATCTTTTCGTTCAGTGCCACCTTTGAACTCTTCCTTGAAAAGCTGTTTGATGGTTTGACCTTCGGTCTTGAAATCCTCCTTCAATTTTTGGCGTACTTCTTTTTTGTCAAACCCAACTTTGATATCACCTGGCTTACCACGAACCCAAAGAAATAGTCGTGTTTTTCCTTTTTCGTCAATAATCTCGTGGCCATCAAACGTCTCTTTCTTTTTGGCTTTTCTTCTCAAAAGGTCGTTTAGTAATAGGTTTATGTGGTAATCTAATTCTTGATTAAAGCTATGTTCTCCAAACACCTGAACATTCAGAATGCTACTCGAAACAGACATTCTTGGGATAAAAAGCTTGTTGTCATGTATGCTTAACTGATTACGCAGTGTGTCAAATTTTACGTGATTCAATTCATCCACACTAATGAATTTAGACATGGCAAGAAGTGGTTCAAACTGAATTAATTCTCCGCCACTTATTTCAAGGTCAGACTCAACCTTGAGTTTGTCCATTACAATTTCTAAGTCTTTGTTCAGATGGATTTCTGCGTCCAGTTTAGCGGAAGCACGTCCCTTCAAATTCTTTGATGTAATTCCCTTTTGCCCGAAGTCGTTCCATTCAGAAAGGGTTCGAGAAATGTCTATGTTTCGGAGCTCACTTTGCAATTTCAATACAGAACCAGTGGAGGTTGATGCGTAGATGAGATTTGATTTCATGGAACCATCCAGCGCATCAAATTTTAGGTTGGTAACCTCCAATCGCTCATTCTCCATTCTAATGTTTCCAGAAACGGAACTTGCGCTGAAGTTGTTGTAAACGATTCTATCTATAGTTGTGTTAATCCTAGCCGAAACCGGTCTTGGAGTGGCGTTTACTTCGGACGATTTGGATTCAAATTTCCACTCGTTCGGAAGCTTTTGTACATCTAACTCTTCAATATGAATGGTGCCTGCGAGGCTGATGGGTGTGGTCGGGTCAATGAGAATTTCCTTGAAATGGGCGATTTCCATTTCACCGTCAACCTGTAGATGTCCCATCTTTCCTCTACATTCCCTAACCACGGTCTTTTCAGGTGTCATTTCAATTTTAGCACTCAGCCTCTCAATTTTGGGTATGTTGGCGCTGAACGCGATGTCTGCTTCAGAAAGTTGAATGGCTCCAGACCATTGCATTTGTTCTAATTCAGCGAGGGTTGTATGAAATTCTTTGCCTAACGGTCCCTCAAAATCAAGAGCCCATGCAATTGCACCATTTCCAACAATTTGGCTATCAAGAGATGCTACTCTAAGGATTTCTTCCAAACGTGAAGTTCCAGTAGTTTTTAGACGTAGCCGTGGATTGTTCAAATCCGTAAGTGTGGCGTTTCCGCTCACTTTTCCTTCTGGAGTTTTAAGGTCAAACGAATCGAATGTAATCTCCATTGCTTTGGATTGTTTGATGTCATTCATAAACAATTTTCCCTCAAAATTGAGTTCAGAAACGTCTGTTTTTTGAAAAACCAAACCTCCCTTCCATAGTTTGATTGTGGTGTTCAATTGAGGGCCAAGGTCTTTAGTGAATGGGCCGTTGAGTGTAATGACGAGGTCGGCCTTGCCTTCCAACTCAAGTTTTTTGATGTTATCAGGAATCTGAGGCCAAATGTGGGGAAGCAAAACAAACGGATCCATATTGTCGGCCTGAATTTTCAGCTCCATGTTGGTTCCGTTTTCTATGCTTGCCAATTCCGCATCGAGTAGCATTTCGTTTCCAGCCAAAACAGCATTCCCTGTTTCAATTGTATAAATTTTGTCCTTCGTATTGATATTGAGGACACCCGCCAAACTCAATGGCAGGTCAACAATCCTGTCGATTCCTTTTGTTGATAGTCTTCCCATAAAACCGTTTAAGCTGAGTCCAAGCCGTGTATTTTCATCGGTAAATCGCCCTTTTAGTTTCGACTTTTCTGACAGAAATTGAATGTTCAGGTCTATCATGTTATCATCATAATCCAATTGGATGTTCTGAAGTGTTAGGATTTCAATGCTAAAATCAACCTTCTCATTTCCAGAACTTTCTACTTCTTTCCAAACCCTAAAATTCCACTTATCGTGCTCATTTCTTCGCAGTTTCAGAAAGCCATCCTCTACACGGATTCCTTCAATCGTGAATTTATTTTGCAAAATCTTTACCAGATTGAACTGTACGTATGCTTTTTCAACCTTAATAAGCGTGTCTGTTTTGAATGCATCCTCAATTTGGAGCTCAGAAATTTCTACGGCTACAAGTGGGAAATCCTTCCACAGCGATAACACGACATTTTCATTGAAGGAAACCTTGGTTGTAATTGTGCCACGGACAGCTTCCAATGCATAGGCTTTGAGGTCATCTGCATGTTTCCACCAGACAAAGCCGATTGTACCTGCAAACAGAACCAGCAATAGGAATAGAAATAAAACAACTCGTTTGAACCAAATCATGTAAGAACAAATGTAAAAGCAGTTAGGATGCCAACGCAGAATTGGTGTCAGAAGTATTCAAATCAACTTGTTGACAACACCAGTTGAGATTGAATTCTATCTAATTCAAACTTTTTTAACAAATTTTTAACAAACAATAACAGATGTGTTTGTTTTTAATACTTTTGCGCGTCTCATAAACCAAACTCATTAATTAATCATGAAAAAATCTACATTATTCGCTAACGCACTTGTTGCTATTTTCTTTGCATCATTCGTTGCATGTTCATCACCAGCTCCAGAAGAAGCTCCTGCTGAAGAAGCAGTTGTTGAAGAACCAGTTGTTGAAGAACCAGTTGTTGAAGAAGTTGTTGTTGACAGCGCTGCTGTTGAAGTAGCTGAATAAGCTGCATCAGCAAAAAATAAAAGCCTCTCGATTTATCGGGAGGCTTTTTTTATGACCATGATTTCGGTATTCCTAGACATCTTCAGAAAGAGTCTTTTGATAGCTTTGTATACATTCAACCAAATAAATCAAATTTTTACAACATGAAAAAAAGTAATGGCCTCTATGCATGTGCTGCTTTCGCAACGGTACTGTTTTTATCGTCATGTGACTTCAAGAAGGGGGGTGAAACCAAAGGAACTGCACCGATAGATAGTATTTCGGCACGAAAGATTCAGCCTATTGATAGTATTTCCGTGAAGAAGGTGAATTCAATCGACAGTATCTCGGTAACTCCCTCCAAGTAAGGAAAGAACTGATTTAAACAACGAGAAGGCTACCTATTCTGATTGTCTTCCAATTATTTCATTAAGACCGTTTCACAAAAGTGGAACGGTCTTTTTTCATCAAGTTGCGGGTAGTACCTTGGTTCTTACTTCGCCAAAGCCAACTCGTTTTCCGTTCTTTTCGCAGTATGCTTTCATAATGACGGAGTCGCCATCTTGAATGAATTTGCGTTCTGTTCCATCTGGCATGGCAATAGGCTTCGAACCTCGCCAAGTAATTTCCAGCATCGAGCCATAGCTATCAGGAGTTGGGCCTGAGATTGTTCCCGAAGCACACATATCTCCCACATTCATGTTGCAACCATTAACGGTGTGATGTGCCAATTGCTGCGCCATGCTCCAATACATGTGCTTAAAGTTGGAGTTACTCACAGTTTTTGATGCACCACCTTCTGTTTCAATAATTGCTTCGAGGTTGATGTCGAAGTTGTGGTCTTTCTTCATTTCTAAGTACGAAAGTACCTTTGGTTCTTGCTTTGGACTTGCGCTTCTGAAAGGTGCGAGAGCTTCCATCGTAACAATCCAAGGAGAGATGGACGAACCGAAGTTTTTAGCCAAAAACGGACCCAATGGCACGTATTCCCATTTCTGAATATCGCGCGCACTCCAATCGTTGAAGACGACCATTCCGAATATGTGACTTTCGGCTTCTTCAACGGAAACTGAAGTTCCTAGAGCATTTGATTTTCCAACTACAAAGGCCATTTCCAATTCAAAATCGAGTAGGCGAGTAGGGCCAAAAGTTGGTAATTCGGCTTCATCTGCTTTTGTCTGTCCTTTCGGACGATGGAGCGGTGTGCCGCTAATCACGATGGAAGAAGCTCTGCCATGATATCCGACAGGAATGTGAAGCCAGTTTGGAAGCAAGGCGTTGTTTGGGTCGCGAAACATGGTTCCAACATTGGTTGCATGTTCGCGACTGCTATAGAAATCGGTGTAATCGCCAATACGAACGGGCATGTGCATTTGCACTTCGCTCACGCTTCGGAGGGCATCAACACGCAAAGCTTCATCATCTCGCAATTCGCCATTATTGGCAGCAAACAATTCTTGAATACGTGCACGCACAGCATTCGTGATTGGTTTTTCGAGTTCGATGAAGTCATTCAACACAGGTTGATTGAAGATTTCTTCTGGGAGGTTCAGTCCAGCAAACAATCCTGCTTTTTGTAATGCATCCAAGTCAATCACGTTGTCGCCAATGCGAGTTGCTGCACGAGGGTTGCCTCCTGCGCTTCCTATTCCAAAGGGAATGTTCTCTAATGTGAAATCGCTGTTTGTGGGTATTTCAATCCAACTGCTCATTTTTAATATTTTGAATGGCTCTTTGATGAACATTTTATTACCACAGATGCACTGATGTACTCAGATTTTCACAGATAAAACTGATTTCTATCTGTGAAAATCTGAGAATCTGTGGCTAAATCATGTTTCCGTAAGGTGCAAAAGTAACCAGTTGAAACGGATGGCAAACCCTAACTTCGGAGCCGCAAAATGAAGCTGCTCAGAAACATACTTATTGGAACACTCGCGGTGCTAGTTATCAGTTGGCTTGGACTTCAGTTGTTCTATCATTCTCTGGCACTTGATACGCCAGAGGTTCCTGTCTTAACGTTGGACGCAAATTCGGTTTCTGTGGAGAACGGGACACGGAAACTTGGCAACAGTTGGTATCGTCAGAATCAATTTGGTTTGTGGGAAGCTTACATCGAGGGCGAAGCCTACGAACGTGGCAGAACATTTGGACTGTTGGCAGAAGCGCAAATCGTGTCTCAAGAAGAGAGTTTTGTAGCGCAAATTCGCAAGCTGATTCCTTCCGAATGGTTTCTGAAAACACTGAAATATGGTGTGGTATTCTTCAATCGGAACTTGGACGAACACGTTTCTCAGGAATTGAAGCAGGAGATTTATGGCGTATCGCAATCGTTTGCAGATGACTATGATTTTATTGGAGACAAGTACAGCCGTATTCTCAATTATCACGCAGCTCACGACATTGGTCATGCCTTGCAAGATTTGAGCATTGTAGGCTGCACCAGCTTTGCCGTTTGGAATCAATATTCAACCGATTCTTCACTTGTGGTTGGGAGAAATTTCGACTTCTATATGGGCGATGATTTTGCCAAGGACAAAGTCGTTCTCTTTATGAAACCAGATAGTGGTTACGCATTTGCAAGCATAACTTGGGCTGGGTTTATGGGCGTGGTTTCGGGGATGAATGAGCATGGATTGACCGTTACGCTGAATGCTGCGAAGAGTGCCATTCCGAGCGGAGCGAAGACGCCTATTCCCATCCTTGCACGAGAGATTCTGCAATATGCCCGAACGATTGATGAAGCTTACGTTATTGCCAAATCGAGAAAGACCTTCGTGTCTGAATCCCTACTCATTGCATCTGCCGATGATAAGGCCGCTGCCATCATCGAAAAATCGCCTGATAGGATTGATATTTATCGACCAAATGATGCCAGATTAACCTGCTCCAATCATTATCAGAGTGAGACATTCAAGAACGATTCTATCAACATAAAGAACATTCGCGATTCGGATTCGGAGTATCGTTTTAAGCGATTGAATCAATTGCTGGAGGCAAATTTCCCCATCAATCCAACCGAATCAGTAGAAATTCTACGGAATCAAAAAGGATTGAATGATGCTGATTTGGGAATGGGAAATCCGAAAGCCATCAATCAACTGCTGGCGCATCATGGCATTGTCTTTCAACCCGAAAAGCGATTGCTTTGGATTAGTACCCGCCCGTTTCAGTTGGGAGAATTTGTGTGCTATGACCTTGATGAGGTATTTGGGAAAAAGAGAGAAAGGGGGAAAGGGGGAAAGGAAAAAGGAAAAATGTTGGTTGATTCCGTTCGTCCCTCGTCCCTCGGCTCTCGTCCCTTCCTCATAGATTCGCTCAGTATTCCAGCAGATACATTCCTGTCTTCAAATTCGTACAAAGATTTTCTCCGTTATAAGAAACTCAAGAATCGCCTGTTCGACAATATCGCGTTGGGCAAGGCAATTGAGTGGAATGCTTCATTGGAAACGGAGTTTGTCAAGAGCAATCCTGAGAGTTACATCACTTATTTCATGTTGGGAGATTATTACCTTGAACGGGATAATTTTGAGAAAGCCAAGGGTTACTACGAGCTCAGTTTGAGCAAGGAAGTAGCCTCAGAACAGGAACGAAAGAACATTCGAAAGAACTTAGTTCGGTGTGATGAGTAATTGGGGTAATAGAAATGCAGAGACGCTTCGTTCCTCAGCGAAACAGTTAATTAAATACGGATTGTCCGTTTGTTTCCCTGAGGAACGAAGGGTCTCTATTAAACGGTAGCAACATGCCATTGAAACAGATTGAAACAAGCGCTTTGGCGCGAGAGAATTATTGGTTGAAATCGCTTAACGAGCACATCCAATACCTGAAAAAGAACAGTTGGTATTACAAAGACCAATTGATGTGGGCTGGGCCAGAGGCAACGGTACTTGAGGAGGTTGCTGACATCAGCAATTTCCCGTTTACGGAGAAGGACGATATTGCCAGTCGCAACGAAGATTTCCTATGTGTGCCAATGACGGATGTACGTGATATTGTGACCACTTCTGGAACGCTTGGTGGTTCGGTGGCGACTTACCTCACGCAAAAAGACCTTCATCGTTTGGGGGTGAATGAAGCTGGTTCGTATCTATTGGCAGGCTGTACCAAAGAGGACACCTTTCAATTACTTACCACCATCGACAAGCGTTTTATGGCTGGATTGGCGTATTTCCTAGGAGCGAATGAATTGGGAGCGCGCATCATCCGATCAGGGCCTGGCGCTGCGCAGTTGCAATGGGAAAGTATTCAACGGTTCAGTCCAACGGTGTTGGTGGCTGTGCCGAGTTTTATTCCTCGGCTTATCAGCTATGCGCTCGACAATGGTATTGATCCGAACAAGAGTTCTGTGAAGAAGATCATTTGCATTGGAGAAGCGATTCGGGATGAAAATCTACAGCCAAACTATCTCGCGAAGCGAATTACAGAACAATGGGATGTTCAACTATTCTCCACCTACGCTAGTACTGAAATGGCCACGGCTTTCACCGAATGCGAAGCTGGAAATGGCGTTCATCTACAGCCCGAACTGATGTTTGTTGAAGTGCTGAATGAGGATGGAAACCAAGTGAAGAATGGAGAATCGGGAGAAGTGATTGTCACGCCTTTGGGTGTGGAAGGCACGCCTGTATTGCGTTTCAGAACAGGAGATATTTGCCATTACTATGACGAACCTTGCAGCTGTGGCCGCAACACCCCACGCCTTGGTCCAGTGGTTGGGCGCAAGCAACAGATGGTAAAATTGAAGGGAACTTCGCTTTATCCCAATGCCATTATTGACGAGCTAAACGCCATACCAGAAGTTGCAAACTTTGTGGTGGAATTGCACAGCGATGAACTCGGTTTGGACGAAGTGGTGATTAAAGCGCTTCTCCGTGGTGAGAATGCCGAAGCCAAGGTGCTGGAGAAGTTAAGCGGCAAACTCCGCGTAAAGCCCCGATTGATATTGGCAAGCAACGATGAAATCAACACGCTCAAGTTTGACGAGAACGAACGCAAACCGAAGATTTTGATTGACAGGAGGTAGGTATTCGCAACCGTTCTATCACTTCAGGCAACCGCCCGAACCGTTCAACCGGTCAACCATTCAACTAATTCACAGCTTCAACGGAATATCCGGCCGCTTTTAGTTGCTCGATAAGACCTTTTTCTCCCACTAAGTGCATGGCGCCAACGGCATAGAAGGTTGGGGTTGAGTTCAGTTTTGCTTCAATGGCTTTTACCCATCGGTCGTTACGCTCGGTAAGGAATTTGGCCTCCATCTTGTCAAAGCTTTCATCATCGCTTAGTTTCTTCAATTCGGAAAGATTCTGAGCCACGTAAGCATCTAGCATCTCGTTGTAATCGCGCACCATGCTGGCGGTAGACTCCTTTAGGTCTTGCATTTGGTCTTCTAACGAAACGGAACTCACGATGTCCATTTGCTCCTGAAAAGTCTCTAGCCCGATGATGGTTTTCTTTCCTTTCTTAGCAAGAGAAGTCAGTTCTTGTTCGTACATCTTCACTTTTCCGACCAGTTCAGAAAGGATGATACCACTCACGTAGATCGGTTTGATTCGAGAATATTTCTCCATTTTCTTCTCCTTGAAACCAAGCGAATCGACAAAGGCAGACTTCACGGCTGCGTACTCTTCGGCCGTCATGTAATCAGACCACGATTTCCCTTCAGGCATAATCATTTCGCCCGCCATTTTCATCTGCTCGGCCAATGGCACATCGATGTCAACTTCTAGGGCCAAAACATCGGTGCTGGTTAATGCTGCTTGCATCTTATCGGTAAAGAAATACTTGTCTTCAGGTAGCATGTGAATGGTTCCGAAGAGGTAAGATGGCTTGGTTACGTCTTTCCCGCTTACTTTCCAAAGCAGTGAGTTTGCTTCTTGTGCAAAGCTTCCGAATGCGGAGGTTAAGACGAGTAAGCAGGCGGCAAGGGAGGCGAAGAATTTGTTCATGTTTGTTAGTTGAATAGTGAATTAGCGAATGAGTTGATTAGCTGATTAGGGAATTAGCAGATTAGCAAATGAGTTGATTAGCGAATTAGCGAATTAGCAAATGGATACGTAACGTTCATCTGTGTTCAAATCTGCGAAAATCTGAGCATCTGTGGCTATAAAATGTAGCGTCTTAAATGATAGATTCATTGATAATGGCGCAAGCTTCTGCAATTTCTTCTTCTGTAATAGTCAAAGGCGGAGCAATGCGCATGGCGCTATCACAAAAAAGAAACCAATCTGTTACAATGCCATTTTCTATGCAACGGTCTATGGCTGCAAAAAGCTGAGAACTGTCTCTCAACTGTACCGCCAGCATCAGTCCTTTGCCTCTAATTTCTCTTATTTCGGGATGGTTGAGCAGCGTTCGGAAGCGTTTTTCCTTGGCAGGAATCGACTCAATAAGCCGTTCTTCTTGTATGACAGATAGACAGGCAGCACCCGCTGCGCACGAGACAGGATGACCGCCAAATGTGGTGATATGACCGAGGATTGGATTGCGGCTCAGCGTTGACATCAGCTCGTTGGAAGCGATAAAAGCGCCAATCGGCATGCCGCCACCCATTCCTTTTGCAAGTAGAAGGATGTCGGGCACAATATCGAAATGCTCAAATGCAAACAGTTTTCCCGTGCGACCAAAGCCACATTGAATTTCATCCAACACCAGCAGTGCGCCCGTTTGGGTGCAACGCTTGCGCAAGGCTTGCATGTAAGTGGCTGATGGAACGTGGATGCCAGCTTCGCCTTGGATGGTTTCTAAGAACACGGCAGCCGTTTCTTCGGTGATGTTTAGAAGGTCAACGAAATTACCATGACGAATGATGGAAGTCTCTGGCAGAAGCGGGTAGAAGGGATGCTTGAATTCTTCGTTTCCCATCAAACTCAACGCCCCGTTTGAACTGCCGTGATAGGCATTCTCAAAGCTGATAAGTCCGCTACGACCCGTTGCTTTTTTAGCCAGTTTGATGGCGCCTTCCACAGCTTCGCTTCCCGAATTAACGAAGTAAACCGAATCTAACGAATTGGGCAGGGTGGCGGTAAGCGCATCAGCAAACTTTACTTGTGGCGATTGCACGTACTCGCCATAAACCATCAAATGGAGATGTTTGTCAGCTTGGTCTTTTATCGCCTGCACCACTTTCGGGTGGCGGTGGCCCACATTGCTGACGGAAATTCCTGCAATCAAATCCAAGTATTTCTTGCCATTGGGGTCGAACAGGTAAACACCCTCGGCACGGTCTATCTGCAACCCGATTGGGCTTTGGGATGTGGGTGCTAAGTGGCGTAGTAGGCGTTCTCTTTCTGTTGGCATTTGGCAAATGTAGGGCAAAAGGTAAGGGGGTTATTGCTCCCCTTAAAACAAAAACCGTGGAGGTTTGAGCATGAGTAGCTTCAAAAAAATCATTTGCTGTCATACGTCACGCCATATTGCACTCAGGCAGTTGCTTTGCTCCAGTATGTCACGACAGATTGCACCCAAGCAGTTGCTTTTCTCTGGTACGTCAGGACAGATTGCACCTAAGCAGTTGCTTTGCTCTGGTACGTCAGGACAGATTGCACCCAAGCAGTTGCTTTGCTCTGGTACGTCAGGACAGATTGTACCCAAGCAGTTGCTTTGCTCTGGTACGTCAGGACAGATTGTACCCAAGCAGTTGCTTTGCTCTGGTATGGCGTGACAGATTACACCGAAGCAGTTGCGTTGCTCCAGTATGTCACGACAGATTGCACCCAAGCAGTTGCTTTTCTCTGGTACGTCAGGACAGATTGCACCCAAGCAGTTGCTTTGCTCTGGTACGTCAGGACAGATTGTACCCAAGCAGTTGCTTTGCTCTGGTATGGCGTGACAGATTACACCGAAGCAGTTGCTTTGCTCCTGTATGGCGTGACAGATTGCTCCCAAGCAGTTGCTTTGCTCCTGTATGGCGTGACAGATTGCTCCCAAGCAGATTTTTCAATAAAAAAAGCCCTCCCGTTTTTACGGAAGGGCTTTTACGAAACATGACCTTGTGGGTCTCTCTATCCCAAATTATTTCTTTCCCTTCAAAATCACCTTGAAGATGATGTTGTTGTCAATCGCTTTGTCTCCCAAATTATCGAAGAATGAATCTGAACCGTAACGGATGTCAAATTTTGTACGGTCAATGTTGATGTCTGCACTTGCAGTTACCGTTCCATCTGCACCAAATACAATCTTGGCAGGAAAAGTCACTTCATTCGTAATTCCTTTAATCGTAAGATTTGCTTTGATGTTGTCTCCATCAACGCTAAGGATGGTAAGGTTTGCCGTTTTAAACTTATCAACGCTGAAGAAATCATCGTTCTTTAGGTGACCTTCCAACTTTGTTTTCATTCCACCTTCAAGGTCTGTTACGTTGATGGTGTTCATGTCGATAGTGAATTTTCCGCCAGAAACTTTGTTTCCTTCAATCTGCAATCCTCCTTCAGAAAGGCTAACCGTTCCTGTATGTGTTTTGCCTGTTACTTTGGTGGCTACCCATTCCACCGAACTTGTTTTTGTGTCAATTCGGTAGAAACCATCAGAGTCAGATACTGGTGTGAATGCTACTAGCACCATAAATGCCATAATGCTTGAAAGGATTGTAATCTGCTTTTTCATACTTGTTTTTTTTATTGTTGTTATGATTGATGTTGTCACGTTAAACTATAGAGTGCCGATATTGTTCACGGCTTATTTACAATAAACCTGCCAACAAGTTTACGGTCTTTTGTGCTGGCAACGTAATAGACGGCATTGGCTAGTCCTTGGATGCCTATGGTTAGTTTATTCTGAGCGTTTGGATTCAGTGATTCGCGCACAGTTCTGCCATAAGCATCAAGAAGAATGAGGTTTTCAGGCTCTACATCCTTCGGAAATTCAATCTGAATAAACTCGGAGGCGGGGTTTGGCCAAATACTTAGAACTGTATTGGCATGCTGCGCTTCCTCCATTCCAACGTTAATGAAATTGCGTGTTTCCGATTCCCAGATGCCTCTTCCGTAAGTCGCTGCGCGGATGGTGTGCGTAGCCTCATGAATCTCCAATTCGTTTACAATTACGTTTGGCAACCCAGTCATGTAAGGCTCCCATTCGGTCAAGCTGCTATCCCAATAATAAACGCCCACATCTGTTCCCACATACACGCCACCGGTTGAACTTCTTTCAATCTCCACACAATTAACCGGTAGGTTAGGTAGGTTCATGCTCATGTTTTGCCATGTGCTGCCACCGTTTTGGCTTCGATAAACTTTTCGTGCATCAGTATAACCAGAGAATGTGACCCAAATGGTTTCTTCATCCAACGGGTCAAAGGTCACATACGTCATATTATTTGAAGCGAGGCCAGGAAGAATGTTGGTCCACGTTCCGCCAAGGTCTTTGGTTATTCTAATTGTTCGTTCCGAACCAGCAACCACATATTCTTCGTTCGAAGTTGCTACATCAAGCATAATGAGTTGGCCCGAATTGACGGTAGTTAAGGATGGCGAAAACTCAAACCACGTAGAACCACCATCTTCCGAACGGTAAACCATGCTTCCCGAAGCGGAATAGATTACCTGCGGATCGCCAGGTTCCATCATAAAAGGTGTTACCCAAGCGCCTCCTGTGGGTGCAAGGTCATCTCCAAACGTAACTCCGCCATCCGTGCTTTTGTGTAATGAACCTCCTTGTGTTGTGCAATACATCACGAAGGGATTGGTTGGATGAACCATTGCTTCCATGCCATCGCCACCATTCACTCCCGCCCAAATGCTGTTCTTCCATCTAAAAGTACCGTTGTCTTGCGCCCCCGCTAGCAGAATAGTTGGGTCTGATGCAGCGTTTCCCAAGCGATAAAATTGGGTGATGGACATACCTGAGCATATACTCTCGTAGCCGTTAAAAATATAAGAGCGTCTGTAAAGTCCGCCATCGCAACCAGCATAAAACTGATTGGTAATAGGATGATATTCTGCTCTGTGCTGATCGGCATGGATGTATGAACCATTGGCTCCATACCAATGCGATTCAATCAGAAAACTTGTGCCGCCATCGTTAGATTTCCAAGTGTTTATGCCACCCACGCGCACCTCATTCTCGTTGATTGGCGATACTGCCAATTCCATCGAATACCAACCTTGCCCGTCTGTATCAGAACCGTATTCGTCATACCCTAGAATGTTCGGACTATCAGACATCAATGTCCAGTTGGCACCCGCATCCGTTGAGCGGTAAAGACCTTCGTAGGCAGAGCTAGAATTGGTTGCCAACACATAAACCATATTGGGTGCTGCTCTGGTCACGGCCACCTTGCAACGGCCCATGCTGTTAGTGCTCATTCCATTAACGGATGGTGTCCAACTTTGGCCATTATCGTATGAAATGTAAAGTGGAGGAACCGATAACGAGCTGGTTGTGGCATAGACAGTATCGTGGCCAAAAGGCTTAAATTCAACATCACTGAAGTTACCCGATTGAACCAATTGCCACGTTGCTCCAGCATCTTCTGTTCTATAAATACCGTTTGTAGATGCCGCAATCAACACGTTGGTTCGGGTGGAATCAAGTATCATTCTCCGAATATTCCGACCTTCATTCACTCCAAAACTCAGACCAGTTGTGTCCCACGATTGGCCGCCATCCACCGACATCATTACGCCATAACTGTATGTGTCGCCTGTACTTCCATCGCCCGTTGCCATGTAGATGGTATCGGGATTATGCGGATTGATGACCAATTCTGCAACGCCAATGTTCAGCAGGTTATCGGTCAGTGGTTCCCACGAATGGCCGTTGTCTTCCGATTTCCAGAGGCCGCCAGATGGCGCGCCAGCCCAAATTTGGTTTGTGTCGGTTGGATGAAAAGCAATGGCTGATATTCGTCCGATGGATCTTCCAGATCCGTTCGTTGGTTCTTCAATTGGGCCAATGAGTTGCCAATCTCCATTCGCGCCACGAAACTGCTTTTGAAGATCCGCACGCTTCACTTCTTCATAAATGACCTTGTGATTGGGCATTTTGCCCGATTCGGAAAGCCGCTGTTCCATAAACCATTCCCAGCGTTTGAACTGTTTCCAGCCGGAGCCTTTTTTGCCGACTTCATCTCCAAATTCGGCATAAAATGCTGCTTGTACCTCGCGGAAATTCGCGTTCGGATCAGCAATCAAATCACGCCAATTCTGTGCTTGGGTCTGAATAGCCAAAAGGCAAATGACCACTACAATCAATGATTTCAATCTGTTCATTCTTGCTCTCGTTTAGAACCCTCGTAAATGTCAAACCGTGCCAATCGGCAATCAATAGAACCATTAAAGAGTTCCCTTTTGCTTGTTGATTTGAGGCCAACTTTCTTCAGTGCTTCCAGATTTCCAGTTATCATAAAGCAGGAAAAACCTTTCCAGTTTTGCTTAAAAGCATCGCCAAGGTTCTTGTAAAGCAAGTCAATGTCTTCTTTGTTCATTCGGTCGCCATAAGGCGGATTGAGAATGAGCGTGCCGCGAGGTTCAGTCGGCTTCAGTTCGAGGAATTCCTGAACAGAAACCTGAATTTCATCGTCAAGTTCGGCATTGTAGATGTTCTTTTTTGCCTTTGAAACCACATTGGCACTCACATCCGAAGCGTAAATTTTCAGTGGTGAATCAGAAATCTTTTCCATCGAACTTTCGATGATGGTATCGAATAGTTTCTGATCGAAATCGGGCCATTTTTCAAATGCCCAACCTAGTTTTCTGAATAGGCCCGGAGGCATGTTCAATCCTTTGATGGCGGCTTCCATGGCAATGGTTCCCGAACCGCACATGCCATCGTAGAGTGGGGTGGAAGGGTCCCAACCCGAAAACTCAACGATACCAGCTGCCAATACTTCATTGATAGGCGCTTGTCCCGTAATCTGTCGGTACCCGCGCATGTGTAATGAATGTCCCGTTGAGTCCAACGAGATAGTCACCAACTCCTTATCAATATAAACATGGATTGGCAAATCGGGATTCTCCGTATCAATGTTTGGGCGGTCGCCTGTCTTTTCGCGCAAGCGGTCAACGATGGCATCTTTCGCCTTTAACGACATATATAAGGAGTGCGTGAATGTCTGCGAATTCAGCGCGCACTTGATGGAAAACGTCTTGTCGTTGGAGATGTAATTCTCCCACGGAAATGCCTTGATTCGTGCATAATACGCGTGTTCGTCAATGGCTACGAAAGTCTTGATTGGTTTGAGAATGCGCAGCGCAAACCGTGAACGGAAATTGGCCTTGTAAATGAATCCGAGGTCGCCTTTAAAGTAGACTGCACGCTTTCCCAATTCTACATCTCGTGCTCCGAATGAACGAAGTTCATTGGCAAGAATTTCTTCAAAGCCAGCTTGCGTGGTGGCGGTTAGTTGTACGACTTCTGCGCTCAAATCAGAGACAATTTGGGGATAGAAGCATGTTCCAAGCTTCCGTTGTTTTTCCTTGTTCCAATAGGCGGTGTGCATTCTTGTGCAGCATGCGTTCCACCTGTTTTGGTTTCAGGTGATGTCCTTTCAGCAATTCCTTTACGTTCGGTTGCTGGTAATAGGCTTCCACTTCCTCTTTAGATGGAAGGGTCGATGCCATGGCCAATTGGCCAAGGTCGTTTCCTGTCAAAATGGAGCTGTTTCGGATGTGGGCTGGAAGTGCATCAAATCCCATTCCTACCACAAAACCTGGTTTCGGTACTTCAAACACGGCATCGCCATGTGCGCGGCAATACCAGTTCTGTCCCATTCGGGCCACGAGGTCTAGTTTCTGTGGGTCGATGTTTCCATCTTCTCCAAACACATCTTCCGAAATGTGCATGCGCACCACTTCCGAAATCACGAGGTTTCCCGCTCCGCCTTCTTCTCCAAGGTGAATCACTTCGCGCACTTTGCATTCCAATTGAACGGGAGCTTCTTTTACGCGTAGTGGTTTTACCACATCAGAAGCGATTCCTGTCAATCCAGCTTTTTCAAATTCATTCACTCCATTTTCGAACTCGCAACTGGCAAGATTCATCTGATGGAGAATAGCGTAGCTGACCACGTTTATCACGCATTCCTTGGTGGATTTCACGTTATCCAAGGTGTGCTTGGTGGTGTTGCCACGCACACGTCTTGCTGGCGAAAAAATGGCGATGGGCGGATTGGCACTGAACACGTTGAAGAAGCTGAACGGTGCCAAGTTGGGTCTTCCTTCCGAATCTACTGTACTTACAAACGCAATGGGACGTGGCGCAACGGCACTCAGCAAAAGCCCGTGCAATTGTGATGTTTCCATTTCGGATGGCGTGTAACTTCTCATGCTTCGCTGAATTTGAGGCGCGAAGGTAAGGCTTGCGGCTAGGGTTTGATGCAGTAAGGGTTTGATGTATCAAACCCCAACGAAGCCAGATGCTTCAGACCTTTCTACGAAAGGGTTTGGAATGAGATCAGTATGCCTGAACTAACACTTCTGTCGGAATCTTCAGACCATCATGTAATAGCCTGATCATTTCCAGCGTTAGCTTTCTCTTCTTATTCAGAATTTCGCTTGCGCGACTTTTCAGACCCACTATTTTGGCCAGATCGGTCTGATTGTATCCCATCTGCTCCATACGGAACTTGATTGCTTCAATCGGGTCGGGAAAACCAATAGGAAAGTGTTCGTCTTCATACTTCTCTATTAAGATTCCAAGAATCTCCAGTTCATCGCCTTCGGCAGAACCTTTTTTTGCATCAAAGATTACCTCAAGTCTATCCATGACATCCTGATAATCTTGCTCGGTCTTTATTGGCTTAATGTTCATGTCTCAGATTTTAGCGGCATCAATTTTATCATACTCGGCATGAGTTCCTACAAAGCGGACCCACACTATTGCATTATCATCTGTCGTTTCGCTAATATTTCTCCTTTGTCTGTAACAAGCACAAAAAGGTAAGTCCCTTTGTCGGGGAAAGAAAAATCTGTATTGCCCGTGAATATGTTTTTAGTTAAAACTAACTGTCCGAGATTGTTGTAAATATTTAAAATGCAGTTTTGGTTTACTGTGATTGACAAATTGCCTGTTGTAGGATTCGGATAGATATTTATCGAACTAACAGGATTGGCTTCATCCATTCCTGTTGTCGATGAGAACTCTGCAACCAAATTCCTGTTGACAGAAGCGGTAAACGTATAAGTGCTGTTAGAACTTACAATATTTACGCCTTCCTTCCAGTTATTGAAAACAAAGCCATTATTGGCTGTCGCAGTAACGGTGACTGAATTTCCAGAAGAGTAACTGCCGTCACCTATTGTTGTGCCTCCGTTGGAAGGATTAGGAGAAGTTGTGATTGTATAAGATGGAGGCGGCAAAACCTCCGAAAGCAATCTCCTAAAAACATACCCTGTTGTGCCTGCAAAAACATAAGTAGAATTTGTTGCCAAAGAATATACTGTCAAGTTTGAAAGACCATTGTTGATTGCTGCCCAAGAAGATCCGCCATCAGTTGAAAGAAAAACCCCACCACCGCTACTGCCACCTGCAAAAACATTAGTACCGACAGCGGTTAGGGAACCTATCCCATCTGTTACAGTTGTCGCTGTCCAACTCGAACCACCATTAGTTGAGATATACAAGCCTGAAGAAGTGCCTGCAAGTAAGGTTGTGCCAACGATAAGAACAGCATTAATAGCAGTTGGTAATCCATTATTAACTTGGCTCCAGCCCGCGCCACCGCTAGAAGACATGTAAATTCCAGCGGATGGTGTTGCCGCTAAAATTGTATTACCGCTAACCGCAATTGAAAGAACAAATGCATTCCATGTTTGATTTAGTTTTGTCCAAAGAAGTCCGCTGTTCGTTGATTTATAAACACCAAAAGTTCCCGCATAAATATCCGTCCCACTTACTGTCAGGGAACGAACATCATAAGACGGTAAACCTGTGCTTGTATTTGTCCAGTTAGTGCCATTGTTGGATGATTGAAATACTGCACCACCTCCAGCACCCGCAAATACATCAGTCCCTTTTGTAGCTACGGAATGAATAGGCCCAGATAGTCCGTTGCTAACTAAAGTCCAGTTAGTTCCATTGTTAGAGGTATAAGAAACTGCCGCCCCTGCTGCGGCAAAAGTGTTTGTGCCACTTGTTGAAACCGAAACAACATTTGGTTGTGCTGGCCCAGTTGTTATCGTCCATTGCGCAGTAATTGTCTGTGTTACTGTTAAATACAGAAACAGGATAAGTAAAATTCTATTTTTCATGTCGTTTGTTGTTGGTAATGTTTGAGGACTAAATGTTGTCACGCATTGCTATTGCTCATCACTGGTTCGCTTTAAATTGTCTTTAAAAATTGTTTCATTATGTCTCGATGGCAGGTCTTGTAGCTAAATGTTGAGCCGCAAAAGCACGGGCTATTTATTGTCCCGTTAATATCAAATAGCTTGTCTACCTCAAATGAGTAACGGTTTAGCTCGTGCCAAGTTTGTTTTTCATTAAATGTCATCATTACATTACCGTTGCCGTCCACGTTTTTCGCAATGTCAATGAACTTAAACTTGGCTTGTTCTATTTCAATTGAATCGTCAACTAAGCTGTTGTCGGTTGTGTTCAACCTAAAATTATCCGTCCTGCTGCCGTCATATTTTTTGTTCTGGTCAATACCAAATAAAGTTTTAGTTGTTGTCGGGTCGGCACTTGGTGTAATGTCAATTAGGTTTCCTTCTGGCGATTTCCAAATTGCATGAAACTCTGCTTCAATCATATAAGTGTATTCGCAAAATTGCCAACCGTAAATTGCTTCGCCTTTTGCCTGTTCAATTTTTCGTAATACGTTTAGGAAGCATTCTCCTAAGATTGCTTCACGGTAGGGAATTATATCAACATAAACTAATTCTTCAAGAACACCCAAAGCTACGGCTGCTCGTCTAATGTTCAGACTGTCCTTGGTAGGAAGCGAATTGATTATTTGATGTAGTTCAGGCGTCATTTAGTAGTCGGGTGTTATATTCTGTCGATAAATGTCAGGGCAATATTTTGGAGTTTGCACCACTCTGAAAACTTGCAGATGATTGGTAAATATATAGGAAATCGGCTATTTTTTTGGTCATTCCTTGAGTGGCTTGAATCATCAAACCTTAACAGCATTACGCCCTCCGATGTGCAGGAATCACAGGCGGTTCTCCGTTGAACGAGTTGCTTCTGCCAATTTCTTTTGTCAGTAGGTCGGTAGATTGTTTTGTGATGATATGATTTTCAGCATTGCCGAAGTATGTTCCTTAAATGCATTACTTGCTTCTAAATGTTTTTCCATAGTATTCATATCATCTCCGATTATTGTTGTACTAAATTCCATTGCCCTTTGCATCATGTGGATATATGCGGAAGGGTCGTTTTGACGGGTAAGCAGCCTTAAAGCCCCGACATAATCATCACGATAAACTGTTGGAATAATAATTTTTGTTTGGCTGTTCTTTACTAATTCTGCATTCATCATCACTCTTGCAATACGTCCATTGCCGTCTAAAAAAGGATGCACCTCACTTACCAAAAACATGAGGTAAATGGCTTTAGCAAAGGGATGTGTCAATGCCTGATAATAGTCAAAGCCCTTTGTTAGCGTGCCTTTAACCAATGTGTGTTCAACAAAATGTGTTTCACCAGCTCTGTTGTTTTTGTCTTTAAACTGCCCGGGCTTCATGGAAGTTCTTGCAGTCAACAACACTTTGTGGCGATACAAAAGTATTTCCAGTAAATTTTCAGGATTTGTTGGTGTTATACTCATTTCAGTTTTATTGCTAACAAGTCTGTATGTTCCCAACACATCGTGCGAATCTTCATCACGATTAGGCATCGGTGTATCCGTTTCTATGATACGTTTAGCATCTTCTAGCTCAAATTCTGTTCCTTCTATATAATTGGAAAAATAGGCTTCAAAAAAAGCAAAGTTGTGGAATGATTGGTTGCTTGTGTTCTTTTCAGGATGGGGTGCAAATTCCTGTTGTTGCAACGCAATAAATAAGTTCTCAAACAGGGGCAATCTTGCAGGGTCGTAAGGATTGCCAAATGCCCTCGCAACTGCCAATGGCGATGATAACATGTTTGAAGGTTGTGTAGATAGCAATGCACTGATGAGTTTGTTTAATTTTTCAAACTCAGTTTTCATGTCCAATCTGTCAGCTATTATCCTGGCTTTATCTCTCAACTCATTTAATCCTGATTCACTGCTTGTTCTTATAACCCTTTCTAATCTCTCTTCAATTTTAGGCAGCGTAAGTACTTTTGATTCTGGACCTTTTTGGCGGCTTACTTGTAAATTTTCTAGTAACGCTCTTTCAGTTTGCGAAACAAACAATTCACCAGAAAAACGGTTATCGCCTACTATTGGTGCAGGCCCTTCCATAAACCGAAGGGTGATACCTGGTAGGCTCATTTTCTTCGTGTACGTGTAGGTAAGAAAAATATGCCCTGCTGATGTGGGTTGAAACTCTAATGCCGATCTATGGCTAAGTATAGCTCCAGGATATAGTTTACCGAGTATGGCAAACAGGTTACGTCTAATGATTGTTTCTGGGCTATCCGTAAAATTGGGTGTATAAATACGGGGAGCTATTTTTCGCAATTTTTCTGCTTTTGCAAGCTTAGAAATTTGTTTGCTGACCTGCGGGTCGCTGGAAGAAAAAACCACTTCCTGAAGATGTAGAGGTAAAATATTTTCCATTAAAATTACTTATTAGTACAAATATGGATAATATTTACCATTGAAAATGCATTTATGGTAAATAATTTCCAGTAAAACAGAAGGTTAAAGGAGAAAATATTCCAGCAAAAGGCGAGTCGAGGTAAGGGTTTGACGCATCAAACCCTTACTGTCGCATTACGCCCTCCGATGTGCAGGAATTACAGGTGGTTCTCCGTTGAACGGATTGCTGCGTCCGATGCCTTTTGAACCCATTCCAACCGCACGTTTCACGGCATCTTGTCCGTAGCGGTTGCGCATGAGGTCCATGGCTTGGTAGAGTTTGATGAGTTCTTCGCTGTCCTCAAACAGGTTAATCTGGTAGCCGCCTCCGACCAAGTGGCTGAAACGCACTCCGACTAGGCGGATGAGCACTCTGCGGTCGTAGAGTTTGTCGAACAATTCTTCTACGGTTCGGATGATGGTGTGGTCGGCACTGGTGTACGGAATGCGGAGTTGTCTGCTGGTGGTCTGGAAGTCGGAATAACGGATTTTGACGCTGATGCAGGCGGTGAGTTTGTCGCCATTCCGAAGCTGATAGGCGAGGTTTTCGGCCATGGCTTTGATGATACTTTTGAGCTTCACCATGTCGGTGGTGTCCTTCTCAAAGGTGCGTTCGATGGAGATGGATTTCCGTTCGTGATAGGGGATGACGGGCGAATTGTCGATGGCGTGGGTTTTCTTCCAAAGTGAGATGCCGGCTTTGCCCATTACGCGCTCCATCAGTTCCATCGGCATGTCTTGCACGGTCTTCACCTTTTCTACGCCCATGCTACGTAGCATACGGTAGGTTTGGTCGCCCACTTGCGGAATTTTCTTGATGGAAAGTGGCGCGAGAAAAGGCATTTCTGTGTCCTTCGGGATTTCCTTGTGGTTGTTGGGTTTGGCTTCGCCCGTACCCACTTTAGCCACGGTTTTACTGGTGGAAAGCGCAAACGAAATTGGAAGTCCAGTCTCTTTTATGATGCGTGTGCGCAATTCCTGCGACCATTTGTAGCAACCGAAAAAGCGGTCCATTCCTGTAGCATCAATGTAAAATTCGTCAATGCTCGATTTCTCAAATAGAGGCGATTCCTCTTTCACAATTTCAGTAACGATGTCCGATTGCTTGCTGTAGGTGCTGCTGTTGCCTTTTATCACAATCGCCTCTGGACAAAGTTGTTGTGCCATTCGCATGGGCATGGCCGAGTGGATGCCGAACATCCGTGCTTCGTAGCTACACGAAGCCACCACGCCACGGTCGGTAACGCCACCAACAAGCACGGGTTTACCAATCAACCTGCTATCGAGTAAGCGCTCGCAGGAGATGAAAAACGTGTCAAGATCTATGTGGATGATGGATTTCAAGGGGCGATTAGCAGATTAGTCAATTAGCGGATTAGCAAATGAGGGTGATTAGTGAATTAGCAAATTGGTCAATTAGCAGATTAACAAATGAGGGTGATTAGCAGATTAACAAATGAGGGTGATTAGTGAATTAGCGGATTAGCAAATCAGCAAATCAGCAAATCAGCAAATGTTGGCGTGCGCATCATTGCGAGTGAGGAACGAACGCGGCAATCTGATTGCAACGGCTTTTCATCACCACTTATTTATGTTTGAGAAGTAAGGATTTGATTGCCAATTTCTCTCCAAAGAGCTTTCTGCGCATCCTTTCCGCCACTATTTCTTATGCCAAGTCCTCCAGGATGGAATACAGGCAAGATTTGCATCCCTTCATGTGTTCTTGCTCCTTCATCAACCAGTTTTTGGAATTTGATAGAGGCATTTCTCTCAAGCTCAAGCGCACCCAGTACGGCATAAAAGGTCTTTTGCCCAAGGGCAATTATCACTTTGGGTTTTATGATGTCAATTTGCTCTTTCAAATATGAGCGGCAATTGAAAAGCCATTCTTCATTCAGCCCACCCTGCGCTTTTCCTTTTCGGATGCAAAGAGCCGCATTGGTCAGAAAGAATGATTGGCTTGGCAATTCTTTCATCAGTTCGCTGAGGAACTTGTTGGTCGGATTTTCCTTGTTGTCCTCTCCTTTCATTTTCTTGAATTCGGCCTGGCTTCCCCAATCTTGGCCAACAATCATAATATCCGCGTTCAAGTTTCCTTGCCATCTTGTCCAAGGGCCTATAAATTGCCCTTTATCATATTCCCCATCCTCAATCTGGGACGGATTGATCAATCCACATTTGATGCACTTTTCGCAACCTTTTCGATCTTCAACAAGTGATTTGTATTGTTCTTCTTTTGTCATGATTTGTAGTTTAAAAACTTCTGTCGTGATTATCAGAATTGTTCAGGTTACTGATAAAGCCACTCATTAGAATTTCGCCTTTCTCCTTTGCTGTCAATGTTGCCATGTATCGTTTTTTCTTCATTGTTTCCAATTTCAGTATCTCATCAATGGTTAGTTTCTGTGCTCCGTAAAGTTTTATTGAAGACGGTTCTTGTTTCATGATAGTGTGTTGTTTATGCTTGGTTCTGTGATATGCATATATTTTTTACTCAATTGTGCGATTTTGAGAAGATTGCTTTTTATAAGCAACTGGCAGTCTTTCAATTTGGACTTTTCAGCTTTTCCCAATCTGAGTTTTCTGTAAAAAAGCATTGTTCTCTCAAATTCATCCAGTTCGTTCTTTAGCTGAATCCGTATGATTTCAGCACTTATATGTAGCTTGGTTTTTCTGGGAAGTATCTTATCAAGAATGAGGAAGTCCTTGTCTTGATCCACCCAAATATTTTTACCGATTTCCATTTTGGGAACATATACCCGCAGACACTTTCCTTGAATATCGAGCGGTTCTCCTAGTATATCATGTATGTCAATTGATTCTTCTTCATCCATCTGCTTCTTGCTCAGAATTTGGGCCAACGCATCAATGACAGGGTCTGCCGCACTACCTGCCTGAAGAAGCAGTGAGCCTACTTGGTCAAATTCGCAGAACAAATGATGTCGGTCAGAGATACCGTCTTTATCAACGATACGAATGAGCAGCGTTGCTGTAGTTGAGTCCTTTGTCATTCCTATAAGGTCGACATGAATGTGGTTGATGAACTGATAGTTTGGTGTGTAGCTCATGATGTTTTTTTTGATTCACTTCTAAGCTATTACCTCACCCCGTAACCTATTTACGTCCACTCCAGCCATTTGAAAATTGCCCTCATTCGCTAATCTGCTAATTTTCACATTATCCCATCACCGAATCATTTCCCCATCCAATGCCCGTTTTACTTGTACAGTCGTAAAAATGTCCTTGTACTCGTCTCCATCAAAAGTGTGGATTGGCACAAGGTTTTTTGGCTTCATTGCCGTCACCATTTCCTTCAATGTTGCAATATCTGCGTGCCCGCTTGTGTGAATTTGATGGAATGCAAAACCTTTGGATCTTAGATGATTTACAAATGAATCTGTCTTCGGTTGTTTCAGATAACCGCTCCACATGGAGTAGATGAAATTCCCATTTTCCAGTTTGCCGATGCGGTCAAGGTCCGTTTTCATTGACGGTCTGATTAGGAAAACAATCTCCTTTCTTCTTTCAGAGATTTCCTCTTTGGTAATCTTGAAAGGTTGAAATTGATAAAGGAATTCTTTGCCAATCTTATCTGCAATCATTCTGCTCAGAAAGTAAGGATACATCACCCTGATTTCTGGAAACGATGCAGATGGAAATGGAATGGTGGCGTAGCTCGCCATTTCTTTCATGATGGCAGCCGTATAAACATCAACAACCATCAATTTGCTCGTCCTTTTGCATGCACGGTAGATGGTCACGATTCGATCAATATTCTGAGCAGATGTATTGATGAGATTAATCTCTTGGGTTGATTTGAAAACATCGATGAATTTCTCTTCCAATTCTTCTTCCGTTGGAAATGATTGCCGTCCTCTTCCAATCGTTGTTCCTTCCATCAGCAGATAATCCACGTTTTGAGGCGCATTGTGCAAAAACCATTTGAATACTTTTCCCTTTCGACCATGACCTCTAAAATCACCCGAATAAAAAATGCGCTGACCATCGGCCTCTATCAGAAAACCATACGCATCAAAGGCCGAATGATCCATCCAATAAGGCCGAATGGTGATGTCTCCAATTGAAAAAGAACGGTCTTTGGCGAAGGTTTGGAATTGGTTTTCAAGTTGCTTTCCATTGAAGAACTCCTCGCTGAATTCCAAAATCTGTTTTGTTGCCTCACCCGTAAAAACAGGAATTGAAGTGTCTGCATAGGACAGAAATCCATGATGGTCTTGATGATAATGCGAGATGAGAATACCATCGACTTTTGAGTTTGCGTTTTCATACAGTCCATCAATTGCGGGTAGAATTCCCTGTTCGACCAATTCTTGCGTGCTGAGTTTTTCGTACTGTTTGAAATTAAATTCCTGCCCGTTGGCCATGACCAGCGGCATCCCGATATCAACAACGATACGCGTGGTGTCAGTCCAAATCTCAACACATGAACCACCTACCTCTTGTGTTCCTCTATGGATTTTGAAGGTCATTTTTTACTGCGGATTTCTTTCGTGTTCCAAAGATTCTCTGGTTTCAGTTCTTTGACATTTCCAATCGGATAGCACTTAATGCCATCGTAAATTTCATTGTCCGTGATAAGATTTTTAAGCCTTCCATCTTTTTGATTGCTATCAAATCCGAATATCAGCAGGGTTGCTTTTGAATCAATATCAATCGGCTCAGGCAAAGAGATTCCGAATACGCGATTAATTATTCGCACATACTCGGAGTATGCGGAGAGAATCTCATCTTTTCTGAGTCTTATCTGTTTTTCATAACGACCAATTTGTCCAATAACTTTGGGTGAACCTTTTGACCAGATTTCTGGGTTTGAAAAGTGTTTAGCTTCCACGAATTGAAGCATTTTCGTTTTTCTGTTCAGAAATAGAATATCAATTCGGTCTTGGCTTTTTTCTTTCTCGTCCGATTCAAAAGACACCTCAATATCCAGTACAACAACATTGCTATCGGATAGATAGGAATGCTTGTGGTAGATGTTGGAAACACCTAAAGCCTCAACTCCGGAATAATTCGCGCAGTTTTCTTTGATTCTAGGATAGTTAGCTTTGAAGTCTGAGATAAGCGTTTGGGTAGAAAGTTCCTTTTCAGTCAGATAATCTTTTTCTGAAGAAGTGATTACGGACGCATATTTCAAGTGCGTTTTAAAACCATTCTTATCATAGCTAAATAATTTCCCGCCTTTGTGGTAAATATCAACTCGGTCACTCCTAACTGTAAGAAATGCTTGTTGGTCTTTGCAATCCTTATTGACTTTGGAAATCCAAAGTTCCTCTAAGAAAAGGTCGGTTTCGACTTTACCGTTTAATTGTCTTTTCATTTTTTTTCTGTTTTTAGGGTTAATCAATACTAACGAATTGATTTCTTGATTGCAACGCTATACCTCGGCTCCGTAACCTATTTACGTCCACTCCAACCATTTGCTAATTCCCTCATTTGCTAATCTGCTAATTATCAAATTGACCAAATAATCGACATTAGTCAGTCCATAATGTAAACATTCATTACATTCGTGATTCAATTTTGGTCAAATGTTTTTTTCAACAAATCTGAAATTCCTGAGAGAGCGAAAGCAGATTTCGCAGACGGATTTGGCGCGAACACTAGAGCTAAGTCGAACCACGTTAATTGGTTACGAAAAAGGAGTGCAGCCTCCGTTTCCGAAGTTGATTCGCATGGCGGAGCATTTCAAGGTAAGTCTGGATGCGCTGATTAGGTATGATTTGAGCAAGCTGTCTGGATTCCAACTTTCAGAAATAGACAGAGGAATGGATGTGGACATCACAGGGCAGAAACTGCGCCTGCTGACTGTGACCACCGATAACCAAGGAAACGAGAATATTGAAATGGTAGCAACCAAAGCGCAAGCTGGTTACGCCAATGGTTATGGTGATCCTGAGTTTGTAGAGAAACTACCCAAGTTTCAATTGCCCTTTCTACCTAAGAATAGAACCTATCGCTGCTTTCAGATTAAGGGCGATAGCATGCTGCCGATACCCGAAAACGCATGGGTAACGGGTTCATTCGTTCAGGATTGGAACGAGATAAAGAATGGTACGCCTTGCATTATCATCACCAAGGATGATGGTGTGGTTTTTAAACTCGTGTATCCGAATTTGGAAACGGAGCAAAGCTTTCAGTTGGTGTCGTCCAATCGTATTTATCAACCCTATTCCATTTCAGTAAAACAAGTGCTGGAGATATGGAAGTTTGAGACGTGGAATAGTTTTGAAGTGGGATAATAGAACGCGGATGACACGGATTGCGCGGATTAACGCTGATAATCAAAGCCAATACTTTTCTTTCACTGCATCGTGCGAAGATGTCCAACCATTCTCAATGTCCTTCAACCCTCTCTCAACTCCAGCTTTCTGAAGATCGGATAAGTCATTCCACCAATCCTTTTGTTCTTCAGAACCATCTTTCACAACTTTCAGATATTCAATTGTCGACTGATTCTCCAATCGGGTTAACCATTCAATTAATTCAAGTTTCAGCGCTTCAAGTCCCATGATGAAAGTGTTTACTCAAAGGTAAGAAGAATCATTTGTGCGGATTGTCACCGTTCGAGGTCAAATCATTGCGAATCTTTGCATCATGCAATCGAAAACTAAAAGTCAGCTACTTACTTGGTTCCTAGTGTCACTCACACTCGGATTAGCGCCATTTCATCCAGAACCGCACATCGTTGGTAAAATTCGTTGGGTGGCAGGTGGTGCTATCGGCATGACGGGAATGGATTGGTTTGACCTTGTGTTTCACGGATTCCCTTGGGTGTTTTTGGCTTATTGGTTGGTGAAGGCAGGATTGGAAATAGTCAAGAAATAAAAAAGCCGCTCAATTGAGCGGCTTTTCATTAACAGTTTGATTCAGGTTACTCCCAAATAATTCTTTCAGGAGATTCATACCACTTTTCGTAATGCTTGTGGTAGATTTTCTCAATCGGATTACGTTTGATTTTCATGGTTGGTGTTAAGAGTTCGTTTTCCACCGTCCAAGCAGTCTTAACCACAATCGCTTTTTTCACTTGTTCGTGGTGATCCAATAAAGGATTCACTCGATCTAAGGTTTTGAGAATGCTGTCGGTAAGTTCCGTTTTGCTCTTCTTTAAGCCAGATTCTGAAATAACCAACAGTGCAAGAGGCTGCGGAATGCCATCTCCCACAACACAAACTTGATCCAAATCTGCGTTCTCAGAAATGCTCATTTCAATTGGAGATGGAGCAACGTATTTCCCTTTTGTGGTTTTGAAAAGATCTTTTACTCGTCCTGTGATTTTCAAAAATCCTTCATCGTCAATGTAGCCTTCATCTCCTGTACGAAGCCATCCATCAACCATTGTTTCGGCAGTCAATTCAGGCTCTTTGTAGTAGCCATCCATCAATGCATCGTGCTTTATAAGAATCTCTTTGATGTCGCTCAACTTCACATCGCAATCAGGTAATGCTTGTCCAACGTAACCGACTTTGATAGCATTGTTTCGGGTAACGTGGCTGTAGCAGCAGTTTTCGGTCATGGCGTACGCTTCCTGAATGTTGATGTCGAGCTTTGCGAACCATATGATAAGCGAAGCCGGAGTAGGCGCTGCACCAGTGAAAATGTTCTCGGCTTCTGCAAGACCCAATCCAGTTTTGATTTTCTTCTTCACAATTCCATTTAGAATTGGAATTTTCAAGAAAAGGTCAAGCTTTTTCTGAGGCATTTTACCAAGAATTCCTTGCTGGAATTTGCTCCAAATTCGAGGAACTCCCAAGAATACTGTTGGCTTAGATTCTGCCAAGTTTGCAGCAAACGTATCCAACGATTCCGCAAACGAAACGGGGCTTCCTGTGTAAATACTTCCCATTTCTACCAACAAACGTTCTGCAATATGGCAGAGTGGGAGGTAAGAGAAAAAACGCTGTGTATGAGGTTGTAATCTCAGTTCTTCCATCGCTTTCTCAGCGGCCCAACCAAAATTGTGGAACTTATGCAAAACACCTTTCGGCATTCCTGTCGTTCCAGAAGTGTAAATGATGGTAGCCATATCCATTGGGTCACGGTGAACGTTATCCTTAATTGGCGCCACATCTTTAACCAATTGATACCATTCTTCGTAGCCTGGCTCGGTGTAAAATGGGAATGCAATGCACTTCACATTATCAGGAACTCCGGGTCGCATAGAAGCCCAATCATCCAGTTTTCCAACGAAAAGCAACTTTGATTCGCTGTGCGTGAGAATTTGATTGATGGTTTCATCATTCAAGTTTGGATACAATGGAACGCCACAATATCCTGCCATTTGAATGGCCAAATCGCAAATAATCCAATGCGCACAGTTCTTCGAAATCATGGCCACTTTCGTGCCTGGTTCGTAGCCAAGTCCCTTCAAGTAAGCCGCCATTTTGCGCACTTCCTGCCCAGTTTCTTTCCACGTCCATTCGTGCCATTTGCCGTTAATAGGCTGGCGCATATAAACCAAGTCGGGAGATTCTCTTTCCCAACGGTACATCATATCTAATGGAAGCGGACGACTCATATTCTTTCGTTTAGTGGAGATTTGGGTTGCCTGAAATTTATCAGGTGTCCAAAAATAAGGTTTCAGCGAAACCTTGCAAGCATCGAAGGATGAGTTCCTAGAAAGGAAGTAGAAATGAAGAAGAAAAAAGAGAGCCTTGGATTAGGCCATCTTTTTCGCCAGAACCGTATTGTAAGTATTTGCAGCTTCGCTCACCTTTCCGAAATCTTCACCGTCTATCAACATATTATCTGTTGATGTTACAGTTCCGAGAAGGGTGTAGTCAATTCCTGAAGCCGACATTAATTCAACGAATGCCTCTTGATTTTCTGTGGAAACGGAAACAACCGCACGACTTTGGCTTTCGCCAAATAGGAAGGCGTCTTTTCTGATTTCTTCGTCTGTCTCCATCTCAAATCCAAAGCCGTTTGGCATGGCTGATTCAAGAACAGTCACGAATAAACCACCATCAGAAACATCATGAACAGATTGAACTGTTTTTTCACTGATTAGAGAGAGAATCTGCTGTTGGAAATCAAATTCTTCATCCAAATCCATGTATGGAGCAGGTGAACCTTTCACGCCTCTGAAACTGTAGAGATATTCAGATGAATTCACTTCATTTCGTGATGTTCCAACCAAGTAAATAAGGTCGCCAGCATTCTTGAAATTCAAGGTCATGCGGTTGTCCTTATCGCTTAAAATACCCACCATTCCGATGGTTGGTGTTGGGAAAACAGGTTCTGTTTTATCCTTAAAAACGGATTGATTGTAGAAACTCACGTTTCCGCCAGTAACAGGCGTGTCGAACTTGCGACAAGCGGCTCCCATTCCTTTAATCGCACCTACAAATTGCCAGTAAACTTCTGGAGAATACGGATTTCCGAAGTTTAAGCAGTTGGTAACGCCCGTTGGTTCAGAACCCGTACAAACAAGATTTCTTGCTGCTTCAGCAACTGCAATTTGCGTCCCTTTTTCAGGGTCAGCGTTGATATAACGTGAGTTGCAATCGACTGTCATTGTCAAAGCACGATTGCTTCCTTTTAGGTTCACAACGGCTGCATCAGAAGGAGCATTCGTGCTCATGTTCACCGTTCCAACCATGCTATCGTATTGCTCGGTTACCCAATTCTTAGAAGCAATATTCAGATGGCCAATCAAATGCCAAGCAGCTTCTTTCAAGCATTCAGGTTCTGGAAGTTGGTCGATAGTGAATTTCTGAAATTCAGCGTAATATGCAGGCTCTTTGTATTCGCGCTCGTAAATTGGAGCACCGCCACCAAGAACCAAGTCCCAAGCTGGAATCTGTGCTTTCAACTCGCCTTTCATATAGTAGTTGAGCGTTCCGCCTTTTTCGCCAAGATTCGGAGCTGTTACCACGCCAATCTCTACACAGTTCAAATCCCACTTGTCAAAAACGGCAAGAACATCTTCTTCTTTTCCTTTCTCAACCACGATAAGCATACGCTCTTGAGATTCGCTCAAAAGAATCTCCCAATCAAGCATATTGTCTTGTCGTGTTGGAACTTTATCCAACCAAATATCCATTCCGTGACCGCCTTTTTCGCTCATCTCCGAAGTAGAACACGTAATTCCAGCTGCGCCCATGTCCTGCATTCCGATAACGGCACCCGTTTCAATAACTTCCAGCGAAGCTTCTAACAACAATTTCTCTTGGAATGGATCACCAACCTGTACGGCTGGAAGATCGCCAGCACTTTCTTCTGTAATGTCTTTACTCGCGAAAGCAGCTCCATGAATTCCGTCTTTTCCTGTGGATGAACCCACAATGAAAACAGGATTTCCAACTCCGTAAGAAGTGGCCGAAACCATTTTCCCAACTTCTAAAACTCCAACAGACATGGCGTTTACCAATGGATTTTGGTTGTAGCACTCATCAAAGAAAACCTCGCCACCAACGGTCGGAATTCCAAACGCGTTGCCGTAATCGCCAATTCCTTTCACTACACCTTTCACTAACCATTTAGTTTTGTCCAAATCTGGATTGCCAAAACGAAGTGAATTCAATTGCGCAATTGGACGTGCGCCCATCGTAAAGATGTCTCGGTTAATGCCCCCAACGCCTGTAGCTGCTCCTTGATACGGTTCCAAAGCCGAAGGGTGATTGTGTGATTCAATCTTGAATACGCAAGCCAAACCATCACCAATATCAACCATCCCAGCGTTTTCCTCGCCAGCCTCAACCAACATTTTAGAACCCTTTCTTGGAAGTGTTTTTAACCAAGTGATGGAGTTTTTGTAGCTGCAATGCTCACTCCACATAACCGAGAAAATACTCAGCTCCGTGAAGTTTGGAGTACGACCTAGAATTTTTTTGATTTTCTCAAATTCCTCTGGAAGTAATCCAAGGTCTTTCGCAGTTTCTACAGTTGTCAATTGGTTGGTTGTGGTGTTCATTTTGGCAAAATCAAGATTGAAATGTGCTGCAAAAGTAACCAACACGTCTTTGGCAGGGGTTTGCCGAGGTGAACCCGAACACCATAGTTATTAACAGAAAACGGAAAGGAAACAGACTATTTGCGCAGATGGTCGGCCAGGCGGTTGCAGAGTAGTAGGTGGGTTTGTTTGCTTAGGGAGCCGATTTTACCCTTTATTTTCTCTTTCGGTCTAGTACTGAGAAAACCTAAACGGATAAGACTTGTGTGCTTTAATCCACTGGTTGGGAATTCTGGAGAGGATTCATCCATAATCAGGTCAAAACCCTTGACCTCTAGGCTCAAACTGGAGCTGATTCCGCAAGCAATCCAATCGTCATATGGAGCAACTTGTTTCAGCAGTAGCGAAGGTCGAATCTTTACTTTACCATCTGCTTGTGGAAGGTCAATTCTCACTATGTCCCCTGCTTCCATGGAATGTAATCTGGGTTTAATTCTATCAAGGGCACATCAGAGTAATCATCATCGGGGTCAGAAAAACATTTTTCAAACTCTATAGCAGACATTCTCATCCAGTCTTCACGGTCGGGGTCATTCACTGTCTCAACCGTTACCTTGATGCCGTATTCCTTTTCAATTTCGGTTTCCAGTTCTTCTTCATTTTGGTACTTGTTGAAGATGTCCGTCAGGATTTTTTCCGCAAAGGTTTTTCTTTTCTCATTCAACAGGAACAGAAACATGAAGAACAGCACAGAGAATACTTGAATAGCTGAAACGTTTTTAGACTTGAAAAACCTTACGTGATCGCCTTTAGTCAACTTCGATTCTCTCAAAGCATCGTCAATGTCTCCGCGACTGTGAATTTGGTCAATATCTATTTCTACTTCCCTCATAGTATTGCAAAGTTACAATTTGTCCTTCATGCAATAATGGGTGCTTACATTTGAAACCATGAATCATCTGATAGGAGCAGTTTTGAATTTGGGCTATTTGGCCTTGTTCCTTTTTCTCATTTCAAGAATGAAATTCTTCCGAATCGGGAACATACCAATTAGATGGTTTCAAGGTGTGTTTGTACTGAAAGTGTTGAGTGGCTTCCTGCTATACCTTATTTATACCTATTACTACACGGACCGTTCTACTGCCGATATATGGAAGTATTATGATGATGGAATGGTGATGTTTTCGGCTTTGCGTCAGCATCCAGCTGATTATTTCAAGATGCTTTTTGGGGTGATGAATGACACGCCTCATTTTCAGCAGTATTACGACACGATGAATCATTGGTATCGGCCTTATGGAAGCAGTATAGCGAACGACACGCATACCATCATCCGATTCAACGCTTTCGTAAGATTGTTTTCACTCGGGCATTATAACGTTCATAGTGTGGTTGCCAATTTTCTTGGATTGATTGGTCTTACCGGGATTCTCCATTTTCTCAAGCAAATGGCTCCATCAAAAGAGAAATGGTTTTTCGCTGGCGTTTTTCTGATGCCAGGAATGATGTTCTGGGCTTCTGGCGTATTGAAAGAACCACTCTTGCTCTTCGGATTGGGGCTATTCCTTTTTGGTGTAATGAAGATTGTAAATGATGGATTCTCCATCAAAGAAGTGGTTCTAATTGTTCTCAGTCTTTTCTTTTTGGTTACAGTTAAAAGCTTCGCCTTGGCCGCAATTGGAATTGGTTTGGTAGGATGGTTACTGGCTAGAAGGTTCCAGACCGTTCATCCGTCAATCTGGTTTTTGGCCGTTTTCTCTATCGGGTTTTTCGGATTGATTTTAATGGCTCAGGTCTTTCCGGATAAAAGTCTGTTTGCGAGAATGGCGCAACGACAGCATGAATTTTACGAATTAGCAGCTGGCGGAACATACATCGAAACCAGTGCAAAAGACACCTTATATATAGGGGCAGAAAATTATGATGATTTGGAGTTCATTTCTGACCGCAAAAAACTGGTGACAAATTCGGACATAACCGCTGTATATTGGAAAGATGCTCGGCAGGAAAATGTAGCCACTTATTCTCTTGCCAAGGGAAGTGAGCAAACGGTCTTACTTGATTATGGCAAAACTGGAAGCACCATCGACATTCCCAAGTTAGAGCCAACTGCTTGGAGTGTTCTGAAAGCAGCACCCATTGCTTTCGTTAACGCTACATTCCGTCCTTTCCCTTGGGACATCAGTTCTCCTTTCATGGTGCTTTCAGGATTAGAGAACCTTTTGGTTATACTACTATCCATCTTGGCGATTGTTGGGGTTTGCCGCGGCAAACCCTTACTTGATTCCACTTGGTATCTGGCTGCCTCATTCGCTTTGGTTATACTAGTTCTGACTGGATTAGTGACCCCTGTTGTGGGTGCAATCGTACGTTACAAGGTCATTTCCTTGCCGTTTTTGACCTCCGCCTTACTCTCAGCCGTAAATACGCCACGCATTGAGCGTTATGCATTGGGTAAATTTCCAGTTCTCAAGAAGTACTTTTAGCGCCCATGCAGGAAGAGTATTTTGAGAGATGGACTTTGCCCAACGGCATTCGATGTATACACAAGGAAGTGAATTCGCCTGTGGCGCATTTGGGATTTTTCGTAAACATGGGTTCGCGGGATGAAATGCCCGATGAACATGGATTGGCGCATTTTATTGAGCATGTCATTTTTAAAGGAACGTCAAAGCGCAAAGCTTATCATGTGCTAAGCCGCATGGAGGATATTGGAGGTGAACTAAACGCTTATACTACGAAAGAGGAAACCGTGGTTCATGCCACTTTTCTCAGTGAGCATTATTCTCGTGCAGTTGAGCTTTTCAACGACATCGTTTTTCACTCCACATTTCCAGCTAAAGAGTTAGAAAAGGAGAAATCGGTGATTGTAGATGAGATTAATTCCTACCTCGATTCTCCATCAGAAATGATTTTCGATGATTTTGATGAATTGGTTTTCGCCAAGGATTCGTTGGGAAGAGGAACGTTGGGAACTCCCGATAGTGTGTATAGCTTCAATGAGAAGTCGGTGAGACAGTTTTTGAAGCGCGGCTACCGTACCGATCAAATGGTTATTGCCTCCGTTGGGAAGATTAATCTCAATAAGTTGAAGAAAATGATTGATCAGAACTTCAGCGAAGAGTTAGGTTCAAGCGATTTGGTGACCGCGCGAAGTAGTTTTTCTGGATACAAACCTGCTCGGTTAGAAGAACAGAAATCCAACTACCAGACGCATTTGATGATGGGAAATGTGGCGTACGCTTCAGGTCATGATGATCGTATTGGTATGTTTTTGCTCAGCAATATCCTTGGTGGACCTGGAATGAATGCACGTTTGCACATGAGTTTGCGCGAACGACATGGCTACACATATAATGTAGAAACCAATTATTCGACCTATTCAGATACTGGCTTGTTCTCCATTTATTTGGGAATGGACGAGAAGTATTTGAAAAAGTGCATCGATTTAACACACAAAGAACTGCGTTTGCTTCGCGAAAAAGGACTTGGAACGTTACAGTTGCACAAGGCCAAACAGCAATTGCTCGGACAAGTAGCTATCGGACAAGAGAACAACCAAAGCCAAATGTTGGGCATTGGCAAAAGCATTTTGGCTTTTGATGAGGTTAGAACTTGGAAGGAAATTGCCCTGCAAATTGAGGGATTGACTTCGTCTCAACTTCTGAAAATTGCAAACGAGGTTCTGAATGAGAAGGACTTTAGCTACCTGATTTATAAGAGTAAGTAACTACTGTTTCAAGTAAATTAACTTGACGATTGATTGACTTTCGTTGGTTAGTAGCCTCAATGAGTAAACTTGCTCGGCAACTCCTAGCTTGCTAAAATCAATCTGCTTTTCTTCATTTCCCTTAGCAACCAATCTTCCAGTTGCATCAAAGAGTTGCCATTTCAGATTATCAATCTGAGGAAGATTCACAATTCCCGTAGTTGGGTTTGGGTAAACGGTTAGTTTAGATATGCTTGGCTGTTGTATTCCAAGAGGTAGGACAAAATTCAAATCTTCGCACCAGATATTGTCAGAAGGAAAAACGTCAAGATGGTCGTTCGGACTTTGGGCAACCATGCAAACAGAATAGGTTACCGTGCTGTCTCCTGTAAATGGGCTATAGTAGCCAACTCGGAAGGGAGGGAAATTCAGCACCAACGTATCAGAATAGGCCAGTTCAATGTTTTCTGTGATCAGAGACACGCCACCAGGGCCGCAAAACCCCGGTAAATATTGCTCAGAATAGGACACCATCACTTTGCTCAATACATTTTGCGAATGGTTGATGATGCTTGGAGTCAAGTACGCCCAATGAACGAAAATTGGTTCTGGACCACTATTGAAACCTGTAACGGTCACAATTGAATCCACATGAACTAACAACTCCACATCATCAGCATGTTCTACTGAAGTTCCATCCATCAGATAGCTTTTCATCAATCCTGTTGTGCGATTGTTCTGCTCGATAGTTGATACGGTCATTACAACGCCATCATGAATATCAGATGATACTACTTGGTTGCTGAACATCAGCTCGTTTACGAGCTCATATCCTGATGAAATGCTCCAAAGTCCATTTTTGTCAGTCACCCAAACCGCTCCATCAACTTCTCTAAAATCACGTCTCGTTCCTGATAAAGAGGAAAGATTAATGTTTGAAATGGTCTGAAATTGCTCGTCCATCACATGAATTGAATCCTGAGTCATTATCCAAACCTTGCTGGAAGTATGATGAATATCTATTCCGAAACTGTTGTTTGGAAGTGTAACGGAGTCTAGAATCGCTCCATCCATTCCAAATCGGACAACTTTAGAATCAGCCGCAACCAAAAGTGTAGTGTCTGTTTCCCATCGCATACATCTTACAGGTGTATTTTCCACTTCCCATTTGGAAATGAATGTTCCATCTGAATGAAAGAACATGATGGTGTCAGAAGAAGCAATGGCAATTTTGGTGGTTGCGTTGGTAGCCAATCGGTCAAAGAAGCGGTCGGGATTGTATTCAGACATCTCGCCAAATTCATGACTCCATTCAACCAAACCTGATGGAGTAAGTTTGATGAGATTGGAAATTCCTGTAATGAAATCACAACCATCCTGCAATCCAACTAGAACGACACTTCCATCAGGCAACACTATTGCTTTATCTCTATTTGAAGGGATTGCCGTTTCCCAAGTTTTGGGCATCAGATCATGATCAAAATCCCAAATTGTTTCTCCCGTACTATCCACAGATTGGATAAAATAAAGAGAAGCAGGAATATTTGTGCCCGGATTGGCTTGTCCCGATATGATCCAATTTTTATCCGAATCTTTCAATACATCGAAGAACTGTACGAGGTCAGTGCGTTGATTCACGCTTTCAATAACATTCTGACTTTGAATGGTAAATGAAAAACTGAGGGATAAAACCAAAAATGAGGCAGCTTGTCTAAGAGTAATCATCCTAATTGCTATTTATCAATGTAAACCAAAGGTACTGTAATCACTTTGTTTGCATCGAATAAAGAAAGGCTGTAAACCTGTTTTGCTAACCCAAAAGCTCGCAAATCAATCTGCTTTTCCCTATTTCCTTCAGTAACTAACCTTCCCGTTGCATCAAATAATTGCCATTTTAGATTATCAATCTTAGGAAGATTCACAATTCCTGTAGTTGGGTTTGGGTAAACTGATTGGCGCATAAACTCTTCAATCCCAACCGTTATGTCGATGTATTGCTGTCCGTTTGATGTGTCGGCTTCTTCCAAACCAGCGCCATTTACAGCTTTCACGGTTGTGTAATACCAGTCGTTAGGTACTAAAGCGAATGGAACATTGATGGAAGTGCTCGAACCTTCGTTGGAAAATGCATGAACGTTTGTTCCTCCTGCGAAATCGCCAATCGCTACTTCATAATGGTTAATTCCAGAATTTGGATCAGAAGCCGGAGCCCAATTGGCAAAGAGTTGAGTTCCATCATTGGTAACATCAATATCAGTTGAGTTGCCATCGTTTACACCCGAAAGAGCAGGAGCGGTCCAATCTATATTAACTTGAATGACATCTTCGGTAGAACAGTTTCCAGCGCCATCAAATACAATGGTTCGTATTTCGCAAGCAGGAGTATTCGGATTTGGATTCTGATAGCGAACAGGGTCACTTGCGGTTCCTATGCTAATGTATTGCGCGCCAATCCGTCCTTTATATACACGCACATCATCATACTCAGCTGTGCAGTTACCCGTTCGAAGTGAAATACTATTTCCAGTCAAAATCGGAGAAGGGTCTGTCCAAGAACTTGCCATTACGCCATTAACATAAACGCGTATTTCTCCATTAAAGTGATTGCAAATGACCTTTACATCATACCACGTGTTCGGGTCAACGGTAAAGTCATCATCGGTTTCCAGCTCCCAAATATCATTGGTGACCTTGTAAATCTGGCACTTGTCGTTATCGGCTCGTAAGTAAATGAAGTATGAATTTCCCCGATTGGCCAAGGTTGCATCCGAGCACATGAAGTGCATTCCTGCTCTTCGGTTTGCTCCAGAGCCGTTCAGTTTCATCCTATACGAGTAGAGATAATTGAAGAATTGCTCCTGTACCACTGGAATGTGGAGATTGGAATTGGTTTCTGTTTCGTTAGATTGAATGGCAGTTCCACCATTCAAACTCCATGTTCCTAATTGAGAAACCCAAGATGAAAGCCCTGGGTTGAAGTTGTCATATAGATATCCTCGATCTGAATTCCCGCTCCAACGAGTACCATCAAAATCCAAAACAGAGGAGAAGCGCTCTTCATCCACAACACCACTTCCTCCAATGTTATCGTTTTCAGAATAGAACGCGTAGAAATTCTCGGTCTCCCAAGGGCCAGCAGTTACTTCAACCGTTGGAGCAATATTATCAGCGCCATTCGAATTCCACGTTGCTTCCCAACCCGGATTGGCCGTGGCGCAATCACTTCGGAATTCAAACAATAGATTTCCGCTGTTCGAAGTCACGGTTCCAGGATTGTTGGTTCCTGTGTAATACCCAATCATTGGCGAAAACACATCCGTTCCATCATATATATATAGATAGTCCCATTGATCCTCTAAATCAAAGGACTGAAATGTCACCGATACCGAACTTGCTCCAGTTGGTGCTATCAGCGTTAAAGTCCGCTCATCACTAGAATATACGCCAATTTGACCGCCACTATCGTAAAAATTACCCGAAGCTGAGGTTAAAGTAGTTGTTGGTGTATTTGGATTTACCAACTTATAGAAATGATGCCAATCCCAATATTGACCTGGATCAGTATGTGATTGGTTTGGAAAATGCTGATGTCCTTTGATTTTTACACAAGAACCAGGAGTACTTGTTGCGTTGTAATTGGTGGCTGCGGCCCACGGGAAATAAGCCGTTCTGATTCCACTAATGCCATATCCGCTCTGCGAAATATCAAAGCAAAGGTCTCCAGTAGTCGCGTACATGGCTGCAGTATAGTTGTTCGGGTCGCTGATGTAGCCATCATGTTCTATTCCTATAGTATAGGGGTTTTCGGTTCCAACATGCCAACCTTTGTCTGCTTCACACACCATTTGGGTTATTTGCCCTGTACTGCTTACCACATAATGATAGGACACGTTCGCGCTACAGTCCTGTGCCCAGCTAATTGCACCAGCGTAACTTCCCTGTATAGTATGTATAGTAACCGCACTTATGGCCGTTCCACTTCGCGAGCTGTAATTACAGGTTGGCGTTTGTACAAAAGCATCGGCAACGTAATCGTAGCACGGAGCTATGCCGCCACCAGCCCGATATGTTTCGCCACTTTCATTATATATATGTTCACCATCCATTAGAATTCGCTTCGCTGAAAGCACGTCTAAATTGCTTCCGAAGATTTCATTTAGGTTGAGGCGAAGAGTCGGATAACCCAATTGCGACATGAATTCGCGGTTATTTAATAAGGAGATGACCTCATAGAGTTGCACTTCCAAAGCAAAATTCTGGGCTGTATTTTCATGCGGGAGTTCTGACACGTGGATTAGTCGCTGGGCAATCTCAGAACCATTCCAGCCCGAAACAGGTACAGACGAAATTGCCTTGGCATAAGCAAGAATTTGAACGGAAGTACTTGACTTGACTGCCAAAATCTCATTTCCTGATAACTCTGTAACCAGCGAAAGTGTATTACTGAAGTAGCCATTTCCATCTTCAACTAAACCGAAAACTCCAAAGCTTTGTGGCAGCCCAATACAGCTTTCCAATTCCGTTTCATCCAAATGGCGAAGGTTGGTTCTATTGTAAGCCACAGCTTCCAAAAGACCTTTTGGTATTTCAGGATACTCGGAATAAGCCGCGAAAAATTCCGGCTCATATATATTGGAGAAATTCCGAAGTTGTGCTTTTACAGTTCCGAAGAACACAATCGATGTAGATAGGATAAGGAGTATAAGTCGTGCCATGCATCGAATTTAGAAACGAAATGCAAGACTGCATAGTCAATCATCAACTTCCGCTAAGTTTGTATCAAACAGAATAAGATGAATGTAATTGTAACAGGAGCTAGTTCAGGTGTTGGGTATGAGTTGACAAAGAAGTTGATTGCAGATGAGCGGATAACCAAGGTTCTAGGCATTGCTAGGAGAGAGGAACGACTGAAGGAATTGAGTGAATACGTGGATTCAATCAATAGGAACGGTGTATTTGTTCCCCTTGCGGAAGATGTAAGTGCCATTTCCTTGGAGTCGATAACCGCTCATGTCAATAGAGTTGACGCATTGGTCAATAATGCTGGTCTCCTTATTTCTAAACCATTTATGGATTTGACTGAAGAGGATTTTCATGCCATATATAAGGTGAATGTTTTTGCACCAGCTACGCTTATTCGGATGTTGAAACCAATGATGGGAGGGGAGAAACCAACCCACGTTGTCAACATTGGAAGCATGGGCGGCTTCCAAGGCTCATCAAAATTTCCGGGGCTTTCTGCCTATAGTTCGAGTAAATCTGCCATTGCGGGATTGTCTGAATGCTTGGCTGAAGAGTTCAAATCAGACAACATTAAGGTCAATTGCCTAGCATTTGGAGCAGTTCAGACAGAAATGTTGGAAAAAGCCTTCCCTGGTTTTCAAGCTCCACTTACATCAAGTCAAATGGCTAGTTTCGTGCTTGATTTCACCCTAAATGGACACTTGTATTACAACGGAAAAGTACTTCCAGTTTCATCTTCTACACCCTAATTGAAAAATATTTTGTATCAAACCATTGCAGGTGTAAAACCCAGTAGTATCTTTGCCGCCCCTTACACGGAACGGTTCTTTACAAAGTCGGAATAACACAAGTAAATGCTCACGAGTTGAGTAGTTGTATTTCTCTCGCATTAACGGGTTATTTGAAAATATTTTTCAAATGTCTTGCAGAGATTAAAAAGATTAGTACTTTTGCCGCCCCTTAAAACGGAAGCGGTTCTTAAAAAGAAAGTCGGAACAACATAAGAAAATGCTCACGAGTTGAGTAATCGTTTTTCACTCTTCAAATAAGTCTTCGAAAATATTTTTCAAAGATGTTGCAGAGATTAAAAACATTAGTACTTTTGCCGACCCGTTTACGAAAACAGGGATTGAGACGGAGTAAGAACCCGAATCAAATATGAATTCGTTCTTTGAAAATATTGGAAGATAGGTAGCAAGCAAAAATTCAAAGTCCTACTTCGGTAGGCGAGTCAATGATCTTGTCAGGAAACGTTCGATTTATCGAACAACATCAAACTTACAATGGAGAGTTTGATCCTGGCTCAGGATGAACGCTAGCGGGAGGCTTAACACATGCAAGTCGAAGGGCAGCACGTCTTCGGATGGTGGCGACTGGCGAACGGGTG
>JAIOYP010000031.1 GCA_021741155.1 Flavobacteriales bacterium | reverse complement strand
GGTCTGGCTGAGATAATCTCTAAAACGAATCCAACCCCTATTACATTCGCTAAGCCAGACCAGTCGAAGTTAGTGCGGCCAACCCCTTGGTATCCGACACTAAAATCGTGTTTCTATCAAATTTAATTATGTGATCTCTCTTCAATTCATTCAAAACGCTTGTCACAAACTGACGTGATGTTCCAGTCAAATTTGCAATATCTTGATGTGTGAGGAAATGTTCCAATAGAACCTCATCTCCATAAGATCTTCCAATATTATCAGCCATTTCCTTGATAAATTCAACAACTCGAGTTCTTGAATCCTTGAAAATAATTGACTCTAATCGACTTTCTGTTCTACGGATTCTAGACCCAATCCGATCAATCAACCTTAGACTCAGGTCTGCGTTATCACGCATTACTGTCTTCAAATCGGCCACATATATCATGTAGAAAGAACATTCTTCTTTCATGGTAACCGCAAACTCGTTACGTCTTTCTTCTCCTGCCAATCCCATTTCGCCAAAAATCTCTCCTGGCTGAATGATGGCCTTAATAACTTCTCTTCCATCATCAGAGTAGTTTCCAATCTTCACTCGTCCTTCTTTTAAGATGAACAAAACCTCACTTGCATCTCCTGGATGGTATACGTACGAATTTTTAGACCTAGTCCTAAGCGTAGTGAAGTTTGATACTTCTTCCAATACTGCTCGTGGAATATTGTCAAACAACTTAAATTGCTCTAGATGTATGTAATTTGCCTGAATGTCCATAATACTTACTGAGTCATACGTGAAACACGCAACAAATGTCTAAAATTATTTTGAATCCCGATCTTTTGTTGGTGGACAAAAGGGTGGACAAGTGATAATCGAACCTCAGAATGAGGTTACAAAATCCTGTAAGGATGTTGCTTCTTCAATACTAACTTTCTTCTTCAAACGGTATCTTCCCTTCTTAACCGAATCGGGAGAAACTCCTAGGATATTTGCAATTTCTTTGGTGGACAACTTCAATTTCATCAGCAAAAAAAGGCGTTGCTCTGCCAAACTGAGGTCTGGATAAAATTTCAGCAATCGATCGAGCAATCCTTTATGTACTTCATCAAAAAGTTCCTTGAATTCAACCCAGTCATCATCGGTCAAAATTCGAACTGAGGAGAAATCAGCAATTAATTTTTCGCCTTGTTCGAAACTTTCAGGAGAGCCGTCAACCGTGTTTCTCAACTTAGACTCCAACTGACTGACCAACTCACTTTTCTTAATCAGGTTTTCGGTATAGAGAGAGAGTTTATTCCGGTTGAATGCAAGCATCTCTGACATCCTTCTCAACTCTGTCTTTTGCAATTCATCGGCTGAATTCAACAAATCTTTCTCCTGCCGGTGCTTCCTTTTCTGATTGTCGATAAAAAGAATGCCAATGATTATCAAAAGAAAAAGCGCAAGTGCTAAATTCAGCCAACGATTGGTTATTATTTTCTTTTCCTGCTTCAGAAACAAAATCTCTTGCTCTTTCTTGTCTATATCATGGCTAAACTCGAGTTCCTCCATGGTCTGAGCCTGATTCAATAAGGCAAGACTGTCTGTTAATATCGCCAATCTAACCTGTGCGTAATATGCTGATTCATAATCGGATACACTCGAATAGTGGTTAGATATGTTCCTATATGAATTGATTATCTCTTTCGTGTTTCCGCTCTCTTTTCCCTTTGTAAGTGCAAGCTGAAAGTAGTTTAAAGCTTCATGTAGGTTTCCCAACTGCTGATGGCAAATACCTAGGTTATTTAGAATCCCGACCAATTCCTGTCTTTTGCTCGTACGACTAGCCAATTGTATGGCTTGATCTAGGTATCTCATTGCCTGATTCCAATTTTCAAGTCCCATGTAGGCCAAGGCCATATTATTCAAGCTTTCGGCTTGACCTTTAATGTCATTTAGCTCTTTGCTAATTTCATATCCACGAAGTCCGAAATCAATGGAATTTTGATAATCTCTTTTCAGATGACTCATCAGTGCCAGCTCAGAATAACACTCCGACATCTTTTTAAAAGCTTTAACCCTCGAGAAATAGGCTTGCGAAATCAAAATATCCTGTTCGGCCAATTCAAATTCAGAAAGCGCCAATCTGGTTATTCCGCGACCTAAATATGTATCTGCAATAGCAATAGAATCTTTTAGGGTCTCACTAGCGGTAAGAGCTTCAAACCACATCTTCAAACTTTCATCCAAATCTCCCTTGATTCGTAGGTTTTCAGCTATGGCCTGTTGAATGAGAACCTTTAAAACCGTCCCCTCTTTAATCTCAGCGTAGGCTTTTAAAAGTTCAGCATTAGCCATAATATGTTGACCTCTTTGAATAGATATGACACCTTTCAGATAAGTCCGATAGGATTCAAGCCAAGCTATTCCAAGCTCATGCGTATTCTCAAGAATTTGCTCTGACTTCTGAACGCTGTCGCTTTCAATTAAAATCTGACAGTACACCAACGTTCTCCAGACCTCAACCTCTTCTGATACATTATCTGTAGCAGAAAGTAAATCCTTGTAAGCAGCAAATTCCTCGCCTTTCCCAACCAAGAACGCCTTCTGCAACGATTTGAAATTCGCTTCTATCTGCGGCCTAACGCTTCCTTGATAAGGAAGTAATTGCACTGCCTCAACTGAAGCGATGAATAGGGATAAAATGAAGATGGCAAGGATGCGCCTAAGCATGGCACAAATTAAGCCCAAATTACTTGGCTATCCGAAACTCGTCCAAGCTACCTTTTATGGATTGTTCACCTCCGAAGACAATTCGCGAGCCTTCTATGATGTCATTTCTTGTGATGGTTTTTGCATCCAGTTCCTCACCATCTATTTCCAAAGACAGCTTCTTTCCTGCTTGCTTGACCGCAAAGTGAAACCAAATCTCAGACTTCGGGACTGGCACACGTATCTCATCTGCTCCTATGAGATGAACATTAAAAAATCCATTTTCAACATATACCTCTCCAATAATCACAGATTGCTTTTCAACCGTAAAAATGACTCTTTTCTTATCCGTATTAGAATAACTATCTGCAATATTCAGATGTCCATCTAACGAAAATCGATCTCCATTCAGATTGTTTTTACCCACCAAATCAATCTGAAGCTTCGCTCCTTGTCCTAATTTAAAAGCACCACCAATTCTTCCGTTAACAATAGTACCTCCAACAGATTTGCCATTGATTGCATGCCCAGAATAATCATAAATTCCTCCGTTCTTTTCAATTTCTTCAAATGCCAGATATGAATACGCCTGTCCATTGAAAACCCCAGTGTAAACATCGAAATACGGTTGAGCCAGAAGGCCAAATAATTCAGAATCAGCAAAACTGGGGTCTAAAAGCCATTTTCCTGATTCTACTTTGAAAGGTATCACGGAACGAGTTGAACTGTTATTGATATGAGCGATAAATATTACATGTTCTCGATACTGTATTCGATAATGAATCACTAGTCGCTTACTGGCCAAATACTTCTCCATCGAATTGCCGTTTCCACCGTTCAATTCCTTTGGAACAAAGCCTTTGGAGTAAAGCAAGCTTTTTAGGTTATCAACATTATTGTCCTCTACTTTCTTAAAAAGCTTTGAGTTTTCGGAAAGCACGGGTTTTTGACTCTCAGATTGAATTTCCCAAGCTGGACTATACCGAGTAACAGTATAGTTAAACATTCTATTTTCAAAAATCACGCTCACCTTTCGGCTCTGACCAAAAGCTGACAAACCATACAAAATCAAAAAAAGGATTACTAAATATCGTTTCATGCTCCTAACTACTCAACAAACATGGCTTAGGTTTCCTTATCAAGTACATTGTTTCCATATATTCGGCAAATGTACGTGTGGCAGCTCAAAAAAAACTTTAACATCGATTAAAATTCTACGCGAAACTTCAACACTGGAATAATCCCCTGTTGATACTTGAATTCAATAGATTCTGTATTCGGGTTATACTTTTCTTTAATGACGTTTTTACGATTGGTTGTATTTTGAATATCAATGGAAACCTGCCAAGCTATCTTTTTTAGATTATGTTTAAAGTGCAATCTGGCGTCTAATCGAAAATAATCTGGTGCCCTACCTTCGAGAATTCTTGTTTCGTCCATCACTTCGTTTCCGTCTTCAATTGAAGCTTCCAAATCTATCGGAGTGATTCTTCTTCCGCCAGCGTAGAAGAATTTGATATTTAATCCAATAACGTTCTTTCCTTTCTTTCCAACTCGGAAATCCTTGCCTGCGGTTAAACTGGTAATGTAATTTCCATTGTACTTGGTATTGCGCCAAACATTATCTGATCCTTGATAAATAGAATTATACAACGAACCGGTGAAGAGCACATAATAATTCTTAGAGAAACTCTTTTCTACGGTCAACTCCAAACCGTAATTCGTGCCTAAACCGTCATTAACCAAAGCTCGTTTTTCGTACGCCTCATTATCATTGATGCTTGAAAATGCGTTTGGTTTCGTTCTAACTGGAATTCCATAGAGGTATTGATAGTATGCTTCGGCATGAAGATTTAGGTTTTTGAGAATTTGATAATCGTAACTTAAGACAACGTGAAGCGCACGACTGTAATCCAAGTATCGATTTATGGTTCCAGAATCATTTCCATCTTCCACAAAATAGAATGCCAGACTTTCTTGACGGCTGTGCATTCCAATCCCGAGTGATAGTTTATGCTTAGGAGCAAATCGCCAATCAAAAGCCAACCTCGGCTCAAAAGCAAGTTTTCCGTTAACATCGAAATAACTAGCATGAATACCTGTTATCAGCGTAATACTTGCATTGATTCTGTAGCGGTGTTGCGCATAAACCTGATAGAAGTTTGCCTCCCCTTTTGCACGATAAAAATCGCCCCAACCCTCTATCCACCGATCCTCTAGTGAAAACATTAATCGGTTATAGTTGAAACCGTATCTGAGATTGTGCTTTGAGTTAAACTTCGTGTTGAACTGAGTTGACAGACGGATGGCTCTATTGTAAACATTGTAATTCCAAAAATCTAAAAACTCCAATGAATCCGTTAAGTAACTGTGTAATAGATTATTACCAGACTGTGTGTAAGCCAATGTGGTATGAATATAATTTTGCTCGTTAATAATGAAACGATGTCCGATTCCTGTTGCCACATAATGATTTCTGTAGTCTTCTTCTACTCGATGCTGATCCCAGCCACTACTCCATTTCGAAGAATCGCGCTCAGCAGTAAATCCTGCATCGCTTAATCCTCCAACTAAAAATGCCGAGAACGTTCCAAGTTTTTTAGTCGGAAAGTTCAGTTTCATGTTCAAATCCTGAAAACCAGTATTGAGGTCGCCACCCAAATTTGCACCAACAGCTTTAAAAAGACCTAAGGTTGAATAACGATAATTGACCAGATAAGAAGCGCGCTTTCCCTTGATGAAAGGACCTTCGGCTGATGCCTCTAAACCTAAAAATCCAACTTGAACGGTGTATTCCCTTTTCTGATCATTTCCTGTTCTTAACCTTAAATCATAAACACCTGAAAGTGCATTACCGTATTCAGCCGGGAAAGCACCAGTCGAAAAATCGCTCTTATCCAAAAGGTTGTTTGAGAGAATAGATACATTTCCAGCATAAAGTCCTTCAATATTGAAGTGATTCGGAACTGGCACTTCCACTCCTTCCAATCTCCAAAGAAGGCCTTTTGGTGAATTTCCACGTATGGAAATCTCATTAGTAACATCATCCGTAAGATTAACCCCAGCAAAGGAAAGTGCCATTCTTCCCGGATCATTCATGCTGGCCGCAAAACGTTCAGATTGTTCCAATGAAAAAGACCGCGTACTAACCAAAGCCATTTCGTTGTTTGCTTGGGAAGATTTCTTGTCTCCACTAATCACAACTTCCGCCAATTGCTCGGTGGACTCCATCATTTCAAGCTTTAAGACTACCTCTTTTCCACTTCCAACATCAACCTGTGGAATTGACTTTGGCTCGTAGCCCAAATACTGAATTACTAAATCATGTCTTCCAACCGGAACTCCGGTAATGGAAAAACGACCATCAAAGTCGGTTGATGCCCCAAGAATTGGATCTGTTCCAACGATAAAAACTGTAGCCCCAATCAATGGAATTTTTGAGTCTTGATCCATCACAGAACCACGGACAATCTGGGTTAATTCTTGGGCGTAGATTGTTCCATCAACAAATGATAGCAAAATCAACAAAAGGAAAGCCCCGGAAATTCGGTTCATAGATGCCCTGAAAAAAGGACATCGAAGATACGGTTCCGATCTTGAAATTTGGAATCTGAATGGAATGAATTAAAAAAGGGGGCAAAGCCCCCTTTCACACCGTATTTCACAAATAAAATTACTGAGTAGGTCCAACTGGATAAATAATCTGAGTCAACCACTTGCTTGTGTCTGGTTCAGACATTGGGTCTGTTACATAAACCTCTCTTACAGCTCCAACCAGTTCCAATCCGTTTGCTCCTAAATAATCGTCCATTGCGTAATGAGCAGCTTCTGTTTTGTCATAAGCCCCGTAATAATCAATCTGAAGGCCTCGCGTTGCAGCAACAACTCTAAATTCCATATCTTTTGTTCCAACCACGTCAGATGCAACAGGAATGGCGGCAGACATTTTCGCCAATGTATCTGTCCAACTGTAAAACAAACCTGAAGGATGTCCACCCATTTCGACCTTCTTATCGGTCAAATAGCCCATAATTAATCCAAACTTCTCACCATAAAAAGCTCCGATATCTGCAGGTTTCACATCTCCAGAAACAAGAAGATATTTTACTTCCTCTAGCTCTACTTCTTTGATTTCGTAAGCTGATTCCTCAACTTCTGGAGCAGCTTCTGCAACTTCCTTCAATGCGGCAAGACTTGCGACATAAGCCGATGAAACAAAATATTCACCAATCAAATTACCTGGTCGTTTAAAGAAGGAAACTTCTGAGCCGATGAAGTTCCAAGTCACCTTCGTTACGCCATCAACCTCTTCAAAAAACCACTCAGCGGTTTGCACAGCAGGGTCATCGCCAAACACGAGGCTGGTTTTAATGTATTCGTTTGGTGTAACCTCTAAGATTACCTGTTTTCCTACTCCTGAGTTATCTCCCACCCACGAATTCCAAGCATCTAAACCGCACGGATTCTCCGAATATTCATTTGCCATTGTAGAGTCCATTGCATCCCAAGCGCTCCAAGCAGGCCACTTATCAAAACAGTTTACTTCATTAAAAACCGCTGATGCGGGTGCATTCACCGAAATGGATTTCTCAACGACAAGACTGGATGGTGCGACAGCAGCCACAATTACATAAATCCCAAAGAGGATTAAGGCTACAATACCTACGATTTTTAAAACTTTCATGATAGATGGTTTAATGATTTATGAATACAAAGAAACAAAAGCATTTTGTAGTCTGAACATTGGACGAATATGCACGTTTGTTAATTGACTAGGTGTTCAATTAAATACTCGGTTATAGATAACGCCCCGTCAAAAAACAACATGAGTACTAATGCATGAAACAAATTTGGAATGTATTGACATTGCGAACGTTGAAATTTGGAACTGTACAATTAATGACAAAATGATAGTGGAAGGGGATAGTTTTGGTCATGTGGATGTGTTGAAGGATTTACCTGTAGAGCAACAGGAATTCCTCAATCGTTACGTTCAATTTAAGACGTATCCTAAGAGTACGTTCATCTATGGACCGGGCGAAGAAGCTGATTGGGTTTACTTTGTATTAGAGGGAGTTGTCAAATCTGGAACCATTAGTGAAGATGGAAAAGAAGTAATCAAAAACATTCTCTACAAAGGCGAAATGTTCGGTGAACTCGGTCTTTCGGGGATGACGGAACGACCTGATTTTGCATCAACGTTAAAAAGTGAGGTTGAAATTCTCCGCTTGCCAGTCAAAATTCTAAAGGAACTCATCACTAAAAATCCTCAGGTAGGATTAAGAATGATTGAGAAACTAGGAGCTCGCATTACCCGCTCCGAAAAACGCTTGGAGCAATTGGTTTTTGACGATGCTCGAACTCGGATTATCGGCTTTGTGAAAGAACAAGCCGAAAAGAACGGAATGAGATTCGGGGATGAAACGCTTGTCCGCCATGGCTTTACGCATCAAGATATGGCAAATATTACCGGCACTTCGCGGCAACTGGTAACAATCGTTCTCAACGAATTGAAAAAGGAAAACCTCATCAATTTTGATCGTTCTAGCATTCTAATCCGCGATTTGAATCAACTTAGATAATCTTGTTTAAGATTATGTTTGGCGCATGAAGCGCAAACCCCTACTCCTATTTCTTCTTGTAATCATCGTTTCTTTTTTGGTCTATGGCTTTTGGCCAATGAGTTCCAGAAACTTGGAAATCACGTTTGACAAAGAGAAGATTCAAGCGAAGAAAGATTATCTGAATTCCGTTGTTTCGGATACTTCGCGCAAGCCCAACATCATCATTATTATGGCAGATGATTTGGGTAAAACCGATATTTCACTTTACGGAAGTCCACCAATCCAAACTCCAAACATCGATGCCATTGGATTGAAGGGTATGACCTTCACCGAAGGCTACATTACTTCGCCCATTTGCGCGCCATCTCGTGCAGGAATGCTTACTGGCCGTTATCAGCAACGGTTCGGTTTTGAATATCAACCGCATGACCGTTATCCTAAAAATCGGATTGAAATGTTCGTGTATAAGCACTTCATTGCTACAGGAGATTGGTTGGTGGCCGACCAAGTGGAATTTCCACGATTTGAAGATGTGGTGAAGAACGGAATGCCGCCATCAGAAATCATGCTTTCAGAAATTCTGCAAAAGGCAGGTTATCGAACCGGAATTGCCGGAAAATGGCATTTAGGTTCGGGCGAGCACACTATTCCAATAAACCGAGGGTTTGATTATCAGTATGGATTTTACGAAGCCTACTCACTTTATATGGCTGATACAAATGATAAGAACATTATTAATCAGCGGCACAAAGATTTTTCAGACCCATTTATTTGGGGTAAAGGAAGAACGGGGAATTGCGCCATCAGAAGGAATGATGAAGTAATTGACGAAAAATTCTACCTGACTGATCGTATTGCTGAAGAGGCAAATCAATTCATCGATAAAAACAAGGAAGTTCCTTTCTTTCTCTACGTTCCGTTCTTGGCTCCACACACTCCGTTTCAGGCGACAAAAGCTTATTACGACAAACTCGGACACATCGAAGACCGCAACAAACGTGTTTACAACGCCATGATTTGGCAATTGGATGATGCTGTTGGAAGCATCATCAACCATTTGGAAGAAATTGGCTTGATGGAGAACACCATCATTTTCTTTTTGAGCGATAATGGTGGCGCTACCTACACCGGAGCAACGGATAATGCACCATTGAAAGGTGGAAAATTCACAAACTTTGAAGGCGGTTTGAACGTGCCTTTCATGATTAGATGGGATGGACGAGTTGCTGAAGGAAGCCGCTACGATAAGTCTGTCATAGCGCTGGATGTGTTCTCAACAGCTTTAGAATTAGCTGGAATCTCTTACACCACAGACCGAAAATTAGATGGAGCCTCCCTCCTTCCCGTGCTCATTGATTCCGTAAAAGAACCAATTCATTCTATTCTGTGCTGGCGTTCGGGATACAACCGTGCCATCCGTTCTGGAGATTGGAAATTGATTACAGATGGTTTGAGTGGAAACCATGCATTATATAATGTAAAAGAGGATAAAGAAGAACGGAATAACCTTTATGACTCCAAACCAGAAATTGTAAACCAGCTACAATCTGAGCACGCACAATGGGAATCTGAGATGGTAAGTCCAGCTTGGCCTAGAGTAATGGATTACCGCTGGTGGGATGGTGATAAGCCGTATTATTTTCCGCTTTAAATAGAGTTAACCGAAAAAAGGAAAAAGAGAAAATGTGCTAATTGTGTTTCTCAAAATGCTTCCTCGCCAACTTCAAGTTCTTTCGGTTGGCTTTATTAAAGAAGTCCCAAGCATCACCTAAAACTGGAATTCCTCCGATAAGTAAATCGAGAAGGATATTTGCAACCATTCTCAGTATTACAGAGCTTGGAACCCCATTTCTAAAAAGTGCCATTACTATGAGGGATGAAATAGAAAAGGAAAGAATGTCTCCAGCAACTGGTATTAGACCGATAATTGGGTCAAGACCAAAGCGGAAGTTGATGAATGGAATTTTGAACTTGTCGTCCATCAACCGAACAAGCTTTTCGGCATATTCGAGTTCCTTCGGAATGGTCTGTTCTATCTTATACATGACTTCTAAATGTACAAAATAGTGCCAAAATTGTTCTAAACCTTAGTCTTCGGTGAGCTTCGGATTGTAGAATTCTGGATGCTTGGCCGTAATTCCAGCATAAAACTCCTCGATGTACTTGAAATCACCAGCCGTATCGTCTGTTGGATAGAAAACATGACCCATTCCCGTTTCCTTTTTCTTAAAATCCATGTAGCACAGAATGATGGGAACCCCTGCCGTTTTGGCAATGTAATAGAAGCCCGTTTTCCATCTTGGCAGCAATGCCCGTGTACCTTCTGGTGCAATTGTCAGAAAAAACGAATCCGATTCATCGAAAAAAGCTGCCGCCTGCTGTACCATATTCTTACTACTCTTCCTATCAATCGGAACTCCACCTGTAGAACGAAAGATGAAACCCATCGGGCCGTCAAACAATTCTTTCTTGGCAATGAACCGTGCATTTTTACCCGTGGCATACCATGCTCCAATTCCAACAGGGAAGTCTTCGTTTGCCGTGTGCGGTGCAGCAATAAGCACTGCCTTTTTAATATCATCGGGCGGTACGGAAACAACTTTCCAAGGGCCAATTCGATACCAAAGAAAGTTAGCCAACCAATGTAAAAAACGTCCCATCTTGTAGTTTAATGTGGATTAAAGTGAGGTAAAAGTAAGTAGCATAAATCATTGAAGCCATTAATGTATCGAGCTTAGACAATAGATTATTTTTGATGCATGGCAAGAGACGTACTAGCTGTAGCATATCCGAGAGCGACATTAAACAGGTTCAAAACTAATTTGGCTAAAGCTGGCGTGAACATACTTCTACCCAATATCGTTTACTCATCATGAAAGTGAGAAAAGCGGTTATACCTGCTGCGGGCTTTGGCACGCGAATGCTTCCCATTACATCCATTGTTCCGAAAGAGTTACTACCCGTTTGTGGGAGGCCTGTGATAGAGCATGTGGTGAGAGAGGCAGCAGATGCTGGAATTGAAGAGGTGATTCTGGTTATCAGTGAAGGCAAGGAAGCCGTAGCCGATTATTTCTGCCCAAACGAGAAGTTGCGGGCGCAGTTAATTAAGAACGGAAAGCACGATGCACTGCATCAGCTGGAAAGAATTTGGAGCATGGTGAAGATTACCACTGTTTATCAAGACCAGCAGAACGGGTTAGGCCATGCCGTTCTTACCGCAAAGAGTGCTGTAGGCAACGAGCCATTTGCTGTGCTTTTTGGTGATAGCATCATTCAAATGGATGAATGTGGTTCATTCACCGAGCACTTGATTTCTACCTTCAATAAGTATGGCCGTTCCGTTGTAGGTGTTCAGGAAGTGGAGGAATGTCTCGTTCATAAATGCGCCATGTTTGAAGGGGTCGAATTTGATGAGACCATTTATAACGGTAAACGATTGATTGAAAAACCGACCGAAAACGAGACCAACTCAAACCTTGCTTTCTGTGCACGATATGTTTTTAAGCCTGAGATTTTTCAATTCTTAGAACAGACAAAGCCAGGGCCAAACAACGAAATTCAACTAACGGATGCGATGCAGCGATTACTTGAATCTGACGGATTGCTTGGTGCCAAACTACTTGGCGAGCGTTACGACATTGGCGATTGCAACGGACTTTTGCTCGCCAATTTGAGCCTTACTGAGTTCGGTTGTAGCTAAGCTGTGGTGCCTAAATAGTTGCCTGCTTTCGGATGTCTTCAACGGCCGAAAATGGAAACAAAAAGAGAAATACAACACTTGGGGACTGGAAGCGTAACCGCTCTTTTAGCGAAGGGATAAAGAAAAAATCCCCGAACCTCTGCCCCCACCTTTGCTTCTTTGCTGTTAAATCAGAAGCGTAGCTACCACGAAGACACGTTCAAAACTTTTACATCCGATAATTAGTCGAAAAACTCGAACAGATACCTTTGCCATCTCAATATGTTTAAGCACATGGATATTTTTGAACGCATAAAGAACAATAGAGGCCCACTTGGAGCTCATGCAAAAGAAGCACACGGTTATTTCACATTTCCGAAACTGGAAGGAGAAATAAGTAACCGCATGATGTTCCGAGGAAAGAAACGATTGGTTTGGAGCTTGAACAATTACCTCGGATTAGCAAACCATCCTGAAGTAAGAAAAGTAGATGCCGATGCCGCCCGCGATTGGGGAATGGCCTATCCGATGGGTGCTCGAATGATGAGCGGACAAACCCAGTATCATGAGCAATTAGAGCGTGAATTGGCTGATTTTGTGATGAAAGAGGATGCCTACTTGCTCAACTTCGGCTATCAAGGAATGGTGTCAGCCATTGATGCGCTCGTTACCCGCCATGATGTGATTGTGTACGATTCTGATTCCCACGCATGTATCTTGGATGGCGTTCGTCTGCACATGGGAAAACGCTTCGTTTATCCTCACAATAACATCGAAAACCTAGAAAAGCAACTACAACGTGCTTCGAAACTTGCCGAAGCGCAAGGTGGTGGCGTTCTCGTAATTACCGAAGGTGTTTTCGGGATGAGCGGTGTTCAGGGAAACCTGAAGGAAATCATTGCGTTGAAGAAGAAATACAGCTTCCGATTGTTTGTGGATGATGCACATGGATTCGGAACACTTGGTAAAACGGGTGCTGGTGCTGGAGAAGAACAAGGTTGTCAAGATGGTATTGATATTTACTTTGGAACCTTTGCCAAAAGCATGGCCAATATTGGTGCGTTTGTGGCTGGAGAAGCTGATGTGATTGACTTTCTCCGTTACAATATGCGTTCGCAAATCTTTGCTAAGAGCTTGCCAATGCCAATCGTTATTGGCGCCATTAAGCGTTTAGAACTGCTCAAAAAGAGTCCTGAGTTGAAAGATAAACTTTGGACAATCGTTAATGCTTTGCAATCTGGTTTGAAGAAAGCAGGCTTTGATATTGGCGATACGCAATCGTGCGTAACTCCCGTTTATCTCAACGGAACCATCCCTGAAGCAACGGCTTTGATTGTTGATTTGAGAGAGAATTACGACATATTCTGCTCTATGGTGGTTTACCCAGTTGTTCCAAAGGGAATCATCCTTTTGAGATTGATTCCAACTGCTGTACATACGCTGGAAGACGTAAATTACACGATTGAAACGTTTACAAAAATCAGGGAATACCTGACGGCAGGGAAATACAACACAGACAAAATCGTTACTACGGTCTAACATGAAAAAGCTCCGAATCCTTATTCCAACCGATTATTCGTTGATTGCTCGCAAGGCAGCAGAATATGCGGTGTCATTATCATCAAATATTGAAGCGGAATACATCCTGCTTCATTGCGACAACATTCCTAGACCAGCTTACGCATTCGTGAATAAAATAGACGAAATACTAAGGGCTGAATCTATCAAAACTGGAAATGAACTGGCAGAATCTATCCGAAAATCAACAGGAATCGATGCTAAGATTAGCTGCGATATGGTACATGGCGATCCGATAGAAGTGTTGGAAACCTATAGCCAAGAGCATAAGATTGACCTGATTGTGATGGGAACTAAAGGAGAATCGGTCATTCAGAATAAGATCTTCGGCTCTGTGGCTGCCGGGGTGTTGGAGCACATCTCCTGCCCTACCATCTTCGTTCCTGCAAATGCAGACACAAGCAACAAACCTGAGAACATTGCCTTTGCAACCGACCTCACGAATATTGATGAGGAAATTGAAGAACTCATCTCTTTTGCCCAGTTCTTTAATGCAACCATCAATGTGGTTCATGTTTATCCTGATTTGATAGACCCAAGCACCTTTGACGAGGAAGCCACCAAGTTGGAGTTGATTGCGAATACGAACTATCCGCAACTGACATTTAACGCTGTAATGGATTCGGACATCATTGCAGGTCTAGACAAGTTTGTTGATTCCGACCATCCAGATCTGATTGCCATGTTCACGTACAAAACGGGGATATTAGAATACCTCTTCGATACCAGTTACACCGAAGAAATGACCATGCACAGCAAAACGCCTTTGCTGATTATGAGGAAGAAATAAAACCCCTAAATCCCCAAAGGGGACTTTAGAAAGGAAACACCTTCGTTTCAGGAACTTCTCCAATTACAAACCGCAGTGCCTGTTTCTGAATACTAAATGTGGCTGGACCCATTCCTACAAATTCGCCATCGGCTTCAATAAAGTCTGGTTTGTCGGTGCGTTCAATCTCAATCTTTGAGGTTCTGAACGAGGTGATTTTTGGATTCTTGAAGATGGTTCCAGCTCTAAGTTTTGGATAATCTTTGATCACCATCCATTTCGGCATATTCTCAAAAACAGTGACGTCAAATAGACCATCGGTTGGGTCGGCAAAAGGTGCAGGAAGCATTCCTCCTCCATTGTGTCTACAAATGGCAACTGAGAGATTAAAAATCTTCTCGGTTCGTATTACATCATTGTATTTCAAAGTCAATTCTGGTACCTCAAATGACAATAGTCCTTTGAAAACGATGTAATCGTAGAACAACTTTCCTTGAAACAGATTGGCCGTTTTGCGTGCTTCGGTAATGAGCACAGCACATTGCGATTCGTATGCTACACCAGCAATATTGGCGAAGTAATGCTTGGCTGGTTTTCCGTTTTTTATCAAATCGATGATGCCCAAATCATGTTTAATCTCCAAACCTTTGTTTATGGTTGCAACCCAAGCCTTCGGATTATCAGGAACTTTAAAGAAGCGCGTCCAATCGTTGCCCGTTCCACTCGGATAATGCGCCAACAACACTTCATCCGGAGCGCATGACTTCTGAGTCATCAAGCCATTAACTGCTGCATTTAGCGAGCCATCGCCACCGTACGAAGCAATCTTGCGATAGCCTTCGGCACAAGCCTTTTCCATCAAAACCTCGATATGTCCGTTGTAGTCAGACATCCAAACAATCGGGTCAAACCCTTCATTCAGAAACGCTTCATGGATTGATTTCCATTTGATACCGCCTTTTCCATCGGCAGAAACAGGATTGATAATGAAGAGCCAGCGGTTTTCCATGGGGCGTAAATGTAATAGTAGAGAGGCGATGCTCGCGTCTAAAGAATCAACATGAATGTGATGCAAATCATGGAGACGCGAGCATCGCGTCTCTACGTGTTATTTTCGCACCATGCGTATTGCCCTCATACATTATCGGCTTTTAAGGAAAGGTGGTTTGGAAACAAGGTTGTTCAACTATTTGAACTACTACAGTTCTAAAGGTCACGAAGTGCATCTTATTGTATCTAAGATTGATGCGGATGTGGTCATTCCTTCTTCGATTCAAATTCATCAGGTTAACCTAAAAAGAGTGCCTAAGCCTATTCGAATGTGGTTCTTTAATAAGGGTTTGAAGACCATTATGGAAAGAAACAGCTTTGACTTGAGTGTTTCGTTAGGCAGAACTTCTCATCAGGATTTGGTGATGTGTCCGGGCACTCACCTTGGTTATATGAAGGCATTGGGGTTCCGATTTCGAGGGCCAATTGATAGGATGAACGTGTATTTGGATACGTTGGCCTATCGCGATTCTAAGCTGGTTTTAGCTGCTTCCGAACAGATTAAAGATGAGTTGATGCGCTACGCTCATGTTCCTGAATCGAAAATCCGCGTGCTTTATCCTCCTACGGATGTGGCTCGGTTCAATCAATCGGGCATCAATCGAAAAAGCGAATGGCGAGCGAAGTATGGTTTTTCAGAATCTAAGAAAAGCCTGCTATTTGTGACTACAGGAAATCATCTCAAGGGATATGATTTCTTATTGAAATTGATGGCCGAGTTGGTGGATGAACCCATCGAATTGATTATTGCCGGAGTAAAGCCCATTCATACCGAACTCAAAAATGTAAAGTATGTGGGTTACTCCGAAAATGTGAACGAGCTGATGTGGGCTGCAGATGCTTTGGTGCATCCTGCCAAGTACGAAGCGTATGCGCAAGTGGTTAGCGAAGCGCTGCTATGCGGACTTCCGGTGGTTGTTTCTCACATGGTTGGGGCCAAATCTGTGGTTACCAAAGATGCGGGAATCGTTGTCGATTCGTTCGATGAAAGTCTATGGCTGGCTGCCATTAGGGAGGTTTTGAACAGGGCGTGGTCCATTGATGTAAATTTTGCCCAACGGCATGAGTTGACGGTGGAGCAGCATTGCGAACGGATTTTGGTGCTGGGCCAAAGCCTTTAGAGTCGTCAACTTTTTGAAAGTTGACGGCTCTAAAAGATGAAAGTCACTGAAAATAAGTCTGAATCTTCACGAGCGAGGACGCTCGCGAAAGCAAATGCGGTGGGTTTTTACGAAAACAAATTCAAATACACTATCAAAGCAGCAGTTCTTAAATCTAAAATCGGTAATCGTAATTCCTAGCCGCTACCTCTTCCCCAATTCTATCACCTCTAAATCTTTGATGTTGCCAGCATCCAACGTAAATCGCAGAAGCGTTTTTACCTGATGAAAACCATGGGCACCAGCTGCGCCCGGATTCATGTGCAGGCATTCGTACTTCTTGTCATACATCACTTTCAGAATGTGCGAATGGCCGCAGATGTAAAGTTTGGGGCGTACCTTGGCGATCAGCTCACGAACACGAGAAGTATAATGCCCCGGATAACCGCCAATGTGGGTGATTAGCACCTTCACTCCTTCCAACTCAAACAACTGATTTTCGGGATGTACCACGCGTAATTTATCTCCATCAATGTTGCCATACACGGCACGAAGTGGCTTCCATTTGGCGAGGGTATCGGTTACTTCGAGCGTGCCAATATCGCCCGCGTGCCAAATCTCATCACAGCTTTCAAGATATTTAGGAAGTGCGGCATCAAGATACCCGTGGGTATCAGACAGTAGGCCAATTCGCTTCATTAGCGCATGAGAAATATTTCGCCATTGTATTGGCTTTGCTCATTATTCACATCCACAATTACAAAGCGATAGATATACATTCCGCTTTCTACCAGCCTGCCTTTGTAGGTGCCATCCCATTCAAATTCCATGTTGGAAGAATAGAACAGATTTTCTCCCCAACGGTCATAAATCCATAGTTCGTATTCCTTCAGCCCTACTCCATTTCCTGCAAATGTTTCGTTTAGGCCATCGGCATTTGGCGTGAATGTGTTTGGGATATAGAACGCAATGGCAGGCTTGACTATTACCCGAATTGAAGTCACATCATCACAGCCGTAATCGTTATTCACTGTTTGAATAACTTGGTATGTTCCACCTTCTTGATATTCGTGCGATGGATTTTGGTCCAATGAAATGGAGCCATCGGCAAAATCGTACAACCATTCTGTGGCGCCAAAACTCTCATCCAAGAAATCTACTCTCGGAAAGAACATGATGTATTCCTCTTTGTCCGAACTGAAACCAGCAATTGGGCGTGGCCAAACATCCACAGCATCTACTACGATTAATGTGTCATCACAGCCTTTGGTTGAGGTTACAATCAACTGAACGTCATAAAGGCCACTATCGGGATAGACGGTTTGCGCATGAACCTGCGAAGACGTAAGGCCATTGCCCAAATCCCACTCGTAACTGGCAATGCTGTAGCCATTAGAAATGGTGGTGTGATTGTCGAAAACCACCGTAAGCGGCTGGCAGCCTTCATTCGGAATGGGTGTGTATGAAATCTGCGGCAGCGGAAATATCTCTACCTGATGCGACATGGTTTCTGTACAACCGAAGTTGGAAGTTGCTAGCAGCACAGCTTGATAGAATCCCTCAGCAGGATATGCATGTGTTGGCGTTTGGAGATTTGATGTGGCTAGGTCTCCAAAATCCCAGTCGTAGGCATCAATCGTTCCTTCGCTTATTTGTGATTGATTGATGAAGGAAACGATGTCTTCAAAGCAGGTATCGTTGTGGGTAAATTCGGGTTCGGGCAACACGTACACCCGAATTTCTTTGGTGATGGTATCCTTGCAGCCGAAGTTGGAAGTAACAGTGAGGAACACGGGCAAATAACCTGTTTGCGGGAACGTATTGGTTGGATTTTGAAGATTACTGCTGGCAGAGAATCCGAAATTCCAGACATTATTGGTGATGGTTCCTGTGGATATTGAAGACAGATTTGTGAATGTCGTTACCTCATTAAAGCAAACGCTATCAGCCGCAAAATCTGCCACAGGTATTGGATGAATGGTGATGGTTTGAACAATGGTATCCAAACAACCAAGGTCTGTTTCTACAATCAATTCTACATCATAATCAGCCGGTGCTGGGTAAAGATGTGTGATGGGTCCTACTCCATTGGCGGTTGTATTATCGCCCAGATTCCATCTCCATGTATCAATAGAACCTGAGTTGCTGGTGCTTTGGTCTGTAAAAGTTGCACTCGCATTCAAACAAACGTTGCTAAACGAAAAATTGGCAACAGGTAATTGATACACTTCTACCTGCTGTTGTGTTGTATCGCGGCACCCGTTGTTGGTTTCTACCATCAGCGTCACCGTATAATTTCCAAATGTGGTGTAATTGTTTGAGGTGTTTTGAGATACATCCGTGTTCGTGTCGCCAAAATTCCAATCCCAAGTAGCAATGCTACCAGAAGCCACGGAAGATTGATTTGCAAAAACCATCGTCTCATTGAGACAGACATTCTGAGTAGCAAAATCAGCCACGGGTTTTGGATCAACCACTGTAGGAACAGTAAGAGAATCAACACAGCCAAAATCCGAAGTAACGGTTAATTGAACGTTAATCGGTCCGGCATTCAAGTATGTGTGAGGTGGATTTTGAATGATGGAAGATGAATTATCTCCAAAATCATAACTCCAACCTACAATAGTTCCTACTGGAATGCTTGAAGTATCAGTGAACGCCATCGGTTGCAATTGACAGATATTCGGAATTTCAAATCCAGGCACTGGAAGCACATGAAGCGTAATTTGTTGCATCGTGGTGTCGCCACAACCTTGATTGCTGAGTGCAATTAGCGTTACGTCATATTGTCCATAAACGGAATACGTGTGAGTTGGATTTTGTAAGACAGAAGTGGCTGCATCGCCAAAATCCCATTGCCACGAATCAACCGTTCCAGCAGAAATAGTTGACAAATCTTCAAACGGATAATTGGGGCGGAAACAATCATCAATTGGAGTGAAATCTGCTTGCGGCAGCGGATATATCTCAACGGCTTGCTCCGAAGTATCTCTACACCCAAACGAATCTTCCACTATTAATCGGGCAGTGTAGGTATTGACTAAAGGATATTGATGTGTTGGGCTTGGAACATTGTCCGTTGTATTGTCTCCAAAAGTCCAATTCCAAGTGGTTATAGGATAATCTCCTTGCGCGGTTTGGTCGGTGAAAACCGTATTATCTGTAAGGCATTGATTTGCAAAAATGAAATCAGCTGTTGGCCTATTCCATACCGTAATGTTCCTATAAATCGTATCCCTACACCCAAGCGTGTCTTTCGCTATTAACTGAACGGTGTAATTACCACCCGCTTGATACACATGAGACGGATTTGCGTTGGCCGTGGTGATGTTCGTGATTGTTTGCGTTGTATTGTCGCCAAAATTCCATTTCAATTCGCTGAACTGACCAAGGTTATTGAAATTGCCACACTGCTCAACGAAGGTGAAATGTGCCGTATCGCCTGCACAAATCTGGTCGGTATCCACCGTAAAATCGGCAAACAGCTCGTAGGTAAAATCGGAATAGAAAACTTCGGTTTGAGAATAATTGTAAAAACCGAATCTGCCCGGTTCAAAGCAATCGTAAACATCAAAGATGGTATCACCATCAACCAAAATAATTGCCCGATTGACCGTATAAGTCACTTCCACCTCATAATCTACATTCTGATTCCAACCATTGTTGCCGTAGTTGGTGCCAACCACAGTGAATTCTGGTGTGTTTGTATGTCCCCAAAATGTTGCGGAATACGATGCATTCGGAATTGTTCCCACAGCATGGCTAAGCGCAAACCCTTCCTGTGCTGTGAATCCTCCACTAGCTTGGGCTCCTTGCTTCCAATCAAAAAGCCATGTGTCAAAATTATTGGTGTTTCCCAAGGGATCTTTAAACCCAAAAACCACACCCATCATGTCATCATCACTATCGGTTGTTCGCATTTTTCCTTTCATCCGCACATTGATGTAATCTACTGGAGTAACGAAAAATGTAGGATTGCCATTTATGGTCTGATGGATTCTTGCTCCTGCATTTTCAACGAGCCAGTTTCCGTTTGCTGTAATCCCTGCCTGCACCCAAGAGTTAAAATCAACGTCAGTCAAGCATGCTGGAACACTGACCGTAATTACCTGAGAACCTGTGCAGCCATTGGCATCCGTAACTGTGATGGTGTGAGGACCGATGCACATTCCTGTTGCCAATTGGGTTGTTTGTCCATTATCCCAACTGTACGAGTATGGTGGTGTTCCACCAGATGGATTGGTAAAACCGCCTCCATCGCAAGCTCCAACAAAACTTACATAATTAGAATACGCATTCGGAAAAATCGGAGTTGGTTCGTTTAGTGTCACACTGGCCTGTGCCGTACAATTATTTGCATCGGTTACAGAAACCGTATTGGTTCCTGCCACAAGGTTTGTTGGGTTTTGCTGCGCACTTCCAGATGTCCAACTGTATGTGATTGGTGCAAGGCCGCCATTCACCGTTAGATTGGCTGACCCGTCATTTCCTCCATTGCAACTTACATCCGTTCCATTAGAAATGGCCACCGTTATTCCAGGAGGATTGTCTAGCGTAATACTTTGGGTTGCTGTACATTGATTGGCATCGGTAATAGTTACTGTATTGCTGCCTCCAACAAGATTAGTTGGATCTTGTGCCGTGCTTCCAGTAGACCATAAATAGGTATAAGGAGGAGTTCCTCCATTGACGGTGAGGTCTGCTGTTCCATTTCCGACCGTGCAGCTGGTTGGAGCAGTACCAGTAACTGAACTTGTTATTTGAGTTGGCTGAGCAATTGTAACAGGAATGATTTCCGAACAACCACTATTGGCGCCAGACCGCGCAAAGACAACACCACTTCCTGCGGGAAGTCCCGGAACTGAGTTGGTTGGAAGATAATTTACCCCATCAGCAGAATAAGTATAGTTTGGATGACCTCCTGTACTGGTTACTGTAACCACTCCATCGCTTCCGCCAAAACAGCTTACATCAGTAACGGTTACGGAATTCTGGAAGCTGAGGTCAACGTTATCGCAAGCGGCATTGTTTATTAGCTGAGGTGCTCCAATGGGTATTCCGTTCCAAGCTGCATTACCTTGAAGATTGGTATAGTTCCCTTCAAATTTGTAATAAGCCAACAATCCAAGTTGTGTGGTTGGATTGGGCAAATCCATCATGTTGGCCTGAATCTCTGCTTGTGTACGCGCAACGTTCCAAATTCTCACCTCATCAATGTATCCTAACCATGATTCACATTGGCAATTTGATTGATCGCCAATGGCTGTGGCCAAATTGTTTGTCACCAGATTTCCTGTATGTGGTGTAGATGAAGCCAAACATCCGTTCACGTAGTAATCTAAACTTGTTCCGTTGTAGGTAAATGCCAAGTGATAGCATTGACCTTGAACCAAATTGAAACCCGTTACCGCATTTACGTAGCCATTCGTGGTGGTAATCTCCGCAGAACCTGGCCGCATGAGATAATTGACATTGGCTGGGGCAGTATGCTTTGAAACGATATTGACACCAGTACCTGTTTTGGTAATAATGGCTTCAACCGTAATCTGATTTCCCGAAACGTCCAAATCGCCAACCCTCACATAGTTAGGTCCGCTAGGAATATACAATGACTGTTGCCCCTTAACAACTGACGCAACAAGCACAAGGATGACAGAAATGAAAAGAAGAGAAACGTAGTGTTTCACTAATTGAATTGGGGGTTAAATCTGTAAAGCTAAAAAATGTCCTCAGCTATACAGACGAAACTGACCAAGAAGGCTGCTCTTGGAGTAGAAGTTTTAAATCTGTTCAACGAACTGTGTCACTCTAAGCTTAAAGACACCTCCTGCTTTATCTAGAATTACAGACTTGGCCAGAATGCGAATTCGGCAAACGTGTTCAATTGAGTACATTCGCGCCTCGAATTATGGCGAAAATTTCAAAGACAAACCGCGAGGCGGTTATCAAGGATCTGAAGAGCAACGATGAAGCGTTTGCGCTGAAAGCGATTGAGAAGATCAAAAAGGGTGGTGATGCCACTTATATCAATGACTTGCTAAAGGCGTTAGTAGACACCACCGATACGGGAATTGAAAACGCCATTTCTCAACTGCTTTTTGACCTAAAAGACAAGGAAGCGGTGGAAGAAATTGTAAATCAATTGGCCAATCCGAACTTCGCAGATATACGTATTCTGATGCTTTCTGCCTGTTGGCAATCGGGTATTGATCTTAGTCATAGGTTGCCTGATTTCATTACCGTAGCTTCGACAGGCAACTACATGGAATGCTTAGAGGTGCTAACAGTGGTTGAAAATTGGGAAGCTATTTCAAATCAGGAAATGCTCGAAAATGAGATAATCCGCCTAAAAGCATACCTATCAGAATCGGACACTCCTGAGAACGATGAGATGATTTTTAGCATTTTGGAAGAAATGGAAAAATTTGTTGTGCAATAGTTTGCAAACTTGACCGTTACCGAGCAGTTATCTCATAGTATGTACCGAACCTTTAAACAACTCCTCTTTTTTCTGGCCATAACTTCGTGCTTCGTTTCGATGCATGCAAAAGCACAGACCAAAAGCGACAGCCTATTACAGTTTTCGGGTGTTTTGCTTACCAGAGATAGCCTTGTTGCAGTTCCGTTTGCCAATATTCTCATCAAAGGTTCAAAGCGCGGAACCATTTCCGACTACTTCGGATATTATTCGTTTGTGGCCGAGCGTGGTGACACCATCCAATTCTCCTACATGGGATTTAAAGATGCCCTGTTCGTTATACCTGATTCGCTCGACCGAAAAAACTATTCCCTCATTCAGATGATGGATGGCGATACGATTACACTTCAAGAAGCGGTTATTTATCCGTGGCCAACCAAAGAGCAATTCCGAGAAGCATTTTTGGATCTTCGACTTCCGGAGGATGACAAACAGCGAGCACAAAAGAATCTAGCTCGTGCGGATTTGAAAGAACGAATGGAGAACATGGGTATGGACGGAAGAGAGAATTTCACTTACGCCATGCAGCAACGTGGGGCGCAATTGTATTATGCAGGTCAGCTACCGCCAAACAATTTGTTGAACCCATTGGCTTGGGCCAAGTTCATCAAAGCGTGGAAAAATGGAGATTTCAAAAGGAAGAAACGGGATAGATATTGATCTTGACAGAATTTCTCACCATAAAAATCAGAGCATTGCTTTTGACGCTTTTTGCGCTTGCAATGAGTGCTCAGTTGTTTGCTCAAAAGGCAACCGTGACTGGAAAACTACTTGACGAGGATAACAAGGGAATTCCGTTTGCAGCCGTTGCAGCCGTTGGCTTTACAGGAGGAACAACCACCGATAGTTTGGGGAATTATTCCCTCACCATTCTGGCAAACACCAAGCTTAAAGTTTCATTCTCGCACTTAAACTACGACACTCAGCTTTTTGAAATGGAACTGGCTGATGGCGAAGTAAAAACGCTGAACCGAATCCTCAAATTCAAAGAAAACCTCATTACAGAAGCGGTGGTAAATGACGATGCCAATCGAGAAAATACGATGACACGCGTTGACCCTCGAATTGCTATCGAAATTCCCTCAGTAGGAGGAGGAATTGAAGCGGTAATTAAAACCTTTGCAGGTGTTAGTTCAAACAACGAATTGAGTTCGCAATACAACGTTCGTGGAGGAAATTATGATGAAAATCTGGTTTACGTAAACGATATCGAGATCTACCGCCCGTTCCTTGTTCGTTCTGGGCAGCAAGAAGGTTTGAGTTTCGTAAATCCTGATTTGGTTGGAAGTCTTAGTTTTTCGGCAGGCGGATTTGAAGCCAAGTATGGCGATAAGATGTCGTCTGTTTTGGATGTAAAATACAAGCGACCGCGAAAGTTTGCAGGCTCCGTTGCTGGAAGTTTACTCGGTGGTTCTGTTCATGTGGAGGGTTCTTCTAAGGATTATCGTTTCTCCTATTTGGGAGGATTCCGTTACCGATCTAACCAATACATCCTAGGAAGTTTAGATACAGATGGCGCTTATCGTCCACGTTTTATGGATGCGCAAGGATTACTCAACTTCGACATAAATGAAGAATGGAGCGTGAGTGCTTTGGTTAATTACGCACAAAACCGCTATCAGTTTGTCCCCGAAAACCGCGAAACCGACTTCGGAACCATCAGCGATGCATTGCGGTTTACCGTCTATTTTGATGGACAAGAAGTAAACACGTTTGAAACGATGCTTGGTGCGCTGACGGTAGAACATAAACCTGATCCAACCTTAAAATTCAAGTTAATCGCATCCGCTTTCCGTTCAAACGAAACTGAAACGTTTGATGTACAAGGGCAATATTTCCTCGGACAATTGGAAAACAATTTCGGGTCAGACAATTTGGGTGAGGTTGCCTTCAATCGCGGCATCGGAACCTTCCTAGATCACGCTCGGAATTACCTAACCGCAAACGTGGTTTCTCTCAGCCACATTGGAAAATGGTTTGATGGCTATCGAATTCTCGATTGGGGAATCAAATACCAATATGAAGACATCACCGATAAGTTGAGCGAGTGGAATGTGATTGATTCATCTGGCTTTTCGTTGCCGCTCAATTCAACTCAGCTCGAGGTTTATAATGTTCTAAAAACCACCATCAAACTGCAAAGCCATCGCGGTAGCGGGTTCATTCAGAATACATGGATGTTTTCTGACGCAAGCAAGCACCGCCTTACCGCTGGTGTTCGTTTCCATTATTGGGATGTAAACAAGCAGTTTTTTGCCACTCCACGAGCCAATTATTCATTCAATCCAAGATGGAAAAAGGCAGATATGCTTTTCAGAGCTTCGGGTGGAATGTACTATCAGCCTCCCTTCTACCGCGAGCTTCGCGATTTGAACGGACAGCTGAATACGAACGTGCGTGCACAGCAATCTTACCATGCGGTTATTGGGATGGATTACAATTTTAAGGCGTGGAAACGACCTTTTAAACTGGTGGCTGAGGTGTATTACAAATACCTCAACGACCTTGTGACCTATGAAATAGACAACGTTAGAATTAGATACTACGCCAAGAACAACTCACGTGGTTACGCCACAGGAATTGACCTAAAGGTGAACGGTGAATTTGTGAAAGGAATTGAATCGTGGGCAAGCATGTCGGTAATGACCGTTCAGGAAGACATTATTGACGATTACTATTACGATTACTACAATTCAACTGGCGAGAAAATCGTGTACGGAATTACGGAAAACTCTATTCCGACCGATAGTATCAAGCAGACACCAGGATTCATTCCGAGACCAACGGATCAGCGCGTAAACTTCTCTCTTTACTTCCAAGATTACGTGCCAAAGTTGCCATCGCTTAAAATGCACTTAAACTTGGTGTTTGGTTCGGGAATGCCGTTTGGTCCGCCCGACAATACCAGATACCGAGACACACTTCGCATTCCGCCCTACCGAAGGGTTGACATCGGGTTCTCGTACCAACTTTTAGGTGAGAAGAAGAAATTTGTTGGGCCAAAAAATCCGCTCAAGTTCTTAGAATCTGTTTGGATTAGCTTCGAGGTTTTCAACCTTCTTGGCACAAACAACACGCTCAGTTACCTGTGGATATCCGACATCACCAACCGCCAATATGCCGTTCCGAATTACTTAACGGCTAGGCGAATAAATGCCAAAATCGTAGTGAAGTTTTAAGTTTATAGAGTTGATGAAGTTTATAGAGTTGCGTTCAATCCCGTTTTTCCTTTTTTCCTTTTCTCATTTTTCTTCAAACAAATGAGAGTAGTCGGCAATATTCTCCATCCAACCATTAAGATTACGATTTTCGAATACAACGAAAAGTACACGCTCAAGCTGGAAGCTGGCCCAATGGAGCAATCCTACAAAATTACCATCGACCAAATCGGCAACTTGGGAAATCTCCACAAATTGGTAGATGAGCCATTTCTAAAGGAATGCTTGGCTCATTTCAACGCCATGTATCTTTCTTGGAAAGGAACGGTCGAAAGGCATCAAGGAAGTTAACTTTGGCACCAATGCGTTGCCGTCTACCCTTACTTTTTCTATTCATCTGTATTACTTTTTCATCCTTTGCTCAGGAAGAGAAAAAGAAACGCATTGAACTGCTCAATGCTGATGTTTTGGAGTATGACGAAAGCCTCGGACACAAGGCCAAACGACTTATCGGCAACGTAATCTTTGAGCACCAAGGCGCCATCATGAATTGTGACAGCGCCTACCTCTACGAAGACAATAGCATGGATGCTTTTTCTAGAGTTCGTATCAACAAAGGCGATAGCATCAAAATGTGGTGTGATGAGTTGAATTACAACGGAAACACCGAATTCGCCAAGGCAAAACGAAACGTAAAACTCGTTGACCGCGAAATGACGCTGACCAGTCAGAAATTGGATTACAACATGGCTACCGAGCAGGCTTGGTACAACACAGGCGGCAAGATTGTGGATAGCGAAAACACGCTCACAAGCCGCATTGGATATTACTACAGCGCCATAGAAGAACTGTTCTTTAAGGACAGCGTGAAACTGGTGAATGAGCAATACACGCTCTATTGTGATACGCTGCGTTACAACACGCAAACCGAAGTGGCATTCTTCCTCGGGCCAACCACCATTATTAGTGATGAGAATACAATTCTCTGCAATTTCGGTTGGTACGATACAGAGCTTGACATTGCCCAATTCAGTAAAAAGGCCACTGTTCTAAGTTCAGACCAATCCATTTTGGGTGATAGTTTGTATTACAATAAGAAACACGGTTATGGCGTGGCACTTGGGAATGTGGTAATCTCGGACACTGCTCAGAATATCATCCTCACGGGAGAGCGCGCCAAATATTACGAGGTTGGCGACATGGTTTTGCTGACCGACAGCGCAGTGATGATTCAAGATATGGGAGCTGATTCGCTCTTCCTTCATTCCGATACGCTCCTGAGCATTATTGACACCATCATTGACCGCAGAATTCTGTTTGCGTTCCATCATGCCAAGTTCTTCAAGCCTGATATGCGTGGGAAGTGCGATTCATTGGTGTATTCGTATGCCGATTCCACCATTCGAATGTACCGCGACCCAATCCTGTGGTCAGACGAGAATCAACTCACGGCAGACAGTATGTGGATTCAGAACAAGAACAACAAGATTGATAGGCTCTATATGAAGGAGAACTCCATGATTATTTCTGAGGAAGACAGCGCCATGTTCAATCAGATAAAGGGCCGTTTTATGACGGGTTATTTCAAGGAGCAGAAGCTAAATCGAGTGTATGTGGAGGCCAATGGCGAAACTATCTACTTTGCTGGAGAAGAAGGCGGACCGCCAGATAATGTGAACAAAGCCAAAGCCAGTAATCTGCTTATCAAGATTGAGTCGAACAAGGTCAAAGACATTACTTTCTTAACGCAGCCAGATGCCACGCTTTATCCGTTGAACCTCGTAAAGCTGAGTGACATGAAGCTAGAAGGCTTCAATTGGCGGATTAAAGAAAGACCTGAAAAGGTGGAAGATATTTTTGTGTGGTAAAACTCGACTGATTGATGTTACTTTTACAGGATTAAAACCTATCCTATGAGAATTATAGAAGTCAACATTCCAAAATCAGAAGATTCTAATTCCGATGGATTAGAACCAATTAAAATGACCCGCTTAGGCCAAGTGGTCCTTCTTGCTGGTAAAAATGGTTCTGGAAAAACGAGAGTTCTTAACAAACTCTCTTCCGTATTTAATAAAAAACCAACAGCCTCACAAGTTCAGTTTGCGGTTCAACAATCGGGTATAATTCAGCGAGAAATCGATGCACAAACAGAACGTTTTGATAAAAGAAAATTAGAGCTAGGAACAAAAACTAATCAAATAGAATCTTTACACAACTTAATTCGAACACATGAAAAGGAAAAACAAAAACACATTGAACAGATCAATTGGGATGAAGTAATTACAAATGTGGAATCGAACCATTATCAGGCATTCCACTTCGTTCCTAAAAGTTTGGTTTTAAAGGATCACAACGAATTCAGGAAAATTGAAATAAGACAAAAGGCCAAAATCGTTGACCAAGTGGGTATTAATGGCTTGCCAGATGGTACTATCGCAAAAATTCAAATGACCCAAGATGCTTGGTTTAATGCGACTCATCCTAATTTAATCATCACCAAAGAAGAAAAAAAACAAGCCATTCAGGAGTATATGGAACTATCCAAACTTCTCCAACATTTCTTAAAGGATGAGATTAAAAGAGATGTAAACGGTGACGCAACAATATTTGGGTTTCCAATCGGTCAAGCACGTTTATCAGATGGTCAAAAAGTACTCATTCAATTTTGCGTGGCATTGTTTAGTCAAAGTAAATCCCTATCCGACCTTGTTCTTTTTATGGATGAACCTGAAAACCATTTGCACCCGTCTGTAATAATAGAAACCCTTGATAGAATCATTGAATGTATTCCAAATGGTCAAGTTTGGATTGCTACGCATTCGATACCGATTCTTGCACATTTTGATTCCGCACAAATTTGGTTTGTTGAAAATAACCAAGTGAGTTACGCAGGACATCTCCCCGAAAAGGTTCTTCACAGCCTTCTTGGAGATGATGAGGAAATCGGAAAACTACAGGATTTCATTGGTTTACCTGCTCAATTGGCAAGCGCTAGGTATGCATTTGAGTGTTTATTCGACCCTAAAGTAGTCGAGACTAAGTTTACTGACCCTCAGTCTGTTCAGATTCATTCTGAGTTGTCGGCATTGTCTAAAACCGATAAAGTTCGTGTACTTGATTTTGGTGCTGGAAAAGGAAGAGTTATTTCCAATCTTGCTGAATTAGATGAATCTGCGAAAGAAAGAGTCTTAGGCCAATTAGATTATGTTGCATTCGACCCTTCCGACAAGGACAAAACACAGTGTGAAAATTCCATCGCCAAGACTTATGGAAGTGCGGAAAAACGCTACTATAATTCCGTTAACGAGATTCTAGGAGACTATGATAAAAATTCGTTTCAAGTAATCATTATGTGCAACGTACTGCACGAAATTGACCCAAACAAATGGTTTGAATTATTTGGAACTGACGGATCTGTTACTAAGCTCCTTGCTAAAAACGGAACACTTCTACTTGTTGAAGACCATCAAATTCCAGTTGGTGAAAAGGCTTATCAAAAAGGTTTTTTGGTACTTGACACGCCCCAACTAAAAGATCTTTTTAAGATTACAGAAGCCGATGGTGGTATTGAAGTATCTGATGTTCGAGGAGATGGCAGACTAAAAGCCCATCGGATTCCTTCAAATTGTTTGGGTAGAATTGACGCTAATTCCAGAATCGAAGCTCTGCAATCCATAAGTAGTTTAACCAAGAGTAAGATTACAGAAATAAGAACTCAAGATCAGAATTACAAAAACGGCAAACTCCATGGTTATTACGTCCAGCAGTTTGCGAATGCTCAATTGTGTTTATCCGAACTTACTACTTAGGCAACCGTAATTCGAGTAGCCGCCCAACTCTTCACCAACGAAATTCTCCAATTCGTTTCCAACTCGGTTTTGGAAGTAACCATATTATTGAAAACGGTTGTTTCCTCGGTCAAAGCGCCATGCTCAAATGCATCAGCGATTTTGCTCGCATGAACGGTCTCCAATTCGTTATCTGAATTCAGATAAGCAAGATTCATTCTATTGAGCAAATCGATATTTAGCTTCTGCTGAATAGACCGAATTTGCTGCACCGAACTATCAATGGAGCATCCGCCTGCGGCATTGGCATCTTCATCCACCATCATAATGAGAAAACGGTTGTAAAGCACATCGGCAGCAGCTTTTAAAGGCGCACCATGGCTATGCCACTCGTTAGTAAACGTTCGTGCCAAGGTTCTCAGTTCTGCGGCTTCAGCATCTGAAAGATCTCGTGATGATTGATACGCCCACGTGCGTGCGTGCTGTGGAAATGTGTTGAAAGTGTCGAGTGTTGTTTTCATTTTATTAGTCGATAGTCCATGGTCAATAGTCCACGGAATTAGAAAGTTCAATCCATCGATAATGGTCTGTGGTCTATCGTCTATGGACTGTAGTCTAAAATCTTTTAAAGCCCGTTCGCTTGCGCAATCATTTCCGCTACGTCAAGCACTTGAGTTTCGTCTTGTTTATCGCTGTATTTAACACCATCTGTTATCATGGTATTGCAAAACGGGCAGCCCGTTACGATTATATCGGGCTTCAGCCCCAATGCTTCCTCTGTCCTTTCCATGTTGATTTCCTTGTTGCCTGGTTCCGCTTCTTTAAACATTTGCGCACCACCAGCACCACAGCAAAGTGAGTTCCTTTTCGAACGCTTCATTTCAATCAACTCCACACCCGTGAGTTTGAGAAGCTCTCTTGGAGCATCGAAAATTTCGTTTCCACGGCCCAAATAGCATGGGTCATGAAACGTGATTTTCTTTCCTACCATAGATGATGAAACCTTCAATTTATTCGCGTCAATCAATTTCTTGATGAACTCGGTATGGTGCATTACCTCATATTCACCACCCAATTCCTTGTATTCGTTCTTGAGTGTATTAAAATCATGCGGACAAGTGGTCACGATGCGTTTCACATTATAAGCGTTCATCACTTGAATGTTCGTCATGGCCTGCATCATGAATAAGAATTCATTTCCAGCTCGCTTGGCAACATCTCCACTAGCCGATTCCTCCGTTCCGAGAATACCGAATTGAACACCCGCCTGATTAAGAATTTTCACGAATGCTCGTGTAATTTTCTTAGCTCGATCATCGAATGCTCCAGCGGATCCAACCCAAAAAAGAACTTCAGGTTCCTTTCCCTCGGCCATCCATTCGGCCATTGTTTTTACTTGTAAACCCATTTCTTTCTTTAATCTTCGGTTACCCAATTGGCTCTGTCGGCTTGCGCAAATTGCCAAGGCGCACCGTTATTCTCAATATTACTCATCACCGTTGCAAGCTCCGTTGGCATGCTCGACTCTTCCATCACCAAATATCTTCTTAGGTCGATAATGATGCTTAGCGGATCAATGTTTACTGGGCAAGCTTCTGTACATGCATTGCACGAAGTACAAGCCCATAATTCTTCTGGGGTGATGTGATCGTGGAGAAGTGATTTTCCATCATCCACAAACGTTCCTTTGTTTATATCGATGATGGCGCCAACGTCTTCCAAACGATCACGCACATCCATCATAATCTTACGAGGAGATAGTTTTTTGCCTGTGATATTTGCTGGACAATTTGAGGTGCAGCGACCACATTCCGTACAGCTGTATGCGTTCATCAACTGAACCCAATTCAAATCCTGAACATCTTTAGCTCCGAATCGCTGTGGTGCAGCGTTTGGATCAGCTTCTGGCGGAGCCGCGTACGGATCGGCATTTGGATCCATCATCAACTCAACTTCTTTCTTTACTGAAGCAAGATTGTCGAATTGACCTTTTGGTGTAAGTTTTGAATAGAATACATTCGGAAAAGCCAACATAATATGAAAATGCTTCGAGAACGGTAGGTAGTTCAGGAAGAATATAATTCCGATGATGTGCGCCCACCAGCAAACACGCTCAATTAAATGAAGCGTTTCGTAGCTCAGTCCAGCAAAAATCGGTGCAATCAAACCGCTTATAAAGAATGGCCCTCCTACTTCGTGACCAACTGGATAAGCACCTTCGGCAGCATTCATTGTAAGCAAAGCGCTCATTAACACAATCTCAATAATGAGAATGTAATTAGCATCCTTAAACGGCCAGCCTTTCATTTCTGTTGAATGAAAACGACCAATCTTCATCACGTTTCTTCTATAAAGAAATGCAGCACAGGCAATAATTACTAAAACTCCAAGGAATTCGAAGAAGTTAATTGCCGCGGTGTACAATCCACCAAGAAGTGGTGCAAAAACACGATGCGTTCCGAACAAACCATCAATCATAATTTCGAGAACCTCGATATTGATGAGAACGAAACCGATGTACACGATGAGGTGAAGCGTTCCAGCAACGGGACGCACAACCATTTTAGATTGCCCCATTGCCACTTTGGCCATGGTTTTCCATCGTAAAGATGAATTATCGCTTCTATCTAAATCCTTACCTAAAAGGATGTTGCGTCTGATGCGCATAACACTCTTGCCAAACAGTCCAAAACCGATGACAATTAATATCAGAAACAGTATTTGCGGAATGTATTCCATGCTTATGTCTTACTTCTTTTTTTCTTTCTTTTCCTTTTTACCAAATACCGAAACATGAACATAACGGTTCGGATTGGCTTTAATATCTACAAACAAACTATCGAGGTTTGCAGTTGCTGTTTCTAGGTTATTGAAAATACTTTCATCCTTAAATAGCTTTCCTATTGTGCCTTCGCCCTTATTGATTTTCTCCATGGCTATAGCCAATTCTTCAAAGGTCTTGTTGGCGTTATTAATGGTTGAAGCCAACTCTGCAGCAGCTAAAGAATCCGAAAGAGTAGATAGATTATTCAACAAATTGTCAATCTCATCCTTGTTCTCATCCAATGTGGTTGTGAACGCTTCAACATCGGCCAAAATTCTTCCGAGCTGACCATCCTTATCCAAAATGTGATCGATTTTTGCTGATGCTTGTTTCAGGTTTTTCAATGTAGCGGCCAAATCAGTAATGGCTGTGTTCACGTTAGACTCGTGTGTTCCTGGACCTAAAACATCTCGTACATCGCCAACCAACGAATCCAACGAATCAAAAAGTCTATCGGCTTTTATCTTAGTAGTTGCCAAACTGGAAGAAAGGTCGCTAATACTTTCCATAAGAGCACCTTCCACTTCGGATACTAGGGTATCTCCTTCCTGATAATAACCATCACCCTGTCCGGTAGATAGATTGATGCTAGTAGTTCCTAGTAAATCGGATACTAAAACAGCTTTTGTACCACGAGGAATCTCATAATTATCTGCTGTGAGCATGATTTCCACTATCAATTTCTTGCGATGTACAGGCTCGAAATACACATCCTTTACCAAACCTACCTTGAAACCGTTCACGGTCACGGAATTGGACTTAGTGAGCCCGCCCACATTCTCGTAAGTCGTATAAAACACACGTTGCTTGCTAAAAATATCATTTCCCTTGAGGAAATTATATCCCCAAACAAAAACGAAAATCGTTGCAATGGCAATGAATCCTGTTCGTAGTTCCCTTGAATATTTCATGCTCATTTCTTTAACAATTCGCGCGCATCAGAGACCTTAATTCTTTCTCCATCCTTAAATGCAACAACAAATGCACCTTGGAATCCGAGGCCTCTCAAATCGCCTTGCAGTTTAGTGATTTCATCAAAGTCCTGTGTATCTCCGACCGTATATTTATAAAGACCATCTTGTTGGTATTGCCAAACGTTTTGTCCTTTAAGCTGAGGATCGTTCTTGGTAAGTGGCGTTGGAGAAGTTACAATCTGAACCCGAAGACTCAATCCTGAAACAACCGTTTCAGTGACATTATTTTTAGGGATAGGCTCTTGCTTGGCTCGTTCCTCAACCTTTTCCATCGTTAAAACTTCTACGTCCTGTCCTCGCAACTGAGCAATTCGCTGTTCTAATTGCTTTTTTCTCAGCTGAAGAAACAGCAATTCGGCCTCCTCTGCTGAGGCCGCCTTCTGATTATCAATAGTAATAGCCAAGGCATCTGCCTCTTTCTTTCTTACGGTCGAAATCGAATCCTGAGTTACCTTTTGTTTTGCCAATCTTTGAGCTTCTGCCAATTCAGCAGCATAAAACGCTTTTTGATGTTCGTGTTCTTGTGTTGCCTTTGCTAAGTTTAAAGAGTCTTGCTTTTGCTTTTCTGCAAGTTCATCTTGCCGTACTTTCTCCGTTTCAGCAGCTTTAACCGCTTCTTCATTCCTTTTGATTTCAAATTCTGACCTAGCTTTTGCCAAAGAGTCAATCTTTGCTTGTTGGGCAATTAACCGCTGTGCAGAAATAGAATCTGACTGAGCATTAACCCGTTTCTCATCTGCCAAGCGTTGAGCATCTGCCAATTCTTGTTCCTTCTGGCGTTTTACGACCTCCAACTTAGCTTTCTCCGCATCGGTTTCAGCCTTAATTCTTGCTTCTTCTAGCTCTTTTTCTTTTTCTTCTTTAATTTCCTCCAGCCACTTTTTTGCTTCTTCTTTAGATTCAATTTCCTTTCGGTCTTTTTCTTCTTGTGCTAAGCGTTCCTTTTCTTCCTTCGCTTTTTTATCGGCTAATTCCTTGGCGTTCTTTTCTTCCACCGCCTTTTTTTCAGCTTCAAAAGCAGCAATCTTAACAAGTCTCACCGTTTCCAACGAATCAACTTTGGCCTTCAATCTGGCCTTTTCAGCATCCTTGGCTTTTTGAACCAACTCTTCTTCACGCTTTTTCTTCTCTTCCAAAAGACTACTCTTCGCTGTCTCTAAAGAATCGGCCACGGCTTTCAACTTTGCTTGATCAATGACTTTCTGAGTTGAATCTTGTTTTGCCTTTTCTGCTTCTTTCTTCTTCGCATCCAGCTTCGCTTTCTCAGCTGCCAAACGTTCATCCTCTTTCTTCTTTACTTCGAGTTTGACTTTATCAGCAGCTAACCGTTCATCTTCCTTTTTCTTGGCATCTAGTTTGGCCTTTTCCGCAGCCGCCCGCTCTTCTTCCTTCAACTTACTATCGTCCACCTTCACAGGAGATTCAGTTTTATTCTCGGGCGCTGGTGTTACGCTTCCTTCTGGAAGTGGATCTTCAACCAACTCCTTATATTCTTTGAACCCTCTAAAAATGGCTGATGCCATGTAAGATTTGCCGTTTTCTGAGTTCAGAAAATCCTCCTCGGATGCGTTTGTAAGAAATCCCAACTCGACAAGTATACTTGGCATTGTGGTTTTTCTCAGTACAAGAAATCCTGCCTGTTTCACGCCTCGATCTTTTCTCCCAACCCGATCCTTGAACTGAGTTTGAATATAAGACGAAATGGTGAGGCTTTGCTGCAGATAAGCGCTTTGCATGATGGTAAGCGCAATAATGCTTTCTGGCGAATTTGGGTCGAAACCTTCGTACTTGGTTTTGTAATCATCTTCCAAAAAGATGGCAGAGTTTTCCTTCATTGCAACTTCCAGATTCTCCTTGTTCTTGTGCAAACCAAGCGTAAACGTCTCCACTCCCATGGCAGAAGTGTTGGTTGCAGCGTTGCAGTGAATACTTAGGAACAGGTCGGCCTTGGCTCTATTAGCCACATCAGTCCTCTCACTCAGGCCAATGAAAACATCCGTGCTCCGTGTATAAATGACCTTGATGCCTGGAAATTCCGTATTGATATAGCCTCCTACCATGAGAGCCACCTCCAATGCAATGTCCTTTTCGCGTGTTTTGTAACGACCTGTACCGAGATTCCCAGGGTCATTGCCCCCATGGCCAGCATCAATCACGATGGTCTTCATCCGATACGGGGTAGTTGTATTCTGAGCTAATCCATAAAATTGAATGAGCGTGAATACAAGAAAAAGAAGAATTGACCGTTTAGCGATTGGTTTCGACTGCATCATTATCCAACCCGTGACCCCGATGAAATGGTTAGCTTTGAGCGCCTAAAAATAAAGCCTTTTCCCCGAATAACAGGAGGTAGTACCGAATAGTGTGGCATCGTTGAGAAATTTCAGTTTGTTGATTCTGTTGTTCGTGCTGATTTCCTGCTTGGCAAAAGCACAGGATTCTGCACCACAAACAGAACCTGACTCCACAAATATTATTGTCAGAAAACTCAAAGACAGACCAAAAGTCGTTCTTGGAGATACAACCATTGTTGCCACTCCTGATTCTAATGTGACCATTTCGGAGGAAATTAAAATTACTTCTACCGATTCTAGTAATGCAGTAACGGTGGTAAAAAAGCCTTTGCAAAAAGGAACCGAACTCACTTCCGAAATAAAATATCATGCCCGCGATTCCATTCGCTTCAGCGTGGAAGAGAAAATGGTCTATTTATATGGTGAAGCACAGATAAACTATGGTGACATTGAGCTGAAAGCCGCCTATATCGTGATCGACCAAAACACGAAAGAAGTTTACGCTGAAGGCGTTACGGATTCCTCTGGAAACAGTGTTGGAACCCCACAGTTCAAAAGTGGCGACCAAGACTTTGCTGCCAAGCGGATGCGCTACAATTTCAACACTAAAAAAGGGAAGATACTTGAGGTGGTAACCAAGCAAGGTGAAGGAAATTTGCGAGGTGAACAGGTGAAGAAAATGGATGACGAATCCTATTATATAAAAGATGGTGGCTATACCACTTGTGATGCTGACGAACCTCACTTCTTGATTAAGGCAAAAAAACTTAAAGTCATTCCGAACGATAAGATTGTGAGCGGCCCTGCCTTTCTCATGTTTGAAGGGGTTTATACACCTCTTGTCGTTCCATTCGGATGGTTTCCTACCAAACCTGGAAGGAAATCGGGAATCATTTTTCCTACCTACGGTGAATCTCCAACGCAAGGATTCTTTTTCAAGGAATTCGGTTACTACCTCAATTTGGGAGACAAGATTGACCTTGCCTTAACAGGGGATATTTACACACGTGGCAGTTATGGCGTAAGGCTTACCTCAAACTACAACAAACGATACAAGTTCAATGGACGAATAGAACTGAGTCACAGCAGTTTACGAAATAGCAGAAAGGAATTTCCTGACTATAGCGTTCAAAATAACTTCTTCGTTAAATGGAAGCACACACAAGATCCAAAGGCTAGGCCTAGCACATCGTTCTCATCAGACGTAAATTTTGGTACAGCAACAAACTTCTCAAATGGTTTGAATGTAAACGCTCAGGATTTCCTTACCAACACGTTCAGATCAAGTATCGCCTTTTCTAAAAGATGGATTGGTAAACCATTCACGTTGAACATAAATTTCAATCACAGTCAGAACACGCAAACCAAAATTGTGGAGGTAACGCTTCCGCAAATTGCGTTCAACGTACAACGAATCTATCCGTTCATGCGCAAGAACCAAATTGGTAAACAGCGCTGGTACGAAAAAGTCGGAGTTACGTATGGATTGAACATGGAAAACCGAGTTTCTACTGTAGATTCTACATTTCTTACCAGGGCAACTTTAGACAAAATGCGCAACGGGATAAAACATGCAGTTACAATTTCTACAAACATCAAATTGCTTAAATATTTCACGGTGAACCCATCGGTTTCCTACAACGAACGATGGTTCTTTCAAACGTTAGACAAGCAATGGAATAACGAAACGCAGAAGCTTGAAGTTGATACCACTTATGGCTTTCACAGCAACCGAGATGTAACCGCAAATGTTGGAATGAGCACTACCGTTTACGGCCTCGTTCAGTTCAAAAAAGGAGCAATTCGAGGCATCAGACATGTTTTAAGTCCATCAGTAGGATTTAGATATACTCCAAAACTGAATTCAGACGAGGTTGGATATTATGGCACCAATGGAACATTCGGTTCATACAATCACGATGATTTGAGTCTTTACGGGCAAGCTCCAAAAAACAATACTGGCTCGTTTGACTTCGGATTTGGCAACACCTTAGAAATGAAGGTTCGTTCTAAAAAAGACACCATAACCGGCTTCAAGAAAATTAAAATACTGGAGCAATTGAACGTAAGAAGCGGTTACAACTTCTTTGCTGATTCGCTCAACCTATCTGACATTTCCATCAATGGGGTAACACGGCTATTAGACAAATTGACCGTTAACTTCGGAATGAACCTCACCCCGTATGCTCAAGACACCAACCTAAGAAAAGTAAACAAATGGTCGGTGAGTGAGAAAGGCCCGCTTACGCGAATGACAAATGCCCGTGTGGCGCTTACACTTGCTTTGAATGGAAAAAGTAGGCAAACAGATTACCAATCTGATGTGGCAACACCTGGAGAATTGGCGCAGATAAATGCACAGAAAAACCTGTATGTCGATTTCAATGTTCCGTGGAACGCGAATTTCAGCTACAACTTTACGATTAACAATGAGACCAAAAATCTCAAACAACGCTTCGTTCAGACGCTTCAATTTTCGGGCGATATAAACATCACACCAAAATGGAAGTTCGGAATTACTTCGGGCTATGACTTCGTGAACAACGACATCAGCTACACTTCCATGACCATTTACCGCGATTTGCACTGCTGGGAATTCAGCATGACGTGGGTTCCATTTGGAACACAACAGATGTGGAGCTTTGATTTGAAGGTAAAATCAAGTGTTCTGCAAGACTTGAAGTTATCGAGAAGAAAAAATGCGTTTGATTTCTAGTCTTCTATAGAATTAAAAACATTGGAATCAGTCGGTTTGAACCACTTGATTTCCTCATCGTTTTTAAACCACGTCATCTGCCGTTTGGCAAAGCGCCTCGTATTGATTTTGATTTTCTCGGTGGCTTCTTCCAAGTTCATTTCGCCTGATAGATGGGCAAAAAGCTCTTTGTAACCAACTGTATTCAGCGCATTGAGATGACGTTTTTCAAAAACTGCTTTCGCTTCAACCAACCAACCATTTTCAAGCATCATATCCACTCGCTGGTTAATGCGCTCGTTGAGTTCGTCACGCGAAAGTTCCAATCCAATCTTAATAATCTTGAACGTGCGTTCAGACTTCTCGCCCACATGGAATGAAGAAAAAGGTTTACCGGTAGAAAGACAGACTTCCAAGGCGCGAATAACGCGTTGGGGATTTTGTGAATCCATCTTCTCAAAATGAACTGGGTCGAGTTGTTTCAATTGAGTTTGAAGTGATTCCAAACCTTCGTTCTCCAATCTTTCTGTCAATTGCTGACGTAGTTTTTCATCTGCTTTGGGCACATCATCCAATCCATCGCAAAGTGCTTTGATGTAAAGTCCAGTTCCCCCACAACAGATTACCTTATCATGTTTTTGGAATAGCATGTCGAGATGCTCCAACGCATCACGCTCAAACATGCCAGCATTGTAGTCTTCTTCGAGCGAACGATTGGCTACAAAATGATGCTTAACTCGATTGAGCTGTTCAGCGCTTGGCTGCGCTGTTCCAATCGGAATTTCTCGATATAACTGGCGGCTGTCGGCAGATAAAATTTCTGTTCCGAACTTCTCGGCCAACTCAATGGCAAAATCGGTTTTACCAACTGCGGTTGGACCACATACAACGTAAAGAATTTTTGATTGACGATTTGCGATTGACGATTTTAGAATGTTTGACATGGCGGGACTGCTTGATTAATCAACTGACCTTCTTGCCAACTTTATAAACTCTATGAACTTATCAACTGACTACAAATCGTCCATGCTGAAGTCGTCAAACCCTCCTCCGCCATCTTCGTCATCAGAATCGTCATCATCTTCATCTTCCTCCTCATCGTCATCATCCGAAAGTGCTCCCAACTTACTAAAATCGATTGATGGCGCTTTGAAATCCGCTTTCTTGCTGGCTACTTCCGCTTCCTTTTGAATACGATCAATCTCGTCTTCAGAAGGGCCGTCATCCTCAAACACATCCTCTTCATCTTCAACAGATGAATGATCAGAGTGAGAATCTATAATTGGCTCAGGTGGTGGCTGGGTATAATAAGGTGGTTCGCCTTGGCTTTTAGCCGTGCAAGGATAGATCACGCCCTCCTCGTCCTGTAGTATTTTTTGTAGTTCCAATGCAAGTCCAACTTCCTTATGGCTGGTTGTCACACATAAGAAGCGTTGACGCGGCACATTAATGTGATTTACAATCTTCTGATGATCCCCCTCGAGCTTTCCGTTCAACGCAACCACGGTATCGCCTTCATACCATTGCTGATCTGAACTGAAATACTCGGCAGGTTGCCCCATTTCGAAGTTAAAACTCTGCACTATTTGCTTATGCAAATCGGCAAAACGTTGCTTGCCTTGTACATCGATATCACGAAAAACCTCGTGATCATCTTCAATAAAAACTCTAAATCTGTAAACTGCCATTTATTGATTTTGGAAAAACGAATAACGAAAAAAAGAAAAATGCCTAAACGAAAAACGTGTTAAACCTACGAATGGGTTTTGGGTTTCAAATGAAACACTTTTTTCCTTTTTCATTTCAACTTAAAACTTAAAACAAGGCCAAGTTCAGCTCCTTTTTCTTCCATAAAAATGATTGCTGATTCTCGGCTATTCTCAATAATACCATCCATGATGGCGTCCTTAATCGCATCCTTTATCGTGCCAACTTCTCTGCATGGTTTGATGCCAAAAGCCTGCATAATCTCCTCTCCACTTACAGGTGGTTGCCAGCTACGTACGCGATCCTTCTCCTCCACTTCCTTCATCTTCTCACGAACAATGGCGAAGTTTTTCATGTATCGTTTTACCCGACTATCGTCCTTACTGGTGATGTCTGCTTCGCACAAGGTCATCAGGTCTTCTACGTCTTCACCAGCTTCAAAAAGCAATCTACGTACCGCTGAATCAGTCACAACCTCCTGAACCAGTGCAATTGGACGTAAGTGTAGAAAAACAAGCTTCTGCACATACTTCATCTTCTCGTTAAGCGGAAGTTTGAGGTCGCGGAAAATCTCCGGGACAGCACGTGCTCCTCGGTCTTCATGTCCATGAAACGTCCAACCAACCTTCGGATGAAACCGTTTGGTAATTGGCTTTTCAATGTCGTGCATGATGGCAGCCCAACGCAACCACAGATTGTCTGTGTTTTCAGAAATATTGTCGAGCACCTGAAGCGTATGGTAAAAATTGTCTTTGTGTGCCTTTCCGTTAATTACATCCACTCCGAAAAGCTCCGTCATTTTTGGAAAAATGAGATGAAGTAGTCCTGTATTGAACAGCAATTTGAATCCTTTGGAAGGAACTTTTGCCAGAATAATCTTGTTCAGTTCATCCGTAATTCGTTCTTGAGAAACGATTGAAATACGCTCACGATTCTCATAAATAGCCTGAAACGATTCTTCCTCAATCTGAAAATCTAGCTGCGTAGCAAAACGGATGGCGCGCATCATACGAAGCGGATCATCGCTATACGTTTTCGCTGGTTCAAGTGGCGTTTTAAGAATACCTTTCTTCAAATCTCCAACACCATCGAATGGATCGACCAATTCTCCCCACGTTCCATCATTCAAACTGATTGCCATCGCATTGATGGTAAAATCACGTCTATCCTGATCGTCTTTGATGGAACCATCCTCAACAGCAGGTTTTCTGGAATCCTCCGAATAAGATTCTTTACGAGCACCAACGAATTCAACCTCCAAATCCTTATGATTGATCATCGCTGTTCCGAATCGCTTGAACACGCTAATCTTGGAGCCGCCTAATCGTGCTGCAACTGCCTGTGCCAGTTCAATTCCTTTTCCGGTTGAAACGACATCAATGTCTTTCGTTTCTCGTTCAAGGATACAATCTCGAACGTAACCACCAATTACATACGCTTCCACGTTGAGTTCTTTCGCTGCTTCGGAAATAAGCTTGAAAATGGGATGCGTTATGTGCTGCTGCATTTGCATTTGGGGGCGCGAATTTACGGTTTCACGCAGAGGCGCAGAGAAGATGAGAAAAAGAGATGCTGGCGCGAGCGTCTTCGCTCGTGACTTCTATGCAATTGTCGTCCCGACAATATAGTAGAGAATAAACCTAGTTGGCGATTTTTGGCGTATTTCCATACGCCCCTACAATTTGGAAACCAATTCGCTCACAACAATAGAATGTGCGCACTTAAAATGTCCTTTCGGACAGGCTGATTTCCCATGAATCCCACATGGACGGCAATCCAATTTTTCTTTTGTTTGAATGAAGGATGAGTTCTCCGAAAGTGGTGTAAAGCCAAACTCAGGAACCGTGGAACAGAAAACCTCGCACATTGGGGCATTAGCAGCTGAAGCCAGATGAACGGGAGCGGAATCGTTGGCGTAGTTCATCGTTGCAGCTCTCATCAACGCGGCCGTTTCGAGCAATTTCAATTTTCCCGTTAGGTCAACTACTTCCCGTTTTGTCTCCTGAATAATCTCTTTAGAGATAGAAGAGTCTGATTTCGCTCCAATGAGATAAACCTTAGTCTCATTCGGAATCTGATCAATCAATTCAATCCATTTTTCAACTGGAAGCTGCTTGGTAAACCAAACCGAAGCAGGCGCAATTGTGATGTATGGTTCCGATTGGAATTCTTTCACCAAAACAATATCCTTTTCAGAAGGATAAAGTTTAGGATTCGTTCGAGTAGCGTTGCAACCAATCAAATCGAGTACCCTATCGACTTCATGAACGTTTTCAAAGCCTTTTCCGAAACGGTGTTCAACCGATTTTGAGAACAAAATTGACAACGGATTATTCTCATAACCAAATGTTTGTTTTGCACCAGAAAAAGCAGTCAGAATTCCGCTTGCGGCATACCGTTGTATGTTGAAAACAGTATCATATTTTCTACTTCTAACCTCGCGAAGCATCTGCCACAACTCTGCATATTTCGAATCTTGCTTGTTCCAAACCAGCACTTCATTTAGGAATGGATGTCCATCGAATAATGACTGATTCCCATTACGAACGAGGTAATCAATTTTGGCATCCGGGTAATCTTGATGAAGCCGTTCGAGAAGTGCAGTTCCCAAAATGGCATCACCGATAAAGGCGGTTTGTATGACGAGGATGCTGTTCAATTGGGTTTGCGCTAATGTTTCAATTAGCAAATTGGCGAATTAGCAAATGTGCCAATTAACTTATGTTGCCAATGCTTTATCTTAGTATCTCTCATTTGCTAATTGGCTAATTATCCAATTTGCTAATTAATGAATCACTTATCAAACCGCCACATTAAACTCCCGCAAGGAATCATTCAAAGACGTCTTTCTATCCGTGCTTTCCTTACGCTGTCCGATGATAAGCGCACAAGGAACATTATAGGTTCCAGCAGGGAATTCTTTCGGATACGTTCCTGGAATAACGACCGAACGAGGCGGCACATAGCCTTTCGTTTCCTTCGGTTCTGAGCCAGTTACATCAATAATTCGTGTACTCATCGTAAGCACAACATTTGCCCCAAGAACGGCCTCCTTCCCTATTCTCACACCTTCAACCACAATGCTTCTTGAACCAAGAAAAGCATCGTCTTCAATAATGACTGGAGCGGCCTGAATCGGTTCCAACACGCCTCCAATTCCAACACCTCCACTCAAATGCACATTCTTACCAATTTGCGCACATGAACCGACTGTTGCCCAGGTATCTACCATTGTTCCACTGGCGACATACGCGCCAATATTTACGTAGGAAGGCATCATAATCACGCCACTTTCCAAGAACGAACCGTAGCGCGCAATAGCGTGAGGCACAACGCGAACTCCCGCTTCCTTGTGTCCTTTCTTCAATGCAATCTTATCATGAAACTCAAACGGGCCGACCTCAATGGTTTCCATCTTTTGAATAGGAAAATAGAGAATTACAGCTTTTTTCACCCATTCATTCACCTGCCAATCAGCTCCTTTCGGTTCTGCAACGCGCAATTTTCCTCCATCCAAAAGAGAAACAACTTCTCTAATTGCTTTTACGCTTTTCTCTGAACTCAGCAACTCGCGGTTTTCCCACGTTTGTTCCACTATCTGTCTTAATTCATCTATCTGCATGCGGCAAAGATAATCCTTAACTTTGCCGCGCTTTAAAAAAGCACGGAAATGGGTAGAATTCTCGCCATCGATTACGGAACAAAACGTGTTGGAATTGCCACCACAGACCCATCGCAGATTATCGCAACGGGATTGGCAACCGTACATCCAAACGAGCTGATGGCCTATCTGAAAGAATACATGAAAACCGAAACAGTTGATTGTATTGTGGTTGGCGAACCCAAGCGGTTGAATAACGAACCCGCCCAAGCAGGAGCTGGTGCCGATTTGCTAGCTTCCAACATCCAAAAACAATTTCCTGACCTGAAGGTTGACAGAATGGATGAACGTTTCACTTCCAAAATGGCTTTTAGCGCCATGATTGAAGGTGGATTAACGAAGAAGCAACGAGCAGATAAAGCTTTAGTAGATAAAATGAGTGCTACGATTATTCTCCAATCGTACATGGAACAACTGAATAGTCTGAATAGATGAGTAAGACCAAAATTTTGCCGATTGTGGCGTATGGCGACCCCGTTTTGAAGAGGGTTGCAGATGAAATTGAACCTGACTACCCAGAACTTGGACAGTTGGTTGACAACATGTTTGAGACGATGTACGAGGCATCGGGAGTTGGATTGGCCGCTCCACAGGTTGGATTGAGCATCCGTCTCTTTATTGTGGATGCTACACCATTTTGTGAAGATCACCCCGAACTGGACGGCTTTGTAAAAGTGTTCATCAACCCAGTAATTCTAGAAGAATCAGGCAAGAAATGGCCGTTTAACGAAGGCTGTTTAAGTATTCCTGCTATTCGCGAAGATGTTTTTCGAAAGCCAAAGATTCTCATTGAATATTATGATGAGAATTGGGAGTTGCAAGAGAAAGAATTTGATGGAATGGCTGCACGCGTCATTCAGCACGAGTATGACCACATAGAAGGAATTCTTTTTACTGACCATCTTCCAGCTTTGAAGCGAAGAATGCTGAAAGGAAAATTGACAGACATCACCAACGGCATTGTGGATGCCGATTACAAAATGAGATTCCCGAAATGAAAAATATAATTGCGATTGTGTCCTTGATCTCTATCGGACTGTTTGCCTGCAAAGAACCTGCGAAGCCTCTTACCGAATCGGAAAAGACTTTGGCAATGATCGATAGTCTGGAAACGGTCCTTTTTGCTGATTCTGAAGCTCCAGCAGACCCAAAAGCTGGCATGACCTTGGTACGTTCCTATGCCAAATTCTATCAGTTGAGTGAGAAGGACAGCCTAGCGGTTGATATGCTTTTTAAAGCTGGAGAAGTAAGCATGGGAATTGGTCAAGGGAATTTGGCTGTTAAGTATTTCAGAACCATTACAGAAGAGCATTCCGCTTTTCACAAAGCCCCAGAAGCACTTTTCCTAAGTGGTTTCTGCGAAGAAAACATCAACAAGGATACAGCCCAAGCACGTTATTTCTACGAGACGTTCATCACAAGTTTTCCAAACCACAAATTGGCTCAAGACGCGCAATTCTCTATTCAAAACATGGGCAAATCGGATGAAGATCTGATTCGGATGTTTGAGGAGAACATGAAGAAGAACTCGTGATTACTGATTTAGCTCGTTATCTCGAAGAATCTTCCCCTCTTGAGAGGTGATTTCCTAGAAAGTGGCACACGGGGGACTTAGAGCCCTATTGAGGAGGTATTCAAAGGTGTTATTGGATTCTCTGTGGTTGTATTTGAAGGCTATTTCATCGAGGTATTCTTGAAGGTGTTTTGTACTTAACT
>JAIOYP010000002.1 GCA_021741155.1 Flavobacteriales bacterium | reverse complement strand
TCCTTGTTTGTCCTATTGAAAAAATGATTTTGTGATGAAGGTGTTTCGATATCCCAATCCAAACGATTGGCCATCGCTTTGCAAACGTCCAAGCATCGATCAGTCTGAACTACAACCGAAAGTGCAAGCGGTTTTGGATGATGTGAAATTGAGACGTGATGAAGCGTTAATTGAACTCACCGCCAAGTTTGACAAAGTTGAGTTGAAGTCGTTGATTCTTACTGTTCCAAATTCGGTGGAGATAGACCTAGAACTGAAATCGGCAATTGATGTAGCTTGGAAGAACATTCACGCGTTCCACGCTGCGCAGCAATCAACTCCCGAAAAAGTCGAAACAACTCAAGGCGTTTTTTGCTGGCGTAAAAGCATCGCCATTGAAAAGGTCGGGCTTTATATTCCTGGAGGGAGCGCCCCTCTATTTTCTACGCTATTGATGTTAGGAATTCCAGCAACCATTGCGGGCTGTAAAGAGATTGTGGTTTGTACACCTCCAAGTAAAACTGGTTCAGTTGATAGCGCCATTTTATATGTTGCGCAGAAACTTGGTTTGAAGCAGATTTACACGGTTGGCGGTGCTCAGGCTATTGCAGCCATGACCTTCGGAACGGATTCTATTCCGAAGGTTGACAAGATCTTTGGTCCAGGAAATCAATACGTGACCATGGCGAAGCAACTGATTCAGCAGAACGGTTTAGCCATTGATATGCCAGCGGGTCCAAGTGAAGTTTTGGTGATTGCTGATGAAAGTTGCGAACCTGCTTTTGTAGCGGCCGATTTGCTAAGTCAGGCCGAGCACGGCCCAGATAGTCAGGTTGTGCTTGTAGTTGTTGGTAGTGAAAATGTGTTGTCAAATATCCTTCTGGAAGTAGAAGAGCAATTGGAGCAACTTCCTCGAAAAGAGATTGCTGAACTAGCTTTGAAAAACAGTTCCGCTCTGCTGGTGAACACTTCGGACGAAGCGATGAGCTTCTCCAACCATTACGCTCCAGAACACTTGATTCTTGCTGTAAAAAATGCTGATGAATTGGCCGAGAAAGTGGTGAATGCAGGAAGCGTTTTCATCGGAAATTACAGTTGCGAAAGCGCTGGAGATTACGCCAGCGGAACCAATCACACCTTACCAACAAACGGCTATGCCAGAAGCTACAGCGGTGTTTCGTTAGATAGTTTTGTGAAGAAAGTGACCTTCCAAAAGTTGAGTGCAGAAGGCATTCAGAACATTGGCCCCAGCATAGAAACAATGGCTTCGGCAGAGCAATTGGATGCACACAGAAATGCAGTCACAGTTCGATTAAAGAAGTTGCAAAATGGTTGATATACAATCGCTTGTCAGAAAGAATGTGCGGAATCTGAAGCCGTACAGCAGCGCCAGAGATGAGTTCAAAGGCTCGGCTTCTGTTTGGTTGGATGCGAATGAAAACCCCAACAACAACGGGCTAAACCGTTATCCCGACCCGCTGCAGAAAAAACTGAAAGCGCGTATTTCTGAACTGAAAAACGTCCCGACCGAGAATATATTTCTTGGTAATGGAAGTGATGAGGCCATCGACCTTTTGTTTCGTGGTTTTTGCGAACCAAGAAAGGACAAAGCTGTAATCTGTTCACCCACGTATGGCATGTATCAGGTAAGTGCCGATATTAATGACGTGGAAATGGTCGAGCTTCCTTTAACTCTTGATTGGCACCTTCCATTGGAACATCTTCGTAGCCTCTTTTCTGACGACTATATGAAACTCATTTTCATTTGCTCGCCTAACAATCCAACTGGAAACAGCATGAATCGCCAGGAAATTCTCACGTTGGTTTCAGAGTTTAATGGTCTGGTTGTGGTTGACGAAGCTTACATTGATTTTTCGGAGACAGAAAGCCTCACATCTGAACTTGGCAAATTCAACAATCTTGTCGTATTACAAACACTTAGCAAAGCTTGGGGATTGGCGGGAATCCGACTCGGGATGGCGTTCGCAAACAGCGAAGTTATAGATGTGCTCAATCGCATCAAACCTCCTTACAATGTCAATCAACTCACGCAAGAAGTTGCGCTGAAAGAATTAGCTGATGAAGCGGCTTTTAAAAAAGAAGTGGATGCCATTCTTTCTGAAAGAACGCGATTGAAAACCGAGCTATCCAAGTTAAAAAGAGTAGAAAAAATTCACCCTTCAGATGCCAATTTTCTGTTGGTCAAATTCGTGAAAGCTAAGGCGGTTTACAAAGCATTGACCGAACAAGGAATCGTTGTGCGCGACCGCTCGAAAGTGGCGTATGGATGTTTGCGTATTACCATCGGTACATCAGAAGAAAACACGCAGCTTCTCGCTGAATTGAAAAAATTAGAATCATGAAGAAGGTATTATTCATAGATAGAGACGGAACAATCATCAAAGAACCAGCTGACGAGCAGATAGATAGCTTCGAGAAATTGGAATTCTATCCTGGTGCGATTTCCAATTTGGCTAAAATTGCCACAGAGTTGGATTACGAATTGGTGATGGTCACTAATCAGGATGGATTGGGAACAGATTCGTTTCCAGAAGATACATTCTGGCCTGCTCATAATTTGATGATGCAAACCTTGGAGGGCGAAGGAATTCGCTTTTCGGAAGTACTCATCGACCGCAGTTTTCCTGCCGATAATGCACCAACACGCAAACCACGAACGGGATTGCTGACACATTACATCAAAGGGAATTACGACCTCAAAAACTCATTCGTCATCGGGGATCGAAAAACCGACATTGAGTTGGCAGAAAACCTTGGGTCAAAAGCCATTTTCATTTCGGATTCATCTTCTGATTGTGCGCTTACAACCACTTCTTGGAACGAGATTTACCGTTTCTTGAAAGAGCAGCCACGTCTGGGCTCAATTCATCGGAAAACTTCGGAGACAGATATTCAAATTGAACTCAATTTAGATGGTTCTGGAAAGTCGAAAATGGAGACAGGCCTCGGTTTCTTCGACCACATGTTGGAGCAATTGGCCAAGCACGGAAACATGGATTTATCGGTGACAGTCTCGGGCGATTTGCATATTGATGAGCATCACACAATAGAAGATGTGGCGTTGGCTTTGGGCGAAGCTTTCGACCAAGCTTTGGGTTCTCGAAAAGGCATTCAACGCTATGGTTTTTTGCTTCCGATGGATGATTGCTTGGCACAAGTAGCCATCGATTTTGGTGGCCGACCGTGGTCAGTTTGGGAAGCAGATTTCAAGCGTGAGAAAATCGGAGAAATGCCGACCGAAATGTTCTCGCATTTCTTCAAATCGTTCTCAGACAAGGCACGTTGCAACCTCAATATCAAAGCCGAAGGACAGAACGAACACCATAAGATTGAAGCTATTTTCAAAGCATGGGCGAGAGCAATCCGCATGGCAGTTTCGAAAACAGAAGATGGAGCGATGCCATCAACAAAAGGCGTACTATGATTGCTATTGTCAAATACAATGCTGGAAACATTCGTTCGGTAACTAACGCGCTTCATCGACTTGGTGTAGAAGCGCTCGTGACAGATGACCCAAAGCTGCTTCGCGAAGCAGAAAAAGTCATTTTTCCAGGTGTTGGTGAAGCAAGTTCAGCCATGCGCTACTTGCGCGAAAGAGGATTAGATGAAGTACTCAAGAGCCTAAATCAACCTTTTTTAGGAATTTGCCTCGGACTGCAATTGATGTGTAAGCATTCGGAAGAAGGAAATACCGATTGCCTCGGAATTTTTAATGAGAACGTAAAACGTTTTCAGTCAACAAAAGAGAAAGTACCGCACATGGGCTGGAACAATTGTTCGGAGTTGAAAAGCTCTCTTTTTAATGGGATTTCAACTGCTGATGACTTCTATTTCGTGCACAGTTATCATGCAGAATTGGGAACACAAACCACCGCTCAATGCGAATACATTCTACCTTTCTCAGCAGCCTTACAGAAAGATAATTTCCATGCGGTTCAGTTTCATCCTGAGAAGTCAGCCGAGGTTGGGCAGCAACTCATCAAAAACTTTTTGGAGCTATGAGAATCATTCCTGCCATTGATATTATTGATGGAAAATGCGTGCGCCTTTCGCAGGGCGATTACGCACAGAAAACCGTTTACAACGAGAACCCGCTAGAAGTCGCAAAGCAGTTTGAAGCTGCGGGTTTGAAGCACTTGCATTTGGTTGATCTGGATGGCGCAAAAGCCAAGAAAGTGGTGAATTGGAAAGTGCTGGAAGGCATCACTTCAAACACCAACTTGAAAGTAGATTTTGGTGGAGGTTTGCGAACCACAGAAGACGTAAAAACAGTTTTCGAAGCTGGCGCGATTCAAATTACGGCAGGCAGCATTGCCGTAAATGACCGTGAAACTGTATTGCAATGGATTTCCGAGTTCGGATCAGAGAAGATTATTCTCGGTGCGGATGCCAAAAATGGCAGAATTGCCACGCATGGTTGGCTTGATGATTCTGGTTTGGATGCCATTGATTTCATCTCAAATTATCAGCAAGAAGGCATTGAATATGTGGTTTGTACCGATATTGCCAAAGACGGCATGTTGCAAGGCCCATCCATCGATTTGTATACTCGTATTCTTACAAGAACACCTCAACTGAAATTGATTGCCAGTGGAGGCGTTTCTTCTCTCCAAGATTTAAGAGAATTAAAGGAGATTAATTGTGAAGCTGCTATTGTAGGAAAAGCATTTTATGAAGGAAGAATACTGATTGACGATTTTAGAAGTTTGATTTTAGATTGACGCACCATGGAAGCAAGAGACCTGAAGCAGAGGACGAAGCAGTTTTCAATTGACACTGCTAAATACTTATACAAATTGCCAAAGGACGCCACCTTTTTGGCTTATCATCGGCAATTGGTAAGATGTTCGAGTTCGGTCGGTGCCAATTACCGAGCGGCTTGTAGAGCAAAATCAGATAGGGACTTCCTCAATAAATTGAAGATTGTCGAAGAGGAATGTGATGAAAGCATGTTTTTTCTCGAACTCATTAATGAATTGACCGAAGTGGAAAATGAGACAAATATTAGGCTTCAAAAGGAAGCAAATGAATTGCTGTCAATTATCGTGGCCTCCATCAATACCGTACGAAAACGTCTCAATCCTTCTGGAAACTCCAAAAGTTAAAACCGCCTAATCTCTAATTCCATTTCCCTATTCTAAAATCGTCAATCGTATTTCTAAAATCCATAATCTCTTGTTAAAAAAACGCATCATACCGTGCTTGGATATCAAAGATGGCCGCACCGTAAAGGGTGTCAATTTTGTGGATATTAGAGACGCTGGGGACCCAATTGAATTGGCGAAAGTTTATGTTGAGCAAGGAGCAGATGAATTGGTTTTCCTCGACATAACCGCTACCGTAGAAGGACGAAAAACGTTTGCAGAGTTGGTCGGACATATCGCGGAGGAAATCAATATTCCATTCACCGTTGGTGGAGGTATCAGTTCTGTTTCCGATGTAGAAAAACTCTTGGCCGCTGGTGCCGATAAAGTGAGCATCAACTCATCGGCAGTCAAACGACCTGAACTCATTTCTGAGCTTGCCAATGAATTCGGTAATCAATGTGTGGTGGTGGCAATTGATGCTGGAAAGGTGGATGGAAAATGGCGTGTATTTACGCATGGCGGAAGAACAGCCACAGAACTTGACGTTTTCGAGTGGGCAAAACAAGCGGAGGAACTTGGCGCAGGCGAATTGCTCGTCACATCTATGGAACATGACGGCACAAAAGGTGGTTTTGCTATTGAATTACTTAAAGAATTGAATGCAATAACGCATGTCCCAATCATTGCATCTGGCGGAGCAGGCAATGCCCAGCATTTTATAGATGTATTTGAAAAAACAGGTGTGGATGCCGCCTTGGCCGCCAGTATTTTTCACTTTGGCGAAGTGCCCATCCCGCAACTCAAAAACGAATTAAGAACGAAAGGAATTCCAGTAAGATGAACATAGATTTTAGCAAAGGCGATGGGCTGGTTCCTGTCATTATTCAGCATTACGCCACCAAAACGGTGCTGATGTTGGGGTATATGAACGAGGAAGCATTGACCAAAACGCAGGCTGACGGAAAGGTGACTTTCTTTTCGCGCAGCAAACAACGACTTTGGACGAAAGGTGAGGAATCGGGTAACTTTTTGTTGCTGAAGTCAATCGAAGTTGATTGCGACAACGACACGCTTTTGATTCAGGCAGAACCTGTGGGACCAACCTGCCATAAGGGAACAGACACGTGTTTTGGCAATGCTGATGCTAGCGGTTTTGTGCATCAATTGCAACGAATTATAGAAGACCGAAAAGCGAATCCGAGCGAGAAATCGTACACGACTTCGTTGTTTGAAAAAGGAATCAATAAGATTGCTCAGAAAGTAGGGGAAGAAGCGATTGAAACGGTGATTGAGGCGAAGGATGATAACGATGAGCTATTCCTGAATGAATCTGCCGACTTACTGTTCCATTATTTGGTTCTGTTGACAGCCAAAGGAAAATCGTTGGAAGACGTTGAAGCTGTTCTAAAATCGCGACATCAGTCTTGAAGACCTTAAATTGCGTTAAATGGCCATTGGTCGCGGTTCAAAAAGTGTAATTTCGTCCGACCCAATCGGAGATGGCAACACCAGAAGAAAAAGCGCATAAAAAACAGATATTGTCGAGCAATGTGACGGCAGTGGTGAGTATTTCGCTGGTGCTTTTTATGCTCGGATTGCTTGGTTTAACCTTGCTTTATGCCAATGCGCTTTCGGGATATGTGAAGGAGAATATCGGTTTCACGATTTACATGAAAGATGAGGCGAAGGATGTGGATATTCTTCAATTTCAGAAGTTTTTGGACGCTTCAGACTTTGCACGAAGCACGAATTACATTTCTCAAGACGAGGCTGCCGAGCATTTGAAGGAAGTTTTGGGTGAGGATTTTGTCGGCTTTATGGGCTACAATCCGCTAAAGCGTTCGATTGATGTGAAAATCAAATCGGAGTATGCGAACGAGGATGGGATTGTCGAAATCAAATCTGAGCTGTTGGAAAACCCGATGATTTTCGAGATTGATTATCCGGTGGATTTAATCCGTGTGATTAACAGAAACGTGCGGAAAGCGGGGATTGTAATCTTGATTTTCTGTGGGCTTTTGTCTCTAATCGCGATTTCCCTTATCAACAACAACATTCGACTTTCAATCTATTCAAAACGCTTCCTGATTAATTCAATGAAACTGGTTGGGGCTACGCAGGCATTTATTCGGAAACCGTTTGTGGTTGAAGGTATTTTGCGTGGAATTGTAGGTGCAGTTGTGGCCAATGTGTTGCTTGCAGGAGTCATCTACTTGGCAAGTCAGAATATCCCCGAATTGTTCGGTTTAGAAGACATTGAAATTGTATTTACGCTTTTTGGTGCGGTGCTGGCTTTAGGGCTTATCATCTCATTCTTAAGTACGACTTTTGCAGTTAGAAAATATCTCCGCTTGAACGCGGACGAACTTTATTATTGAACATGAGCGAGCAAGGAAACAGCGAAAAAGAATTCGCATTCGGAAAAGAGAATTACGTCATTACGGGTGTAGGAATGGTGGTTATTATTGTTGGATTTGTGCTGATGGCTGGTGGTGCTTCTGATGATCCGAACGTGTTCAGCACCGAAATTTTTAGCACTACTCGAATTACGGTTGCTCCATTGGTCGTTCTCGCAGGTTTTGCGTTGGAAATTATCGGCATTATGTATCGCGCCAAGTCGTAATTGATGGGTTTTTGGGAAGCCCTCATTCTGGCCATTATTGAGGGAATTACAGAATTTCTTCCAGTATCCTCAACTGGACACATGATTATTGCTTCGGCCCTAATGGGTATCAATGAAAGCGATTTTGTGAAGGTATTTGAAGTGAACATTCAGTTCGGAGCCATTCTTTCGGTGGTCGTGCTTTATTGGAGAAAGTTTTTCCAATCGCTCGATTTTTATTTCAAACTGTTTGTGGCTTTTATTCCAGCAGCTGTTATTGGTCTGCTCCTCAATGATTATATCGATGCTCTTTTAGAAAGTGCAACTGTAGTTGCTGTGATGCTACTTGTAGGTGGCATTTTCCTCTTGTTTGTTGACAAACTTTTTAATGATGGAGAACCTAAGGAGATAACCTATAAGAATGGATTCATTATTGGACTTTTTCAATGTTTGGCAATGATTCCTGGAGTTTCGCGCTCGGCAGCCAGCATTGTTGGTGGTATGGCGCTGAAATACGACAGAAAAACAGCAGCTGAATTTTCATTCTTCTTAGCTGTTCCCACCATGTTTGCTGCCGCTTCATATAAGCTACTGAAAGGATACGAGCACATCACCGCAGATAATATTGGTATTCTTCTTTTTGGTAATGTTGTTGCCTTTTTAGTGGCAATGGCAGCCATCAAATTCTTCATCACTTTCCTCACGCGCTATGGGTTCAAACTCTTCGGCTGGTACCGCATCGTTGTTGGAGGACTGATTCTGTTGATGCTGGCCTTGGGCTATGACCTTTCTATCGTATGATGCAGTCGGAGTTTTCTGAGTTCGATTTTGTAAAGGGCGAAGTGTTGCTGTTCGATAAACCGTACGGACCCACCTCATTTTCCATCGTTAATCGTGTACGTGGCATTATTAAGCGAAAGCTGAAGCTTAAGAATATCAAAGTCGGCCATGCTGGAACTTTGGATCCGCTTGCTACTGGGCTTTTGGTGATTTGTACAGGAAAGTCTACCAAGACAATCAGCTCCATTCAAGATGCTGAGAAGGAATATACAGGAACAATCACCATTGGCGCAACCACGCCATCATACGATTTGGAGACAGAAGTGAACGAGACTTTTCCTGTTGAACATATTACGGACGAATTGATTCGTAAGACGGCTACAGAAATGGTTGGTGAACATCACCAAATGCCACCTATTTTTTCTGCTAAACAAGTTGATGGCAAGCGTGCTTATGATTTGGCTCGGGCAGGAAAAGACGTGAAGTTGAATACGAAACTTGTCACGATTAAGGAGTTTGAGGTAATTACCATCAGAAGAAATTCTGAAACTATTGAGGTTGATTTTCGAGTGGCGTGTTCTAAAGGAACCTACATCCGATCGGTAGCATACGACTTTGGAAAAGCAGTGAACTCGGGTGGATATCTATCCGCGTTGAGACGAACCAAAATCGGAAAATTCAGCGTGGAAGACGCTATTAGCGCAGATCAATTTCAGGCGTTATTGCACGGAGATTAGGCTTGAAGACTTCCTAGTCTGAATTCAATCAACCATTTTCTTAATTTCGCACCCCCATAAAAATGGGCCCGTAAGCTCAAAACAAACACAATGAAATTATCACAATTCAAATTCAACATTCCTCAAGAACTAATTGCCTATCATCCATCTCAAGACCGAGAAGAAAGCCGATTGATGGTTATGGACCGCAAAAAGGGCACAATTGAGCATAGAACATTTAAAGACATTCTCGATTATTTCGATGATGGAGATTCATTCCTTTTAAACAATACCAAGGTTTTTCCAGCTCGATTAATTGGTAAGAAGGAAAAAACGGAAGCGCAAATCGAAGTTTTTCTACTTCGTGAATTGAATCGCGAAAGCATCCTTTGGGATGTTTTAGTGGATCCAGCTCGTAAAATCAGAATAGGAAATAAATTGTATTTCGGTGATGATGATAGCCTTGTTGCTGAAGTAATTGACAACACAACTTCTCGTGGACGAACACTCCGTTTCTTGTTTGATGGAACGCATGAGCAATTCAAAGAGACCATTTTTGGACTAGGAGAAACGCCACTTCCCAAATACATCAAGCGTGCTGCCGAGCCAGAAGATGAAGAGCGTTATCAAACGGTTTTCGCCAAGCATGAAGGAGCAGTTGCAGCGCCAACAGCTGGACTTCATTTTAGCAAGCAATTGCTTAAAAGATTGGAGTTGAAAGGAGTGAATTTCGCTGAAATAACCTTACATATTGGTCTTGGAACATTTCGTCCAGTTGAGGTGGAAGATCTTACCAAGCACAAAATGGACAGTGAGCAATTGATTATTACGCAAGAAGCGTGTGATATTGTCAATGCATCAAGGGCTGCTAAAAAGAAAGTTTGCGCCATCGGAACAACTACTGTTAGAGCTTCGGAAACATCAGTTAGTACCACTGGAGATATGAAGCCGTATGAAGGATGGACAAACAAGTTCATTTTTCCTCCTTACGATTTCAATGTTGCAAATTGTATGGTGACAAATTTCCACATGCCGCAGTCAACTTTGTTGATGATGGTGGCAGCGTTTGCTGGTTATGATTTCATGCGCGAAGCTTACGATCAAGCCATTAAGGAGAAATACAGATTCTACTCCTACGGAGATGCGATGCTGATTCTTTGATCAACACATAAACCTTAATTTCAGTCCCGATTCTCAATTAGAGAATCGGGATTTTTTTATGAAGAAAAGCATGATAATTGTGGCTGGTGGAAGCGGAACTCGAATGGGAGCCGAAATTCCTAAGCAGTTTATTGAACTGAACGGCAAACCGATTCTTATGCACACATTGGAGAATCTGCACGCAATGGACAAAACCAAGCAGTTGATTTTGGTTCTTCCAGTAAGTCAATTTTCAGTTTGGGATGAGTTGAAGAAAAAGCACGGCTTTTTGCTTGAGCACGAATTGGCTGAGGGTGGCGAAACGCGCTTTCTTTCCGTAAAAAACGGACTAGCAAAAGTGGTAGATTCAGATTTGGTTGGCGTGCATGATGGCGTGCGACCTTTTCCGTCAAAAACAATGGTTGATGCCTGTTTTGCTGCTGCAAGTTCGGGTGGTGCGGCCATTCCCACCATTCCAATCGTGCAAAGTTTGCGAAAATTGAATCAGGGAATCAGCGAAGCTGTGGATCGAAATAACTATTGCGCGGTTCAAACTCCCCAGTGCTTTCAAACCTCGGTTCTAAAAAAGGCGTTCGGATCTGCGTTAAATACAGACTATTCTGACGATGCTACCGTTGTAGAGGCAGCTGGTCAGAAAATTCTTCTAATCGATGGAAATGACGAAAACATCAAAATTACAACCCCGATTGACCTTGAATTGGCCCAATTGATATTTACAAGACGAATCAATACAGATTGAATTAACAATTTCATGTTAACAGTTTTATGTGGCTAAGACTAACCTTTAGTGTGTGAGATAAGTATAATTGTGCCGAATGGAATCAACTAACCTTAATTCAAGTACATCCGCAGCTCAAAAACTGAAGTCTGTTGGGCTACTTGTTACCCCATTTTTGTTATTTCTGGTGCTTCTCTTCTCCGAACCAACCGTTTTATTCGGTTGGTCTGAAACTCCAAAAGGAGAGCCTGAGCTGGTAAAAGAAGAACCACCTCGTAAACAATTTGACTACATAAATATTCAACTTGACAGCACGTTGGCCTACGAACCATCGTTGTTTAAGGCCGCTTTGGTTTACGATTTTAATGAAAACAGTTTGGTTTATGAGAAAAATCTGAACCAAAAATTTCCTATCGCATCCCTCACAAAAATGATGGTGGCTTTGATTACAATGGAACAAATTCAGGCTGGAAAGATTGGTCTCGAAGATTTGGTCAAGATTACTCCAAAGGCAACCTGCGTTGGTGGCTCGTGCGTTTGGTTAAAAGCAGGACAAAAGCTGAGTGTAGCCGATCTTCTTGAGGCCGCCATGATTCGGTCTGGAAATGATGCTGCTTATGCTTTGGCTGAGCACGTTGGAGGTACCGAAGAGGATTTTGTTCGTTTAATGAATGAAAAAGCAGAAGGTCTTGGTATGGAGAGTACGTGTTTCGCCAATTCAACAGGAATGCCTGTGAAATCGAACGAACTATCAGATAATGAGTCAACCGCAGCTGATCTTTTGCTACTTGCCCGTGATTTAGTCAAACACGATGGCATAATGGACATGACATCTCGCAGCACAGAAAAAATTCAGAACGCAAACGGTATTTATACCTATGAAACCCGAAATACGCTTGTCAAAGATTACGGTGAGATTGATGGACTCAAAACAGGCTTTACGAATGCTGCCAAATATTGCATTGTTGCTACTTCAAAGCGTTGCAATCATCGGGTAATAACCATTCTTTTGGGGGTAGAAACAAAGGCAGAACGATATAATGTGGCGGTTAACCTATTCAATAATTACTACACATCCATCGGATTAGGAAAACTTGGCGAGGAATTTGAAGACACTGCCAACGCAAACTGATTAATTTCAACCTTTATTTTTACAACATGAGAATTTTAGCATTGGTGCTTATGGCATCCCTTCCGTTTGGCCTGATGGCTCAAAAAAAAGTAGAATTGAGCTGGCCAGCAATGAAGCTAGACGCATCTACCAAATTGATTACCTATTCTGGAGTGCCAGAAGTAGGCGGTGTTTCGGCTCAAGACCTGTTTGATAGAGCCTTGAAATGGGGCGGAAAATACCACAAGAATTTTGCAGAGAAACTGAGAAAGCAAGACCGTGAAGCTGGCGAAATGGAGATTTTTGTTCGATTCCCGATTTTTGTCTACGATGCAAAAGGTGTAAAGACAACAAGTACGCAAGGATTGGTTCAATACACATTGACGTTGCGTTTCCGTGATGGTAGATACAAGTACACGGTTACTGACTTGAATCTGAAAGCCACAAGCTATGAGCCATTAGAAAAGTGGTTGGATAAGGAAGATGCAAACGCAAAAAATCATGCATACTATCTGACAGATGTTGATACTGAAATTCAGAATATGATTGAAGAAATGACTAAAGGAATTGCCAAAGCTGAAGGCGCAGCTAGCGATGAGTGGTAATTAAAAAAGCCGCTGAACGGAACTTGTTTCTGTAAAAAGACCTTCGTTTAGATTCACATTTTTCAACCAAAGAACTCCAGGCAGTTTCCCTTTAAGGAAACTGCCTTTTTCTTTGTCCATATTCAATGCTTTTGCACCGGTTAACGTTGCCATTTTAAGCAATTCGGCAAGTTTGATGTCGAGGTAGTTTGATTGAATCAACTTCAATTCTTCGAGGATAGATAGTTGATGATTACTAGCCAAACTGTCGGTTCCAATGCAAATTTTCGCTTGCTTTTCAAGCCATAGCGGAAGGTTAGGGATTCGGTTTTCGATATACTTGTTGGCTTGAGCGCAGGTGCACCAGAATACATCGTTTCTTACCGAATCAACGTAACCGAATTCCTCTTGTTTAGAGCACGTGTTGTGAATGAGAATCACATTTTGATTCTTGGGCAATTGAGGTAACGCATAATCTAGTGCACTTCTTTTCTGAGGATTGAAATTGGTGAAATCCGCACCAAACCCTTTGAATGTTTCAACCAACTCGCCTGTTCCCGAAACGAACATTTCATCTTCACTTTCAGTCTCCTGATTGTGAATACTGATTGGTCCTGAAAATCGACTTTGTTGCGCTGCGATTCCTGCAAAAAGCTGCTCACTTACCGAATAAGGCGCATGTGGAACGATGCTTGCACGCAAATCGGCCTGACGGTATAGGTCAGCTACGCGAATGCCTTCTTTCAAAACAGCCTCGGCCTTGGCCGGGTCAAAGGAGAATACTTCAACGAATGAATGGTATTCAACACGGCTATTTCGCTTCGTTTCAAGTGTATCTGCAGTATTGCAAATGTCGCCCACGGCTTGAATGCCATTTCTCCACATTTCTTCATCAGCCAATCGAATGGACTCCATTTTCATCTCCGAATTTTCTTCTCGTCTGGTCACAATCTCAGTTATGAACTTAGGAAGTCCCGTTTTCTCCGCAACTACTCCTTTCATATGAGATAGCTCCAGATGGCAGTGTGCGTTGATGAAACCTGGACACAGCGCGCCTTCAAAACGCTCTATTCTACTTGGGTCAGGAGCATTTTCATCATCAGGTAATAGCACATCATTAATAGTTCCGTTGGCGCTTACAGCCAGAATTCCGTTGGGAATGGAGTTGGTGTAAATAGGAAAGATGATGTCTGCTGAAAGGAATCGCATGTTAAGCCTGTATCTTTGCACAATGACCGAAAAAAAGGACATACGAGCATTGAGTGATGATGAAATTACTTCATTTTTCATCGACAATGGCGACAAGGCTTTCCGCGCCAAGCAGGTTCGTGAATGGCTTTGGAAGAAAGGAGCGCAATCGTTTGATGAGATGACAAATCTCTCCAAACCAACGCGCGATATGCTTGAAGAGCATTTCAGCATCAATGCAGTGACTGTTGATGAGAAACAAATTAGCGAAGACCGAACAATTAAAAGTTCGTTTAAAACGTCTGATGGAAAGTTTGTGGAGGGCGTTCTGATTCCTACAGCAAGCCGAATGACGGCTTGTATTTCGTCTCAGATTGGTTGTAGTTTGAGTTGTAAATTTTGTGCAACAGGTCGGTTGGACCGATTGCGGAATTTGAATGCGGATGAGATTTTTGATCAGGTGGTTCATATCTCACGGCAAAGTGAGGAGCACTACGGAATTCCGTTGAGCAATATCGTTTATATGGGAATGGGCGAGCCGCTCTTGAACTATAAAAACGTGCTCGAAAGCATTGAACGAGTTACATCACCTGAGGGTCTTGGGATGTCGCCAAAACGAATTACGGTTTCCACCGCTGGCATCGCCAAAATGATTCATAAGCTGGCAGATGATAAAGTGAAATTCAATTTGGCGTTATCGCTGCATGCTGCGAATGAGAAGAAGCGCGACTACATCATGCCAATTAATGAGACGAATAATCTGACCATTTTGGCCGAGGAAATGCTCTATTTTTATGAGCAAACAGGCACACGTCCTACTTTAGAATATATCATTTTCAAGGATTTCAACGATTCTATTGAAGACGCGAAAGACCTTGCTTTATTCTGTAAGAATTTTCCAACCAAAATCAACATTATCGAATACAATCCGATTGATGGTGGTGAGTTCAAAAAGGCTGATATTGCTAAGACGGATCAATTCAAATTGTTTCTTGAAGAACGGAATCTGATTGTGAACATCAGAAGAAGCCGTGGAAAGGACATTGATGCCGCTTGCGGACAATTGGCGAATAAGCTTTCTGCCTAAACATGTTGTTTGATTACATTCGCCAAGCTTGTCATCACTCGATAAAATAAAGCAGCCCGTTAGGCTGGAAATGGAGGAATTTGAAGGACGATTCCGTTCTTCAATGCGTAGCGAAGTGGCACTTCTTGATAAGATTACCCATTATATAGTAAAACGAAAGGGCAAACAAATGCGCCCTATGTTCGTGTTTCTCACAGCAAAAATGCTGTCTGACACGAACGACCAGACTTATCGTGCAGCAACGCTTATTGAGTTGTTACATACTGCAACGTTGGTGCATGATGATGTGGTGGACGATGCCTCCAAACGAAGAGGGTTTTTCAGTATCAACGCACTTTGGAAGAACAAAGTGGCGGTTTTGGTTGGTGATTATCTTCTGAGCCGAGGGCTTCTGCTAGCAGTAAAACACAAGGATTTTCATTTGCTGGAAATCACCTCAAATGCGGTTCGAGAAATGAGTGAAGGCGAGCTTCTTCAAATGGAGAAAGCGCGGAAACTCGACATCACAGAGGAAGTCTATTTCAACATTATTCGGCAGAAGACAGCTTCGCTTATTGCCAGTTGTTGTGCTTCGGGTGCTGCTAGTGTTTCGGAAGACAAAGAAGTTATTGAGCAGATGCGTTTGTTTGGAGAAACAGTCGGAATTGCCTTCCAAATTCGCGATGATTTGTTCGATTATGGAAGCGATGCCAATATCGGTAAACCAACAGGCATCGATATCAAGGAGAAGAAAATGACGTTGCCGCTGATTTATGCGCTGAACAATTCAGACAGGTCAGAAAAACGCTTCATTATCAATACCATCAAAAACCACAATACGGACGAAAAACGTGTTGCTCAGGTAATTGCGATGGTTCGGGATAAAGGTGGAATTGAATATACCGTGAAATGCATGAAGGAATATCAGCAGAAAGCGCTCGCTATGCTGGAGTCGTATCCGAACAATGAGGCGAGAAAATCGCTGGTTGATTTGGTCAATTTTGTGATTGATAGGACGAAATAACCTACGGTAGAGACGCGATTTATCGCGTCTCTACGTTAGATTCTGAATCAATTTTGATGAATTCTGTCTATTATCCCAAACCAGTAGAATTTTCGTGTGATCGGAATAGTTCTGATAAAATAATGAGACCGTGCGGTGAACAGACAGTTGGCGGAATTCAGTATTTTCCAACCTTTTTGCTAGTTCGGGATTTGCTTGAATCTGTACGATTCGTGAATCAAGTTCGGTAAGAAAAACATCAACAATTTTTTCGTTCCAAACTTCGGAGATAAAATCAACGGTTTGTTGTAGAGACCGTTTGGCAACTGGAGTCCAAATAATGGGGTTCATCCCCTACCCAAAATAGTTCGGGAATCGGTATGTTCAATACACTCATCCTTTTTTGCCGCAGCCGACATTTCCAAAATCATAAAAATTTCTTGCGGAATCTCGCTAGATGAACTATTGCGTATGCGTTCGATGTATCCAATCAGCGTTTCGTCTTCAAGATTCATCATCCAGTTTATAAGCGATATTTTTCGTTGCTCTATCCTCATAATTCAAAGTTAACCTTTTTGAAGTGAGTGCTATCTTGAGAGGCGAGAAACGCGTCTCGTATTCTACGAAAGAAGCGATTTAACCACAGAAGAAATCGTCTTACCATCCGCTTTTCCCGCCAATTCTTGAGAAGCAGCACCCATCACTTTTCCCATATCCTGCGGACCAGAAGCTCCAACCTTAGCAATAATGGCTTGAAGAATTGGTTTCAATTCAGCTTCTGACAACTGTTGCGGAAGATATTTTTCGATAATCGCAGCTTCAGCCAATTCTGGGTCAGCAAGATCATTTCGTCCTTGGGCAAGATAAAGTTCGGCACTTTCCTTCCGCTGCTTTACCAATTTCTGAAGCATTTTTATTCCTGCTTCATCAGAAGATTGACCATCAGCACCTTTCTCGGTAGCAGCTAAAAGCAATTGCGATTTAATAGCACGCAATGCGGTTAGTTTTAAGGTGTCCTTGGCCTTCATGGCCTCTTTCAAGTCGTTGTTTATTTGGTCTGTTAGGCTCATGATTTACTATTTAATGTTCAAAGTAGAAGTGTCTTCTTTTTCTATTCACTGGTCGCTTTTCGCTATTCACTTCAATGGTCAAAGCTACCAACAATCTTGGCAAGAGTTGGTCTGTCCATCACGTGTTTTCCTTCAAAAGGCCAAACGGAGAGTTTCATTCCCATATTTTCAAACTCGGCTGTTTTCTCTTCAATGTTCACATCCTTCAAAAATTGGTCTTTATCACCATAGACGAAATGAACGGGAAGATTTTTGAAGATGTCTGATTGTTCTATCGCGTTCACATCATGCGGAAACGAACCTGCCCAAAGTACTAATTGTGATGGACGAATTCCATTGTTCGCAAACCAACGAACTGCCGTTGCTGTTCCCTGCGAGAACCCAAGAACAATGAATCGATAGGAAACATCTGAAAAGTCTACTCCAGCATCATTCAAAACTGCGTTGATATAATTTGATTGGTCTTTAATCTCTTCCTCGCGGTCTTCTTTGGTCATCCAGCTTGCGCCAACCCGTCCCGTTAAGCCATCAACATAGAACCTTGAAAGGCCTTCTGGAGCGATGATAAAATTCTCTTCAGCATCCAATTCTTCAAAGTGTTTTATGAAGTATTCCGACAGCTGTCCGTAGCCGTGAAAGACAATCCAGATGTTTTCCGTCTTCTGGCTTACAGTGTTCAGCTTGTAATATCTGGCAGTTCTGGGAACTTCGACAAACGACTTGGTTGATTGTGTCATGTTAAATTCTATTCATCGGGTGTATATCCCTATTGGTCTAAAACTACGTGAAACCCGTAACATCTAAAGGAGTAATCGGTAGATTGAACTTCGATTGACCGACCAATAAACCTATTCTGTTGAAGTTTCAAAAGTATCTGTTTGTTTTACTGCTATCCCTGTTTTTTGGGCTGGAAGGCTGGGCGCAGTGCCTGAGCCTTCCAAATGCGGTCGAACAGCAACTCAATTCTTCTAACAAGATCATCGAAGGAAAGGTTGTGAGCCAGCAGACTTTTGCTGGAACAGATGGAAATATCTATACATCAAACAGTATTGATGTTTACCGTGTGTTTAAGGGCGAAGTTGGTTTCAATTTAGATATAGTAACCGAAGGAGGGGTAATTGGCGACTTGATGCAAGTGGTCACGCCAAGCGCTCAGATGCAAGTTGGTGATTACGGGGTTTTGGTTTTGGCCGATGATGCGCAACGCTCGTTGGCATCGATTGCTTCCGCATTTTATCCTGTGGATGAAAAAAGTGGAATGGTTTACGGGTTGAAAAACGTTGCACATCGCGAAGCACTTTATGAAACCATCGCTCGCTCAACTGGAACTCAAACGATAGAACTAAGGAGAGTTCCAGCTGACCTTCTTCCAGCAAACTCTACTCAGACAAGCCGAGCAATTCCAGAAATTTCATCGGTTTATCCGCTAGAGGTAACCGCAGGAACGCAAACTATTTTGACTATCAGTGGTCAAGGTTTTGGAACCGAGCAAGCCGATGGTTATGTGGCTTTTCACAATGCCGATGATGGTGGACAGAGTTTCGTAAGTCTGCCAACTGGTCCACATTATTTGAGTTGGACCGATACTCAGATTGAGATGTTTGTTCCTTCAGCCACACTTTACAATACTACGGTTGCTGGTACAGGTTCAATCCGAGTTATTTCAGGAAACGGGGCTAGCGCAGAAAGCGCACAGCAGGTATCAGTTGAGTATGCTAAAAGTGAGGTGATTTATTCAAACCAACTCAACAATACCATGCTTGTTGGCATGCAAGGAGGTGGCTATATCTACAAGAGCAACCAACAATTGGCTCAGTTTGTCAACGGTTCGGATATGGTGGAAGATGCATTCGTAAAATGGGCGTGTAACACGGGAGTCAATTTTACGCTGGACAATGAGATTGTGAATTTGACCGACTGGTCGCATGATGGAACGAATCTCATCGGACTTTCAAATCCGGGGCAACTGCCTTCTTATCTATTAGGAAAAACGGTTACTACATTTTCTGGTTGCGGCACTCCAAATGGATTGCAATGGAATTTGATTGAGGTTGATATTTTACTCAATAGAGATATTGATTGGTGGATAGGCGATGTGGCTCCGATGGGTAATTTATATGATTTGGAAACAGCCATTTTGCATGAAATAGGCCATGCACATTTGCTGCAACACAACAACAACTTGAGTTCTCCAATGTATTTTCAATTGACTGAAGGGGCCATGAGAAGAGAGTTGTACGCACCTTCTATAGATGGAGGAAATTATGTGAGCACACAAGCAGTTGAGGCTCCAACTACCTGCGGAAACGAATCGCACCAGTATTTTGATTTTTCAACGTGTAATCTTAGCCTGATTAATGGCATTGATGATGAAGCCAAGAATGAGATTTCTGTTTATCCCAATCCGTTCCAAGATCAAATTACAGTTGCAGGTGAATGGAAATCAGGAAGTCAGTTCAACATCTATGATGCAGCGGGTCGAATGGTATTGAATGGTGTTTTGAATTCAAATAATCAAACCATTTCAACTTCTCAGTTGTCAAAAGGTGTTTATCTGCTTGAAGTTCGCAACGAAGCGAAATCTCACATTCAGCGATTGATTAAAAACTGATTCCTTTGCTGTATGAAAGCAGCAGTCGCAGGTTCCACAGGTTTTATTGGCAATATTCTCCTCAACTTTTTGAAGGATGATGAATCGTTTGAAAAAGTAGCCGTTCTTTCTCGCAAACCACTTCAACTATCAGGAAAATTCGATGTGCTTGTTGGCGATTTATCTCAACAGAAATTAAGTGAAGTCGATGTCGCTTTCTGTGCGCTTGGTACTACCATTGCAACCGCAGGAAGTAAGGACGCGTTCTACCACGTTGATCACGATTTGGTGATGGATTTTGCTAGAAATGCAAAAGCCGCTGGCGCCAAAACGTTTGTGTTTATTTCTTCCGTTGGAGCAAATCCAAAGACCTCAAACTTCTATTTAAAGGTCAAGGGCGAAACCGAAAAAGACCTCGAAGCAATTGGATTCGATTCGCTAATCATTCTTCGTCCATCTATGTTGATGGGCGAACGCAAGGAATTCCGATTTGGTGAGTTGATTGGAAAAGGAGTGATGACCCTAGTGAATCCGCTGATGGTAGGTTCAATGAGTAAATACAAGGGAATTCAAGGCGCTACCGTTGCAAAAGCGATGGTCAGACTTGGAAAAGAAAGCCTAACAGGCGTTCACATTCTCGAAGGAAACGCGCTTCACGCCTTTTCCTGAGCCATAGCGGCTCGCTCTTCTGGTGTTTTGTAGGAAACAAAAAAATTGAACCAGACCGCTCTCGAAACCCTAAAAATGGGTGGAAAAAGGAGGATGATGGCTAATGCGTTCAGTCCGAGATACCACAACACATCAAAGTGCCAAAACACTGTCATTGCTACAAAAACCGCAACGCTCAGCGCAATCGTTAGCGCATAACTCACATACATTGCTCCGTAGAAAAAACCAGGCTCTGGGCAATAATTTTGCTTACAGACAGGACACGCATCATGCAAGGTTTCAAGCTTCGTAAAATTGTAAGGATTTCGGGTCATAAAAAGATCTCCTTCGTGACAACGAGGGCATTTTAGCTTCAGAATACTGTATATCTTGGTACCTTCCAACATCGATTTTTCAATTTGTCGACAAAGGAACACACATTGCTGAAAACCATCGCAACTTAGGTCACATTTATGGGTTAATGCTGCAAGAATATTACTGATTGCAATAAATGGGGCGAAGGTCAAGGGGCAAGGGACGTTTTCGCCCCTCGTCACATGTCCCTCGTCCCTCAAACACAGCGTTATTAAACGTCTATGAAGCTGTTTTTTTGGAAAAATCTCAATTCACTTTGGTGAGATGAGTTAAGAATACAATTCCGCACTTTTGCGGAATGATATCACTTAACCAGATTTCCGTTCAATTCAACGGGAAATTCCTTTTCAATAACATCTCTTTTTTGGCCAATCCGAAGGATAGGATTGGTCTAGTAGGTAAAAACGGTGCAGGAAAATCGACCTTGCTCAAGGTTATTGCTGGCCAATTGGAGGCCGAATCAGGTGTTATTTCTAAGCCAAGTGGTGCCACCATCGGGTATCTTTCTCAAGATATTAAGCCAAAGGCCGGAAAGACCATTTTTGATGAGACGTACAGCGCACTTGCAGAGTTGAAAGACCTTGATGCTAAGGTGAAATACTACACCAAGCAGCTGGAAGAGCGTACGGATTATGAGACGGATTCTTACATGGAGCTCATTCAAGATATGACCGTTGCGAATGACCGTTTCAGCTTGCTTGGAGGCGATACTGCCGATTCTGAGGTTGAAAAAGTGCTGTTGGGATTGGGATTTCTTCGCAAAGACCTCACTCGGAAAATGGAAGAGTTTAGCGGTGGTTGGCAAATGCGCGTGGAGTTGGCGAAGATTCTTGTTCAGCGGCCAGATGTGTTGCTGCTGGATGAGCCGACCAACCACTTGGACATTCTTTCCATTCAATGGTTGGAGGAATTCTTGAAAGATCATAACGGAACGGTGATACTTGTTTCTCACGATAGGGCGTTCTTGGATAACATCACCAATCGCACAATTGACATCACTTTAGGGCGAATCAACGACTACAAAGTGCCTTATTCGAAGTACGTTGAGCAACGCGCGGAACGAATTGCGTTGCAAATGGCTTCGTACGACAATCAGCAGAAGCTTATTGCCGATACAGAGCGTTTCATTGATCGTTTCCGATCAAAAGCTTCTAAGGCAACGCAGGTTCAGAGTAGGATTAAAGCGTTGGATAAAATTGAACGCATTCAAGTGGAAGAGCAAGACACTTCTGTGATGCGACTTCGATTCCCACCAGCACCGCGTGCTGGTAAAGTGGTGGTTTTGGCAGAAGGTGTTTCTAAAAAATACGGTGACCTCGAAGTGTTGAAAAACGTTGACCTCATGCTCGATAGAGGCGAGAAAGTGGCACTTTTAGGAAAGAATGGTGAGGGAAAAACCACATTCTCCAAGATTGTTGTGGGTGAATTGGATTGCACAGGGAACTTGGAATTGGGCCATAACGTTTCTATGGGTTATTACGCTCAGGATCAGGCCGAATCGCTCGATTCTTCCAAGACTGTTTTTCAAACGCTTGATGATGTGGCAAGGGGCGATGTACGTACGAAGCTGCGCGATATTCTCGGCTCATTCCTCTTTGGAGGAGAAGACGTGGATAAGAAAGTAAGCGTGCTTTCTGGAGGGGAACGCGGTCGTTTGGCACTTGCCAAGTTGCTGCTCGAACCAGTGAATTTGTTGGTTCTGGATGAGCCGACCAATCACTTGGACATGCACTCGAAGGATGTGCTGAAACAAGCGCTTCAGAAGTATGATGGCGCCATGATTATTGTTTCTCACGACAGGGATTTCCTGAGCGGATTGACCTCTAAAGTATATGAGTTCAAGGATAAGAATGTGAAACAACACATTGGCGATGTCTACGAATTCTTGGATAAGGTGAAAGCCGGCAGCATTAAGGAGTTTAGTGAAAAGCCGAAAGTGGTGGAGGTTAAAGTTGAGACGAAACGAGAAACGAAAGAGGAGCAGCACCTTCGCAAAGAGCGTGAAAAGGAAGTGCGAAATGCTAAGAATCGTGCTGATCGATTGGAGCAGGAAATTGCCAAGCTTGAAAAGGAAATTGCTGATTTGGACGAACTGATGCTGGATGCCGAAGGCTACAAGGAAGCATTGGTCGAGCGAGATGTATTCAAAGAATATCAGCAAAAGCAAGAAGCCTTGGATGCAAAAATGGCAGAGTGGGAAGAGGCAGTTAACAAACATGAGACGCTGAGCAGCTAGGGAGCAAGGGACAAGGGACAAGAGAGGCGAGAGAGAGAAAAGAGACAAGAGATAAAGAGACAGAGAGACAGAGAGATAAGAGGCGAGTTGTTGTGGACGTTTTGCCCCTCGTCCCCCGTCTCTCGCCCCAAAACACGAAGTTGTTGATCCGTCTCAGACCATGCGGCCCGAAAATCTCATTTTAAGTGCGTAAGGCTAGAGTAATCAATAATTGGACGTTGATAAATAGCTGCTTTTTGTCAAGAGGTGGCCTAGGCTTAAACCTAAATTTGCCCTCAACCTAACATTATTTGAAATGAAAAGAAACGTACAGTTACAAGCGTTGATAGCGGTTCTTGCCGCTGGATTGATGTTCTCATCCTGCGGAAACATCGATATTATCAAGAGAAAATACCGACCAGGATTTCACGTTGATATTTCTAAAAAGCGAGAGAAAGTACAAGTAGCTGAAGAGTCGGGAGTAGCTGAAGCTCGTAAAACCGAGGAAATGAAAACGGTTGAGCCTGTTGCAGTGAAGGAGATTGAATCTAACCAAGAGTTGGTTCTAACTGCAGATGCTTCCGATGCTAAACCACAGACATTTCAGGCGGAGAAAAAAGAGAGCATGAAAGAAGTGCTTCATTCTAATGAGTTCAAAGGCATGGATTTTAGCCAACGCATGCGAGCAATTAGCAAAGAAATGTTGAAGCCAACCAAAGCTGCTCCAGTTGGAGGTATGGATTGGATGAAATGGGTTGCTTTTGGAACTGGAATAGGTTCGCTTGCGTTTGGTGCATTGGCACTGATATTTGCGATACTGACAGTTGTGTTTTTCTCTTCCTTTGTATGGGGTGCAGCTGTTCTTGCCCTGTTGCTTGGAGCAGCGGCCATCACGTTTGCCATACTATATAAGAAGAACAATGGCACGGGATCACAGGCGAAATTGGGAATGATCTTTGGAATTATCGGTGCTGGCCTTGCGGTACTAGCCATCATTCTTGGGGCTGTTTTCTTTGCCATTTATGTGCTTTAAAGCGCTATAGCTTAAATCGAATAAAGAAGGGCGTCCCATTGGAACGCCCTTTCTTATTCCATAAAATTGAGTTTAGAATCTCTCAGGTCGGTAATGTTATCAAGGTCAGAAAGCTGACGAACCAATCCATAACTCAACTTATTTGTCTCGAGGTTATTGGTAGTGTCAGTGAATACCGAATCGGTGCTCCATTCTTTGTTTTCGAAAACAAATGGTAGCAGTTTTTTCATCCCAAGAAGATAATATCCGCCATCCTTCGCAGGGCCGATAACCGCATCTTTTTCGTCTAAAACTTCAAAAGCCTGATGAATGATGTCAGCGTTTAATTCTGGGCAATCGCTCCCGATAATTATTGCTTCAGTCGCGCCAAGGGCAAATACCTGCATAAAGGCGTTCTTCATCCTATCACCCAAAGAATCGCCTTCCTGTACAAACTTGTTGAATTTGTCTTCATCCCATGCATCATTTTCAATCTCATCAGAATAGAAAACATTCCGAGTGCAATCTGATTTTAGAGCAGCGTTTCTGGTTATTTCTAGCAACTGTTGATATACGTCCAACGCCTTCTTTTCGCCAATTCCAGCTGCCAGGCGCGTCTTCACTTTTCCCAATACGGGGTTCTTGATAAAGATGATGAGATGTCTGTTATGTTGCATTTGTTTCTGCTTATTGTCAAAAGAGCAAAAAATATCGTTTCAGACTAAATAGATGCATGCATTGTATCTAACTTTAGCAGACACTGCTTCAGGCGGTAAATCTTACAAAACAGCATAGGTATCATGTATGAAATAGGCGTTGGAAAGGCCGACATCACCTTGTTTAAACTCGGTGTGGGAATGATGGGTTACGGTATGTATTTCAATATCGTAAAAGGGGTAGAAACAGATTTATTTGCGCGCGCGGTTGTCATTCGCGACACGACTACGGGCAAGAAAGTGGCCTTAATTAATGCTGAGATATGCTTTATCACCATTGCCATAAGACGAGGTGTGATGAAGAAGTTGCAGCGCAAGCACGAACATCTCGGGTTTACGGAAGATTCTGTGATGATAACCGCTCAGCACACGCACAGTGCGCCAGGGGGCTATTCGCATTTCGGGTTATACAATATGACCATTCCGGGCTTTGTGCCAGAAGTGTATCAGAAAGTGGTTGATGGTATTGTAGAGGCAATTGTGGAAGCTGCCGAAAGCATCCGCCCAGCCACCATTAAGATTTCTAAATCGGAGGTAGGAGCAGACAAAGAAGTAGCCTTCAATCGTTCGTTGAGTGCCTACAACGCCAATCCAGAGGTCAAAACCAAACTCAAAAAGGAAGAGGCAAATCAGGCCGTGGATCGCAACATGCTTTTGATGCGTTTCGATGATTTGGAAGGAAATCCAATTGGTTCGTGGAACTGGTTTGGTGTGCATACCACCAGTTTGAGTAACGACAATCATCGTATTTGTTCAGACAATAAAGGCTATGCATCAAAGTATCACGAAGACAAGGTTCGCAAGCGAAAGAAGGACAAGTTTATCTCGATTTTCGCGCAGCGTAAAACGGGCGATGTAACGCCAAACTGGAAATGGGACCGCAAGAAAAAGTGGACCCGTGGCAAGTTTGAAGACGACTTTGAGAGCGCCAAATACAATGGCGAGATTCAGTTTGAGCATGCGCACCAGCTGTTTAAGCAAGCTAAGTCTCAAAGCGAGATGCCAACTCAGCTTGATCATGTGATGACCTATGTTGACTTCCGAAAGGTTATTGTCGATAAGGAATTTGCCTGCGGCCAAGAGGATCCGCGTACGGGCCCTGCCTGCCATGGCGTCTCTTTCTTTGAAGGAACAGTGGAAGGCCCGGGCATGGCATCAGCAGTTGGTGCACTTGCCCGCACGTTAATTAGAGCACAAAAAGCGTATGATCTTGCAGCAGCTCCTTTCAAGACAAAGGAAAATGCAGATCGTATCTACGAGAAATATCATACGCAAGGCCCAAAGGATATTCTGATTGAAGCCGATGACCGAAGAATTCTTGGCTCGCGCGATATCAAGAACCTTGTCGTTCCCGGCTGGGCAGATCCTGCAATTGGGCAGTTTAAGCGTTTCCACGCCAACGGAAGTTTGGGGGATAAACCTTGGATTCAGCAAATTCTACCTATTCAGATTATCATACTCGGCAATTTGGCCTTGGCAGGAATTCCTGCCGAGATAACCACCATTGCTGGTAAGCGACTGGAAGACACGCTGCTTGAAATATTGGCAGACCGTGGCGTGACCGAAGTGATTTGCTCCACCTACTCGAACGCTTATTGTGGTTATATTACCACGTTTGAGGAATATCAGTTGCAATTGTACGAAGGAGGCCACACCGTTTTCGGCCAACACTTTTTAGGTGCCATTCAAACCAAATTCAGACAATTGGCCATGGAAATGCTGAAGCCAGAAAATGAACGTAGCGTGGTGGAAGATGGTAGCCCTACGGTATTTACTGAGGAGGAACTGGAGCTAAGATCGTTTGATATCAAAACACAGAGGCGGTTGATTCAGTTGTGAGACAAAGTCGTCAACTTTCTGGTTACAAATGCCACGCATCGAGCTTAATTAGATTGACATGAAATAGCCACAGATGCACAGATTTCCACAGAAAGAACACCGATTATCCGTGAAAAATCTGTGAGAATCTGTGCATCTGTGGCTGAAAGTATGTTTTTCCTCATTTGGAGGATACGATTCCGTTGCCAGCAAAACAACATCCTTTAAAGAACCAGACCAAGGATTTCTTACTTTCAACGCCATGTCCATAGACAAGATAGATAGGGAATTGCAGGAGGCCGCCAAGGTCTTGGAAACATTCATGAACGATGCTTCCAACCTTCAGGCAATCAGGAAGGCGGCAAGTCTACTGGTCAATTCAGTTAAGTTGGGCGGAAAGATTTATTCCTGCGGAAATGGTGGTTCCATGAGCGATGCCATGCACTTTGCAGAAGAATTGAGCGGACGATTCCGCGATGAACGCAAGCCGATTGCGGCCATGGCCATTTCCGATTCTGGACACATTACGTGCACGGCAAATGACTATGGGTATGACCAGATTTTCTCACGGTTTGTAGACGCGTTTGGAGCAAAAGGCGATGCGCTTTTGGCCATCAGCACATCAGGAAATTCAGAAAATGTGTTGAATGCGGCCCGTGCAGCCAAAGAGAAGGGAATGCATGTAATAGCACTCACAGGGAAGGATGGAGGCGAATTAGCCAAACTCTGCGATGTGGAAATTCGTGCGCCACATTCAGCGTATTCAGACAGAATTCAAGAAATTCACATCAAGGTCATTCACATCCTCGTGATGTTGATTGAACAGGAAGTATAGAACTCATGCTTGTAAAAACCTACGGTAGCGCAGTATATGGCGTTGATGCCCACCTCATCACCGTAGAGACCAATATTGCTGGTCAGGGAGTGAATTTCTTCATGGTCGGTCTGCCCGACAATGCCGTCAAAGAAAGCCAGTTACGGATTCGTGCCGCGCTGAAGAACGTGGGTTATCACACTCCAGGCAAAACAATCACCATTAACATGGCTCCGGCAGATTTGCGCAAGGAAGGTTCTGCGTACGACCTGACCATTGCCGCAGGAATTCTGGCTGCTTCAGAGCAGATAAAATCAGAAGCTATTTCGGAGTACATCATCATGGGCGAGCTTTCGCTCGATGGTGGCTTGCAACCGATAAAGGGTGTGCTTCCAATTGCCATCAAAGCACGGGAAGAAGGATTCAAAGGGTTTATTCTTCCGAAGAAAAACGCACGAGAAGCCGCTATTGTCGATGGATTAGATGTGTACGGAATTGAAAACATCAAGGAGATGATTGGCTTTTTTGATGGAAAGCTGGAGTTGGAGAAAACCATTGTCAATACACGTGAGGAATTTTACAAGAATCAGAGCAATATAGACCTTGACTTTTCGGATGTTAAAGGTCAGGAGAACATCAAGCGCGCCATGGAAATTGCTGCGGCTGGCGGACATAACCTCTTGCTGATCGGTCCGCCCGGAGCAGGAAAGACGATGCTTGCCAAACGCTTGCCGTCCATACTTCCACCGCTTTCGCTGAAAGAAGCATTGGAAACCACCAAGATTCATTCCGTGGCTGGAAACCTCGGTTCAGAAACTTCTTTAATGACCATGCGGCCGTTTCGGGCACCGCATCACACAATATCAAATGTCGCCCTTGTCGGTGGCGGACAAATACCTCAACCGGGGGAAATTTCCCTTGCTCACAATGGCGTTCTCTTCTTGGATGAATTGCCAGAATTCCAACGAACCGTATTGGAAGTCATGCGGCAGCCGCTGGAAGATCGGATGGTTACCATTTCCCGTGCGCGGATGTCTGTTGAATATCCTTCAAGCTTTATGCTTGTTTCGAGCATGAATCCCTGTCCGTGCGGGTTTTACAACCATCCAGAAAAAGATTGCGTGTGCGCCCCAGGCGTGGTGCAGAAATATCTGAACAAGATATCAGGCCCGTTGCTCGACCGCATCGACATTCATATAGAAGTCACTCCTGTTCCCATCAACGAACTGACAGATTTCTCTCCTGCCGAGAAGAGCGAGGAGGTTCGGAAGCGCGTTATCGCGGCACGCGAAATTCAGATAGAACGTTTCAAGGAAAAAAATGATGTCCATTGCAATGCCATGATGGGAACAAAGCTCCTGAAAGAGGTTTGCAAGATTGATGAGGCGGGAAAGAGCATGCTCAAAAAAGCGACAGACCGATTGGGACTTTCAGCCCGTGCATTTGATAGAATCTTGAAAGTTTCGAGAACAATAGCGGACTTGGAAGGCTCTGAGAACATCCAACCGAATCATTTAGCGGAAGCCATCCAATACCGCAGTCTCGACCGTCAGAACTGGGCGGGATGATTCGTACTCGCTGGTTCACATTTTTCCTTTTCCTCTTTTTCGTTTTTTCTGCGCAAGCGCAAGAAGTTCACGAATACATCGACCTACAGATTCATCCGTGCATGCACGTTCCGTATTCTTTCTTTGGCGAAGGATTGGAGACGTTTGATGAATCGACTCCGCCTGATCTGAGTTGGAAACATCAGTTCACCAATGTCAATTACGCTAACTATCTGCGAAAGAACAAAGGTGCACGAATCCTCTGTGTAGGAGCATTGACACAGGAGAATATTGCCTCGGCCAAACGTGGTCGGAAGGTGATTATGAAGCAGATAAAGTTTGTGAACGATTTTGTAGCGGCTAATTCGGAGGATTTCGCGGTTGCGAGAACTCCTCAGGAAGCACGCGATTTAGTTCATACGACAGACAAAACCATCATCATCCATTCTATTGAAGGAGGAAAGCGATTGGTGAACTCACAGGAAGACGCCAACTTTTGGGCGGAGCAAGGCGTGGCGTTCATCACCTTGGTTCATTTGGTAGATAGTAAGTATGGCGCGGCTGCCAATCAGCCTGTGTTTGCGCTCAAGATTCTCAATTTCGGAAGTCTTTTTAAAAAGGAAAAGAACAGACGTCTGACCGAAAAAGGCAAGAACGCCATTTTGTACCTAGCCAATGCAGGCATCATGACCGACATCACGCACATGAGCGACAACACCCGAAAGGATGCGCTGACGCTGATGGAAGAAAAGCACATTCCACCGTTGGTGACGCACGATATGTTCAAGCCCATTCAGAACCAACCACGAGGAATGGATGAAGAAGACGTGCTGAAAGTATACGCCAATGACGGTTTCATCTCGCTTCCGATTAGTGGTGAGAGCTGCCAACCTTATAAATCGAGGGCGGATTATCAGGCTAAGCTAGATGCGCTCGAAAATCATTGCGAAGGCTCCATTGATAGTTACAAGTTCACATACGAGGAGGTGAAGAAGTTTTTAGAGAAGGAACTTCCTGCCGACCAAGTAGCAAACCTTTCCATCGGATTTCAGACGGATTTTAATGGTTGGCTCAACCATCACCGACCACGTTATGGCGAAGAAGGTTGCTATCCGATAAACCCTGATAGCATTTATGAAGCCATCGAACTGCAAGGCTTGGCGCATCCCGGATTGTTAGAATCGCATTGGCGCTTGTTGGAGAAGGAGGGAGTTGACCTCGAACCGATTAAACGTTCCTCAGAAAAATTCTTGCAGATGTGGGAATATGTGCTGGAAAAGAAAGGTTCATTCTGATTCTCAGAACGTATGCCACCACGCCCAAAGAATAAACACCGCTTGAAACGGCAGCCTCAACCATAATCCCCAAATAGGAAATTTACCTCCGGGTTTAGCGGAAGTGAGGTGGTAAATATTGGCAGGAAACACAGCAATCAGCAAAGCGATGATTCCCCACGCAGCCAAGGTTGAATATTCTGGACAAAGAAGAAGCAAACCAAGGAATATTTCGATTGCTCCGCTCAGGTAGTTGAGTGCTTTATGCAACGGAAGAAATGGCGGCATCATGTGAAGGTAAAACTTCGGGTTTTTGAAGTGATTGTAGCCAGCGAAAATGTAAAACGCGACCATGATGTACATACTGATATCTTTCATTATTTGTTTTTGTAAACGAAGTAACGCATGCCTTCTCTCAGTGCCAGTGCCCCGTGCATGTAAACGCCTCCAAGCCAATACGGAACTCCGAAAATCTCAGGTTGGCGGTAATGAACGAGGTCAAATTGGGTCATGGCGCCTTCCACTACCATGCCGCCAATGCCGAGGATAATTGCGAAAAGCAGAATGAACATTCGTTCGTAAGTGAAAGCAAGACGAATCAAAAAACTTCCGTAAAAGATGATGGATAAGAGTTCGGGTTCGTGGTTTCCAAAGCCACTTAGGAGATAAACCATCATGAAGAACAGGAGGTTTTCTACGAACGCATCAAAGCTGCCCGCACTCGTGCTTTCTACGTTTTTTGCTGCTTTTGGGAAGAAGGAAGGGGCAAATAGATAATTGAGCCCCATAAATAGAAAGGCGATGACGAAACCCGGAAATACAAACGCTGCTTGCCCAAATAAGAATGGATTCGGATAGCTCAAGGCCTCGGTAAAAACATGGTTGGCATCGCAGATGGTAGCCACCATGGCGCCAAGCAATGCAAAAGGAAGCAGTTTGATGAGGTTTGACTTCATTCAGTTTTATTCTGAAGCTTGAAGAACCAGCATTTTATCATCCTTCACCGTACCAACTAGAAGCAAGTTGCCGAATGGTGCAGCAACTGAAGTGGCCGATACCTGCGTTCCATCATTAGAATAGATGCTTTCTACGGAATAATCGCCTGTGGCGCGGTATGCAATCTTCAACACTTCTGAAGGCGAAGTTTCCTTCTTGCCTTTAGCGTAGGCTGTAAATCGAAGGAGATTTGGATGGCAGCCAACCCACAAATTTCCTTCCGCATCAAACTCAATATTATCTACGCCCGTTCCGCACGGAATGTCTTCCACGAATGTGAGCGAATTGTCATCATTTTTTGAATAAACCTTGATGAGAAACCTTCTGGGCGAAGCCACAAAAACCAAGTTTCGTTGGTTGTCTATGTTGATGCCATTGGCAAACGAAATGCCCTCGGCAGCTTCAGAGAATTGCTGTCCGTCAAAATAAAGCACGTTTGAAACAGCCAGATTTCCGTAGTCTTCCATCAATCGACCAAAACCTTTTTCATACTTATGGTCATTGGTCACGTAGAAACGATTTTCATCGAGCAGCACAATGTCGTTGGGACTTGTAAGCTTGGTGGTTTTCTCAGTTCGAATGTGGGTCAGTTCCTTCCCAACGAGCGTGAAAACCTCGATGGAATGCCCATCAAGCGTGTGATTAATGGCGGCAATGGTGTAAACGCTATCGCGCTTAAACATAGAAATACCGTGAGGCGCAAACGGTCTTTCGAAGTTGGGTGTTAAATGGGTAAGTACAAGATTACCACTCTTCAATTCCATGTAATACAAGCCGCCTTTCTCTTGCTCTGTGGGTGGAAAAGTTAACCTAGCCGTTGCCGACACAATGGCAAAACTGTCTGTTGCACTGATGGTGATGTCTTCTGCGCCTTTTATCGGGATTTCCAGCACGGTTTCTCCCTCAAAACGATTTTCTACTGTGCGAAAAAAACCTGTAGAGATGAAGGTATAGAGCACGAAGCCTACAAGAACGAACAGGAAAAGAAGGAGGAGTTTTTTAGGGGAAAGCATGGGTTCAAGTTTGAACTAAAAGTAGCTTTTCCTCAATGAACAGCTTCTTAGGCGAATGAGATTACTGTTTGCTTATGGTGACTACTAAGCTGTCGAAAGAATCTACGATTACATTCAGGTCTGAGATTTTTCCGTCACTAAAAGTCTGTCCGTTTCGGGTAATGGCAATATTGGCCCATTCTTGTTCCCTTTGGAAAAGGAACACCTTCAAGTCATTGTCACTGGTAGAAATACCGTTGTGCATAAACTGCTGCACGGTGCACTGTAGATTGAATTCGGGAATCATCAGCTTCTCCACTTCTGTTGCCGAAAAATTTCCATGCGGAATGTGAATGGCAGTTTTGGGAAGCGTAAATGTTTGAGTGGCAGGTTTTGCAGAAAGCAACTTCCATGGAGTTAGGCCAAGCCCAACTCCCAAGAAGCCAATTTTCTGTATGAATGCTTTCCGATTCAAGAATCAAACTCTTCAATCAAAACGCCCATTTTGCCCATCTGATAATCGCGTAGCGCTTCCATTATTTGGGTCTGATTGTTCATCACAAACGGGCCATAGGTTGCCAACGGTTCGTTTATTGGTTCGCCAGCCAACAGAATGGCGCGAGTTTCCTCCAGCCCTTCGAACGAAATGCTTTCCCCATCATTTTTGAACCAAACGAGGTCTTTTCCTCCCGCGTGGCGTTCTCCGTTTATTTCCGCCTTTCCATCTAGGAGGTAAAGCACCGCATTGAAATTCTTCGGAATTGGAACATCCATTTTGCCACCTAAGCCAATCTCAAAACGCATAATAAGCATCGGAGTCATCAGTTCGATTGGACCTGTTTTGCCGAGGGTTTCTCCAGCCACAACACCCGCTTTCACTTTTCCATCTTCGGAAGTAATTGAAGGCGTTTTCTCAGCCGTTAACGGTTGATATTTGGCAGGCTCCAACTTGCGATTGGCAGGAGTGTTTGCCCAAAACTGGATGAGCTCAAAATCGCCACCAGCTTCCGCCAATTCTTTTGGTGGCCGCTCGCTGTGAACGATGCCTCTTCCGCTGTTCATCCATTGTGCGCCACCAGCTTCAATAATGCTTTTGGTTCCCAACGAATCGCGGTGATGCACCGCGCCCTTGAAGATGAGTGTAACAGGCGAGAAACCGCGGTGTGGATGCGGCCCAACGCCAAGGTCTTTTTCGCTTTCGCCACCAGGCAATTTGCTTGCCCAATGGTGTAGCAATAAGAATGGATCTATCTGCTCAACGCCATTTACTGGCAGCGATTGATCCAAGATGATTCCGCCCATATTTACCTTTTGGGCGGGAATGATTTTGTGAATTGAACGTTTCATCTCTAAATGTATTTCTCTTTTCGGTGAGATGGAATTCGCAAGGCAAACAATGCCTTCCTCATTTCATACTATAAAACTAATGTTTGAACATTGATTTAACAATAGACTTTGAAAAGGGTTCACAGTAGGGGCGTATGGCAATACGCCCTTACAATCAAAATCAACTCGAATGATCGTAAATAATCTTCCACTCATCGCCAAAACGTTTCCAGATTAAGGTAAAAAGGCCGTTCGGTTCGTCTGCTTCGCGAATGAGCTTCCACTTTCCTGTGACAAGGCAATTTTCAGTTCCTACTAATTCTACGTTCAGAATGTCAAATTCTAATTTGCCCATCGCAGCTTTGTCTGGATACGATTTCTTGTAGCTATCCAACGTGGCCTGCCAACCGTAGTTTACTCCAGATTTCCCGATGAAACGGAGCGAATCGGAATTCCAGTAACCTTGCATGAAACAGTCGATGTCGCCTTTATTCCAACATTCCTGTTGTTCGGCTAGCACGGTCCTAATTTTTTCTTCGGCTTTCATGTCTGGTTGGCTAGGGGAGTGGCAAGCCGCAAGAAATAGGCTGGCCAATAATGGTAGAAGTGATTTCATTGGATAAAAATAAGCCCGCCACGCAATCTGCGTGGCGGGCTTAACGAAAAAGACCTACTAGGTTTCAAAAACCTAGTAGGTCTTGGATTAGAATCTATTTAGCGCCTTTCATTTCTTTACGCTCTTTCTGCTTTTCCTCGCGCATTTTCATGTTCTCTGCGTGTTTTGTATCTACTGCTTTGAGTTGCTCTGGTGTTAAAATGCTACGAACTTTCAATTCAGCAGCCGTTTTTGATTTCTCTACTTCAGCCTTCATGGAAGCTAATTTATCAATCAAAGAGTTGATTTCGTTAAGGTCAGGTTTCTCAGATGTTTTCATTTCATGAAGCTTAGTTCTGAGTTCTTTCATCTCAGCGCGCTGCGGTTCGCATTTCTTCCGATTTTCATCTTTGATGTCTTTAATCTTGGCCTTTTGTTCATCAGTCAAGTTCGGGATGTCAGCCATTTTATCGTGCTGTCCTTTTTCTTGGCGGAGTTCTCCGCGTTTGTGCATTCTTACTGGCTCATTGGCCATTTTGTCCTGTGCGAAGCTGTTGCCTACTAAAAGGGCTACCACTCCAACTGTTGCCATTATCTTTTTCATGTTCTATAGTTTTAATGTTTGTGGGTCTGATGCCAATAACGCTGCCAAGGTTTAATTGGCCGTAGAAATTTTTCCATCTTCCTTACGCAAGATGTCCATAAAGGTTGAATTTGGGATGAACCCAGTTTCGTCATTGCTGAAATCAGTTTTGAGTCGTTCCACGAAATACATTTCAATCTCGCCCTTGTTTTTCGCTTTGATTTTTCCCCTCGAAGTGCATTCGAAATAATCTTTCACCAGTTCGTAAGTTGAACCGCTGATGTTCACTTTCATTACCTCACCGCTGCTTTCCATTCGGGCGGCTGTGTTTACAGCATCTCCCCATATGTCAAATGCGAATTTATTCTTGCCAACCACGCCCGAGATGACGCTTCCTGTGTGGATTCCCAAACGGAGATTCCAAGCTGTTTCGCCTTTCAGTTCTTTCTTCCTATTGAGTTCTAGCAGTAAGTGAATCATCTCCAGACCTGCCGCCACAACCGCCATTGGATTGGTGATGGTGCGCATGGGAATACCGCCCGCGGCCATGTACGCATCGCCAATTGTTTTAATCTTTTCGATGCGATACTTGTCCATCACGCCATCAAACAGGCGGAAGTGTTCATCCAACGACCTCACCAACTCTGTATGTGAAATCCCTTCAGTAATGTTTGTGAAACCAACAAAATCGGTAAAGAGCACGGACACCATATCGTATTGCTGTACGGATGCATAGCCGTTTTTCTTCAGTTCCTCGGCTGTTTCTAACGGAAGAATATTGAGCAAAAGCTCGTCTGAGCGATCTTTTTCGTGGCGAAGTTCTTTGGTGCGGTCATCTACCATTATTTGCAATTTCCGCCTCTCGGCTTGGTATCGTTTCTCGCGAATCTTGATAATGGCGAAAACCAACGCCACCAGCAGTAACACGCAAAGGGCAATAAACCACCATCGCATCCAAACGGGAGGAATAACTACGAACGTAAAGCTGGCAGGTGTCTCGTTCCAAATGCCATTGCTGTTGACCGAACGAACGAGAAACGTGTAACTGCCTGGGCTCAGGTTTGTAAATGAATGATGGCTCTTGTCTTCCACCATCGACCATTCATCGCTGTAGCCTTCCAATTTCCACTGATAGCGGACTTGATCTGGATTGCGAAGATCGATGGCGTTGTATTCAATCGTGAGGCTGTTTAATGCGTACGGAAGATTCAACTCGTTCGGAAGTCCGAAATAGCCAGTTATTCCATTAGCGTAGGTGCTTGTGTTCCAGTCGGCATCTTCAAATTCGAGGTAAACCTTGGTGATATGAAGCTTGTTTTCAATTGAACTGGGCGGTTGCGCATCTGCATTGTAGCGCGTGGCGCCATGGATGGTTCCAAACCATAGGTTTCCGTTTTTATCGAGGCACGAAGCATTCTCATTTGTTTCCGTTCCGATGAAGCCTTCTTTGCGGCCAAAGTGCTTCACACTTTTTATTTCCCCTCGATTGTTGAGAAAGATTTGATCGATACCAGAAGCAGTTCCAGCCCAAAGGTTCCTTTCGGCATCAAATTGCAGTTGGCGGAGGTTAGTAGAAGAAAGCCCTTGTTCCGTTCCGAAATGTGTGAAATCGGATTCGCTGATTTGGTCTCTCGCAACCTGATACCTGAACAACCCATTGCCCTCGGTGGCAATCCACAGAAACCCGTGCGGACCTTGCACAATGGCGGAAATGTCGGTTAGGGTAGGAGGGAGCTTAGGAATGATGAACTCACCATTTTCAAAAATGACGGGCTGGGAGCGGATGTAGCCAATCCAAATTCTTCCTGCTGCATCGCGCGTAATGGAAGAGACCTGACTCTCATTTATATTGGCGTTGCTGTGGTATTGATCGAATGAAAATCCGTCATCCGTTTTTTCAAATCGGGTAACGCCTTGATTGGTGCCAACCCAAAACGAACCATCCTCTTCAATTAAGAGGGCTTTCACGTTTTCTCGAAATGGCTGTCCGTCCGTTTCTAATTCTGAAACGTGTCCATCGATTTGAACCGAAATTCCAGAATTGGTGCCAATCCAAACCTCGCCACTGGGAGCAGTGGTAATGACGTTGATGGCTTGATCGAAGAAAAATAAACCGACTGGGTCGCGTTCAATTTCCCAGTTGCCGTTTGGTTGAGGACGAAGTACGGTTACGCCTTCCAGCGTGCCAAGCAGAATGGAACCATCTTGCTGGTTGAATACGGAAAGTACCTGATTGCTACTGATGCCGTCCTGTTGGGTGAAGTGGATGAATTGCTCTCCTGAATAGCGGCAGATTCCTCCGAAATACGTTCCGAACCAGAGATTCCCGCTTCTGTCAGCCGTAATGTGGCGAATTCGATCATTACTCAAACCGTTCTTCTCGGTAAAGGAGACGAAGGTTTTGCCGTCATATCTCGAAACACCATCTTGCGTTCCGAACCACATGTTGCCTTGCAAATCTTGCGCAATGGCACGAACGCGATTGCTAATCAGACCAGAATCATCATCAAAATTGACGAATGTTTCGCCCACCTTTTTGCTTAAACCTTCTTGCGTTCCAATCCAGAGGTTTTTCTGGTCGTCTTCAAACAGAACGAGGATTCGGTCGTGCGGAAGGCTATCCTTGGTTCCGTAGGTTTTCCAATTAGTGCCATCGGTGCGGCAAAGGCCAGCATCTGTTCCAAACCAAAGTGCGCCATCAGCAGTGCGAAGTGCAGCACGCACATCATCGCTTCCCAACGGGCCATTTTTCCCGAAAACCGTGATTGAAACGGAGTCTTTCCCGAAATGCATTCGGTCGATTCCGCCACCGAAAGTACCAACCCAGATGTCGCCATCTGTTCCTTGGGTAATGCAACGCACGTAATCGTTGCTCAATCCATTCTCGGTAGAGTATGTATGGAATGATTGCCCGTCAAACCGACACACACCATGACCATCTGTTCCAATCCAAAGATTGCCATCTTGGTCTTCGAACAGCGCGCGAATGGTATTGTCGGGAAGGCCACTGCCAACGGTGTAAGTCACAAACTCGCGACCATCAAAACGAGACAATCCGCCACCTTCTGTTCCAATCCAAAGGAAGCCGCGACTATCCTCTAAAAGGCAATAGACACCGCTTCGGGGCAAACCTTCTTCAACCGAGAATCCCTTGAAATCGTATTGCTGCGCCAAAGCTTGACCAACGGTGAGTAGGAGGAAGGAAAAGGCAAACAGGAGTTGACGCAACATCTAAGCTTTGGTAAAAATAGAAATGACATTCAGTTAGTCCACCTACGCAGCGAATAAGTCACGTCACGCTGTCCGCCTTAGTCGGATTCAAGGTCTAATTCATGTAAGCTATGGTTGGGGTTAATTGTTCGCACCATCTGACAGCACATCGCTTACCTGAAACTATAAGCGCCTTCTAAGGAAAAACAAAACGCGACCATGTCAACTAGACATGGTCGCGTTTCGGTCGACTTTATAGTCCTGACACTTCCGTTCAGTCTTTTGCCAATAGCGCCACCACAATACCGTAAACGGCATGGCCCATAATGCTACCCACCATCATCAGCACCATAGAGCCTTCTGGCTGCGGCATTCCGCCCATTAACGCACCCATAATTCCCATCATTATCTGTGCAAAAATGAATACTACCAAGCCAAACACAGCTCCTTTAAGGGGTTTATTGCCAATAGGAACTTTGGCTTGAAACACCAAAACATAGGCAGCGGCAAACACCACACCTATCATAAAGTGCATGGCCCAACCCACTGCCACTGGCACGCCCATCATACCCGAAAGCATTTCGGCAGGGTTCATTTTTGGCATTCCCATCATAGGGCCTACAAACATAATTACACTCATTACTGCGGTGGCAACCGAACCTGCAATGGCCGCATTGATTAGTTTACTTTTCATCGTATTGTTTTTTTTAGTGATTAATTGAATTTCACACTGTAGGTCGTAGGCTCTTTCCATTCCTTACATCGCAGCTAGAAAAAAGTACATTCGTGAACGATGAGTGAAGGCAACACGATAGGAATTGAGCAATTGGTGAAAGACCATACAGCCGAACTCGTGGCCTATGCCGCCACACGTGTTAAGAACCGAACAGAGGCCGAAGACTTGGTGCAAGACACCTTTATTGCCGCTTTCAAGAGTTTCGATACCTATAAAGGAGATAGTACCCCGCGCACGTGGCTCTTCTCCATCTTGCGACACAAGATCATGGATTACTACCGCAGCTATTATCGCTCGGCAGACCAGTTTACAGATACAGATGGTTTTTTTACCGAGGATGGAGATTGGAAACAATCAGCCGAACCGAAGGAATGGGAAACGGAAGAACATTTGCTCGATAATCCTGAATTCAACACCACGCTTCTGGATTGTCGACACAAGCTATCAGACAATCTTTTTGCTGTGGTTCAGATGAAATACTACGACCAGCTTGATGCCGATGCCATCTGTAAGGAATTGGAAATAACTCCGACCAATTATTGGCAACTGATGCACAGGGCCAAACTCAAATTGCGCGATTGCGTGCAGAAAAAATGGTTCAATGGGTAAATTGATGAATATGATGATGCTTTCATGCAAGAAAGCAACCGAACTGATTGAGAAGAAACTCAGCCGCCAACTTTCGGCAGGCGAACGGGTTCAACTATCTGTGCATACAAGTATGTGTAAGGCGTGCAGCAATTACGAAAAGCAACAAACCGTGATTGATGAGCAATTGAAAAAGCAAGGCACCACCACCAGCGAAACGCAAGACACAAGCGATTTGCAGCAGCGCATTTTGCAACAAATGAAGCGGAAAGACGATTAGTTATTCGCTTGTTTAAGCACGTTTCAAATTAAAAGCCACTTTTTTTTCAATCTGCATGTAAGGAACTGCAATAGCCTACGACCATCAGGATGTATTAACCTTAAAAACATACATCATGAAAACAATTGCAAGTATCATTATCACAACAATCTTATTTCCTGCGCTTAGCGCATTCACCACCATCGATGCCCCAACCTGGGACATAGACAACTCTCATAGTTCGGTTTCCTTTTCAGTCAATCACTTTCTTGTTCCTGTGGATGGCAGGTTCAACAATTTTGAAGGAGCTGTGAAACTGGACAAGGAGAACCTGCTTAACTCATCAGCCAATTTTACTATTGATGTGGCAAGTGTGGATACGAGAGATGATAAGCGCAACAACCACTTACAGAGTGGTGATTTCTTCAACGCTAAGAAATTCCCAAAAATCACCTTCGTTTCAAACAAGTTTGAAGACAAAGGCAATGGCGAATTGCTTGTGCATGGCAAACTCACCATCAAGGATGTGACGAAAGATGTGGCCTTGCCATTCAAAATTCTTGGTCAGACCGAACATCCTATGAAAAAGGGAACGATTATCTCGGGTATTCAACTCAAAACCACCATCAACAGAAACGATTATGGAGTGGGTTCTGGAAGCTGGGCTGCATCAGCCGTTGTTGGAGATGAAGTAGACATCAAGGTGACCCTTGAACTAAGCCGAAAATCATAATAATCATTGGTTGGTGGTTGGTCTGAGCGGGTAAGTTGCTGTAGGAGTAACGCCCGCTTGACCAATTTCCGCAGCCGACACGAAAATCAGCGATCAAACAACTAAAATTCAATCATCATGAAATCAGTATTTCTTTCGGTAGTATCGTTTTTAACCGTTTTCTCATCGGTAAATGCAGCCAGTTGGGTTAGCAGTCGCGAAACCCCTTCTTCCATCAATTATTTCGAGGGTTCATTTGAAGATGCACTGAAACTTTCTGCAGAAACAGGAAAGCCCATTCTTCTGGAAGCACATGCCTCGTGGTGTGGCGTTTGTAAGAAAATGGCCAGCACTACCATGCTCGATGGCTTGGTTGTAGAGACAATCAACGCCAGTTATATTGCCTTGAACATGGACATGGAAAAAGGCGAAGGCCCTGAATTGAAACAACGGTATGGTATAAGCGGTTATCCGACCATCCTAGTCATCAATGTTGAAGGAGCCATAGAGAAAACCATCCCTGGCTACGTAGGTGCTGGAGATTTGGTGAAGGAACTCTCCATCGAGAAAAAGTCCGCACCTTCTGGGGGTTGTCCGTTGGGGGGACATTAAAACCGAAATGAGAAGAACGAGATTCGAAATCTTTAAATCACAGGAATGCATACTATCCTAAAATAGAAATCGGACTTTAGCAAGGGATTAAAAACCAACGGAGAACCGATGAAGAAGACAGCATTTGTGACTGGAGCCACAGGATTTTTGGGAATTAATCTTGTTCAGCAATTGCTGGAAGCAGGGTGGGAGGTAACCGCCTTGCATCGAAAATCATCGAATCTCACCTACCTACAGCGGTTTGATGTGGCACTGAAAGAAGGAGCGATTACGGATAAGGATTCGCTGATGGCTGCCCTTCCAGAAGGGGTTGATGCCATTTTTCATGTGGCGGCAAACACTGCTATGTGGTCGAAGCAAAATGATGCTCAGTTTCAGGATAATGTGATTGGCACCCGAAATATGGTGGAGGTGGCTCTAGCCAAAAAGGCGAAGCGTTTTGTGCATACATCTTCGGTTGCGGCTTATGGCCAAAATCCAAATGAAATTGACGAGACCAGCAAGTCTATTGCCATGGAGAGCCCCGTAAATTATGTGAAAACGAAGTATTTGGCCGAGTTGGAAGTGGACAAGGCGATTGCCAACGGACTGGATGCCGTGCTGGTGAATCCCTGTGACATTATGGGGCCGTTTGATTCGCACAATTGGGCGCAGGTATTACAGGCGGTTTATAACGATGATGTGCCTGGCATTCCGCCCGGAAACGGCATTTTCTGTCACGTGAGTGATGTGGCAAGAGGTCATATTGCTGCTTACGAAAAAGGCAGAACAGGCGAACGCTACTTGCTTGGTGGCGTGAGTGCGACCTTTAAGGAAGTGTTCAATACCATTCAGCGATTGATGGATAAGAAGGAGACGCAATTTGTGATGCCAGCTCTGCTGATGAAGGCTGTGATTCCGTTCTATTCGCTACAGTCGAAGTTGAATGGGAAGGAGCCGATTCTTACACTTGAGAAGTACTTGGAACTGACGATTCCCAAACATGTGAATTGCCAAAAGGCGATAGATGAGTTGGGTTTTGCAATCACTCCGCTGGATGAGACCATCCGCGATTCGTATGAGTGGTTGAAGAAGGAGAATTTGCTGACGCGATAAGCTTGCAGACTGCGCGCGTTAGGGATTGCGAACAATCATGTTTGATTTATAGCGGTGTTCGCGAATGCTTCGCATTTGGAAGTGGAAAGCCCACAGCGAGGAACGAGCGAGGACTTGTAACGGAAAGCCCGACCCCGATTTTTCATCGGGGGAACGCCCACATTCAGAAATGAACATTTTGGTGTTGAATACGAACGCGTTTTGTTCGGGTGTGCCGCCTGAGCACGGGTAACTTTGATGCAATCTAATCGGACAGTTCATGTACTCTACTTCTAAGAAAATCTTTTTCGCTTCGCTTTCAGCCATCCTTTTGTCGTCTTGTGTGGCAGAAAAACGTTTTCAGGATGAGGTTTCGGCACGGGCCCAAGCAGAGGAGGAGCGCGCACGCCTTAAATCTGAGAACATTGATTTGAAGGCGACTGAGGCCGATTTGACGAACAAAATGACTGATTATGAACGGCAGTTGGAGCATCTGAGAAAGGATACTACGGTGCTTTCTTCGACCATGGCGCGGCTCACCACCAACTATGATAAGTTGAATGAGACGTACGATAAGTTGCTTGAGCAAATGGGCAAGCTGCGTGAGGGAAATGCGGAGGACACCAAGAAGTTGACCACAGAATTGCAGGAGGCACGGAAGGATATTCAGGGGCGCGAGGATCAGTTGCACAAGCTGGAATTGGCGTTGGCAAATCGCGAGGGGAATTTGGATGCGATGCGTGCCGAATTGGACCGTTCTAAAGCTGAATTGGAGGATAAGCGCTTGCAGTTGCTGGTGCGTTCGAAGCGCATTAGCGATTTGGAAGGTGTGCTTGCTAGAAAAGACAGTGCGGTGGTTGCGCTCAAAAACAATATTGCCAATGCGTTGCTTGGTTTTGCCGACCAAGGGTTGACGGTGGAGCAGAAAAACGGAAAGGTGTATGTTTCTATGGAAGAGCAGCTTCTATTCAAATCTGGAAGTTGGGTTGTTGATCCAAAGGGAAAGGAGGCCTTGGTTAAATTGGGAAAAGTGCTTCAAACGCAGCCAGAAGTTGGGATTCTAGTAGAAGGCCACACAGATAACGTGCCGTATGGTGGAAGTGGAAACGTAGCCGACAACTGGGATCTTTCGGTAAAAAGAGCTACGTCAATCGTTAAGTTATTGGTAGAGACTAGCTCCATTAATCCAATTCAGTTGACGGCTGCAGGCCGATCAGAATATTCGCCTTTGGATAGCGCCAACACCAAAGAGGCGAAGGCCAAAAACCGTAGAACGGAAATCATCATTACCCCAAAGCTGAACGAGTTGTTTAAGATTTTGGAGGGGAATTAACACAGAACGCTGTTTTAATTATGACCCGCGTGATGATGTCACTTGGTTACCACGTAAAGAACACTTTTAGGGTCAATTCCGAGTTTTATGAAGTTTGAATTTTTGAAGTCTGACTTGGTCAATAGGCTAACTTGGAATCCCGCTGACTTCAGAAGTGCTACAAACCCGTTTTTAGAAAACATGCGTACGTGGTCGTCTTGACCATAATGTTTCCATCTGCTTGCTTCTGAGACAAGTGCCGAGTCTTCGGTGTCATTCTCAATTGTGGTCATAATAGGAACCATAATAATAGCCTTTGACCCGACCTTTAAAACCCGATTTAGTTCGCTTACTGCCAGTTTTGGAGATGCTACATGTTCTAGAATATGTGAGCAAATGATAAAATCGAACGAATTATCTGCGTAGCAACTCATGTCTTCGATGTTTACTCCAGAATCATCAACATCTTTTCGATTGAGGTCGGTACTACGGTAGCCTTTTCCAACACGGCTTCTCAAAAATGCTTCTATAGCTTTAGCTGGCGCAAAGTCGAGCATGCTAGAAACAGGAGTCGTTTTGTGCAACTGACTAAAGAATAGCGCATATAACCGGTCTCTGTCTGATGATTTGCAATTAGGACACGTGTAATGTTCTAGGTTTAAGGTTTCAAAGTCTTTAAAAGAATAAATGAAATCGTGGCTGTTAGCAGTGTCTACATAATAAGGTGATATAGGTTCGAAACCTTCGACATTAGTTTGACAAACTGGACAATGGTATTGTTTTAGGAGAAGCTTAAACCGTGATAGGAGTGTCATATTTGTCAGTATTGATAGAAAGGAGGCGGCAAAATAGGCAAACGCTCGAATACTCTACAGGAATTTCAAAGGCGTTTAAAGATGTTGGTTCTAGACTAGAACAAACCATCTTCTGCTGGGTTTTCTAGATGCTTCTGGCTTGAATCATTTTATCACAGTTTTTCCAATTCTGGTTGTGTCTGTCAAGTTACTTCCCTATCAGGAGATAGAAAAAACGGGGCTTTCGACTCTTCTGGAACAAATGGAATCAAGGCAAAAAACACAGAACAGTGATTATCATCACGCCAAAACTGAACGAGCTGTTCAATATTTTGGCGGGGAATTGAACGAATCCAGATTCGTTCAGGGCTTATTTGATAAAGCTGAATTTCTTACCTTGGTAACGCTCCAATTTTACTAGCGCGTGATAATTAGTTAGCATTTTTAGCGGATTTTCTTCCACTACCGAATTAGCCAAAAATGTAGGTATGTTGCCTCCTGGATCTCCATGAAAATAATACTCAAGGCTAGTGTGTGTTGCGTCAATTCGTTTGAATTTCCATGTTCCGCCACCCTTGCTTAGGCGGATAATTCCATCTTTAACGGGACAGGCATCTGGCTTCATCTTGGCATCAACAAGCACTGTTTGGGTTGTTGCATCGTATTTGTAAACAAGAAGAAATGCTCCATCGCGATCGGTCACTGGCCAAGGAGCATCCATCTCCAAATAATGAACTTGGTCATTTGCTGTCTGCGAAATTTTCTTCACCACTTTAGTGTCAGGAAAGAGTTCAGTGAGATGGTCAATGTCTCGCAAAACAGCCACGCAAGTCTCCAAACTGGCATTAAAAACTGTCGTTGCTTTGATGGCCTTCAGCCCCGATCCTTCAACATGTTTCGTGTAAACCTTTATGCCTTCTTTGTCTTTTTTTAATTCCCAGTTTCCATCGTGGAAAGGGATTGTTGATAGCAAAAGGAGACAAAGCAGTGTTTTCATGGGGTTAGAATAAATCGTTCGATTTCGCTCGGAAAGTTAGTGTGTTCTAACGCATGAATCTTAGTAGCTATTGTCTCTGGCGAATCTTTTTCTTCAACTGCACAGTTCGCCTGAAAAAGTATGCGACCCTTGTCGTATTCTTCGTTCACCAAATGAATGGTTATACCCGATTCTGTTTCGCCCGCTTCCTTCACAGCTTTGTGCACGTTCATGCCATACATTCCTTTGCCACCAAACTTTGGTAAAAGTGCTGGATGAACGTTGATGATGCGCTCTGAATACGTTTTAATCAAGTTTTCTGGCACCAGCCACATGAAGCCCGCTAGCACCACAAAATCAATCTTTAATCCCGTGAGTTTCTCAACCACCCGATTGGAATCGTAGAATTCATCTCTATTAAAAACAAAAACTGGAACATTCGCTTTCTGAGCTTTTTCGAGCACAGGCGCATCCTTCTTATTTGAAACAACAAGGGACACCTCAATACTGGAGTGTCCCGTGAAGTGTTCAATTATTCTTGCGGCATTTGTGCCTGCGCCCGAAGCAAAAATGGCGATTCGTTTCATGTCGCTAAAGTAATAAGCTCGCTAATGCGAATCTTTCTTGCAACAGCCATGAAGATTATCGTAAGCTTCTTTCGTGGCTGGACTATCATCTGCATCATACCCAACTTCGTTGATGGCTGTTCTGATGTCTTCCAAAGTGGTTCTGTTCGTCTTGTAACTCACGGTTAAAACAGACGTCTTTACGTTCAGTGTTGCCGCTGTTACTCCTTTTGTAAAAGCCATTTGTTTTTCGATGGTTTCCTTGCACATATCGCAAACCGCAGACGTTTTAATCTCTACTGTTTCGATGGTTTTTTGTGCAAAAGCTGCGTTTAGCGAAAACGAAGCGAATAATATTAATAGTGTAGTTCTCATGTTAGTTCAATGTTTAAAAATTTAGGTTCAATGTGCGAACCGAAAAACGTTTTTCTTTTTCTCCTTTTTCATTCTATTTCAAGCGATAGCGTAATCCTAAATACGGGTTAATTCCCATTTGAGAACCCCAAATTAATGAAGCATCAAAGAACGGGCCGTATGGATCGTTGGCTGCAATAATGGCGTTTTTTTGTCTGAAGTTGGTGAGGTTTTCAGCGCCCACATACAAGTCGAACCACTTGAATCGCTTAGTCACCTGCAAGTTCAGCATTGCATGCCAAGGCGAAGCTGCTGGCAATTGATACTCTTCAGGATTTGAAGAGGTTGATGGAATTCGCGATGGGCCGTTCACATTCATACTCAAATCAAATTGCCATTTGTTGAAATTGGTGGCATAACTCAACGTGGTCAAAAATTTATGCTGCATCAACAAGGCTTTCCTGCGCATCGTTGTTCCGGTGTGCATCCAAACATCATTCCATTTGTAAGCAACTTTCACTTCAAACCGCTTCACAGGTTCATAGGTAATTTCGCTTTGCAAACTATTGGAATAGGAGGCTCCTTTCAGATTGTAAACATTGATTTTCTGCGTACCAGCATCTAGGTCAAGGACGACCTGATTCTCAAAATCGGTTCGGTAGAAACTTGTATAAACCGAAGCTGGTTTTCCGAGAACACTGAACTGATGGGAAGCGCTCACACCATAATTCCACGACACTTCGGGATTCAAGGCTTCCAACACATTCACTTTTCGAGAGCTTGCCATAAGCGAACTGTTTTCTGCAAATACGTTTGAAGATCTATAGCCTCGGCCACCAGTTAAACGAAGTACTGTTTTATCAGTAGGATTATACTTCATGTGTAAACGCGGTGTGTAAAACCAGCCGTATTTTGAATTGTAATCGGCTCTGAAACCGCCAACTACAGAAAACTTCTGTTTGATAACATAGGTGTACTCTGCGTAGGCTCCTGGCACCAACTCCTGCCGACCAAAAGCGCTGTCGTTAAAAGCTTCCTGATAATCATCCATGTTGAAGTTCAGTCCAGCTTTCAGCGTGTGTTTATCTTGATTGAATCGCTTCAGGAAAATCAGATTCGTATTGACTGTTTTCTGCACACCATCATAGCTTTTGAATCCAAAATAGGAATGCTGATCATGATAGCGCCAATTGGTTATCAACGCAATGCTGAAATCTGACACATTCGGAACGATATAACCCGTTTTGGTATGAACATTTGCTAATCGATTGGTGATGCGAATGCCGTATGGCGAATCTGAGTGAATCCCTTGAGACGGCTTGAACCCCAGTTGTCCGCCAATCTTATCATCATACAATCCGTGAAGCACTAACTGAAATTCCAAGCGCTTGTGGGTAATCATCCAACGGTTCATGAGGTTGTATTGCTGCGAACGTGGCATGTCTAAAAATCCATCCTTGTTCATGTCATTCTCCCTAAAGACAGAGCTTGCGTGCACATTAATATTCATGCCCACTTTCTCGTTGAACACATGGCCAGATTGAATGTTTGCCTCTACTCTTCCTCCCATACTTCCGTAAACATTCACGAACAATTTTTCTGCTTGATCAGGTTTGAAGTATTCTAAATTAATCTGCCCCACCATGCTTTCATAGCCGTTAGAAACCGACCCAGGTCCTTTAATAATTTGAATACTTTCAATCCAGGTTCCAGGGATAAAACCCATTCCGTAGTTGGATGAAAGCCCACGAATCAACGGCACATTCTCTGCTTGAATTTGGGTGTAAACGCCATCCAACCCCAACATTTGAATCTTCTTGGCGCCCGAAACGGCATCGGTCATTACCACATCCACCGAGGCGTTGGTTTCAAAACTTTCGCTCAGATTGCAGCAGGCGGCTTTTCCCAATTCGTGGCTGCTGATATTCTCAGCAATAACAGGATCGAGCAATTTAAAACTGCTACCAGCTTGGCGTTCAGAAACGACTACTTCGCCTAATTGCACCGACTGTTTGAGGCGGATTTCAATCTCTTTTTTATTGTTTTTAACCGTGATGGTATCGGACGAATATCCAACGAAACTCGCTACCAATTTGGCAGGATATTTTTCAGGTTCGGCAATGCTGAATTTTCCTTCGATATCGGTAGCAGCCCCTATGGTTGTTCCAAGCCAAAAAACGCTAGCTCCAATGAGTGGTTCGTGGCCGCTTTCTACCTCTTCGTGCACGTATCCGAGCAGCGATTGCCCACGGACGTTTAATATGATGAGTGCTTGCATCAGCGCAAGCAGAATTAACTTTTTCCCCGATAAAAATCGGGATTTCTCTATGTTCAACATGATTACAGTTTTGATGATTACTCGTGGGTGTTCCAAGAATTGGAACAATCAAAACTGTGGTATCAGATAAGGAAGGTTTGGATTAGGATGTGCCGCTCTACTGAGGGTAGAATATCTGGCTCTTCTACCAAATGAAAGCAGCAACTTTCGGCACAACTAAGTTCAGTAAAGACTTCGTGAAGAGGAATAAATGCAAATGCCGAAGCAATTTGCTTGGTTTTTGTGTCATTTGAAGTTGCCGGAACTTCATCCTTGAAGTAGTACGAATCGTAGTCGCAGCAAGTTCGTTTCACTGCATTCTCTTCAGAACGATCACAACGATTCGAACAACCGTCAACCGATTGATTGATGGCCACTTTGTGCTCGCCACTCATTCCGCAAACCATGTGATCCACATAGAACCCCATGCTGGATAGCAGCACCAACATGGCGAGAATGGATGATGATATGGCTTTCAGCAATTTCACGTGACAAAATTAAACATTTCAAACGCCAAGGTTTGTTCGGAACAATTTGACCGCAATTGCGAGAAGGATGATTCCGAACACTTTTCTCAAGACGTTGATGCCTCCTTTGCCTAAGAAACGCTCAATATGCCGAGTTGTTTTGAGAACCAAATAAACCAGAGCAACATTTATTACGATGGCAATGAGAATGTTTTGAGTTTGATATTCGGCTCGAAGCGAAAGCAAGGTTGTGAGCGTTCCGGCACCAGCAATCAATGGAAAAGCTAACGGAACCACAGAAGCTGTGGATGGGCTATCATCTTCCTTATAAAGCTGGATTCCAAGAATCATTTCCAAGGCGATAAAGAAGATGACGAGCGAACCTGCGATGGCAAAATCGCTAACTGTGATGCCGATTAAACTTAGGATACTTTCTCCTAAAAAAAGAAACACAATCATCAATACAAGTGCCACAACGCTTGCCAATCCTGAACGGATGTGGCCATTTTTCTGTCGTAATTGAATAATAATCGGCACACTACCGATGATGTCAATCACAGCAAAAAGAATCATGGTGGCGGTGACGATTTCCTTGAAATTCAAACTCATTTTGATGGTTTTTTGAAATGGCGCGCAAAAGTAGATTTAACCACTAACTACACAAACCCGCAAATGTTCACAGAAGATTAACCGAAAAGCTTGGCGAAAACGTCATTCACCTTCGCCACTGAAACGACCTCGATTGATTTGGTTTTCATCACATTTTCATCTGCATTTCGCTTGGAAATGAAAATGCGTTTCATTCCCATTTTGGCGGCTTCTTCAATGCGTTGCTCAATACGGTTTACTGGACGAATTTCTCCGCTCAGGCCAACTTCAGCGGCAAAACAGTTGTCGGGTTGAATAGGTAAATCAGCATTAGAAGAAAGAATGGCGCAGATAATTCCAAGATCAAGAGCAGGATCATCCACTTTCAATCCGCCAGTTATGTTGAGGAAAACGTCTTTTGAACCCAAATTGAATCCGCAGCGTTTTTCTAGGACCGCCAAAAGCATATTCAATCTTCGCATATCGAATCCCGTGCACGAACGCTGAGGCGTTCCGTAAACAGCCGAACTAACCAACGCCTGCGATTCAATAAGCATCGGTCGAATACCTTCCAACGTGGCTGAAATTGCAACACCACTTAAAGGTTCGTCTCTGTCTGGAACAAGAATCCTGCTTGGGTCAGAAACAGCCTCCAAACCAGCAGATTTCATTTCGTAAATACCGAGTTCTGGTGTTGAGCCGAAACGATTTTTTACTGCACGAACGATTCTATATAAATGATGCCTGTCTCCTTCAAATTGAAGAACCGTATCTACCATGTGTTCCAGAATCTTTGGGCCTGCAATGGAGCCATCTTTTGTGATGTGTCCGACCAAGATGACTGGCGTATCCGATTCCTTTGCGAACCGCAAAAACTCTCCTGTACATTCGCGAATTTGAGAAACGCTTCCGGGTGTGGATTCGATTAATTCAGAATAAACCGTTTGAATGGAATCTACAATAATCACTTCGGGTTGCAGTTTTTTAATCTGCTTAAAGAGTTTGAACGTGGATGTTTCTGTGAGGATATAGCATTCTGAGTTGCGAATGCCTATACGCTCGGCACGCATTTTTATCTGTCCTTCGCTTTCTTCGCCCGAGATATAGAGAACTTTTTTTCCTTTCCAATTTAGAGCTAATTGGAGTAGAAGAGTTGATTTTCCAATGCCTGGTTCACCACCAATCAAAGTCAAACTTCCTGGAACTAAGCCTCCTCCGAGCACTCGGTCAAATTCAGAATCGGGTGTCAAATACCGAGCTTCTGGATTGGCCTCTATCTCATTGATAGACCGAATTTCATATTGCTTTCCAGCGCTTCCCAGTTTGGGAGTATTTGACGAGGCAGATTTCGTTGAAACGACCTCTTCAACATAGGTGTTCCACTCACCACACGAGTTGCATTTTCCCTCCCATTTTGGAGAAGAATGTCCGCAATTCTGACAGAAAAAATTTGTTTTGACTTTAGCCATGGATGGCCAAAGATGAGGAATTACTGTGCTCGCTCAAATTCACGAATCACATAACTGCCACCACTTCCTTCTTGGTCAGTGGTTGACAGTCTCATATACTCATTATTGATTTTGTCAATCGTCCAAGCTCCATTGGATAGCATGGCATTTGCATCGCCAGTTGCACCAGATTGCAGAAATCCAGAAATCGTCACTTTGGCGTCAAGGAATTCTGACGAAGTTTTGTACTGAGCTCTTGCTGCAATTTCAGGTGTGTTCGGGCTTGATGGTTGATAACGAATAATGGTAAGTTCTCCGGCTTCAAATTGCCAAACATAAATGTCTGTATCAGCTAAATCATTTATCCAAACCAACTTCCAACTACCTTCCAGTTTTGAGATATTCGTTTGAGCGCATGATGAAATCAAGAGTATTCCGAGGAAAAAAAGAGGAGCTATTTTTTTAAGCAAAAAGTTCATGCCGATTTTTATTAGAATCGTAAATATAGGCACTCGAACTTAATCGGTAGCAATCGGTTTTTCATTTAGAATGGGCATAAGCACCAAAGAAATCACGCCAAAAATGACAATCATAGCTGTTTGTGCTACCCAAATAATCCATCCCATGGCAAATCCAGCCTCGTAACCAATGCCATAAAGAACAAGCGTTTGCGCCACAGCCACTGGGTAAACTCCAATTCCTCCTTGAACTAATACAATGCTAAAACTTGCCATAACAAATGAAGCTAGGACTGCCGAAATAGGCGCTGTACTTGTTTCTGGAAGGGCAAGAAAAGGAACGTAAAACATTCCTAGGTATAAGACCCAAATAAATAAGGTATGTGCCAAGAAAGCCCATTTCTTTTTCATCTTAAGAATGGAGGTAATGCCCTCTAGTATTCCTACCACTAGTCCCCGAATTTTTGAGATAATCTTATTCTGTGACTTCATTAGAATTCGCCATCCGATAATGGTTGTGACCAGCAAAAAAATTGCAACCAATCCAAGCTTAATGACAAGTTCAGCAATAGAGTTTTTCTCAAGAAAGTCGCTTAAAAGGCCACTAATTGCTTCTTTGAGTTGAGCCAGTTGGAGGATAAGTACGCTGGTCACAATCAACATTAGAACAAGCATGTCAGCAACCCGTTCTGCAACCACGGTACCAAATAGCTTTTCGAAGGGAGCTTTCTCATATCGAGAAACCATAACACATCTCCAAACCTCACCGAATCGGGGAAGAATGATGTTCGCCACATAGCCAATCATTACCCCAAAAAAGTTATTTATAAACCGATTCTTGTAGCCAAGAGGTTCCAAAGCAAAATTCCAGCGGTAAGCTCGACTTACATGGCTCAAAACACCAAAAGATACGCTCATCACCACCCAAAAATAGTCCGCGTTCGCAAAAGAAGTTTTAATCTGCGTTAGCTGGTCATTTGATAATTGACTGAACTGATACCAAATAACATATACTCCAATGATGAGTGGTATCACTACCTTGAGAGTATTGAGCAATTTTGCTTTCACTTGCGTTGAATCAAACGAGTGAATTTGTAGCTGTATCCGGGAAAATTAGAGTTGGTTTGAAGGACTTAGCTTCTTCAAAATCTAGGGTGCAATAAGAGATAATGATAATGATATCTCCAACCGCTACTCTTCTGGCTGCAGGGCCGTTGAGGCAAATGCCGCCCGCACCACGTTTTCCGGTGATAACATACGTCTCTAAACGCTCACCATTATTGACGTTTACAATCTGCACCTTTTCTCCTTCAATAATATTGGAAGCCTCCATCAAGTCTTGGTCGATGGTAATACTGCCAATATAGTTAAGGTCGGCTTCCGTAACCGTAACGCGGTGAATCTTGCTCTTTAAAACCTGAATATTCATGGGCGCGCAAAAGTAATTATTTCACTCTCATGTTATCTATCAGCCTTACTTCTTCAATGTATAGCGCAATGCATGCTTGAATTGCCGCAGAATCATCTGTAACAGGTTGAAGCGTTTGTGGATTCACCAGCTCTAGATATTCAAGCGTAATTCCGTTCAATTGATCGATGTCGGCAATCGCTTGTTCTAAGACTACCGATGCAGGTTCGTTCAGTGCCAGTTGATTCTTTATTTCTAATAAAATCAGATTGATGGAGCTCGCGAGCTTTCGTCCGTCATTGGAGAGTCGAATGTTTCTTGAGCTCATTGCCAGCCCACTTGCCTCACGTTCTGTAGGACAACCTACTATTTCTATATCGTAGCCCAACTTTTGGGTCATGTGACGAATAACGGCTAGTTGCTGAAAATCCTTTTCGCCAAAGAAGGCCACATTTGGCTTAACTAATTCAAAAAGGCGAGTTACAACTTGCACAACCCCATTGAAATGCCCAGGTCTGTTTGGCCCTTCCATCGGGTCGTCAAGTCCGTCCATCTCATAGTGCTTAACTTCTGGGGAAGGATATATTTCGTTAGCACTTGGAAAGAACATGACGTCAACCCCTTCGTTTTCCAATAGCTTTCGGTCTGATTCGAACGTGCGTGGGTAGTTCTGTAGGTCGTTTGAGTCGTTGAATTGCGTTGGGTTAACAAAGACTGACACTACCACATTTTCGCACTTCGCTTTTGCAGTTTTAATCAACGAAATATGACCTAAATGGAGTGCTCCCATGGTTGGGACAAATCCAACAAACTCACTACTACTCCTTGTTGAAAAGGAATATTCAGACATTTCTTTGGCGGTTGTGATGAGCTTCATGACGGTGCGAACCAGTGCCTGCAAAGCTAAAACGACCACTTGATAAAGTCTAAAAAAAATCGTATAAGAAATTGTCCGCCATTCGGAAAGCCCCGTCAGTACTTGATTTCAGCGTGTATTATTTGTAAATTTGCGCCCTATTTTCACCCTAAAAAACAAAACATGTCGCAAAAAGAGAGAGTGTTGTTCGTGTCTCAGGAAGTTGTACCGTATCTACCAGAATCTCACATAGGAAAAATAGGAAGGCATCTGCCTCAAGGAACTCAGGAAAGAGGTCGGGAAATAAGAACTTTTATGCCCCGTTTCGGCTGTATTAACGAAAGAAGGAATCAACTACATGAAGTGATTCGCCTTTCTGGAATGAATTTGATTGTTGATGACACGGATCATCCATTGATTATTAAAGTTGCCTCTATTCAACCTGCTAGAATGCAAGTTTATTTCATTGACAACGAGGAGTATTTTCAACGTAAATTCTTCCTTAATGGAAAAGACGGAAAGTTCTTTTCTGATAATGATGAAAGGGCAGTGTTCTTTTGTCGTGGGGTAATTGAAACGGTAAAGAAATTAGGCTGGGCTCCAGACGTGATTCATTGTCATGGATGGATGACTGCGCTTCTACCGTTCTTTATCAAAACCGTGTATAAGGATGATCCATTATTTGAGAATTCGAAGGTTGTTTATTCGGTTTACGATGATGCCTATCAAGGAGCCTTGGACTCACGCATGTCCGAAAAAATTAAGTTTGACACGTTGACTGATGAAGATGTTTCCATTTTTACCGATGCTACACACATGAATCTGACAAAGGTCGCCATCAAATATGCTGATGCAGTTATTATCGGAAATGAAGAACTGAGCCCAGAGGTTGCTGCGGTTATTACTGGAGCAGATAAGCCAATCCTCAATTTCCAAGATGACGAAAGCTATTTGGATGCTTACTCGGAATTCTATACTGAGATTTTGGCAAATGAATCAGTTCTTGCTGATTAATGCCTTTTAACACTTCTTGTACAATATCTTTGAAAGCGGAGGGTTAACCCTCCGCTTACTTATTTTAAAAAGGATGACCTTTCGTAATACCGCAGCATTTTTTGGATTGCTGATAATACTCATCACCGCTTCTTGTAAAGAACCAGATGGAATTGGACTAGACGTGCTTCCTGAAGGAGAAGAAATGTCAATTGCTTGGATAGACACGTTCACAATTGAAGCAAGAACTATTCTATATGATTCGGTTCAGACATCAGGTCTGTCATCAGGAACCTACCTTATTGGAGATTTTGGAGACCCAATCTTCGGAAGAGTGCAATCGGAACTCTTCATGCAATTTAAACTTCCTAGCACCTCTGTTGAATTCCCAAGTGATGCTGTGGTTGATTCCATAATTTTGAATCTTGCTTATGTAGGCTCTTACGGCTCTACCGACAAGCTAAAAGGAACGATGACGTTCGGAGTGTTTGAATTGGAAGAAGATCTTCGAAACACCAGCACTTCAGATTCGGCATATTATTCAACGGCATCTCATGCCATCTCAGCCACTCCGTTGGCTGTTCATCAATTTAGACCAGATCTTTATTCTGATGTTATTTCAGGTTCAGATACCATACGTCCATCGTTGCGGATTCCGCTTGAAAATAGCTTAGGAACGCGAATTTTAGAATCCAACAACTTGGCTTCAAACGATGTATTCCTGACAGAATTCAGGGGATTAAATATTAAACCAGTGGATGCCTCGATGCCATCTGGCTTCGGATCCATTCTTTATTTCAATGTAGCGAGTTCGTTTTCGTGGGTAAAGTTGTTTTACCACACGGATACAGATACATTATTCGTTAATTTTCTTACCGCTAATACAGATGGTGTCCATACCGCTTTTCATCACGAGTATGCTCCAACATCAATTGAATCGGCAATAGCTGGTGGAACAGTTACTGGAGCAGAACGACTGTATATCCATTCAATGGCTGGAACTCGGATGAAAGTTGAACTTCCTCATTTGCGAGAACTAAACAATCTTGGAGCTGTAGCCATCAATAAAGCTGAATTGGTTGTTCCTTTGGATGTTGATGTAATCGATGAATTCGGTGTTCCAAACAATCTACAGGTGACGGTAATTGACTCAATCGGAAATCCTGTTTTTCCTGTAGATTTCTTTGAAGGTTCCGATTATTATGGAGGAGTTTATGATTCAGAAAACAAGCAGTATATTTTCAATATTGCTCGACATCTTCAGTCGTTGCTCAATGCACCAGAAAAAGTAGATTACGGTCTTTACATTACGAATTCGGGAAATGCGGTTAATGCAAGAAGAGGCGTTTTTAATGGGCCTCAGCATCCAACCAAACCGATGAAATTGAGGATGACATACACTATAATTGAATAGATATGTGCGGTATCGTAGCTTATATAGGAAAGAAGGAAGCTTATCCAATTCTAATTAAGGGCCTCAAGCGGCTTGAGTATAGAGGTTATGATAGTGCAGGAATCTGCCTGCTCAACTCAGGTCTTAACGTATATAAGTGTAAAGGAAAAGTGGCCGACCTTGAGGCGTTTGCTTCATCAAAAGACATTTCCGGTACTGTTGGAATTGGCCATACAAGATGGGCAACTCACGGTGAGCCGAATGATGTAAATGCACACCCACATTATTCTGGTAACGAGAAATTGGCACTGATTCACAATGGAATCATTGAGAATTACGACCCATTGAAAAAGGAGCTTGTCAAACGAGGGCACATTTTTAAAAGTGATACGGATACAGAAGTTCTTGTTCATTTGATTGAAGATGTACAAGCTAATGAAAATCTTTCTTTAGCAGAAGCCGTCCGTATAGCTCTTACCCAAGTAGTTGGGGCATATGCTATTGCAGTCATGGACAAAAGCGATCCAAATGTGATAATTGGAGCAAAAAAAGGAAGTCCGATGGTAGTGGGAATTGGAAAGAACGAGTTCTTTCTAGCTTCAGATGCCACTCCTATAATCGAATATACCAATGAGGTTGTTTATCTTGAAGATGAGCAAATCGTTGAGCTTCGAGTTGGTCAAGACCCTATTGTTAGAAGTATTGAAAACGAGGTGATGACTCCGTACATCCACGAACTTGAGATGAAGCTAGAAGCTTTGGAGAAGGGGGGATACGAGCATTTCATGTTAAAAGAAATTTTTGAGCAGCCACGTTCGATCTCCGACAGTATGCGAGGCAGATACCACGTGCAATCGGGAACGGTAACTCTTGGAGGTATCAGCGACTACGAACAAAAAATGGCCAACGCCAAACGCATCATCATTGTCGCTTGTGGAACATCTTGGCATGCTGGATTGGTTGGTGAATATCTTATTGAAGATTTGGCTCGTATTCCTGTTGAGGTTGAATATGCATCTGAATTCAGATATAGAAATCCCATTATCAATGAGGACGATGTAGTTATTGCTATTTCTCAATCAGGCGAAACGGCAGATACATTAGCTGCGCTTGAATTGGCCAAATCAAAGGGTGCAACCATTATTGGCGTATGTAATGTGGTCGGGTCGTCTATTTCAAGGATTACCGATGCTGGTTCATACACGCATGCTGGGCCTGAGATTGGAGTTGCTTCAACCAAAGCGTTTACTTCACAGGTTACGGTTCTCTTGTTGATGGCCTTGCGTTTAGCGCATAAAAAAGGCTCCATTGCAGAATCAAGATTTCAACGAATTCTTGCTTCGCTTGAGAAGATTCCTGCACAGGTTGAAGAAGTTTTGCAATCTGCCGAACTCGTCAAGTACATTGCTGGGCAGTATAAAGATTCGCGCAATTTTCTTTATTTGGGAAGAGGCTATAATTTTCCAGTTGCGTTGGAAGGTGCTTTGAAGTTGAAAGAGATATCGTACATCCATGCTGAAGGCTATCCAGCAGCAGAGATGAAGCATGGACCAATCGCGTTGATTGACGCAGAAATGCCAGTAGTAGTAATTGCTCCAAGCAAAGGATCTTACGAGAAAGTGTTGAGCAATATTCAAGAAGTAAAAGCGAGAAAAGGAAAGATTATTGCGGTTGTCACTAAAGGTGATACTTCTGCTGCCGAATTGGCTGACCACGTGATTGAAATTCCAGAAACGGAAGAAGAATTGGTGCCAATTTTGGCTTCGGTTCCATTGCAATTGCTGTCATATTACATTGCTGTAATGAGAGGATGCAATGTAGATCAACCTAGAAATTTGGCAAAGTCGGTTACTGTGGAGTAATTGAACTGACATACTAGAAACGAAAAAGGCTCGCATTTGCGAGCCTTTTTATTATCCGATGATTTGAGCTGGGTTATTTCCCTGCTTCGTAGCGTTTAGATACTTCAGCCCAGTTAATTACATTGAAGAAAGCCGAGATGTAATCAGGTCTTCTGTTCTGATAATTCAGGTAGTAAGCATGTTCCCAAACGTCCAACCCAAGAACTGGAGTTCCTTCGCAGCCAATACCTGGCATGAGTGGATTGTCTTGATTAGCGCTACTGCACACCTCAACTGCACCACCTTTTTTCACATTGAGCCATGCCCAACCTGAACCGAATCTTGTTGCAGCAGCCTTGCTGAATGCGTCCTTGAAGCCATCAAATGAACCATAGGCTGCGTTAATCGCATCTGCCAAAGCTCCAGAAGGTTGTCCGCCACCGTTTGGCGACATTACTAGCCAAAAAAGATCGTGATTGTAAAAACCACCACCGTTATTTCGAACGGCCGCGTTATCAAATCCAGCGACAAGAATTTCTTCAATCGATTTTCCTTCGAGGGCAGTTCCTGCAATCGCGTTGTTCAAATTAGTTGTGTATCCCTGATGATGCTTTGAGTGATGGATTTCCATCGTACGTGCATCAATATGTGGTTCCAAGGCATCGTATGCGTAAGGAAGTTTTGGTAATTCAAAAGCCATTTTATTTTGATTTTGACGGTTATTATTTTGTTGTTCGCAAATATAACAATCGCAGTTAGGGCTTGTTCAATAGTGTTCTAAATGAGTGTATTCAATCCGTTACTTTTGTCCTCCCAAAACAGAATAAGATGTACGGAGAATTGCAAGTGTTTTTAGCCGAGGAATTGAAGTCGATTGAAGAGGCGGGACTTTACAAAAGAGAGCGAATCATAACCAGTCCACAAGGAGCAGAGGTTCAAGTGAGTACGGGTGAAGACGTTGTAATCATGTGTGCCAATAATTACCTCGGACTCTCTTCGCATCCAGCAGTCATACAAGGAGCTAAGGATGCGCTGGATTCTCACGGATATGGCATGTCGTCTGTTCGTTTTATCTGCGGAACGCAAGACATTCATAAAAGCCTGGAGAAAAAGATTTCGTCTTTTCTTGGGATGGAAGATACCATATTGTATGCAGCGTGTTTTGATGCCAACGGGGGCGTATTCGAACCTTTGTTTTCTGCGGAAGATGCAATTATCAGCGATGAGTTGAACCATGCTTCCATTATTGATGGTGTGCGATTATGCAAGGCAGAGCGCTACCGTTACAAACACAGCGATATGGCTGATTTAGAAGAGCAGCTAAAAGCATCTCAAGCACAACGACATAGAATTATCGTCACAGACGGAGTTTTTTCCATGGATGGTGACATCGCCAAGTTGGATGAGATCTGTGACCTCGCTGAAAAGTATAATGCCTTGGTAATGGTGGATGATAGTCATGCAACGGGTTTCATCGGAAAAACGGGTAGAGGAACGCATGAGTATAATAATGTAGTGGGTCGAGTTGACATCATTACAAGCACGTTAGGAAAAGCTCTCGGTGGCGCGATGGGCGGTTTCACTTCAGGAAAAAAAGAAGTGATTGAAATGTTGCGCCAGAGATCTCGACCTTATCTTTTTTCTAATTCATTGGCACCTTCTATTGTTGGAGCGGCAAGTAAAGTTTTTGATTTGCTTGGGTCGTCAACCGAGCTTCGCGATAAGCTGGAAGCAAACACCAAATACTTTAAGGAAGGAGTGGAAAAAGCGGGCTTTGAATTGAAAGATGGGGACAGTCCGATTGTGCCAATTATGCTTTATGATGCCAAATTAGCACAGCAGTTTGCCGATAAACTGCTTGAAAAAGGTATTTATGCAATTGGTTTTTTCTATCCAGTTGTTGGAAAAGGACAGGCCAGAATCCGTGTTCAAATATCCGCTGCGCATAGCACAAATCACCTTGATAAGGCCATTGCGGCTTTCTCTTCGGTGGGGCAAGAACTTGGAGTGTTGAAATGAATTATCGACAAACCATTGTTCATTCAAATAATTAGTAATATCTTCGCAGCCCCAAATTTGGGTAGGAGTGTAAGCTCTAATAATGAACTGAAAACATATTTGAAGTGAAAGCACCAAGCTTTAAAACCATTTCTGCCAATAAGAACACTGCTAATAAGGAGTGGGTTATTATCGATGCTGAGGGTCAGACTCTCGGTAGATTGGCATCTACAATTGCGTACAGACTACGCGGAAAGAATAAAGTAAACTTTACTCCACATGCCGATTGTGGCGATAACGTTATCGTTATCAACGCGGAGAAAGTTGAACTTTCTGGAAACAAAAGGGCTACCAAGCAATACATGCACCATACAGGGTTCCCTGGTGGACAGCGTTTGCGAAGTGTAGATCAAGTTTTGGAAAAAGATCCAACAGGATTGGTTACCAAAGCTGTTCGTGGAATGCTTCCAAAAAGCAAATTGGGAAGAGCAATCTTCAATAATATGCATGCTTATGCTGGTGCAAACCATCCGCATGAAGCACAGAAGCCACAAACCATTTCACTTAACTGATCATTCTATATTAAATGGAAATAATCAACGCATTAGGAAGAAGAAAGACCGCAGTTGCTCGCGTTTACGTGAAAGCTGGTAAAGGTGCATTCATCGTTAACGGGAAAGACGCAAAGGAGTACTTCCCAACGTCATTGCTTCAAGACACCATCCAAAGACCATTCAACGTTTTGGAAGTTGTTGGGAAATATGATGTTAAAGTGAATGTTGCTGGTGGAGGAATCACAGGACAGGCTGAGGCCATTTCTCTTGGGATTTCAAGAGCATTGGTAAAAGAAGACGAAACTGTGAAGCCTGCTTTGAAGAAGCTTGGATTGATGACGCGTGATTCGAGAATGGTCGAGCGTAAGAAATTCGGTCAGAAAAAAGCAAGGAAGAAATTCCAGTTCAGCAAGCGTTAATCGATTAGTAAAAAGACTTTTCAAAACAATACAATTTCAATGGCTCAACCTACAGTACAGGAAATGCTAGAAGCAGGTGTTCACTTCGGACACCTAAAAAGAAAGTGGAATCCTGCCATGGCTCCGTACATCTTCATGGAGAAGAACGGAACTCACATTATCGACCTTAATAAGAGTTCAGCCAAGTTGGATGAGGCTTGTAAGGCGATTAAAGCGATGGCTCGTTCGGGAAAAAAGATTCTTTTTGTTGCTACTAAAAAGCAAGCTCAAGGAATCATTGCTCGTGAATCTGCTCGTGTGAACATGCCATACGTTACTGAAAGATGGCCAGGTGGTATGCTTACCAACTTTGCTACCATCCGTAAAGCCATCAGAAAGATGGGGACCATTGATAAAATGGAAGTTGATGGGACATGGGAAACCATGTCAAAGCGTGAGCGATTGATGATTAGTCGTCAGAGAGCGAAACTCGAAAGAGATTTGGGTTCAATTGCTGATCTCACAAGACTTCCATCTGCGATTTTCATCGTTGATATTATTAAGGAGCATATCGCTGTTAAAGAAGCTACAAGATTGGGAATCCCAACTTTCGCTATCGTTGACACGAACGCAAATCCGAAAGATGTGGATTTTGCTATCCCAGGAAACGATGATGCTGCAAGATCAATCGAGCTTATCGTTAAAGCAATGACTGATGCAGTTGCAGAAGGTCTTGCAGAAAGAAAAGCTGGAAAAGGAAAAGAAGATGACTCTAAGGATGATGAGGACGGAGACGATGTAGAGGAAGTAAAAGCTTCTACTAAGAAGAAGGCTGCCGTTACCGAGGACGAAGACGAAGAATAAAAATACAAGACATTGGAAGCTACGGTGAAAATTACAGCGGCTCAAGTAAACGAGCTTAGACAAAAAACTGGTGCAGGAATGATGGATTGCAAGAAAGCTCTTGTTGAGGCTGGAGGCGATTTTGATACTGCGATTGACCTACTGAGAAAGCAAGGACAGAAAGTTGCTGCAAAGCGTTCTGATCGCGATGCAACTGAAGGTTACGTAATCGGAAAGACTAGCGGAAATAAAGTTGTTTTACTTCGTTTGAACTGCGAAACTGATTTCGTTGCTAAAACGGAAGGATTCATCGGATTTGCAAATGACCTTGTTGATATTGTTCTTAGCGGTTCAATTACTACGGCTGAGGCATTGAATGAGGCTAGCTACAACGGGTCTACTGTTGCTGCTGCAATCACAGAGCTGACAGGAAAAACAGGCGAGAAAGTTGAAGTAGGTGGATTGGAGATTATTGAGGCAGCTACTGTTGTTGCTTACAATCATCCAGGAAACAGGGTTGGTACAATCGTAGGTCTAAACAAGGCTGGATACGAAGAAATGGGTCGTGATGTAGCTATGCAAGCTGCAGCAATGGCACCAGTTGCTTTGAACAAGGAGTCTGTTTCTGCTGAGGTTATCGCTAAAGAAATTGAAATTGGTAAAGAATTGGCTATTCAGGAAGGAAAACCTGCTGATATGGCTGAGAAAATTGCTGAAGGACGATTGGGTAAATTTTTCAAGGAGAATACATTGATGGAGCAAGCATTCATCAAGGACAACAAATTGAATGTTGCTCAATATTTGAAGACCGGCAATCCCGAACTGACAGTGACAGATTTCAAGCGATTCTCGCTTGGCAATTAATAATGATTACGAAAGAGGCTTTAAAGCCTCTTTTTTTTGTCTAAAAAGTTTATCATCGCAACATGAATGTGAAGTACAAGAGAGTGCTACTGAAGCTCAGCGGAGAATCGCTGATGGGAAACAAACAGTTCGGAATTGACCATGATAGATTGGGTCAATACGCACAGGAGATTAAGGAAATTGTTGATGCAGGAGTAGAGGTGGCCATCGTTATCGGTGGAGGTAACATCTTCCGGGGTATTCAAGCTGCGGAAGGCGGAATGGATCGCGTACAAGGTGATTACATGGGAATGCTTGCCACGATGATTAATAGCATGGCATTGCAGTCAGCATTGGAAAATCTTGAGGTTACAACGCGATTGATGTCAGCCATCAAGATGGATGAGATTGCCGAACCATTCATCAGAAGAAGAGCAGTTCGTCACTTGGAAAGAAAGCTCGTGGTCATCTTTGGAGCGGGCACTGGAAATCCATACTTCACAACCGATTCAGCGGCTTCGCTTCGCGCCATTGAGGTAGAAGCGGAAGTCATTCTAAAAGGAACGCGTGTTGATGGTATTTACACGGCTGATCCTGAGAAAGATAAGTCGGCTACAAAGTTTGAGACCATCAGCTTTCAAGAAGTGTATGAAAGAGGCCTGAATGTGATGGATATGACGGCTTTCACCCTTTGCAAAGAGAATAAACTGCCAATCATCGTGTTTAATATGGATGAAGGTGGCAACTTAGCACGAGTGGTTGCTGGCGAGAAGGTAGGAACCCTAGTTGAAGGCTGATCACTCAGAATTACTATTTTCGACCAAATTTCAATCATGGAAGAAGAGTTAAAGTTCATTTTCGATTCGACTAAAGAAGGTATGGACAGCGCCATTGAGCGTTTGGATCATGAGTTGGCGCGTATTCGCGCAGGAAAAGCAAGCCCAAATATGTTGGGAAGCGTGCAGGTTGAATATTACGGATCGATGACGCCATTGAAGAATGTGGCGAACGTAAATACGCCCGATTCAAAAACCTTACAAATTCAACCATTTGAGAAAGGTCTTTTGGAAGAGATTGAAAAAGGAATAATGCGAGCCAATTTGGGTTTCAACCCAATGAATGATGGCAAGGTGGTTCGGATTTCCATTCCGCCATTGACCGAAGAGCGCAGACGTGATCTTGTGAAGCAAGCGAAAGCTGTAGCGGAGCAGGCAAAGGTTTCTGTACGTAACTCACGAAAAGACGCCAATGACGAGATTAAGGCATTGCAGAAGGATGGCATGGCCGAAGATGCTGCAAAGCGGGCGGAAGGCGAGATTCAAGATATGACCACTTCTTATTCAAACAAGGTTGACGCCTTGGTTGCGGAGAAGGAAGTGGATATCATGACCATCTAAGACTAAAAAAAAAATTAATTTGAAGCCCTACGCCAGATGGACGTGGGGCTTTTTGTTTTTACATTCATTGTATGCTTGAAACCGAATGGAAATATGCCGACCTGCCTGATCCAGCTCAGGTCTGTGACTTGTGCCATCAGCTTGGAATAAAGGAAGATGTAGCGCAATTGCTTATCAATCGGGGTATTGGCAGTTTTGATGAAGCCAAGACATTTTTCCGGCCCTCGTTCGAAGATTTACATGACCCATTTCTAATGAAAGGAATGGACAAGGCGGTTTCTCGACTTGAAGAAGCACTTGGGAATGGCGAGAAGATTCTTGTTTTTGGAGATTACGATGTGGATGGAACCACTTCGGTGGCGTTGGTCTATAGTTTTCTGAAGGATTTGGGACAGGTTGATTTCTACATTCCAGACCGCTACAAAGAAGGCTACGGAGTTTCGTTTGCTGGGATTGATTTCGCGAAAGCGAATGGTATTACGCTCATCATTGCGCTCGATTGTGGCATCCGTGCCGTTGATAAGGTGGCGTATGCGAATGAACGAGGAATTGACTTCATCATCTGCGATCACCACATCCCAGGGGCGGTATTGCCAGCGGCATACGCCATTCTCGATCCAAAACAACCCGATTGTAATTATCCCTATAAGGAATTGTGCGGTTGTGGCGTTGGGTTCAAATTGCTTCAAGGTTATTGCGAAAAGAACGATGCCGACTTTGAACGATTGACCGCCAAGCTGGACTTGGTTGCCATTGCGATTGCCGCAGATATTGTTCCAATAACGGGCGAGAATCGTATTCTAGCAACCTTTGGCGTGCAGCAGATTAATGAGAATCCTTCTACGGGGATTCGGGCGATGCTCGAATACACGAAGATTAATCGCGAACTGACCATCACGGATGTGGTGTTCGTTATTGCCCCGCGCATCAACGCGGCAGGTAGAATTGCCTCTGGAAAACGAGCCGTTGAACTGCTCATTTCTGATGACATGAAGGAGGCGTTGGATTTCTCTGCTGAGATTTCTAAGTACAATACGGATCGAAGAGAATTAGATAAGTCTGTGACGGAAAGTGCGCTGGAGATTCTGCAAGCTGATGACTTCTACACGAACAGTCGGAGCACGGTTGTTTTTAATCCAGGTTGGCACAAAGGAGTAGTGGGGATTGTAGCCTCGCGATTGATTGAGCAGCATTACAAACCGACAATCGTATTGACCGAATCAGAAGGAAAAGCCACGGGTTCAGCACGCTCGGTGCATGATTTTGATGTACATGAAGCACTCACCGAATGTGAAGACCTACTGGAGCAATTTGGTGGTCACAAATACGCTGCAGGAATGAGTTTGAGCTTGGAGAACGTGATTGCATTCCGTCAGAAATTTGAAGAGGTAGTAGCTGCACGAATTGAAGAACATCAGCTTACGCCCAAACTCAATATCGACCTAGAAATTGACCTCGACCGCATCACTCCCAAGTTTATGTCGTTGCTCAAGCAATTTGCGCCATTTGGACCAGGAAACATGAATCCTGTATTTGTTTCTCGCAACCTGATAGCCGAAGATTGCCGAACGATGGGTGCGGATGATTCTCATCTGCGCTTCAAGCCGAAACAGCAAGAAGTGCCGCACATGATGGTTCAGGCGGTCGCTTTCAAAATGGGGAAACTGTATTCAGAATTGGCGAAAGGAAAACCGTTTGATTTGGCCTATACCATCGAGGAAAACCATTGGAATGGCAAGGTTTATCTTCAGTTGAATGTGAAGGATTTGAAGTTTGTATAATGACCAAAACACATTGGAGAAGGGTTGACTACAGGGCCGAAAGTTTGAGAGTTACTATTGGTGCACTTGATGAATGTATTGAAAGCCTGCTGGTTAAAACGAAAACTCAAGATTGGTATGATGGGGTTTGGCTCTTGGAAGAGTCCGAACCAATTATTGGATTAGGGTTTGTTGCATTTCAGAACTACGTGAATAGTAGTATTTATGACCGTCATGAAGAGTTGGTCAAGCAATATGAGAAGTATTCAACGGGAGCCGAAAAGTTGAAAAATGAACGAACCAAAGTTGAGTTGATAATTGCGATTGCAAATTATTTTAAACACCGTGATTCACTAGGGGATCTACATGAACCGACAAGGCAGATTCTTGCTGACTTTAAATTAAACTACGCGAAGGATGCTGATGTTTTCAACTCTCCAATTCTAAAGGGATTTGACATTCTATCTGAGAAGAATGAATTGTCAGAGATTATGGAGCTGATTTTTGAATGGAGAAAATCGCTTTGGCTAGAAGAAAATTAACCTACTTCAAAATAGTTGACCCAATCTCCTTCGCCAGCACCTTTCTCACCCCCAACTGACGGTTCAGTTTTTCCATCAACTCCATCAATTGTTCTTCTTCGGCAACTTTTAGAAGGTCGCGGGTTTCGGTAATCATCGTTTCTAGTTTGCGGAGCTTTAGTACGTTGAGAGAAGATAATATCGACTGCTTCAACTTATCCTCTTCCATCAGCGTCACCACATTATGCTCTTTCCATCGTTCGCTTACAATGTAAGGTTGCGCAAAGAAATTGACCGCTAACGAAGATATTTCAGGGTTTTGGTGATTGATAAAATGCTGCTCGGTTGGAATTTTTTTCTCTTCAAACATTTGAGCGAATTCAGCAAAAACCACTTTGAAAAGCTCGTTTTCAAATTTGATTTCGTCTTCCAAAAGCTCCGTCACGATAAAATCAACCACGTTTACCTTTTCTTGATCGACTACTTTTTCTTCCGCTTCATCCCAAATATCAAACTCAATCTCCTTTTCGCTGTAAAGAATCAGAATTCGAATAATGTCCTGCTCCTGAAACTCCGAATCGCGCTTTTTTAGTTCTTGATTGGTCTTACGAACAATTGGCTGCTCTTCTTGAACAGGAGCTTCTGTGAAATTGGAATTTCCACTCCTTTGCTTGTCGCTAAAATTCTTTCTGCGGTTGCGGTTCAGTTCCATCATCAGAACCTCCTCGTCCATGCTCATTATGCTGCTGCATTGGCGCACGTAAAGGTTTCTGATAATCGGGTCAGGAATCAGAGCGATAGAGCTGATGATGTCTTTAATCAACCCCGCCATTTTAATCGGGTCGCCCTTCGCTTCTTCTGATAAAAGTTGTGCCTTGAACTGAATAAAATCTTTCGAATTGGTATCGATGAAGGCCGTCAATTCCTCCTCATCCATCTTCTTCGAGAACGAATCGGGGTCTTCGCCATCGGGGAATAGAACCGTCCGCACGTTCATGCCTTCTTCCAACACAAGGTCAATTCCTCGGAACGAAGCCTTGATACCCGCATCATCCCCATCGTACATAATGGTGAGGTTGTTTGTGTAGCGTTTTACCAAGCGAATTTGCTCCACCGTAAGGCTTGTTCCCGAGCTCGCCACCACGTTATGAATGCCTGCTTGATGCAGCGAAATCACATCCGTATAACCCTCCACCACAAAACAGTTGTCCTTCTTAATTATCTCGCTTTTCGCTTGATAAATACCATAAACGATATTGCTCTTGTGGTACACATCCGTCTCCGGACTGTTGATGTATTTGGCAACTTTTTTGTCACTTCTGAGGGTTCGTCCGCCAAAGGCAATCACACGACCAGAAAGGTTGTGAATCGGAAACATCACGCGGCCCTTAAAACGGTCAATCAACTTCCCTTCGCGATCTAAGCAAAGTCCCGAATCTTCTAGAAATTTCCGATTGTATTGCTCTTCCAGCGCCTTGTTTCCGAACGAATCGTATCGGTCAAAACAATAGCCCAAACCGAACTTCTCAATCGTCTCCATCGAGAAGCCACGCTCCTTAAAATAGCTGAGGCCAATCGATTGCCCCTCATCCGTTTTTAGCAGGTTAGAAGCGAAGGTCCGCTGGGCAAAAGCAAGCACCAAATAGAGGCTTTCGCGCTCCGTTTGCTCCGCCATTTGCTCGGGCGTTTGCTGCTCCTCCTCAATCTCAATATTGTATTTCTTGGCCAAATACCGCAGCGCCTCCGGATAGGTCTGCTGCTCATGATCCATGATGAAATTCACCGAATTTCCACCCTTTCCGCAACCAAAACACTTGTAAATTCCCTTTGCAGGCGACACGCTAAACGAAGGCGTTTTCTCGTTATGAAACGGACAATTTCCCCACAAATTCGTGCCCTTTTTCTTCAGCTGCACAAAATCTCCTACCACCTCCTCAACACGAGCGGTCTCAAAAATATGATCTATGGTTTCCTTTGGAATCATGGGGCGTTAAAGTTAGGTCTTGAAAAGGGGATTGGCAGCCTGAGTTTTGAACAAAATCCGTATTCCGCACTTACCGATAACTCTTTCGTGAATCTTACCTTCGCGGCTCTTAAAAAACAAGCATGCATTATTATCCAGAGAAGATTGAAAAGGAGTGGCAACAGTATTGGGCCAAGAACAAAACATTCAAGGCTGAGGATTCGTCCAAAAAACCGCCTTTCTATGTGTTAGACATGTTCCCATATCCTTCGGGAGCTGGGTTGCATGTGGGCCATCCTCTCGGATACATTGCATCTGATATTTATGCGCGGTACAAGCGTTTGAAAGGCTTCAACGTGCTGCATCCAATGGGGTACGATTCGTTTGGATTGCCAGCGGAGCAGTACGCCATTCAAACAGGAACTCATCCTGCCATTACTACCGTTGCCAACATCAACACCTTCCGCAGACAGATGGATAACATCGGCTTCAGCTTCGATTGGGACCGAGAAGTGCGCACATCCGACCCATCTTATTACAAATGGACGCAGTGGATTTTCCTTCAATTGTTTGATGCTTGCTACTGCAAGAATGCAGATAAAGCAATTCCTATTTCTCAACTTGTTGATGAGTTTAAGACAAACGGAAACAAGGATGTAAACGCGCATTGCGATGAAACACCTTTGTTTTCTGCCAGTGACTGGAACAGTTGGGACGAAGCGAAACAGCAAACAATCCTACTCAATTACCGCATCGCTTATCTCAGCGAAGCCTACGTGAACTGGTGTCCGCAACTCGGAACTGTCCTCGCCAATGATGAAGTAAAAGATGGCGTTTCAGAACGTGGTGGTTATCCCGTAGAGCGCAAATTGATGAAGCAGTGGAGTATGCGTATTACCGCCTACTCGCAGCGTTTGTTGGATGGATTAGAAGACATTGATTGGAGCGAAAGTCTGAAAGAACAGCAGCGCAATTGGATTGGAAGGTCTGTGGGTGCGATGGTAAGATTTGAGGTTAAAGGTCAGAGGTCAGAGCACTCAGGCTCAAACCTCAAACCTCAATCCTCTAACCTAGAAATAGAAGTATTTACAACTCGTCCTGACACCATTTTCGGAGTTTCATTTATGACCCTGGCGCCAGAACACGAACTGGTTGCTAAGATTACAACTGCCGAACAAAAAGCCGAAATTGAAGCCTACATCGCGAAAGCAAAAGCACGTTCTGATAGAGAACGGATGGCGGATGTGAAAACCATTTCGGGTGCATTTACGGGCGCGTATGCCGAGCATCCATTTACAGGTGCTCCTATTCCTATTTGGATAGGCGATTACGTGCTGGCTGGTTACGGAACAGGAGCAGTGATGGCCGTTCCGAGTGGCGATCAGCGCGATTGGAGTTTTGCCAAGCATTTTGGCATTCCAATTCCTGCGGTTATTGAAGGAAGCGACCTTGAAAAAGAGGCCAACGAGAGCAAAGACGGCATTCTGAAGAACTCCGATTTCCTCAATGGAATGACGGTGAAAGACGCCATAAAAGCGGCCATCGCCAAGATGGAAGCAATGAAAATTGGTGAAGGAAAGATTAACTACCGCCAGCGCGATGCCGTGTTTGGCCGTCAGCGGTATTGGGGCGAACCGATTCCGATTTATTACAAGGATGGCGTGCCATATCCCATCAATAAACTGCCATTGCAATTGCCCGAAGTGGAGAAATATCTGCCCACCGAAGCTGGCGATCCACCGTTGGGAAATGCCGAAAACTGGAACTGGAATCCAGAAACGGAAGAAGTTGTTGCCAACGGAGAAGGCTACCCAATTGAGCTAAGCACCATGCCTGGTTGGGCGGGTAGTAGCTGGTACTATTTGCGCTATATGGACCCAACGAATGATGAGGAATTCTGTAGCAAGGAAGCCATGGAATATTGGGGAAACGTGAACTATTACGCAGGTGGTGCGGAGCACGCCACAGGCCACTTGCTGTATGTTCGGTTCTGGACCAAATTTCTAAAAGACCTTGGCCACATTCCGTTTGATGAACCAGCTAAGAAGTTGGTGAATCAGGGGATGATTCAGGGGGTTTCTGAGAAAGTGAATAGATGGATTTTCGAATTGAGGGCTGGCTCTGCGCCAATTGAGAATCTTACTGGATTTAAACAGGAAATAAACCTTGTCCTTTTTGAATCAAATAAAGATGGGGTGAAGTTTTTCCCCATCAAACCAACGACCACCATTTTTAGTAGTTCAGATATTAGAATAGAGATGAACACTAAGGTGGTTCTTAAGAAAGGTTCAGAAGAATTAGTCTATCGACCTACAACCGTTAGTCTCAATGCGCCAATTTCTCAACTTGCGTCTCCACGATTATCGTTTGACCAAAAATGCGAGCTTAACGTTGAAGAGTATCTGACTTGGAGTAGAGATGACGAGAACGCCATTTTCATTTGTAGAAATGGATATTGGCAAAATGGCAAGTTTCATTACTTCGAACAGGATACAACTTTGGATAAAGCTTTTTATACGCAACCAGAAGTTGAAAAAATGTCCAAATCCAAATGGAACGTTGTAAATCCTGATGACATTATTGAACGCTACGGAGCAGACACGCTTCGTTTGTACGAAATGTTCCTTGGGCCGTTGGAAGATGCCAAGCCGTGGAACACCAACGGTATTGAAGGCGTTTCGCGGTTCTTGAAAAAGTTCTGGAACCTATTCCATGATGGAGATACGTTCGTTGTTTCGGAAGAAGAGCCGACTAAAAAGGAGTTGAAAGCATTGCACGCCACCATCAAAAAGGTGCAGGAAGACATTGAGCGTTTATCATTCAATACAAGCGTAAGCCAGTTTATGATTTGCGTAAACGAACTCAACGATTTGAAGTGCAACAAGCGCGCAATTTTGGAGCCATTTACGGTGGTCATTTCTACGTATGCGCCACACATTGCAGAAGAGCTATGGTCGCAACTCGGTCACTCAGAAAGCATCACCTTTGCCACCTACCCAGCGTTTAACGAAAGCTTTTTGGTGGAGGATAGTGTGAATTACCCTATCAGTTTCAATGGAAAGACACGCCTCAGCATCGAACTTCCTGCCAGCATGGGAAAAGACGAAGTGGAGAAAGTTGTGCTTGCCAATGCTGAAGTGCAAGAACGTTTGGAAGGTGCCGCACCTAAGAAGGTAATTGTGGTGCCGGGGCGGATTGTGAATATTGTGGTTTAACGAGACTGCGAATTAGCGGTCAATTTTTTCCTGAAAACAGGGACGAAGGTTGTATATAATTAGGGTTCAAGCGGTATGCTTTCTTTTCCTCACGTATAAGGATTTCCTCCTCCTCAAGTTTTGCACAGTGCTTTCTAACCTGTCGACCCAATGACTCATACTTCCTTGGGTTAATGTGTTTGCCATGAAGTCTGCGGTAAATCTCTGGGGTTAACTCAGAGGCCTTCAATCCAGCATTATTGTAAACAGTGTATTGATACGTGAGGTTCAAGATGTGCAATGCCGCTTCATCCAGACTGTTTAGTACCAGATCGCCTATAAGTTCTCGCAGCTCTTTGTGGAACTCCGTCCGCATCATTGTCCTGTCAAGGATGAACACGGGGGCCTCCTCGGTGGACGCCACGTGCTCTTCAAGAAGGCCAGCGTTTCTCAACGCCTCAATCGCCTGAAAGTGATTGTTGCTCTCATTGAGTAGGATGGTGAAGTACCGCTGACGGTTCAATAGTTCCGACTTGTAGAAATAGGCGAGTACCTGCTGTTGCTCTATTGTGGGTGAGAAACCAAGTTTAGAGGTGATGTAACCGCTGTAGCCAGCGAGCCAGACTTCCACGCCCTCGTCTAGCAATTTGCCCTGCGGAATTCGGAGCGTAACCAGATTATCCTTGATTATGTAGTATGGCAGGTCGGTCAAGTTTTCGAGGGTCGCGTTAATCAGAAAAGACATCCCCCTGCTCTGTCCTTCCAGCTTGTCGAATACTTTGAGTACACCAGCCAACTTCGGGTTTTTGCTCTCCGGAATGCCATGGATGAGCCTGCGGACGGGAACATCCGTTTCCGTGTGAATCAGCTTCATTTTCTCCTTGAAAGACCCAGGATTACGAACTTCGAGGTATTGGGCAGGCTCGACAGTTAGGCTGACGAATCCGTCAATGGTGTAGTCGCGATGGGCCAAGGCATTGTTTATGACTTCCCTTACAAGCTGTTCGGGATACTCAGGCTCGCTCTTGCCGCCATCGGTCACGGCTCTGGCTACACGTATGTGTCCCCAAACAAATCTGAAAGATTCTTCCATCAGAGTGATTACATCACTACGGAAAAGCTTCTTGTCCTTACCGATACCAGAATCGGTATCAAAATAGGCGTTCACCTCTGCTCTGGCACCAAGGAAATGGTAAGGGTCTGCTCCGCAAACAAGCATTCCCAAGGTTGTAACATTGTCTTCTCGAATAAAATGTTGGTTAGCTAAAAATGGTTTGGCTTTCGCAATGGATGGTTTCAGCGTCTCATTCCTAATCTCCCGATTCAGTAGATTGACATAGTTGTTAATCTTATCTAAGCTAAGATCCTTAATTGATGCATCTGCTACTAATGCTAATTCCTTTGCGTATTCCAATTCCGCTTTATACTCCCTATGCCTTTGCAACTTAGGCTGAGGAATCTGACAGTCTCTGGTTAGTTTTCGCTCATAATACACATCATCAAATTGCACATACTTCAAGTCATCTGTGAGAGGAAAAATGGCAATAACCGCCACTTCCTTATCCTTCACAGTTTCGTAGCTGAAGTGGATGTGGTCTGAAACATCAAGGAGTACTCCTCGGTCATCCCTAAAAAACTTAGAATCCAAATCGGTGAGATTGCCTTCATTGTTTCTGTTGAATCCTGTAAGGATGTACTGCTTGTTTTTCTCTCTAATTCCACAGACAATAATGCCTCCATCCGTATTTAAAAATGCACTGATGGTTTCTTTCAAAGATTTCCAGTCGTTGCCTGTTGATAGATCTTTGAGTTCAACTTTACTTTTTTCAACATCAATGAACTCATCACTAGAGAGCGACTGCCTAATTCGAATCAAGGTCTCATCAATCAGTGTAGATTTCATAATAAGTATGCGTGTTGTCTTGTATGTCGGCTAAGTTAGGTTTTCTTAATCTCTACTGTAGTATCTACTTCCCTATCTAAAACGCGCCTCAGCCTCGAACTTCCTGCCAGCATGAGCAAAGACGAAGTGGAGAAAGTTGTGCTTGCCAATGCAGAAGTGCAAGAACGTTTGGAAGGTGCCGCGCCTAAGAAGGTAATTGTGGTTCCGGGGCGGATTGTGAATATTGTTCTATAGCCGCTGCACTCGTAAAGGGAAACCATCCGTAAGCCCACTTCCGAGGCACATTTGGCCACGGGAATGCGGTTCGGAAGAACTTCCGAGGGACATTTGGTCAAGGAAACGTGGCTCGGAAAAACTTCCGAAGGCCATTTGGCTGCGGGAATGTGGTTCGGAAGAACTTCCGAAGGGCGTTCGGGTCATCAAAACGTTATTACGAGCGAGCACAGCCTGTCCCGTACTGACGGGAAGCGTGGCAGCCGACCGAAGGGAACACATCGAGGAACGAGATAATCTCTCATGGTAAGCACCAGATTGCTTCACTCCGTTCGCAATGACGGATGCTATTCCTCCGCCATCCCCAACATTTCCCGCATATCATCCAACGAACGAATGGAACTATCGAACGCGGTGATGTGCATAATGCGCTGCGCCACCTTTCCCATGTTCATAGCCACCACTTCGCTTTCGTTGAGCTGGTAGATGTTGCCATCTGCATCGGTCACCATCATCATCTTCACTGAACTTGGATTAAGAGCAATGTCGTCCAGTTCGGAGCTAGTGTAGGAAATCACGGAATTGACTTTTTCGTCAAACACGTAGCAGGTTTTCCAGTTGATGGCCTTGCCGTTTGAAAGCACAAACCGTGGTTTCACACTTTGGAATTGGCTTTGATTAACGGGCCGAGCGCAGTTATAAATGCCCATTCTGTCTAGCGCAATGGTTCGGGTAATGGTGTTTCCGCCATTCTGCCGCGCATAGTATTCCTCCAACTTGACAGAAATACCGTTGCAGTAAGAAACCCAGTTGGCTTGGCTCATCATTTTCTCTGGCTCGGTCATGGTTCGTTGCGCCTGTTTCCAGGCCACGTCTAATTCTTTTTGATAGACGTGCTGTGAATGCCTGTCAAACTTATCGGCCTTTCTGCGGATGAGGTTTTCCTGATCTTCCAAAATGTCTGCGTAAATCGCATAGCGGTTCTCAAACCCGTGGTTGTCTTTGAGTTCTCTCCAAGCTTGGAATCTAGGAGCAAATTCTCCGAACATGCGCTTCTGCAACTCGGCACTCATGTTTTCGATGGTAATCTTCTTTACCGGAAGTTTCACGATGCCGTCAAGGTCTTTCAACTCAATAGAAACAGAATCCTTTGCGTCATTGTAGCGCACGCGGATGTCGTGAAAACGCCTATTCTGAAGCAAGGCTTCCACCTTGGCGCGGCTCAGGTCGCCCGCATATTCCCATGTATGAAAATTGAATAAGAAGTACTCTGGATGTTGCCCGAATTGCGAGTGTTTCTGAACGGTGAAGTGCACAATTTCTTCACTATTGTTCTTGTTTGGAGGCAGAACTTTTGCTTGGAATGATGCCGCCTTCTTCCATTCCTTCTCAAACTGATTGCGCTCGTTTTCATCGCCATCGCGTAAAAAACGGTAGTAGCTGGCAATGGGTCGGTTGGCCAAATATTCGGTGTTCTCAAAACGTGCTTCCAACGTGGTTCTACTAGCAGCCGAAGGCGAGAGGTAATCAGCTTTAGTAAGATATTCCCGCACGGCTGGAGACAGGTTTTCGGCAATGGAAATAAGCTCGGCATCGTGCTGATTGATGGCCGCCAATCCCAAATTGTTCCAAGTTTCGGTTGATGGATTCATGAACAAAAAGTTGAAATCGGAATCCATGCTGTTTGAGGCAAGGTCAACTTTTATTGGTCGGTCATGTCTAATCTCAACCGGTTTGCCTCTATGTGTAGCGTTGATGCTAAACATGCCCGATGTTTCGAGGTGCGAGCTGGACTGGCACTCATCGTCCTTCATGTTGATGCCGCTCAGGAAAATGCTGAAAGGGCTGTTCATCTCCTCATACGTCAATTCAACGACACCACCAATCGGTCTTCCGTAAGCATCCATAAACGCCATGGGAGGCACATCGATGGTGGTGCCGCTTGCGGTTTCGATGCAGTTCGATTCCTGATTTTCGATAACGAAAACTTCCTTGTCGGCAACGATTTCAGTCAAAGGTTTATGGAACATTTCTGGGCGGTAGCGGCCTGCAAAACCGGCCGCATCAAGCGTTCCAATGTTTGATATGAGCACTTCCACGCGTCTGTTCTCTGAACGAGATGCTTCGTCTTCGTTCTCATTAACTGGGCAATCCTCTCCGTGATGTTCAAACAGGATATTGTAAGGTTTTATGCCCGAGAGCAGCAAATGGTAGGCAACCTTGCGGGTTCGTTGCTTCGATAGTTCTTCATTGAACTTCTTCGAACCTTTATCGTCTGTGTGTCCAACCACCCAAAATCTGAGTTGACCTGAATTGGGATGCTGGGCAATCTCATCCAACATAGCCATTTCGGGCATAGATGGAACATCACTTCCATCTTCAAAATGGATAGTCAACTCAACCGAATCCTGTGCGAAAGCATACTGCGAAAGCACAAGCAAAATGACAAGGAGCTTTTTCATAACGAGGAGGTTTAGTGGGTTTCTAAACACTTAAACCTCGTGGGCCCTCAGGTATTGTTGAGGGTAAGAAATTGAGACATGATTTAAAGGTTTAGCTCTTCCAATCCTTCTTATATGTGGTCAGATTACGCCACCCACTTCTTTATCATACGCTCGATGTCGTGCGAGACTACCGGCTTCAGTAGCAAATCATTCATGTCGGATTTCAAGTTTCCTTCCTCATCTCGCTGAAGGATGTTTCCGCTTAGACCGATGATAGGAGGTACATTTTCAAAGCGTTTTTTAATCTCAGATGTAGCCTCCAATCCATCCATTATCGGCATTTGAATATCCATAAAAACGATGTCGTATTCACTTTTGTCGAAATTATCAACGGCCTGTTTTCCGTTCGATAATACATCCACTTTACAGCCCATTTTCTGAAGCATAATCTTAAAAGCCTGCTGATTGATGAGGTTGTCTTCTACCAACAGAACGCTTGTTCCTTCAACAGACCGTTTCGGATCTTTTTTGATGATGGTTTCACTTTTTTCAATCGGAATCATGCCTTCCATTACCGAAAGTCTCAACCAGAATGTGCTGCCTTTGTTGACCGCACTTTTAACGCCTATTTCTCCTCCCAGCAGGAACATTAGTTTTTTGCTAATAGAAAGTCCTAGACCAGTTCCCTCCAAGTTTTGGGCGGTAGTATGCTGGAGTTGGGAGAAGTCCTGAAACAATTTTGCCAAATCATTCTTTGGAATTCCGGGTCCAGTATCGGCTACTTGAAACAACAGTTTGCTGTCTTTTTCTACTTGCACCGAAACTACAACCGACCCTTGGTTTGTGAATTTAATGGCGTTCCGAACCAAATTGGAAAGTACTTGCGTTAGCCTCCTTCGGTCAGTGTCGAGTTGAATTTCGTTAGTAGGCGTATTGAAAGATAAAGTCAGTTTTTTTGCCTTTGCCTCTGGCTCAAAACGTTCAGCAATGGTTTCAATAAGTTCAGAAACTTTGAACGATTCTTTTTGCAAAGTCACTTTACCTGCTTCAAGCTCAGACAGGTTGAGTACGTCATTTACTATGGAACGTAGGTCTTTGCTGGCGCCAAGAATGTTCTGAACCTTCGATGATTGATCTGCGCTGAGTTTTGTGTCGAGCAAAATCTCACTTAATCCCATAATGCCGTTCAAAGGTGTGCGGATTTCATGACTCATGCTTGCAAGAAAATCTGATCGGAACTTCAAAGAATTTTCAGCCACGTGCTTTTGCTGAAGCAATTGTTGAGAACGTTTCTGCTCCGAAATGTCAATGATTGTTCCTAGGTAACCGCGGTACTCCCCCAAATGATTAAAGAGCGGCTGAGCTTGTTCCAGTACGTGAATCGAATCCCCATTCTGCCGCCTAAAACGATATTCCATTGAGAACGATTTTTTTTCCTTTTCAATGGTTTTCCATTTTTCTCTTACCTGATTATGATCTTCTGGATGAATTTGTTTGGTCCAAGATCCATCCAAAATAGTCGTAAGATTTGCACCTATTATTAGCTGTAAACTCTCATTTACATAAGTCGCATTCCCTTTATCATCCATCTGATAGATACCAACGGGCAGGAGAGAGGCGAGTTTTCGGAACTTTGATTCATTTTCCTTTAGTGCCTTTTCTGCCAGTTTTCGATCCGTAATATCAATTGACCAGATGGTGAGTCGATCAATTTCTCCTTTCGAATTTAGTACTGGATTGAGATGTCTGTCAAACCAATATTCTTTTCCGTTAAAAGAAAAATGCTTCTCTACCTGAACCTTTCTTCCCGAAAAGGCGCGTTGGGTTTCTACTTTAAACTGAAGCAGATTTTCTTTGGCTGTTATTTCGGCTATGTTCATTCCCACTTCAAGGTTGAATCCGAATTGCTCATTTACAAGGTCCGATGCAGCTTGATTGAAGGTGAGGATGTTCAATTTTCTATCTATCAGATAGAACGTTTGTGAACTACTGTTGAAAACCGCGCGGAGGTTCGCTTCCGACTTTCGTACGTTTCGCTCTGCCCGTTTCTTGTCTGTAATATCAAAGAACCAAACAGAAACCATATTCTGTTTGCCTAGGCTATGCTTCAGTGGAATGAACCGTACTTCCACCACCTTTTCTTCCATGGTTGGACTGTCAAATTCAATGGAGACAGTTCCGCCAGAACGGGCAATTTTCATTCCTCCTTCAAACTCCTTCCTCCATTTTGGATGGATATTCGAAATAATGTTGTGTCCAAGCAAACCTTGTTCATCTGCGATGATTGCCAGCATGGCTGGGGCAAGAAGATTACAGCTCAGAACCTCATTTTCTTGGTTGATTAGCATGAACCCCTGAGAGCTATTGTTGTCAATAGCCTGTAAGACCAATGCTTTTTCTCGCTCTTCTACTTCTGCTCGTTTCTTATCAGAAATGTTGGCGTAAGAATAAATTACTCCGTGAGGGTTTCCTTTATCATCATACAGCGGACTGAATTTTCCTTCTATCCATATCTCGCCCTTGCTACTTCTGGGCTTTATTATTTTTTGCTCGGTGCTTATGGTTCTTCCCTTGAGGGCGGTCTGAAAATTTCTTATAAATCGCTTGTTCTGATTCTGATCAACATAATCCCAGTAGGAGTTTCCCGTTTTCAGGTTTTCGTTAAAAAACGAATACATTTCTCTCGCTGCCTTGGCATTGAACCACATAATGCGATACGAATCGTCCAAAATAATGATGCTTCGGCTAGAATGTTCCAGCAACGAGCGCATTTCGGCATTTGGTGCCAAAGACTCAAACCTTTGATTTGACGGGGTGGATTCTTTCATTAAGTACAGGCGTTGCCTGAATAATGATTGTACGGAAAAAATGGTCAAAAGTTCAGGTTTTCGACCAATAGGACTTACGAAGCTCTTCTTCGTGCCTTTTCTTTGAAAATTAAAGACAATTCGCGTCCAGTTTGGCCAGCAACGGAAGTGTTTTCTTCTGCTCTTCTGATGAGATATGGCATCACTTCCAAAATGGGTCCGTATGGCACATATTTCACCACATTGTAACCGTTCACTGCCAAGTTGAAGCTGATATTGTCGCTCATACCGTAAAGCTGTGAGAAAAAGATGTGTTGGTCGTTCAGTTCAATTTGTCTTTCTGCAATGAGTTTGGTGAGGTAGCCAGCACTTAATTCGTTGTGAGTTCCTGCAACTAAATGAATGTTGGGATAGTTGTCTACGCAGAATTTAACGGCCAAATCATAATCCCGATCTGTGTCGGCTTTCGTCTCATGAATCGGAGTTGGATATCCTTGTTTTTCTGCTCTAAGTCTTTCCTTTTCCATATAAGCTCCACGAACGAGTTTAACTCCTAGGTGATAGCCTTTCTCCTTCGCCTTTTTTAGGCTTTCAGCCAGAAACTCAAGACGATCTTTCCTGTAAAGCTGAAGCGTTGTGTAAACAATTACTTTTTGGCTATTGCGAAGCGCCATCTGTTCTTCAACAAGCTCATCTATGGCATCTTGAAACCATGTTTCCTCCGCATCAATCAGCACTGGAATATTATTTTTTTCTGCGGATGCGCAAATCAAATTTATTCTCTGTTTTGCGGCCGACCAGTCAATTTCTTCTTTCTGGCTGAATTTTGCATTCGCATTTTTCTTGGCCAAGAGCCTGTTTGGGAAGATAGCTGTGGGTTTAAATACGGAGAATGGCACGCGGCTATCTTGTTTTCCTACTTGATTTGCTGCTAGAATCTCTAAGGCTGACTGCTCAAGCTCTGCAACCGTTTCCTTTCCTTCTGCCGAATAATCTAAAAGCGAATAGACACCCCTTTTATGAAGTCGTGCCATAGTCGGTTCGCACATTTCAATCGTCTCGCCCCCACAGAAATGATTGAATACCGTGGAACGAATAATTTTCTTGATAGGAAGACGAAGAAAAAGGCCAACGTTCAAAGCAATCTGGCCCAATTTGACCAATGTTGGATTGCCAACTATCTTGAATAGGAATTGAGCCCGATTCAATTCGGCATCCGACCTATCGGAAAACGCTATTTCGGTATTGTCGAACGAGACCATAGACCTAAAGTTTGAGTGCGCAAATATAGCGGAGTGATATATGAAAATTCCTGAGCGGAGTCAGTCGAGCGTTTTATCTGAGAGCTTACGGCCTAAGTTCTAGCCGAATTTCGCTGTGGATAAGATTTGTGATCAACATAGGTACTGAATTCAGTCTAAAACACGCTAGCGCATCAGAATAATTATCTTCGCATGCCCTATTAAAATCAGTTTATGTCAGAATCAATAACACAGGAAGTAATCACGGTTTCAGATCTCGCTGAAAATTTGGTCGGTTCCGAGATTATAAAGATTGCAGGAGAAATTAATGCGTTGATTGCTGCTGGCGAACCAATCACCAATTTGACCATCGGTGATTTTGACCCAAAAATATATCCGTTGCCAAAAGGTTTGCTGAATGAAATTATTCAGGCATACGAAGAAGGCCACACCAATTACCCAGCTGCAAATGGAGTGGAGGTGCTGCGTGTAGCGGTAAGCAAATACATACAAGCCCGTCAAGGATTGGAGTTTTCGAAAGAAGACATATTGATTTCTGGCGGTGCCAGACCATTGATTTATGCCATTTTTAGGGCATTGGTGAATAGTGGAGATAAAGTGATATTTCCGATTCCGAGCTGGAATAATAACCACTATACGTACCTCAGTTTTGCTGAGCCTGTTGTCATTGAAACATTGCCAGAAAATAAATTCCTTCCTACGGCTGATGATCTCAGACCACATTTGCAAGATGCAGCGCTTGTTGCATTATGCTCGCCACTGAATCCTACAGGTACTTCTTACACTGAAAAAGCCTTGACAGAAATTTGCGATTTGGTTGTTGCTGAAAATCGCAGACGAATTGGGCAAAAACCGCTTTACGTGCTTTATGATCAGATTTATTCTGAGTTGATTCTGGGCCATACTAAACATTATGACCCAGTTTCATTGTGTCCAGAAATGCGTGAATACACCATTTATGTTGATGGAATTTCAAAAGCTTTTGCCGCCACTGGAGTTCGTGTTGGGTGGGCATTTGGCCCAACCAAAGTGATTGCCAAAATGAGGGCGTTGCTCAGTCATGTTGGTGCTTGGGCGCCAAAACCTGAACAGATTGCAACCGCTGCGTTTTTGAATCAGCCCGAAGCAGTTAAAGCAACCATTCAAAAGCATCGCGATATGATTTCGGAACGCGTAAATAAGCTTTACAATGGATTTTCTGCACTTCGCGAAGTGGGTTATCCTGTGGATGCCATTCAATCAGAAGGGGCAATGTATTTGACAGTGAAAATAGACCTGATTGGAGAAACAACATCGGAAGGAGAGTTCCTAAATGACGCGTCTGATGTGACCACGTTTCTCATCAAAAAAGCAAAAGTCGGAGTCGTTCCTTTCTATTGCTTTGGAGCATCAAGGCAAAGTCCGTGGTTTAGAATTTCTGTAGGAACTTTGAAAGTTGAGCAGATTTCAACGGTGATTGAAAATCTAAGGGAGGCGTTAAGCCAATTCAAAAAATGAGCAAGAAAAACCCAAATCACTATGTAGTGATTATGGCAGGCGGAGTCGGTTCCCGATTTTGGCCCATGAGCCGAACATCACATCCAAAACAATTTATAGACATTCTAGGAACAGGTAAATCGCTTTTACAGCAAACCTATGAACGCTCTAAAGAAGTCTGTCCGGTAAAGAATATTTTCATTGTCACCAACACTGATTACAAGTCGTTGGTGATGGAGCAACTCGAAGGAATCAAGCCTTCACAGATTCTTCTAGAACCTGGAAGAAGAAACACTGCTCCTTGTATTGCCTATGCTGCTTTTAGGATTAAAGCCATTAACCCTGAGGCGAGCATGGTGGTGGCTCCTTCAGATCATTTGATTCTGAAAGATTCTGAATATGTTAACCTTATAAATAAGGCCCTTGCAGAAGTTGAGAAAAGTGATTCGCTAATAACTCTCGGTATTTCGCCAACACGGCCTGATACTGGCTACGGCTATATTCAGTTTGAGGAAGCTGCGGGTGATGGTGGAGTTCATAAAGTGAAAAGCTTCACGGAGAAACCAGACCTCGCTATGGCCAAACAGTTGGTGAAAAGCGGAGAATTTCTTTGGAATGCTGGAATTTTCATCTGGTCTGTTAAGGGAATTATGGCGGCATTTGAAAGGCATATGTCCGAAATGTTTCAGTTGTTTGAAGAAGGCGCTGCTGAATTCAATACTCCAAACGAACGTAAGTTTATTGAAACAGCTTACATGCAATGCAAGAGTGTTTCTATTGATTACGGTGTGATGGAAAAGGCTAAGAACGTCTTCACGCTTGCGGCTGACATCGGCTGGAGCGACCTAGGCACGTGGGGTTCGTTGTATTCTTATTCTGAAAAAGATGAAGAAGGTCACGTTATCCAAGGAAAAAACGTTCTTACTTATGATTCAAAGAATTGTATCGTCAATGTTCCGAAGAATAAGCTTGTAGTTATTCAAGGAATGAAGGATATGATTGTTGTAGAAAGCGATGATATTCTCCTGATTTGCAAGCAATCTGATGAGCAGCAGATTAAGAGGATTGTGAATGATGTAAAGGCAACAAAAGGCGAGAAGTTCGTATAGTACGGTTAAGGCAGATAACTAGAATAGAGGAAGTATAACACTTCCTTTTTCTATTTTCAATCCATTAATATCGGATGAAGGCAATAATTAAACTAAACGATAATTCATATATTTGTGGGGTTATGTGGAAAATAGACCTATCCGATATTAAAGACCTGCAAGTTGGGATTGATCGTATTGAACAGAAAAAACTCCTGTTAGATACTAAAAGACCCATGGCACAAGTTGCTTTGGAGCGGCTTCGCGAAGGGCTTAATCTTGAATGGACTTATAATTCTACCAGTATTGAGGGCAATACGCTTACGCTTAACGAAACCCGCGTGGTACTGCAAGATGGTATGACGGTGAAGGGCAAATCGATGCGCGAGCATTTTGAAGTGGCAAACCACCACGATGCTATTTCCTACTTAGAAGGGCTGGTAGGTTCAGATGCTCCGTTGCGTACAACGGAAGTATTAGATCTTCACGAATTGGTAATGCTGAAATTGGAGAAGTTTTATGCTGGAAGGTTTCGAAATGCTGGTGTTCGTATTACAGGTGCAAATTTTTCTCCACCTAATGCTCAGAAGGTTTCTGATATGATTGATGAGTTAATCCATTTCGTGAATGAGAATGAGCAGGGGCTTTCGCCCATTGTTCTAGCCACGATTTTTCATCATCGGTTTGTTTGGATCCATCCCTTTTTTGATGGAAACGGGCGTACGGTGCGTTTGGCAATGAACCTTTTGCTTATGCGGAAGGGTTATCCTCCAGCTATCATCTTAAAAAATGACAGGAAGAAATACTATGATGCGCTAAATAAGGATAGGGCCAGCAATGGTTCTCATGCCAAGCTTTTGCTTTTAATGATGCAGGCTGTAGAGCGTTCCTTGGATATTTACTTGAGCATGCACCCTGACGGGAATGAGTACAAACCGATTTCAAATATTGTAGAAGAAAGTCAGCTTCCTTATGGTCAGGAATACGTGAGTTTGCTGGCACGGCAAGGTAAAATAGACGCCTACAAGGACGGCCGCAATTGGCTCACTACCGAAGATGCCATTGTAGAATACATGGCCAATCGGCAGCGAAAAAGGGATGTATGAAGAAAGAAGAGCCGTCAGCTTTTTAAAAGTTGACGGCTCTATTCAATCTTAGCTCCCAATCATCTTCTTCGGGTCAACCCACTCATCATATTCTTCCGAAGTGACATAGCCCAGCGAAAGCGCAGCAGCTTTCAATGTTGTTCCTTCTTCGTGTGCTTTTCCAGCTATTTCAGCCGATTTGTAGTATCCAATTTTCGTATTCAAAGCAGTAACCAACATAAGGCTGTTGTTTACCAATTCCAAAATTCTAGGATGATTCGGCTCAATTCCCTGCGCACAATGCTCATCGAACGAAACACAAGCATCTCCCAACAAGCGTGCTGATTGAAGCACATTATAAGCCATTACAGGTTTGAAAACGTTGAGTTCGTAATGACCTTGTGTTCCAGCAATTGTAACAGCTGTATCATTTCCCATTACCTGTGCACAAACCATTGTCAGGGCTTCGCATTGCGTTGGATTTACTTTTCCTGGCATGATAGAAGAACCTGGCTCGTTTGCTGGAATAATTAGCTCACCAATTCCTGAGCGTGGACCAGAAGCCATCATTCGAATATCGTTGGCAATTTTGTTCAGTGAAACCGCAAGCTGTTTCAAAGCTCCGTGAGTTTCAACTAATGCATCGTGTGCTGCCAAAGCTTCAAATTTGTTCTCAGCAGTAATAAATGGTAACCCAGTGAATTCAGCGATTTTCCCTGCAACATGTACGGAATATCCTGGAGGTGTGTTAATTCCCGTTCCAACAGCAGTTCCGCCAAGTGCAAGTTCAGAAAGATGCGCCAATGTGTTTCTCAATGCTCTTAAACCGTGATCTAATTGCGAAACGTATCCGCTAAATTCCTGACCGATGGTTAGTGGAGTTGCATCCATTAAATGCGTTCGTCCAATCTTCACCACATCTTTGAATGCTACTGATTTTGCTTTCAACGTATCGCGAAGCGTTTCAACTCCAGGAATCGTGTTCTCTGCAATTAATTTGTAGCAGGCAATGTGCATTCCTGTTGGATACGTGTCATTTGATGATTGGCTTTTGTTTACATCATCATTCGCTTTAAGAACGGTTTCTTTATCTCCTAATTTTCCACCACTGAGAACGTGTGCACGATTGGCAATTACCTCGTTGGCATTCATGTTACTCTGCGTTCCCGAACCTGTTTGCCAAATAACCAAAGGGAATTGGTCATCGTGTTTTCCAGCCAAAATCTCATCACAAACAGCCGAAATCAAATCGCGTTTTTCTTCCGATAGAACGCCCAATTCGCAGTTTGTATGAGCCGCTGCCTTCTTTAGGTAAGCAAAACCATAAATCACTTCCAAAGGCATACTGGCCTCTGGTCCAATCTTGAAATTGTTGCGTGAACGCTCGGTCTGTGCGCCCCAATATTTATCGGCAGGTACTTGCACCTCGCCCATGGTATCTTTTTCTATTCTGAAATCTGACATGATGAAAATTTACGTTTGAATTGGCCGCAAAATTACCGTCTGAATCATACCGACCAAGCTTCGGATAAATATCATCTACTTTTATCGCTCTAACTGACCAAAATCACATGAAACACTTCCTTGCAATCACCCTTTTTCTATCCATTGCTCAGAACATTTTTTCTCAATCTGTTGTCCGAAATATGATGCATGACGGTATTCAGCGTTCTTATCGCGTGTACGAACCAGCTATTTATGATGGTTCTGAAGCGGTTCCGCTAATTATCAATTTGCATGGATATACTTCCAATGCGTTTGAGCAAGAGGTTTATGGTGATTTCAGACCGATTGCCGATACGGCCAATTTTATTTTGATTCATCCCGATGGAACGCTAGACGCCAGCGGAACCACGTTTTGGAACGCGTTCGGTTCCCCGTCCGAAACGGTTGATGACATCGGTTTTATTTCGGCATTGATAGACACGATTGCATCAGATTTCAACATTGACTTAAATCGTGTTTACAGCACAGGAATGAGCAATGGCGGTTTTATGAGTTACAGGCTTGCTTGCGAATTAAGCCATCGTATCACGGCCATAGCTTCGGTTACTGGAGCCATGCTAAACCCTGCTTTTATTTCATGCAACCCCGTTCACCCAACTCCAATAATGGAGGTTCATGGTACTGCGGATCCAACCGTGCCTTATCTTGGATCGGGTGGAGTATTAGGCGTAGAAGCTGGAATTGCACATTGGGTAGATTTCAATAATTGCAACATGACAGCAGTTCAAACAGCTATTCCAAATGTTGATTTGACGGATGGCTGTACGGCAGACCATTTTGTTTATTCAGGAGGAGACGCGGGCTCATCTGTTGAGCTTTACCGTACAAATGGAGGTGGTCACACGTGGCCAGGTTCTAATCCGTTGATCTCAATTGGAGTGACAAACAGAGATTTCTCCGCATCAAAAGAAATCTGGAGGTTCTTTAGTCAGTATAGTCTTGATGGGCTTGTAGGAATTGATGAGCAGCAGAGCGAAAATCCGTTGGTGGTTTATCCGAATCCGTCAAATGGAAATGTGGCTTTACGATTTGAAAATGCTGAAAAAAGAACAATTCAGGTTCATAATGCAACTGGGCAATTGGTTAAGCAAACCAACTTTAATGGAAGCTCGTTTGAGTTTGAATTGGAAAGCTCAGGCGTTTACTTTCTGACGGTTATTTCCGAAAAAGAGACTTTCACGCAAAAGTTAATTGTGAATTAACTGAGACGCTTCCTAGGCAGCAAAGTAAGTGGCCTACATCAGTTTACCTCATTTGTTTCCCTGACGAAGGAAGGGTCTCGGTTTCTTTGCTTCAAGATTATTGATCAAAAACGGTCAGTTCCCCTTTTTGCTTATATCTCGCCAAATCTCACCTCTTTTCATACATTTGGCGAATTATAAATAGATGTTATGGTTGGAAGAACACACGAAATTGGTCTGCTTGAGGCCACTTTGTCAAGCGATAAAGCCGAATTGATTGCCATTTATGGAAGGAGAAGGGTAGGAAAGACCTTTCTCGTTCGGCAGTTTTTTGAGAATAGGATTTGCTTTGAGGTAACGGGTCTTTTTCAAGGCGGAATGGTTGATCAGTTGGCCAATTTTACCAAGGAACTCGACAAACGAACATCGACCAATAATAAAAAACCAACTAATTGGCTGGATGCATTCACCTTATTGGAACAGTATATTGATAGTCTTTCCAATGAAGGAAAAAAGGTAATCTTCATTGATGAGTTTCCTTGGATGGCCACAAAGAGGTCTAAATTTCTCATGGCATTTGCGAATTTTTGGAATAGCTATTCTGAGAAACGTGCAGATCTGATTGTTGTAATATGTGGTTCTGCTGCATCGTACATGGTTCAGAAGATTATTAGGAACAAAGGCGGTCTTCACAATCGGATTTCGCAAAAAATACGTCTGTTGCCATTCAACCTACAAGAAACAGAACTGTTTCTGAAAAGCAGGAATATTGATCTTACACGCTATGATATTTTGCAGCTATACATGGCCGTTGGTGGCGTTCCTCACTATTTGGAGAAAGTGCAACGGGGTAAGAGTGTAGCGCAGAATTTGGACCGAATGTGTTTCGAGAAGGACGGAGTGTTGAGTGATGAGTTCAATCTACTGTTCGCCTCACTATTTGATGATTCTGATAAGCATAAAGCGATAATCAGGGCGTTGGCAAATACACGGAAAGGGTTGACAAGAGACGGGATCATTGAGAAAAGTGGACTTCCCAGTGGTGGCGATCTTTCGCTGAAATTGATGGAATTAATCGAGTCTGGATTTGTTACTGAGTATCCTTATTTTCAGAATAAGGCGAAGCAAACCCTGTATCGCTTGTCGGATGAATATTCACTGTTTTACCTGAAATTCATGGAGAACGGAAAATACAACGGTTCTGGTACTTGGCTGAATCTGCAAACCAGTCAGTCGTATGTTTCGTGGTCGGGATTCAGTTTTGAGGGACTGTGTCTTAAACATGTTCATCAACTGAAGAAAGGACTTCAAATACAGGCAATCCGCTCCGAAAGCAGCAGTTGGTTCAACGAAAATGCACAGATAGACCTGGTAATTGATCGGGCAGACAACATTATTAATCTATGTGAAATGAAGTTTGCCAATTCGCCATTTACCATTGATAAAACGTACGCTCAGAATCTTCGGAACAAGATTTCGGAATTCAAAAATTCTTCTGGAACCCGAAAAGGCACACACTTGGTCATGGTAACAACTTTTGGTACCAAAGAGAATCCCTACAGCCTGGAATTGGTTCAAAACGATCTGAAAATGGATTGCCTATTTGAGTAAGCAAAACGATTATACTTCGCCAAAAGTGGTTTTGTTGGAGTGATTTGGCGAGGTATGATTGTCTCGTTTGTTTCTCTGTCTGTTCTAAGCATAGCCGAAGAAATTGAAGGGTCTCTCATGTTCCGACAGCATTTGTCGGTAACAGTATGGATGTTTGTCTGAGAGTATTAAATGTACATTTACAAGAAACAGGGGAAGCTGAAAACCGAGAAGAGTAAGCACTGAACGAAAAACCGAAATTAAGATGTCTAATTTTTATTGCAAATGGTGCGGAGGTAAGTATTCCAGCGTATCCAGTCTGACTGTAAACTCCTGCTCCAAAAATCCAGAAGGCAAGAAACATGCTTTGTATGAGGGAAGCGAAAAGGCTCAATATACTTGTAAGTTCTGTGGTGGAAAGTATTCAAGCCTTTCCAGTCTGTGTGTAAATTCTTGTTCAAAAAGTCCTACAAAAAAGCACCAACCTGCACTGTGAAATTGTATGTTTTGAGTTCGTTGATGTGTTTGAAATACTCGTCTGGATATTTTGAGATCAATACGTTATCCTAATATTTTTTGTTGATGAATGAACTGACAAACCGTGCAAAGTTTTTGCTGTCACAGGTTTCGGCACTGAACAAGAAGCACGAGGAGATAGCTCGGATAACTGGAAGAAAATTTAATGTTTTTTCCATTCTTGGAGCCGAAAGTACAGAGACGAGTACGCACTCTGCTTTTTTAGTTGAACTGCTCAATCCAAAAGGTTCGCATGGACAGGGCTCACTATTTCTGAATCTTTTCATAAAGATGCTGGAAGAAAAAAAGACAGCATCAAAAGATGAAAAAATGAATATTCCTGAAGTTGATATGGAGTCAGCTTTGGTTAGGAAAGAAGTGGATTTGGGTAAAATCAGCGATGATTGGACAAAAGGCGGAAGGGCAGATATTGTAATAAATCATCCAAGGAATTCAATCTGTATCGAGAATAAGATTTACGCTCAAGATCAGAAAAAGCAACTCATCCGATATTACAATTATTATGTGAATGGCGAAAAAGGTGGTCTTATTCTTTATTTGACGTTATATGGGAGCGATGCATCAAGATTCAGTACTCACTCAGAAAAGCCAGAAATATCGAGAGAGAAGGACAAGCATTATTTCCTCATTTCATACTCGAATGATATACTCGAATGGTTAATTAAATGCCAAAGTGTGGTTATTGATGTGCCAACCGTAAGAGACGTAATAGGGCAATACATTTATCTAATCAAAAAACTAACTGGACAAGGTATGGACGATATTCAAAAGAAGGAATTAATTGATTTGGTTACAGGCTTAGGGAAATCGAAAGAATATGGTCAGGAAAATCTCATACGGATACAACAGGCTTTCAATGTGTTTCTAAAAGATGTTGGGGGAAAGCTAAGAGAATTACAGCGTAAATTGAACCTTTCTGAATTTCAAAGGATGAGTGCTACCGAAATTTGGGATAAAGAGGATCAGCTGAGTAAGTTGAACTCAGTCCTTTACATTCCATTGAAGCCATTAGATGCAACCAACGATTTGCATTTGAAAATAAGACTTTCGCCTATTGGATGGACTATAGAATTCTGGAATACAAATGGCCTATCAGAGAAAAGCGAAAATATTCTGTCGGTAGGAGATAAAAATAAACTGTCTGGCAAAAGAGAGGAATCGTTTGTACTATACGAAACTATAAGTGACTATGAAACCTCGGCTGAAACTATTGGGCAAAAGGTGGAAGAAATCGTAAAAAAACTGTACGCAACAGGTAGTTGAAACTATTGCGTATTGCTAAACCTGAGTTTCTCCAACCTATCCTCCAACTCCCGTTCCTGATTCCGTATTTCGGCAGCCAGTTCATATTTTGAGGATTTGACCACCTTGTTTTTGAGTTCAACCACTTCCTTTTTCTTCTTTTCAAGGTCAAGGATCAGTGCGTTCCTGATCTGCCATTTCAGCTTTTCGAATGAACCGTTGTCCAATGTTCGTTGGCCTTTGAACAATTTGGTGAAGAATACGGGTGTTCCTTCCCAACGATAGGTGTCAATTTCATTATCGAACACGAATTCGTAATCGAGCCAAGCATTACCATTATCGGTTTTGTTGAATCCCATAAATGTGCTTGCATCAGTCTTATTCAGGCTCACAATAATTTCAGGTTCTATTTGCCGAATCAGCTGATCGGTAACTTTCAATTGTTCCCATATAAATTGAACACCTGCTTCCTTCTTTAAAATTTCATCAATGCCATTGTTTTTCGTTTTCCTGAAGAAGAGCAGATTCAGATGCGCCCACGGAGTATTGCAGTATTCCGCTATTTCCGCAAACTGTTTGATGTATTGATTTTTATCTCCTTTCGTTCCCTGCTTATACATTTCGAAGCGATAGCGTTTTTCTTTGTCCTCCGACATGGGCGGTTGAAGGCCCAGAAAAAGAATACTTTTTTTGGGAAGCCCACTTGGATAGGCGAAACTACGTGGGAACGAAGCAAAATCTGGATTGCGGATCAGGTCGCACAAAAAATGGGTTACGGTTTTATAACGCGGAGTTTCATTGGAGTTTTCCATGTGTTCGAATAAATGAGTTGAGCAAATGTTAAAACACATCCCGACAACCAATGTCGCCATCCCCGCTTACCTTAGCCGCATGGCTTACGCAAGAATATACAACAGACACGGTTACATCTTAGATTTTATCAAGAAGAACAGCCGCCCGACCACCGAAGATATTGTGAATTTTCTTCACGGTTTGGGTGAGGGCGTGGATGAACGCACCGTTCAGCGCGACATCAAAACTATCGAAAACGAACTCGATTATGTGATAGAACGGAAAGGTTCGCATCCGAATAGATGGTACGAGATTGTGGAAGAACCAGAGGAGAAAACGCTGATAAGCCGCTACTTGGAACACGCAGGGCTTGCCGAAATGCTCCGCAACGAGGCCACTAAAAAACGCGGTCAACGCAGATCAATCTATCTGGATGAAACGCAGATGACTGAAGGACTTGGGCATGTTCCTGTAATTCTGGAAGCGATAAAGAACAGCACAAAATTGAAGGTTTCGCATTGCAAATTTGGAGGAGAACCAACGGAAAGAAAGGTCTGTCCACTTTTTCTGAAGCAATACCTTCATCGTTGGTACTTGTTGGCACGCGAAGATGAAAGCGGCAAGACAAAGAGTTTTGGGTTGGATCGCATCCTTAAAATGGAAGTCATCGATGAAATTTTCCAGTTCACAGAACAGAACGATCATGACGCCATGTATGGTCACGTAATTGGGCTTTACGGAAATGAGGATGCTCCCGAAACAATCCAACTTTGGTCAGAAACGACCCACGCTGGTTACTTGCGGTCGGTGAAATTGCATCATTCGCAGCGCGAAGTGGGCGAGAGCGAAAACGGTGTCATATTTGAGCTTCATGTAGTTCCCAACTACGAGTTTTTTCAACAGATATTGATGATGGAATCGAGGGTTCGTATTCTCAGTCCTGCCTCAGCCATTGACCGAATGAAAGCGATGTTGAAGGGGATATTGGAACGCTACGCATAGCCGACAGCAGTTGTCGCTGTCATCCTGAACATTTGCCGAAAACACGACAAATGTCAGATCAATGTTTCTTCTCGGGTATCAAAATGTTGGACAATGCCATTGGTGGTTTTCGGCCAGGCGAGCTGGTCATTCTTGCTGGCGAACCTGCCATGGGTAAGACATCTTTCGTGCTGAGTATGATGTTAAGCAAACTTCAGAAACAGCGTATAGGCTACATTTCACTAGAAGAATCGTTATTCAAATTCAAGGAACGCGTTGCGTTGGCATCCCGACAAATTGAAGAATGTTCGTTTGAAATGGAAAAGAACGGTCGGTCAGGAATTTTGCGAACTGAGAATGTCAGCCATCCGGTCGTTTACAAGTATTGGCCAACGCTTATTGATCTGTGTGAGCTTGTTTCTATCATGAAAAGAGAAAAGAATGTCGACTGCATTGTAATCAACGCCATGCTTTTTGTCGGACCAAAATCCTCGCAGCTTTTTAAGAAGAAAAGACGGTATTTACCTATTCTTAAACACCTTAAGATATTAGCAGAACTGATGGAGATACCAGTGATTCTTGAAGCTTCTACCGACTACCGGAAAAGGTCAAAAAAAAGTGGGCGTTACAACCACTATGCAATTACGGAGCAAGTTGCCGACCGTATTATTACGCTGTATAGATGGGAATACCGCAACCAAAAGAAAGACAATTTTGGTCAGAAAGTATTAAAAGGGGATACAACGGTTTACATCGATAAGTCGGTCTATCCCGTTAAGAGTCCTTGGATGACACTTGTCTTTGACGAGAATACGCTTCTCTTTCAGGATCCACATGATTAGAGTGGAATTTGACCGTTTCCTTTTGCGCATATCATCCACATGCATTACTTTCGCCTCAAATTCTAGAAAGATGACCGCAGGTATCGTTGTAATTTTCGCTTATATGCTTTTGGGTTTTTGGATGTTGACCTTCCTTGCCATGTGGGTTCCATTGATGGCAACATTACTTTTCATGGAGCGTTTCAGCCCAAAAATGGGAGAGAAGTTGGCTGCTATGATAACGCCAAGAGACTAACTACAGTAACGTTTTAACGTTTTCAGGAGGCCGTCCCAAGACGGCCTTTTTTTGTTTCACAACAATTGGTCGCTCAATCAATTTTGGAAACTTGACCATTGCTGTAATCCATTCATCATCCGAAAGGTCTTTTCCTTTAAAGTTGTCTTTGAAATCGGCCTCGCCTCTACGAAGAAGATCGTAAGGTTTGATGCCAAGCATACTGATTAAGTCCTTCAATTCAGCTTCGGTCGGCACATCAATCAAGTAATCTATGATTTCTGGTTCCACTCCAGCATCAAGAATAATTTGCAGCGTTTCTCTTGATTTGGAGCAGCGTGGGTTATGGTAGATTTTCATTTTGATTGCGAATAGAGTTTAACCACAGAGAACACGGAGGAATGCACAGAGTTCATAGAGAGAACCGAGTCCCTTTTGTAGAATTTAGGGGGCTGGTTAAAGTGATTCGTCTTGCTCGTTTCCAAATTGCAGCAAATATCCTTTGATGAACTTGTTCAACTCACCGTCCATCACACCTTGAACGTTTGAAGTTTCAATTCCTGAACGAAGGTCCTTCACCAATTTGTATGGATGAAAAACGTAGTTACGAATTTGTGCTCCGAATTCAACTTTCATTTTACCACCTTCAACTTCGGCTCGCTTTTCCAATCGTTTTCGGAGTTCAATATCATAAAGCTGAGATTTCAACAACTTAAGAGCTGCTTCGCGGTTACCTAATTGTGATCGGCTTTCTGTGTTACGGATGATGATTCCGCTTGGATGGTGAGTAACTCGAACTCCCGTTTCAACCTTGTTTACGTTCTGTCCACCAGCACCGCCCGATCGGAACGTATCCCAGCTAATATCGGCCGGATTGATTTCGATGGTAATGGTATCATCTACAACTGGGTAAACGAAAACGGAAGCAAATGATGTGTGCCGTCTGGCATTACTATCAAACGGAGAAATACGCACCAAACGATGCACTCCGTTCTCGCCTTTCAGGTTTCCGTATGCGTATTCACCTTCAATTTGAAGTGAGCATGAGCGGATTCCAGCAATGTCGTCCTGCTGAATATCATTCTCCGTTACCTTGAAACCATTCTTCTCAGCCCACATGATGTACATCCGCATCAGCATACCAGCCCAATCGCAACTTTCTGTGCCACCAGCGCCTGAATTTATTTCAAGTACTGCGTGCAATTCATCGCCTTCATCGCCCAACATATTTCTGAACTCCAAATCTTCCAACAGGTCGGTGCATAATTCATCCTGAGCGTTCACCTCTTCTTCAGATGCTTCGCCCTCTTTGCAGAATTCGTACAGGACCACAAGGTCTTCTAGCGCGGTTTCGGCCTTGGCATACGCCTTGGTCCAATCTTTTTTGGCGTTGGTTTTCTTCATCAACTCCTCCGCCTTTTTCGGGTCGTCCCAAAAACCAGGAGATAAAGTGGTTTGGATTTCCTCTTCAATTTCGCGCAATTTTCGGTCAATATCGAGGTAGCCGTGAAGGTCGGAAAGGCGTTTTTTAAGCTTATTTAGTTGATCGCTTGTGATCATTTGGATGTTTGATTGAGGCCGCAAATGTACAATCGGCTGCTTAGTCCACAGTCCATGGTCGATAGTCAACAGTACCGATTCATTTTTGTGGTCTGTTGACGTGATCTATCGTCTCTTTTCTTCGTTCAGCAATTCGTTAATCAAATTTCCTTCAAATCCGCGTTGCGCTGCAAACCGATAGATGGCCGCTTTGCGCTTCCATTGATTTTTCTCTTTTAGGGATGAACGCTTTTCGTCAATTGTTTGACGCAAAACCCTGAGGTAATCATCCTCATCAATTTCGGTCAAGGCAAGTTGAATGCATTTCTTGCTTACCTCATGTTTTTTGAGTCCATCGGTGATTTTCACTTTTCCCCATTTTTTGATGTTGAATTTGCCGCGAGCATACGTTCTGGCGAATCGTTCTTCGTTCAAGAAGTTTTCTTTCATCAATGAAAGAATAATGTCATCCTTCCACTCTGATGGAATCTCCAAATCCCACAGTTTCTGATTCACATCCGAGTGGCACCGCTCTTGATAGGCACAGTATTTCCTGAGTTTTTCGAGCGCTTCTTTCGGGCCAAAATCCATGGTTGTAAAATAGCCAGAAAGTCGATAGACCATAGTCCATAGACGATAATGGATGTTGCGTCATATACATTGATGGTTTTTTTCTGTGGATTATCGACTGTGAACTATCGACTAAACCTAGCTTTGCCCGACTTTTTGATGGAAAACAAACGCGCGCTTGCCCTTCTTTTCACGTCACACGTGGTTTCGAGTTTCGCTCAGGGCATCACCATGCTTTCCATTCCGTGGTATTTCGCTTCAATTATACATGAATCGGTGGTGTTTGGGCAAGTGTTGGCCTTTGCCACATTCATTAGCATTTTCTGGAGTCTGTTTGCGGGAACATTAATTGACCGTTATCCTCGCAAGAACATCTTTTGGATTGCATCCGTGGTTGGATTTGTAGTGCTTGGCACGGCTGGTTTGTACGGAGAAATCAATCAGGAAGCTCCCATTCGGCTGGTGGCTGCTATCTTCGTGTTTACTTTTTTCGGCTTCAATATTCACTATCCGAATCTTTACGCCTTCTCCCAGCAATTGGCTGCACGAGGTGATTATGGTCGCGTCAATTCTATGATTGAAGTGCTTGGGCAAAGCACGAATGTGCTTTCAGGTGCATTCGGAGCCATTCTCCTTTCGGGAACGACAGGAGGAGCAATTGATTTGCTTGGATTTCAGATTTCCTTTCCGTTTGAGATTGAACAGTGGCGGATTTGGGAGATATTTCTTCTAGATGCAAGCACGTACGCTCTAGCGGCTTGCATCATTCCTTTCATCAAATATGTAGACCATAATCCGCTGCCTATAGATCTTGACAAGATTGTGGAGCGATTCAAGCGTGGTTGGCAGTTTTTGATGCTGAACAAACAGTTACTCGTATTCGGACTGGCTTCTTATTCCATCTTCGTTGTACTGCTGGTGGAGGTTCAGTTTCTGCTACCGATTTTCGTGGATAATCAGTTGGAAGCTGGTGCGGATGTATATGCTAGCAGCGAGGTTTACTTTGCTCTAGGAAGTCTGTTTGCTGGTTTTCTCATCATGAAACTGACACGGAATTTGGCACCTGCCAAAACGGTTTTATTGATGATGCTGATTGCTGGGATTTCGTTTGTGGTCATCGCCTTCACCAAAAGTATTATCGGATTTTACTTGTTTTCCGTTCTTATCGGATTTTCAAATGCCGCTACACGCATCACTCGTGTCACGTTTCTGTTCAATCACATTCCCAACAACATCATTGGCCGTGCCAACAGCATCTTCTACATCTTCAATATTGCCAGTCGGGGAGTGTTCATCACCATCTTCGCTATGCCGTTTTTCTCTGCATCAAACAACATCATATACAGCTATATGATTTGTGGCGGATTTATTCTTGTGTCTGTGATACCGCTCGCTCTCGTGTTACAGCAATTGCAGACAATGAAAATCAGGACGGAGTGATTAGCCAATCGTGAATTGGAGCAATTCCTTTAATTCAGAATCTGTCAGATTAGCTTTTTCAGATTTGTCATAGATGGAGAGCAGGTAAACGACCTTTTCGCTTATGACGATATTCGTAATGATTCTAGCACCACCTGATTTTCCCTTACCTTTTGACTTGATGGATAATCGAATCTTGCGGCAATTGTTGCCAAGCGAAGTTCCCAATTCTGGATGTACTTCAAGACCATCTAGAAAGGTTGAAAATTCTGTTCTAAGAGATGGATATTTCTTAACCAGCCGTTTTAACTGCTTGTCAAACGGAGGGATGGTTAGAACCTCATAACTCATTCAGCAAATCCTTGGCAGGTCTCGCTTTCATCTTGCCGCTTCTAACCAGTTTGAGGTTTTCCACTGCTTCGCGAATGTCGCTCAACAATTCGGCTTTTTCGTCCGTCAGTTGTTGCGTCTTCACATAAGGAAGACTTTTCAATACCTCCATCAAATGCAATGCGTTCGCATCTTTTATGTCGAGAAGAACTTTCATTTTCGTTTTTTGAATTTAAACAACTGAATCAAAGTTAAGCTTTATCGTCCTTTATAGGAAAATCACTTCAACCAGAAACTCTCACTAAAAATCCACGCGGGATGTTTAGGCGGAATGGTTGCCGTTTGAAAACGCGTAGTCGGCAGATTTGCCTTTAACTGCTCCGACAACTTCTCGTCAAGAATGTTGGTTTTTGTAGAGAAAACAGCCGCTTTTCGAATCTCTGAAGTACCGTCTACTCGAACTAGAACTTCCATTTCTACCCGATAGAGTGCTTCTTCTGGAATCGCAGATTTCAACTTAGCCGCATTAGCGATGATGGCATCAAAATCTCGTCCGTTTTCGGTTTGAGGAATTTCTTTCGGGAAGTACTCAGAAGAGGTAAACTCCGTTCGGAATGGAAGGTTCGGAATCGAATAATAATTCTGCTGAAAATGGTTGGCACCGTTTCCCGTATAGATGTGGAACATCTTGTTCATATCGAAGACCAGTAGAAGGGGACCATCAATGGAAACGAACACCTTATCATCGGTGATGTAAAATGCATTGCTTGCCATTTTGTGTAGGAGGCTGTCGTTTCTTAGCCAGCCGCTTTTTGGGAGTTTTTCACTCTTAATTACACCATCCAATTCATATTTGAGAAGCTTGCCGAGTTCAACAGTATCAAACTTTTTCCCATCGCGGTAGAAGGTGATTTTCAACTTCGCTAACGGCTCAGAGTTATTCTCAGACTGCACGTGGACAATTGTTCTTCCATCATTGCTCAGCCCAACAAATCCATTCAGGAATTCATCAAATTGATAGAGCGATTTCTCGCCTGTTTTGTCGGTTACAGAAGTGACACCTTCTTCGTTATTAATTCGGTGCGAGAAGGTTTTGGATGTAAGAACATACGTTCCAATCTCATTTCGGAGTTCGTAAGAAACGCCTTTGAATTGAGCTGAACATGCAAGGGGAAACCAAAGAAGAAAAGCTAGAAAAAATCTCATTTCACTATGTGTTTTCCTCTTGCACTTAAAGCTCAGAATGCTTGTGATTTACTTGGAAACTTTGTAGCCCATTTCTTCCAAGAATTTTATTTTTTCGTCAACTACCGCCATTTTTCTGTCGTTGATCTCCAATTCAATTCCTTGCTTAATCCCTTCCAATTGCTCTTCTGAGAACCTTGATAGGAATTGTGTTTTGAACTGTGCTTTCAGTGTGCCTTTTGCGTTCATATTTTCATGAAGTGCTGCGGCCAAAACCACTGGTGTGAGTTTTCCTTTTTGTGTCATTTTTTTCAGTTATGGATTTTGTGTGTGTAATCTATGTATAAATCAGTTAAACGCATTGAACCCGGTCACGTCCATTCCCGTGATGAGAAGATGGATGTCGTGCGTGCCTTCGTAGGTTACAACGCTTTCTAAGTTCATCATGTGGCGCATGATTGGGTATTCGCCCGTAATGCCCATTCCGCCCAACATTTGGCGTGCTTCGCGAGCTGTTCTTAGAGCGATTTCAACGTTATTTCGTTTGGCCATCGAAATTTGCTGTGGAGAAGCGCGGTGGTCGTTTTTGAGCACACCTAATCTCCAAACAAGCAATTGCGCTTTTGTGATTTCGGTAATCATTTCGGCCAATTTCTTCTGTTGCAATTGGAAGCTTCCAATTGGCTTTCCGAACTGAATACGCTCTTTGGAATAACGCAAAGCGGTATCGTAGCAATCTAACGCAGCACCAAGTGCGCCCCAAGCAATACCATAACGAGCGGAGTTTAAACAGCTCAACGGGCCTTTCAGTCCGCGGATGTCTGGGAACAAATTCGCCTTCGGGACTTTCACATTATCAAACACCAATTCGCCTGTGGCAGAAGCACGAAGACTCCATTTTCCATGCGTGGTTGGCGTGGTAAATCCTTCCATTCCGCGTTCTACAACTAGGCCGCGAATTGTGCCTTCTTCATCCTTTGCCCAAACCACTGCGATGTCGGCAAACGGTGCGTTGCTTATCCACATTTTGGCCCCGTTTAGGATGACGTGGTCGCCAGCATCTTTGAAGTTTGTGACCATCCCGTTTGGGTTAGAACCATGGTCGGGTTCGGTGAGACCGAAGCAGCCGAGTAATTCTCCTGTAGCCAATTTAGGCAACCATTTCTGCTTCTGCGCTTCAGTAGCATAACTCCAAATAGGGAACATCACCAACGAACTTTGAACCGAAGCCGTGCTGCGCAATCCGCTATCGCAACGCTCTAGCTCTTGCATGATAATTCCGTAGCTGATTTGATCAAGCCCTGGGCCGCCATATTCTGCGGGGATGTATGGGCCAAAAGCACCAATTTCACCTAAACCTTTCAGTAAGTGAATTGGGAATTCGGCCTTTTGCGCGTATTCTTCAATAATGGGAGAAACGTTCTGCTTTACCCATGTTCGCACCGTTTCGCGAATGAGTTTGTGCTCTTCTGTGAGCAAATCATCCACTAAATAATAATCGTGTCCTTGATATCTGTCGTCAGCCATTGTTTTTCGTTGGGAGGCCAAATTTATGAAAAGCCATTTGGGAAAATCTGAATTCTTTAAGACCATCAAGGTAATTGGGTCTTAAGTAGCTGACATGAAATAGCCACGGATTCACAGATTTTCACGGATTTTTCACAGATAATCAGTGGTCTTTCTATGCAAATCTGTGTCTCTGTGGCTAAAGCATGTTTTTCACCTTGATTAAGATCCGATTGCCCCGAAAGCAACCATATTTCCTATCTGTGCTACCATTGAACCTTTGATGAAGTTGCGAGTAAGACAATTACATATCCAAAGACGGTCTTAATTTTAGCGCACAATTACTACCATAATCATGAAGAAAAAATTCGCTCTCGTATTGTCATTATTGCTGATGGCCGGATTGGTTTATGATTACAATTTTAGAATGGCTCACACAAACAGTTCGGGAGCACCCATGGGAAACACGGGATCTCCGTCTGATGGTCAGACGTGCGCAACATTGGGTTGCCATTCTGGTGGTCCTGCGGTAACCACCGAGGAGATAGATGTCTCATCAGATATTCCACCTACTGGATATGTTGGTGGCGAGACATACAACATTATGTTTACAATGACCAAGTCTGGAGGTGAGAAGTTCGGATTTCAACTTTCTGCACAGGATAATTCTGGGAACGAATTGGGAACACTTATCGCTGGAACAGGAACACAGATACTCGGTTCCAAGTACATCACCCATACGTTTAGCGGAACTTCGGTTATTGGAGGAATAAAAACTTGGAATTTTCAGTGGATTGCTCCAGTCTCTGGAACAGGGGCCGTTGGTGTTTATTATGCTGGAAATTTTACTGATAATGGTGGTGGTACAAGTGATGATGTGGTGGTTTCTGGTTCGCTTACTGTAGGTGAATTAGGTGTTGGAATAGCAGAATCTGACCTTGCTGATATTTCGGTTTATCCGAACCCAGTAATAGATGAAATTCATGTGGCTGCGAGAGATGTTGACGAGAAGATGCTGATTACGATGTTTGACGTGCAGGGACGGAAAGTGCTTGAGGAAAAGCATGATGGTGGCAACATTAAGATTGATGTGAAATCTAGAAGCCTGAACACAGGTGTATATTTCTTGCAAATTGAAGTGGACGGAAAATCGACCATTAAGAAATTGTTGGTCAAATAAATGACCGATACCCAAGATAGGAAAGGTGCTTAACGGCACCTTTTTTGTTTATTCGCGCCACCATGAACGGAATGAAAAGTGATAGATTGCTGGAGATTGAAATCGGATTGGACATATTCCCTAGTAATCCACTTCCAGATTCATTAAAACAAGTGTTTGCATGCTGAGCCAGCAGCAGCTTTTTGCAACAGTAGTATGAATGATATGAAATCATTTTTGACCATAATTGTAGGATTGACAATGCTTGCTGGGCAGTCGTTTTCTCAGCCCATTTACACCACAGATAGTAGCTTGGTGAGTTTCTTTTCTGCAACTCCGATAGAGAATATTGAGGCGTTCAATTCGGCATCCACATCATTACTTAATGTAACCAAGAGAGAAATTACATTTCGGATTCCCATTGCAGGGTTTCAGTTTGAAAAAACGTTGATGCAGGAACATTTCAATGAGAGCTACATGGAATCGGAGAAGTTTCCGTACGCCACTTTCAATGGAAAATTGAGTGATACGTTGGAAATTACCAAGGATACCATCTATAATGTTACTGCCACCGGAATGATGAATATTCATGGACATGACAGGGCCGAGAGCCTCAGCGGATTGATGGTTTGCCACAAAGGAAGAGCCACGCTTATCTGCGATTTTGCGGTGGCGCTAAGAGATTATCAGATTAAGGTTCCTAAGGTTGTGTTTGCCAACATTGCCGAAGTAATTGAGGTGAAAACGTATTTCGAATTCAAACCTTATGAGAAGGAATAGGAAATTTCCTTTTTAATTACCAGTCTTTTTAAGGTGGATTTACACCATCACGGCCTCCATGTACCTGCGAGTAGAGTCCGCGCCATGACCAATTGTGTTGCTTGATGCGCTGCCAGATAGTAGTGCAACATGGTGTAGGTAAATTGAAAGAAGTTGGGTAATATTGGGGTAACAATATCGGGAGTTGCAGACGGTAACGATTAAGCACAATCCATAAAAACCTCAACCATGAAAACCTATTTTACCCTTGCCTTATTACTGGTACAGATTCAAGGCTTTTCGCAGTGTGTAGTTAATACTGCAATCAACACTTTTCAGTCCTCTTTTGCTGGAGGAGTAACCATGGAGCCCAACCAATACTTCGATGGTAATTTCACGGTCTATTTTCCCTATGGAGGGTTGGCCCCAAGTGTTCCTTTTGGCTCTATAGCCATCGAACAGGTAGGCGTTATGGATGTAACGGGAATGCCAGATGGAATGGAATACGAATTTTACCTCGACAACGGTGACATGGTAGATACCACTGGCATGGCGCTTCCGTTTAATTATGCAGCAGGACAGGGAGTTTCGGCAGTTCACCTCGTTCCTCAGCAACCCGGTTATTCGAGGTGGTGCATTCGCATTTATGGCACACCCACCACCATCACATCGGGTACGAATACGATTACTGTCAGGTTTTTTTTAAGCCAACTGCCTCCTGCCCCATTAAGCACCCCATTTGATTACACGATTGAGTACGCAGTCTCCGAAAACCTATTCACCCCTGAGATTTGTTTTGTGAGTACAGAACTTGGCACTGGAGTTAATCAGGTGGTTTGGGAAAGGTTGACATCGAACTTTACAGACTCATTCAGAATTTATAGTTCGCTTGTTACCAGTCCGCAGCAAATTCAGCTTCTTGGCGCTGTTGCCTACCAAGATTTAACTGTTTTTGTTGATCCCAGCCCTTCATCCAGCGCAGCCACGAACTATTATTTATCCATGGTTAACAACGATGGAGACGAAAGCAACCGATCAGCAAAACATACTACCATTCATCTTAGAGTTGATACGTTTACGAATACGGAAGGGCAACAGATGGGACTGAGCTGGAACAATTATTTCCCGCAGCCGGGTCTGGAACAAGATTACTTGGTTTACGCTGGCTCATCTCCTTCTCAGCTTACGTTGCAAGTGGCTATTCCGGCTGGCTTCACCAATTGGATTCTGCCATTTGCCACCTCGCTAACCTATTATGCCATTGGAACAACATTAGACGCTTACTGCACGCCATCAAAAACGAGTAGTGGCGAAGACGTTTTTAGTAATACCGTATCGAACGCCATTTTTCTGGGCATAGAAGATCGAGAGCAGATACTTTTTAGTGCGTATCCCAATCCCGCTAGTAGCCACATTACAATTGAACTGCCAGAGGATTTGAAACGCGGCACAATAGAACTATTCAATGCGCAGGCACAATTAGTAATGCAATACTCCACCACCAATCAGAACGCTACGATTGATATTAGTTCTCTGGATCAGGGTCTTTATTTCATCCACCTCACGGATGGGGAAAAGCAGGGCTGGGAAAAATTTGTAAGGCAATAAGATGCACAAATCAGTAACCATGAAAAATAAACTCTTCCTACTTCTGGTTCTCTTCGCATCGCTCATTGCATGCGACCAACGAAAGTTTACCAAAGCAACGGTAAAAGATTTTGGACCACCAGCGGTTGATGGCTGTGGTTGGGTCATGGAAATTGATGGCACCGTTTACAAACCCATTGACCTGCCTGCCAAGTATCAGGTGGACGAACTGAAGATCGAGGTCAAGTATGATGTACTGGCCACCATGGCCGGCTGCGGATGGGTGTCAAATGCATACGAGGAAATTGACCTGATTAAGATCAGATAGCCAAACCTTGAAGACCTTGGCAAAGGTTGCAGTAACTAAAACCTTACTTTTCTGAGCCGTAAACGTGGGCAATAAGCTAGGCACGGGATGAACGAAATGGACAAAGAACAGGTTCAATTGAGCCAAGATCAAATTGATCAGTGTATCGCCATCTTAGAAACGCTGAACAACGATACCGGTCAACTCTTTGAGATTCCCAAAGAGCGCAGAATTGAACTGATGATACAAGCGGGTCGATTGTCGCGACCGCTTAAAAATGAGTTTACCCAACGCGATAAGGACGCGCGCAAAAACGGCAGGAAAAAAGCGGCTGCACAAGACAAGCAGGCGCGCAACAAAACAGGCATTCGCAGCGCGAGAGAAGCAACCGTCTTTGTTGCACCCAAAATGATTGCACTCACTGCCGAGCAAGCAAAACGTGCTACTACCACTGTTACCCCGCGCGAATGTTATGTCTGCAAGGAGGAGTTTACAACGCTGCATCACTTCTATGACACCATGTGTTCGCCCTGTGGCGACTTCAATTATGCCAAGCGTTTTCAAACCGCAGACCTCACTGGACAAGTGGCTCTGGTTACGGGTTCGCGCCTCAAAATTGGCTACCATATTACCCTCATGATGTTGCGGGCAGGAGCCACCGTTATTGCCACCACGCGGTTTCCAGTAGATTCTGCCATGCGTTATGCCAAAGAAGACGACTTTGACAAATGGGGCCACCGTCTGAAGGTGCACGGCCTGGACCTCAGGCACATTCCGAGCGTTGAGATTTTCTGCAATTACATAGAGCAGCAATACGACCGATTGGATGTGCTCATCAATAATGCAGCACAGACCGTGAGGCGTCCAGCAGGTTTCTATCAGCACCTATTGGCGCAAGAAGACGCTCCTATTTCTGAACTGCCTCCCTTGGTGAGGAACGTTTTGTCAGATCATGAAGCCTGTTTGCGAGAGCTAGGAATCATCAGCGCTCAACTAGAAGATGAGGACAAGAACTTACCTGTTTCTTGGAACAGAAAGCAAGTGGGTATTGGTTTGAGTGCTTCTGCCAAACTCTCTCAAATTGCCTACACGGTAGACCATTCTTTAGCTACCGATGAGGTATTTCCAACGGGGAAGTTGGATGCCGACTTGCAACAAGTTGATCTTCGAAAGACCAACAGTTGGCGGTTGAAACTGGGAGAGATTCATACCAACGAAATGCTAGAAGTGCAGCTCGTCAATTCTGTTGCGCCTTTTGTGCTCTGCAATCGCTTGGTTCATCTCATGAAAAAGGAAAACACAGGCATGAAGCACATCATCAATGTTTCGGCCATGGAGGGGAAGTTTCATCAATACCACAAAGAATCGCGCCACCCACATACCAATATGGCCAAGGCTGCGCTGAACATGATGACCCTTACTTCTGCCGCTGATTTTTCCAAGTATGGCATCTATTCCAATGCAGTAGATACGGGATGGGTAACCGATGAAGACCCCATTGAGTTGGCGAAAAAGAAGGAAGAACTGCACGACTTCCAACCGCCATTAGATATTGTGGATGGAGCTGCCAGAGTATTGGATCCATTGTTATATGGCATCAACACGGGCAAACATTGGTGCGGCAAATTCCTGAAGGATTATAGACCCACAAGTTGGTAACGTTGTCTCCTTCATTAACGTGGTGCTTCGCCTCTATTCAGCAAGACCTTGAAGGTCTTGGTTTCCGTTTTTTCTTTTATCTATCTGCCTCACACTGAAAGAAGAACGGAATGGCCCCGGATGTCTTTTTCCTGACAAATATCATATCTGATTACCGTGTGAAATCATCACACTCTTTTGGTCACCACCACACTTTTACACCATGAAAACAACAATAATCTTCTTCGGTCTTCTCTTTGGGATCGTATTCGGAAGTAGCGCGCAGGATGCGTTGAGTTCCGTAGGTGGTGACGGTACTGGTACTGGCGGTTCCGAGGCATTTGCCGTGGGACTGGTGGTGTTCACTGAAGTTACCGGTCCGGGCGGATCTGCCAGTCAGGGAATTGAACATGCCAACGAGATATTTCCCGTTTCCGTTCAGGAGACTGAATATGTGCTGACGCTAAATGTTTTTCCCAATCCCACCACCAATCAACTGCTGATGCAGGTGCTGCAAGCAGATTCGTTCAACCTTCAGTATGAACTATCTGATGCACAGGGGAAACGCCTGCTTGATGGCAACACCACAAGCTCACAAACAGTACTCAACACATCTGCCCTACCTGTAGGTGTTTATTTCCTAAACATATTCAAGAACAATCAATCAATCAGAACATTCAAGATCATTAAAAACTAATACCCCATGAAAACACTACTGACCCTTTGCGTGACCGTTTTGACCCTTACTGGAGCTTTTGCCCAAGCACCTTCTAAGATGAGCTATCAAGCCGTAATCCGCGATGCGGGCGACCAACTGGTTACCAACCAAACCATTGGTATGCAGCTCAGTATCATTCGGGATGATATCAATCAAACGGTTGTCTATGTAGAAACGCAGACACCCACCACCAACGACAACGGTCTTGTGTCGGTGGCCATAGGAGGCGGAACGGTGGTCGATGGAGATTTCTCCCAAATAGACTGGGCCAATGGCCCGTATCTTCTGAAGCGCGAGATAGACCCTAACGGAGAAACCACGTACACCATTTCGGGTATCAGCGAACTGTTGAGTGTACCCTATGCTCTCTATGCCGATAAAGTGGAGCATTATGCCGATGGCGATTACGTGATGAACTATACTTGGCAAGGTGATCTTAACGGAGGAAACTCTGAGACCATTCTATCCACCACGGCCGACTGGAAAGGTGGTCGCACCATTATGATGAACGGATATGTAAATCTAGATTTTGAATTTCCATCAGTAGCAACAGATAACGGCTTGGATTTTGGTCAGTCTGATGTGGATTTGTATCTGAAATATGATGGACAGACCATTATGCCGGTTCCATTTAGAGGAATGGCGATATCCGATAAGTCGAACATCACTCTACCGATAACTGCCCTTATTCCCATCTCCACTGCTGGAAGCAGTAAGCAGTTCACCTTAGAGGGCGCTCAGAATAGCAGCACTACAGGGGCTATAGTGCAAATACCACCAAGTCCTTCGTTTGGACCATATCCGGTAGATGTGCAAATGATCGTGGTCATCAATTGGGTTGAATTGTAATTGGTCACGGCAATCGTCTGCCCATCTCAACACCCCTCATTACAAACCACCGCCCAAACGGCATTGTGGTCGGAAAGCAGATTGCCGAACGTATCGTATTCGCCTTTCGTTAAAAGCACACGGTTGGAGTAGATGTGATCTACCCAGCTTGATTGCGAATACGGGAAATCATCGGTAGCGATGATGGCGTTTACTTGTGATTGGCTGATGTTGAAATCGCCCATTTGCACGGTCATTTCCGCAGTATCGATATTCATGGAGGTAACAAACGCCACAAACTTCTCAAAGCCCGCCCGTTCCGAAGCAGAATTATCGTTGTGCCAATTGTAGGTGTTGTGGTAATGGAAGAGGTTGAGGTACTGATTGTCCTTGCCAATATAAATGCGCACATACTGCGCTTTGCGCTCCCATTTATCGCCTTCGGGGTCAGTCTGAATCAACTGTTGGTCGTATGCCTGAATAGGAAACTTGGATAGAATGGCATTGCCGCCTTCTTTGTGCGTGCCAAATTTGGTAGAAGTCTGCGGCAGAAAATAGCGGTACGGGTAATCGGAGAAAACGGCCTTCACTTGGTTCCAACAATCGGGTACCACTTCCTGCAAGCAGATGATGGATTCTCCCTGCAACATGCCACGGAAAGCAGTGAGGTTGTCGGTCAGATTACCTTCTCCGTTCGGACCAGTACCACCATGAATGTTGTAAGAAACGATTCTGAAATCAGCAACATCCGTCAGCGTTCCATCTGCATCCATCGGGAATTCGGTAAGCGGTTCCTTCTCGCAGCCCGAAAAGAGCAAGGCGAAAGAAAGCAACGCAAGCAGAATGGAAAGCCTAGTGAAATTCATTTGTTAATCTAAAAAGACCTACTAGGTTTTTTTGAAACCTAGTAGGTCTCGCACACGTTTTTCCTTTTCACCTTTTTCTTTTTCCCTTCTCTCAACTCAAATCAGCCAAGTTCTGATAAAAGAACGGAATGGTCTGAATGCCTTTGAGGTAATTGAAAATGCCGAAGTGCTCGTTTGGCGAGTGAATGGCATCGGAATCCAATCCAAAGCCCATCAGCACAGATTTCAAACCGAGTTCTTCTTCAAACATGGCAACGATTGGAATACTACCACCGCTTCGCATTGGCAGGGGTGCTTTACCAAAAGTGGTTTCCATGGCTTTGTGAGCCGCTTGGTAACCCGTAAAGTTGGTCGGAGTGAGGTAAGGTTGTCCGCCATGGTGTGGCTTCACTTTCACCTTTACCGAATCGGGTGCCATGCCTTCAATATGACTCAGCAACAGCTTGGTAATCTTGTCTGGGTTTTGTCCCGGTACCAATCGGCACGAAATCTTAGCGTAAGCCTTTGACGGAAGAACGGTCTTAGCGCCTTCGCCAGTATAGCCACCCCAAATGCCGTTTACATCTAATGTTGGACGAATGGTAGCACGCTCCAAGGTAGAATAGCCTGCCTCACCTTGCGTGGCTTTCATGTCCAGTTCTTTGCAGTATTCCGCTTCGCTGAAAGGCGCTTTTGCCATTTGCGCGCGTTCATCCGCGCTTACTTCAATCACACCATCATAGAATCCCGGAATGGTAATTCTCTTGTTCTCATCTTGCAACGAAGCAATCATGTCGCACAGCACATTGATTGGATTGCCAACCGCTCCGCCATACAATCCAGAGTGGAGGTCGCGCTTTGGACCCGTTACTTCTACTTGAATGTAGCTCAGTCCGCGAAGTCCTACTGTAATGGAAGGAACATCATTGGCAATCATTCCCGTGTCGGAAATAAGCACCAAATCAGCTTTCAAACGCTCCTTGTTTGCCTTTACAAACAGGCCAAGGTTATCCGAACCAACTTCTTCTTCTCCTTCAATCATAAACTTCACGTTGCACGGAAGTCCATCGGTTTTCATCATCAACTCCACCGCTTTCACGTGCATGTACATCTGACCTTTGTCATCGCATGCGCCACGGGCATAAATTTTTCCGTCTTTAATCACAGGCTCAAATGGAGGCGAAGTCCACAATTCAATAGGATCAGCAGGTTGTACATCGTAGTGGCCATAAACAAGCACGGTTGGCAGTTTCTCATCCACTATTTTCTCTCCGTAAACGATTGGGTAGCCAGCCGTTGGGCAAATCTCCACCTTATCAATGCCAATTTCCTTCAGCCTTGAAGCTAGCAACTCGGCAGCACGGTGAACGTCTTTGCTAAACGCAGGGTCAGCGCTCACCGAAGGAACCTTCAGCAAGTCTATAAGTTCATCCAAGAAACGATCCTTGTTCGATTCAATGTATTTGTCAACTGTATTCAGATTCATCATGAGCGTGTTTAGGCGGCCAAAATTAGTTTTTAATGTCTGCGAAACATCTGAGCCCGAATGGAGTTCAAGCGTGGTGATTCGCTTGTTTATCTTTGCCCACCCGAATAAATGAAGTTGTTCCGTTCATTCTATCTGATGCTTGTGGCGTGCCTTTTTGGTATGTCTGTCCATGCGCAGTTGGTGGTGGATGCCACCTATTCGCCACAGCAATTGGTGGAAGATGTATTGATTGGACAAGGAGTGCAGGTAAGTAACTTCCAGTTTACGGGTAATCCTGCTTCGCGAGGGTTCTTTGACGGGGCTAATTCTAACATTGGTTTGGCATCGGGAGTAATTCTTTCTACTGGTCGCGCCATTGATGCTGTGGGGCCAAATTCAACTACTGCGGGCTCTATCTCCGAAGAAGGAACCGATTTTATGCGTCCGGGAGATGCCGCGCTTTCTGCCATTTCTGCCTCATCGCTCGGAACACACGATGCTTCCGTCTTGGAGTTTGATTTCATTCCTTCTTCCGATACGGTTCAGTTCCGCTATGTTTTTGCCTCCAATGAGTACATGTTTTGGGTCAATCCGACCAACAATATCAACGATGTATTCGCCTTTTTTGTGAGTGGACCAGGGATTGTTGGCGAGCAAAATATTGCGCAACTTCCGGGCACTACCACGCCCATAACTATGCTCAATGTGAATGCCAACACCAATTCTCAGTATTATATCGATAATGGCGATGATGCTGGCGAGCAAGGTGGTGCATCCGTTAACTACAATGGATTTACTCGGGTGCTAACAGCGCAAGTCGTTCTTACTTCGTGCCAATCGTATCATATCCGTTTGGCCATTGCCGATGGAGGTGATGGAACCTACGATAGTGCAGTTTTTCTAGAAGCGGGAAGTTTTTCGAGCCCTACGGTAAGTTTGAGTGCGGAGACGAATTATACCTCTACAACTGGATCGCTTGATTTGGTAGAAGGCTGCAGTTCCATGAGTCTCACGTTTGAGCGTTCCGAACCGTTTGATGCACCTTTGACCGTTGGGTTGAATTTCAGCGGTACGGTTACGGTTGGTGCTGATGTGACCAATATTCCCAATACCATCACATTTCCTGCTGGACAGGGCACTACCAGCATTACGTTCAATATTGTTCAAGATGGTGCTGTTGAAGGAATAGAAACATTGACAATTGCCCTCGACCAGCTAAATCCTTGCAGTTCGGGGCCTGCTTCTTCTGTAACCATCACCATTCAAGATGTAGAGCCAATGGTGTTGCAGATTACACCAAGCTTGGCCTTGGCTTGCCCCACTCCGAGCACGATTGATGTGGTTGTTTCGGGGGGCTATCCTGTTTATGAGTATCAATGGAATGGTGCAGCTGATACGGATGAGTCTATCACAGTTAATCCATACACCACCACCAATTACACGGTGATTGTAACCGATGCTTGCGGCTTTATCTCTACTGCCACCAGTACCATTTCGGTCAATTACCAGCAAATGCAGGTTTCTGCGGCTGATGTAGTGGTTTGCAATGGCGATGATGCGCTTTTGACCTCAAACGTAACAGGCGGAATAGGTAGCATAACCTACCTCTGGGATGGGAACGGAACTGACCCAACGTATTCATTAAGTCCAACAAGTACCGTGTCTGTTGCACTTCAGGTTACGGACGGTTGCGGTATTTCTGAATCTACCACGGCCACAGTTACAGTAGAAGAATTGGATGCTTCGTTCACGCATCAGCTCGTAAAACATAGCACTATTCAGTTCACCAATACCACCGTTGGCGCTACCAATTTCAATTGGGATTTTGGAGATGGCGAGACCAGCATCCGCGAATCTCCGTTGCACGAATATGCCGAAGAAGGCACGTATCCCGTTATCCTCACGGTTACAAACAGCAACGGCTGCCAGTCGTTCGTTGAAGACACCGTTACTGTCTATCCGCCACTTCACGTGTACATTCCAAATGCCTTTACGCCAAATGGCGATGGTGTAAATGATGTTTTCGGAATTCAAGGAGAGGGTTACCTTTATTACGATTTGGAGATATTTGACAGGTGGGGCAACAAGATGAAGTTCGGTCGGTTCAAGGACGATACAGCTTGGGACGGAACGTACAACGGAAAGTTGGTGCCGAGCGGTGCGTATGTCTATCACGTGTGGGTAGAACCGCCAATTGGCATTGAGGTGAGGGAAACGGGCTTACTGCACGTGCTTTCTGGGGAGTAATTGAAGGGGCGAGAGACAAGAGACAAGGGACAAGAGGCATGGGAAAACGCGGGGATTCCCAGGTTGTAACCCTGAGGAACGAAAGGTCTCACTAAGAATCCGTCAATATCCAATAACTGCTAACCTAATAACCAATTGTTCAGGAGGTTTCTCATTTTCCTTTTTACCATCCTTTCGATACCCCTCATCTCCAAGGGCGATCATCTGGTGGGAGGAGAAATCTATTATGAATGTCTGGGCAACGATAATTACCAGATAACCCTCAAAGTCTATCGAGATTGCAATAGTTCGGGCGCTCCGTTTGATAGTCCAGCAAGCATCGCCATTTACACTTCCAACGGTGGTTTGTTCACTACGTTAGATGCGTTTCATGGAGGCGCACAATTGCTTCCTGTCATCATCAACAATCCTTGCTTGCAAGCACCACCAAATGTGTGTGTTGAAGAAGCGGTTTACACCGTCACGGTCAATCTTCCGTTCATCGCTGGAGGATATCATGTGGCTTATCAGCGTTGCTGCCGAAACCAGAGTATTGTCAATCTAACTAATCCTGCTTCGCAGGGCTCCACTTATTATGTAGCCATTCCAGAAGCTGCTTTGAACTCCTGCAACAGCAGTCCGCACTTTAACAGCTTTCCGCCCTTGGCGCTGTGTATTGGCGAAGAATTGATTTTCAATCATTCTGCCACCGACCCAGATGGCGACCAATTGGTCTATTCACTTTGCACGCCTTATCATGGCGGTTCGCAGGCCAATCCGGCACCAATTCCGCCTCTTGGTCCTCCGTACACTAATATCAATTGGGGCGGAGGTTACAGTGCTATGGATCCGCTTGATGCCAGTCCGATTTTGGCCATTGACCCCGTAACGGGACAACTGACCGGAGTGCCAACACAAGCTGGGCAATATGTGGTTGGTGTTTGCGTGGAAGAATACCGGAACGGTCAGCTTTTGAGCATCAACAAGCGCGATTTTCAATTCAACGTGGTGAATTGCGCCTCAAATGTGGAGGCGGTAATCCCAATCCAGACCTCCTTTCACGACCCATGCAGTGGGTTGGGAGTGACCTTCGGAAACAACAGCATCAATACGCAGTATTACCATTGGGATTTTGGTGTGGCTAACATCACCACCGATACGTCCAATATTCACAATCCGACCTATCTTTTTCCTGATACGGGTGCTTATTCAGTGACGCTTATTGGAAATCCGGGTTATGCCTGTGCCGATACAGCGGTTGCCATTATAGAGGTGTATGAAGAGATTGTAGTGGACATTACCAGCAGCGGCAATCCGTGTGCAGATGCCAACAATTTTAGGTTTGAAGCCAACGGGCAGTTTGGCGGTGGATCAACCTTTCTGTGGGAATTCTCTAATGCAACTCCAGCAACTTCAACCGACAGAAATCCAATTGGAATCGTCTTTGATTCCCTCGGAGTTTATTCGGTTACCGTGACAGTGACGGAGAACAGTTGTTCGGGCGAAGCCACTTCAACCATCGAAACCTTACCTCGTCCGCAAGCCTTTTTTCCGCTGGATACACTGATTGGCTGTGCACCCTTGGGTGTGTTGCTGGTAGATAATTCCACCTCCGCCACCGACTATGAAATTTCTTGGAATTTGGGAGATGGAAGCACCGATGTGGGAAGTCATATTCTGCACGAATACACTACCACTGGCTCCTTCGATATTTCGCTTACCATTTGGACAAATGAAGGATGCGTTGACACCTCCACATACACCTTACGGCAAATCGTGGAGACATTTCCCATTCCAAACGGAGAACTTACTGTAGACACCAATTTCCATTACATCTTTGAGCCAACCTTCAATTTTGAGGGAACTTCTACGGATGCGGTTGAGTGTTCGCTTGCCACGGGCGATGGAACCATTTTTTCTGGGAACGTGCCAATGTGCGCATACGAATACACGTATTTAGATACCGGAAGGTATGATGCAGTGATGACTTTTACCGATGCCAACGGCTGCGAAACGAAGGACTCGGTACTGATTCGGGTGGAGCCAGAAATCCGATTCTACATTCCCAACGCTTTTACACCCAATGGTGATAGGATTAATGACACCTGGGGCCCAAAGGCTTATGGATTTAGAGTTTATGAGCTTTGGGTGTTCGACAGATGGGGCAAACAGATGTTTCATTCTACCGATCCATTTGAGAAATGGGATGGCACTCTAAATAATGAAGGCAACCACGAACCAGTCCCAGCCGTCTATTCGTATCGAATATCGGCTGTTGCCATTAGAGACCTCATAATTAAAGAATCTGGCCACGTAATCATCCTAAAATAACTAGACCCTTAGGTTTTGGTTATTTTTGTTCCCCCGAAAAAAATCTGTGTGAGAAACATTCTGTTAATCGTCTTCATTCTTTGCTTTTCTGTTTATTCGGAGAAGTCGATGGCGCAGATGGCCGTAACAACAGGGCAAACTGCTCAGCAACTTGCCGAGGTAATTGCTGGAACGGGCGTTTTGGTAAGTAATGCCTCCATTTCTGGAGATCCTCTTGCAATTGGCGCGTTCACCACAGGCGCAAATGCAACGGGATTGAACGTGCCTTCTGGTGTTGTTTTCGGAACAGGAGAGGTTACTGGCTTCTCTCAAAACCAAACAACCTTTGCAAGTACAATTCTCGGAACAACAGGAAATCCATATTTGGCAAATTTGGCAGGGATTGATTCCTACGATGCACTAACGCTAGAGTTTGATTTCGTTCCTAACGCTGATTGGGTTTCGTTTGATTACGTTTTTGGTTCAGAGGAGCATCCTAGTTTTTCGTGCGACCCTTTCTTTAATGACATTTTTGCTATTACCGTTCAGGGAGTTTCTGTGCCATTGGCCGAGACGGTAATTACGCTGGTGCCTGGAACAACTACTCCTGTGTCTATCGGAACGGTAAACAATCAAGGTTGTGGAAATGCGACTTACTTCGTTGACAATACCGCTCAAAACAGCCAGTACGTGGTTTTTGGTGGTTTCACTACCGTGCTCCGTGCCGAGATGGCTGTTATTTGCGGAGAAACCTATCATTTACGAATGATGATTTCGGATGGTGGAGATTCATCTTACGATACTGGCTGCTTTGTAAAGGAGAATAGTTTGACCACTGGAAGTGTGGTTGTTGAGACTGCAACTGCAGCAGCAGATTCTACGGCTTATGAAGGATGTAACGATGCCACAGTTACGTTAACGTTAAACGGACCAGCCATTACGCAGAATTTCCCAGTTCCTATTTGGATTTCGGGTTCTACAGCCGATTGGGGAATTGATTACGATCCCATTCCGCAGTTGAATCAAGCAGATAGTACCGTTACCATTCCGGCTGGGCAGAACACCGTTTCTTTCGTCATTTCGCCCATCAACGATAACGTAACGGAAGGGTTGGAGTATATAGAGTTTATCGTCATTACATCTACATGTGGGTTGACGGATACCTTCCGAATCTACATCAACGACCTGTTGCCAATCACCACACAAACCAGTAACGATACCACCATCTGTATTGGCAATGCCAATGTTTGGTGCGAAGCAAGTGGAGGTGGAGGTCTGTTTACCTATACATGGGATAATAATATGGGTGTAGGAAGCAGCATTTCTCCCGCTCCAACCCAAACCACGGTTTACAACGTTTCTGTTTCAGATAACTGCGGTTCAACGCCCGTTACAGATTTTGTAACCGTAACGGTTGATGGTGGCCCCACGCCTTTTGCGGGGAATGATGTGTCTGTATGTATTGGTGGGAGCGTGCTTCTGAATGCCTCATCAAACGCACCAAATAGTACGTTCTCTTGGAATCCGCCAACCGACCTTTCGGCCATAAATGTTGCCAATCCTTTGTGTACACCACAAGGGCCAATGGAATACATCGTAACGGTTACTAGGCAAGATGGATGTTCGAATGAGGATACGGTTCTAGTCACTATCACGCCACCACCAACATCCGATTTCAATCTACCAGCCTTTGGTTGTGTCGGCACACCGCTCTTGGTTCATTACACAGGCAACGCCAATGCTGCTGCACAATATCAATGGAACTTTGACACAGGCATCATCACCAATGGAAGCGGCATAGGTCCGTTAGCGGTGTATTGGGCAACGCCAGGAATTTATAATGTGGATTTAACCGTGGCTTGGAATGGTTGTGTTTCTGCTAATTCTACCGCTCAGATTGAGATTTTGGGTGCGCCTCCTGTTGATGCTGGTTCCGATATTTCGTTCTGCTCGGGCGATTCGGGACCTATCGGTTCTGCACCCGTTAATGGCGTTACCTATCTATGGAGCCCAATCAATGGTGTTGCAGATCCTACCGCGAGCGAAACCACCGTTGAACTCATCAATCCCGGGCATACCACGCAAGTTTTGGATTATGTGCTAATTGCCACAGAGCAGGGCTGCAAGAGCCGCGATACCATGCGGGTAACCGTCTTTGCAAAACCTACGGCCGAGTTTGCCATTCCTGCTGGGAAGTGTTTTCCTGTTAATTCATTCAACCTTTTGGCCGAAGGATATTTTGGTCCGAACGCCACCTTTGCTTGGAACTTTGGCCCTGTGGGATTTCCTGCAAACTCAACCAACAGGCAACCGCAAGGCGTCATTTTCAATGCCCCGGGGCCACAGCCAGTTACGCTTACCATTACCGATAATGGCTGCGTTAGCGACCCATTTGTAGGAACGATTAACGTGTTTCACATGCCAGATGCGCAGTTTACGGCTGATGTTTTGGAAGGCTGTGAGCCGCTCAGCGTTACGTTCGAAGATCAATCCTTCAATGGAAACAGCACGCTCTATTACACATGGAATTTGGGCAATGGAACAGCTACCACCAATAGCGACCCAGGCATGACATACGAGCATGGGGTTTACAACATTCGGTTAGATGTGGTAACGGCCCAAGGCTGTGCCGATTTTAAGGTGCAGAATGCCATGATTGAGTCTTACTACAAGCCGAAAGCACTTTTCAGTTTGAGCTCGCAGCAATTGGACATCATCGACCCAACCGTGATTGTGACCAATCTGTGCGATAGTGCCGCAAACAGCGAATTCACCTTCCATCCGTTCGAAGATCACGTGGTGGCAATGCAAACTTCTTACACCTATCCCGACACGGGAAGGTATTCCATCTCCCAAGTTGTAACCACGCAGCATGGCTGTATGGATACCATCTCTGGCACGTTGGAGGTCAATCCGCATTACACGCTGTACATACCGGGCGCTTTTACCCCGAATGAAGACGGGCTGAACGACACTTGGATTCCGCAAGGCGAAAGCATTGCCGAGTTTAGCATGACCATCTATAACCGTTGGGATATGGAGATATTCTATTCCGGCAGTCTGGATTTGGGTTGGGACGGAACCTTTAACGGAACCCAAGTGCAGCAAGGCGTTTACATCTACCACATGGAGGTAATCGACATTTTGGGCGTGCCACACATCTATCGCGGTACGTTTACGCTGAGGCGGTAGGGTAATGCGGTTGTCAGCCGCTCCGTGGTCATCGCTCGTTACACGGCAATCAATTTCCGTTACATCGCAACTGGTTTCCGCACCACGGCTACCGTTTTCCGCTCTGCGGAAGCCTTTAACCTTTAGCCGAAAGCCACTAACCGCATGGCGAACGCCAATGGCCGAGGGACGGAATCCAACAGCCGTATTCCGAAGTTTCGTGCAGAACGAGGCCGTTACGTAAAGGCTCCGTTATTTTAATTTGATAGAAGATGGAAGTCTGGGACGGAGAATAAGAACTCATTGAAAAGTTGAGTATCCTGAGAATGAGCCATTGCACCAAACACGAAAAACCCATGAAATCTTAGTTTTGTGAAAGACCGCTCAACCTTTTTAGACATGGCCAAAAAGAATCTGACGATTGCAATACCGCACGAAGTATTGATGAGCAAAATACGTGAGGTCTGTGGGGGAAAAGTGATGCTGGATAGGGATTTGGCAGCCTTGTATGGCGTAGAAACAAGAGTCCTCAAACAAGCAGTTAGGCGTAATCTGGACAGATTTCCAGAAGACTTCATGTTCGAGATGGATAAAGAGGAATTCCAATCTTGGAGATCACAATCTGTGATGTCCAAAGAAGATAGGAAAGGGTTACGATACGCTCCATTCTGCTTTACGGAACAGGGAGTTGCCATGCTGTCAAGCATATTGAACAGTCCGACCGCAATCCAAGTAAACATCCAGATTATGCGTCTCTTCACCAAGATGAGACAGCTGATTTCCAGTCATCAAGAGTTCTTCAAACAGTTGGAAGAGATAAGGAGTAGCGTCAGAGGCCACGATGACCAACTTCAGATCATATTTGAATACCTCAAACAGTTTGAAGCGATTAAACAGCAAGAACTTGACCAACAGAACAGGCAGAAAATCGGCTACAAACGCGGAGATTGAATTTCTACCTTTCAATCATCTCAGAGAAATTCAAAGTTTGAGAATATGGGCGGATGAATAAACAAGACCCAGTTGTAGAATAAGCGTGTTTTTTTTGCAGCATCGGCAAGAAGGCTTGGGAGTTGACAACAGTGCGCGGGTTATCGAGGTTAGAACATTGCTTACCCAATAAGCACAATTTTTAATTACTCCAACTTTTACGATTATGATTTATATCAGAATTGAAGAACCACTGCTGATTTTCAGTCAATTAGACTTATTAACAAGCAGATTCTTAGTAACGTTTTTCGACTTGCTTCGGATGGTGTTTTTTGGTTAATACTTTCATGGCCATCAACTAATAAAAGAGTAACCCATGGCCAACAAGAAGACACCGAAACCCACAATTGACACATTAACAAGAACACCAACCTTCCCTTATCAGGAAGTATTGAAGAAGTGTTTAAGCTACTTTGATGGAGACGAGTTGGCGGCCACCACTTGGATTAACAAGTATGCCATGACCGATACGGACGGCAAGTACTTGGAAACCTCGCCAGACGATATGCACAAGCGTATGGCTCGCGAGTTTGCTCGCATCGAACAAAAAAATGGTTCATCTGCTGATTTAGGCGCAAAAACAGCACTGCTTTCTGAATATGGTCAGCAGCGGCATCCAATGACGGAAGATGAGATTTACAATCTTTTTCGAGATTTCAAATATGTCATTCCACAAGGAAGTGTGATGTCTTCTCTAGGTAATACGCATGTGCTTGCTTCGTTGAGCAACTGCGTAGTTATTCCTGAAATTCACGATAGTTACGGTGGCATTATGTACACCGACCAGCAATTGGTGCAACTCTTTAAAAGGCGTTGCGGTGTAGGTATTGATTTATCTACCATTCGCCCTGCTGGATTGCGGGTAAATAATGCAGCTGGTAGCACGTCTGGCGCGGTTTCATTTATGGAGCGTTTCTCAAATACAACGCGCGAAGTTTCTCAGAATGGAAGACGCGGTGCCTTGATGATTACCATGGACATTGCTCATCCCGATGTGGAGGATTTCGTTACCAGCAAGCAAGACCTTTCGAAGGTAACAGGTGCCAATATCTCGGTTCGTATTTCGGACGAATTCATGAAAGCCGTTCGAGACAACAAAGATTTTATGCATCGTTGGCCAGTTGAGAGTAAAGAGCCAAAAATCACGAAGAAGGTGAATGCACGCGAATTGTGGAACACCATTATTCAGTGCGCGCACAATACAGCGGAACCCGGTCTTATTTTCTGGGATCGTCAGCATTATTATTCAACATCATCGGTTTATCCTGGATTTAAGAATACAAGCACCAATCCGTGCTCAGAAATTGCCATGCAAGGCGGAGATAGTTGCCGACTGATTGCCATCAATCTGTATTCATTTGTAGAAAATCCATTTACGCCACAAGCAAGTTTCAACCACAAGAAATTCTGGAAAACGACTTATGAGTCGCAACGTTTGATGGATGATTTGGTGGATCTTGAACTGGAAGCCATCGACCGAATTTTGGCTAAGGTTAAAAGTGACCCTGAACCAGACAAAGTGAAGCAGGTGGAGGTTGAAACGTGGGAGTTACTCTACAATGCTGGAAAGAATGGTCGAAGAACTGGTCTTGGATTTACAGCCTTGGCCGATACTGCTGCTGCACTCGGGTTAAAATTCGATAGCGATGAAGCCCTAGTCGAAATGGAGAAAATGATGCGTACAAAGTGCGATGCTGAGTTCCAGTGTTCTATTGATATGGCCATCGAACGAGGAAAATTCAAAGATTTCAATCCAGAAATTGAGAACACTTCGGAGTTCGTGCAAATGCTGAAGCAGGATTTTCCGAATGTGTATGAGCGCATGATGCAACATGGACGAAGAAATATTTCCATCAGTACAGTAGCTCCTACTGGAACGCTCAGCATGTTGGCGCAATCATCTTCAGGTATAGAACCTGTTTTTCTCACCAGTTATACGAGAAGAAGAAAAATCATGCACAGCACACCGGAAGCCAATGTTTCATTTGTTGATGAAATGGGCGATCGTTGGGAGGAGTTCACCGTGTATCATCCGAAGCTAAAAACGTGGATGACCGTGAACGGAAAGAAAAATGATGCCGGCAATCCGTACATCGGTTCAACCGCTCCTGAAATTGACTGGATGCAGCGCGTAAAATTGCAAGCGATGGTTCAGAAGTATGTGACCCATTCCATCAGTTCTACCATCAATTTGCCTGAAGATGTAAGTCAGGAAAAGGTAGGCGAGATTTATTTGAAAGCGTGGCAGCAAGGCGTGAAGGGAATTACGGTTTATCGAGATGGTTCACGTTCGGGAGTGCTCATATCAAATGATGACAAGAAGGATGCGGCAACGCTGGAAACCATTTTGGAAACGCGTCCGCCAAGAAGACCAAAGAAACTAGAAGCTGAGATTGTCCGATTCCAAAATGAGAAGGAAAAGTGGATTGCAGTAGTTGGATTGCTGGATGGCAAACCTTATGAGGTTTTCACTGGAAAAACCGAAGAAGCGTTTCATCTTCCAACGTGGGCAGAAAAAGGTTGGATCATCAAAGACCGAGATGATGATGGCAATGCCCGTTACGATTTCCAGTATGTGGATAAGGACGGCTATCGTGTAACTATCGAAGGACTTTCGCGCAGTTTCGATAAGGAATTCTGGAATTATGCGAAGCTAATTTCTGGTGTATTGCGTCATGGAATGCCGTTGCCGTATGTGGTTAATCTTGTGTCGAGATTGAACCTGTTTGATGAGAACATCAACACATGGAAAAACGGGGTTGAACGAACACTGAAGCGTTACATTCCTAACGGAACAAAAGCTGATCACAAATGCCCATCATGTAACGATCCTGATGGATTGATTTATGAAGAAGGTTGCCTCAAGTGCAAAAGCTGCGGGCATAGCAAGTGCGGATAAGCATATAATTCATATTTGAAAATAAACTGCCGACCATGATGTAAGTCATGATCGGCAGTTTGCTTTCATCCGTAATTGAACTCAAATTCAATTGGGATGAGAAAACTTGCATTTGTACTTCTTTTGGCCTTGAACACTGTTCTTTTGAATAGCTGCAAAGAGGAAGCGCTGACCTACAACCTTACCATTACCCCACACTACCATGTTGATGGAGATGAGCTGATGCTCGATACCATCATCTATCAAAATGCCGCTGGCAATCCCTACAGTGTGAATAAGTTGCGGTACTATCTATCCAATTTTCGATTTGTAAAGGCAGACAATTCTGTAGTTACGGCTGATGGCGATGCTCATTTCATTGATGCTCGGGAAGGAACCATTTTGAATCTACCCAAAGTTCCTGTCGGTAGTTTTAAGGAATTGCGTTTTAACTTCGGAATACCACAGAGTCAGAACGTTTACGGTAATCTTCCCAATACATCATACAATACGGGTATGGTTTGGCCCGAACAGATGGGCGGAGGGTATCACTTTATGAAATTTGAAGGTTATTTTAATTCAAATCAAGGTGTAAACGGCTATGCCATTCATGTGGGGAATAACGAATGTTTGGCCGATGTTTCAATCTCAACCCCTTTTGATATTTCGGAAGATGGCAGCATGACCATTGGATTCAACCTGAACGAAATCATGACAGGTCCCAACACATTCGACATGGACAGCAGCAATTATACCATGGGTATCATGCCAGCCATGTTGGAGATAAGCGCCAATATAAACAACGCCTTCACTTTAGAACAAACGCCATGACACGCTCGGTTTGGTTCTTATTGGTGCTTTTGGCGATTTCTGCCTCATCCTGTAAAGAGGAAGTGGACGAATGTGAGGCAAATACACATCCTTACCAACTACAATTTCCTGATTATTTCCCCATTCTAGAAGTTCCTTCTGATAATCCGCTAACAGAAGAAGGAGTTCAACTTGGCAGGAGATTGTATTACGATCCATTGCTTTCTACAGGCGGCCCGCGTGAAGGGCGCTCATGCTCCTCTTGTCATTTTCAGAGTAATTCTTTTTCGGTTCCATCAACAGCAAGCGGTTCGTCTGTGCTCCCGCATGTAAACCTTGCGTGGAGTCGTAACTTTTTGTGGAATGGAAAGCTGGAAGGAATCTTGGAAGACGTGATGCTGTTTGAAGTAAACGACTTTTTTGAAGTGGATTTTAATCTTCTAAAAGAGGATGCTGTTTATCCCGAATTGTTCCGAAAGGCCTTTGGCTCTTGCGAGATTACCGATGAGTTGGTGGCAAAAGCATTGGCCCAATGGTTCAGACGTTTAAAGTCTAGCAATAGCAAATTTGACAGTTATCTAAAAGGGGAAGAACAATTGACGGACAGTGAGTTGAATGGTATGACTACTTTTTTTACCGAAAAAGGAGATTGTTTCCATTGCCATGGAATTCCATTGATGACGAATAATGAGTTTCACAATATTGGGCTCGACAGTATTTATGACCCGACCGTTAAGGATCGCAGTTACATTAGCGGAAGTCCGTACGACCGTTTAAAATTCAAAACGCCCACCTTACGAAATGTGGAGTTGACCTCACCTTACATGCACGATGGGCGGTTCGTTACGCTCGAAGAAGTTGTAGAACACTATAATAGTCAGGTAAAACGCTCCATGACTATTGACCCCATAATGACCAAACCAGGCAAGGAATACGGACTTCAACTTACCGAAGAGGAGAAGCAGAATCTGGTGGCCTTCCTTAAAACACTAACAGATTGGGAGTTTGTGAACGATACTTCGCTTTCAAGCCCGTTTTAGTTCATTTTTGTGCTCAATTGAGCCCTTTCCCAGCGCAGTTTATTGCCGAATCCGAGCGTATGATCGGTCATTTTAATTGTCTCCAACTCTACTGCCCAAAGCTGTCCGCCCATGGTTAGGGCAATAGGAAATTGCTTGTAATAGAGTTTCTTCGTTCTATCATAATCTTCTGTTTCCTGCAACGGAAGTGCTTGACCAGTAAACTGAATGCCTTTCACTTTTCCAATTGCAAGACTTTTGGGAAGAATGCTGCCTGCAATCTGTGGTTGAAGCAATAGTTCGGTCACGTGGCGTGTTCCTGTTTCAGATTTGAATATCAGGCGCTTCCCTTCACGATCGAAGGTGTAAAAGCAAGAGCAGCAATATGGTTTTCCACGGTGGCAGGTGGCCAACGTGAACACATCTGTGTTGGCAATAAAATCCCAAATTGCAGTATCGGTCTTTTCCATATTATCTTAAGTATTCAAACAACTTCGGTTAATAATCTCATCTTTCATGGCTGGAGAAAGGTCATTGAAATAGGCCGAATAACCCGAAACCCGAACAAGTAGATTGGGATATTTTTCGGGATGAATTTTCGCGTCTTTCAGCATTTCCGTATCCAATACATTTAATTGCACTTGCATGCCACCTTTCTTGAAATAGGTAAGCAATAGGCTTTCCAAAATCATTTTTCCATGTTCTCCTTTCAGCGTGGCGGTATCAAACTTGGCGTTTACGTTTACTCCATTGTGCGCTCGTTCAAAATCGAGAGCAGTAATGGAATTGAACATGGCGGTTGGGCCAAGCACATCTGCCCCGTTCATGGGTGCAATGCCAGAGCTGAACGGCTCTCCTTTTTCTCTTCCATTTGGCAACGCGCCAGTCATTTTTCCGAAACTGTAATGGGTTGTGGTGGAATAGAATCCTGCCACAAACTTGCCGCCACGGGTGTTCATTTTTCCGTTGAATGAATCGTAATACGTGTCCGTTACCCAACGGCTCAAGGCATCCACATCTTCCATATCGTTCCCGAATTTCGGGAGATTATGAAGTTCCATTCTGAGTTTCTCTTTCCCTTTGAAATTGGTTTTTAGTGCGTTGACCAATTCAGAAAGTTTGATTTTTTTCTTTTGGAAAACCAATTGGTCGATGGCATACAAACTATCTCCAACATCGGTAACGCCTACTCCTTGAACACCACTGAAATTATAGATGGCGCCACCAGAAGTAACGTCTTTTCCGCTTTCAATACAGCCTTGTGTTACCACAGATGTGAGAGGCGTTGGATGAAAATCACGATTAGCAATTTCAATCGGCTCCAGCACTTTCACCAAACGGTCAATGACGAACTGAAGCTGTGTTTTGAATGCGGCTTTCACCTCATCAATATTCTTGAAATCATCAACAGGCTTCGTTTCTGTTCCTTTTCGCATCAGATCCCCGAAGAGTCGGCCTTCGTTGAGGGCCATTTCTAGACAAATAGGAATGTTGACCAAAGCCGCATCGGTAGAGCCAAACGTTTTTCCTGCCGAAAGCAACTCCACACAACCCAAGGTGGCGTAGGCGTTTGAATCAGCATCTGAATAACCAGCTTTTTTAAGTGAGCTGATAATCACCTTGTCGTTGTAAAGCGCGGGAGAATTAACGCCTTTTACAAGGTTGGACATAATCTTGTCGATGTAAGGCTTGGGCGAACCATCATGAATTCGTGCATGGTAATTTGGTTGGCGCAGACGAACCTCATCCATCAGTTCGAGCATCATAAAAGTCAGTTCGTTGGTAAGGTCGTTTCCTTCCTCATCCGTTCCGGCCAAAGTGATGGCTTGTCCACTCAGGAAACCTCCATGGCATTCGCTTATCTTGGAACTGAAAACGGGAATAATCTCTGAGCTTTTGATGCCCAGACAGCCAATCAGTTCTTTTGCTTTGTCCTTTGTAATCGTACCATTTATCAGATCTCTTCTGTAAAATGGATACAGGTATTGATCCATTCTTCCAAAGCTGATTCCGTTATCCAATCCCTCAATAAAAACGGCCGTATGCATGAGCCACACCACCTGTATTGCTTGATGAAATGTCTCGGCAGGTTTTTGCGGAGCGTGTTTTAGGTTTTTTGCAATTGTCAACAATTCGGCTTTTCGGCCTGGGTCATTTTCCGTTTTCGCCAGTCCCTCGGCCTTTTCTGCGTACTTGTGAGCGTAATTGATGATGCCATCACACGAAATAATCATGGCTTCATATTGGTTCCGTGCAGATTCGCTTAATCCTGCTTCATTCAGCTTAACTCTAATGTCTTCTTTGATGCCATCCAATCCGCGTTCCAGCACTCTTTCATGATCTGGAATGAGGTGACCGATACCGCCTGTTTCGTTGATGAGATAGAATTTCGGATTAAGTTGGTCGGTCACAAACTTGATTAGATCCAACCCGTTCATGGCCTTGTAGCCCAAAAATCGCGTGAGCCAGAAAGGAACAACTTCGGTCAGTAATTTGGTCTTTTCGTGCTTGTGAATTTTTAGTGGATTAATCTTTCTGTCCGAAAAGCTGAACAAGTCTTCCATTACGGGTAGGCCGTGCAATTCAGGGAAAATCGGCCCAGCTACACGCTTAGACGTGGTTGTTCCCACAATTAACTCATCCTCGTAAATGCGTACCGTTTTTTGGTCAAGAATGTAGGCCAATGCTTCGGCCTTTTGTATGACCATCGGCTTCTTACCGTTCTCCTTCTGCTTAAAATACTTGGTTACTAGAAGCGCTCTTTCGGGACAGATGGATGGTGGATAATTAAGCACCTTCTCCTTTAGACGATTGAGCCGTGGGCTGATGATGGTGGCAGTGGCCTTTGCGGTAGTTTCCATGACGTTCTATCTATAAAGTTCTGTTTCAATGTGTTCGCTTTCAAACATGTGTTGAAAGCCATTCAATTGTTCTGTATCGAATGGTTTTTGGTTCAAATCAATGAGCGGACTGCAAATGCGTTCTGCTTTTGCTTCGCCCATGCTGTGGTATGGCAAAAGATGAATCTTTGAAATTCCTTTCTCCTTCAGCACCCTGACCAACGATTTCAGGTTCTCATCATCTGTGGTATGACCTGGAATAAGCGGAATACGGAATTCGACTGGAGCGTTGTGCTCAATTAAAAGATCCATGTTGGATAGAATGCGTTGGCTATCGCCACCTAGCAGATCTTTGTTCCGTTTCTGATCAACAATTTTCAAATCGAAGTATATCTGATCTAAATACGGGAGAAGTGGTTTGAATTTTTCCCAGTTGAAGTAACCGTTGGTTTCGATATTCGTGTGAATATCATGCTTCTTGCATTCTTTCAGCACTTCAAGAATGAAGTCTGCATGCAGGCTCGGTTCTCCGCCCGAAAAAGTTACACCACCGCCCGATGTTTCGTAGTAAGGTTTGTCTTTGAGCAATTGGTGCATCACTTCATCAACCGAATAGACGTTTCCAATCTTTTTTAACGCACCAGTAACACACGCTTCGGTGCATTTGCCGCAGCGATTGCACAGTTCGCGGTCTATGTGTGTTTTGGAACCAATGATGATGGCATTTACAGGACAAACCTCAACGCAATCGGCATTCTTCGTGCATTTTTCAGCATAAAAGGCAATCTCAGGCCGATGATCCATTGACTCGGGATTTTGACACCACGGACAATTGAGGTTGCATCCTTTAAAGAACACAACACTACGAATTCCTGCTCCATCGTGAATGGAAAAACGCTGTATGTCAAATATCAGAGGCTGCACCGTTCTTGAAATTGTGTGAGAAACAGATTGAGCCTTTGAAATTACTCGCAGCGCATACGCCAGTTTATGACGTATATCATAATTATGACAAACTCTGACCTTAGTTGGAATTGCCTAGAAAGTGGCAATCAGCCTCAAAGTATTGCTCACGGAACAGATGTGAGACCCTTCGTTCCTCAGGGAAGCAACTAGCTGGCTCTTCCATATCCGTTTGTTTCCCTGAGGAACGAAGGGTCTGTTTTCTATAGCAATTAGGCACTGAGCCATTTGCTAGGCAATTCACCTTAGTTGGTCAGGCATTCGTAGTGCAAATCCGAAAGCTCGTCTTTGTTTTCCTTGCCGCAGGCTTCTTGCGTTGTGTTGTTGTAAGCACAAGAATATCCTTGTGACTCAAAGTATGCCTTCCAAGCGTCAACTGATTGACCCTGAAGGATGGAGTCGCCTTGGCATCCAGCCACTGTTACCGTTCCGTTGGTGCAGGTGCCGCATTTCAAGGTGCAATCGTAGCACTTTTCGCAGCTGCTAAATGCCACGGTTAACAGAAGACCGAGAGCAACTAAAAAGGTATTACTGAGACTTTTCATTTCGTGATTTTTTGTCGTGCTATATTCGTCATTTTTTCGACCAATTAAGGATGATTCGCGTCATATTTCATCATCATCCAGTATAGTCCTACTTTTGCGCCTGTGAGAGATAGGAAGTGGATTATACTTTGGTTGGCCGCAGGTGCCATCATGGTTGCGGGAATGGTGCTTATCGGGGGCATTACCCGACTAACACATTCGGGGCTTTCCATCACCGAATGGAAACTGATAATGGGAACCATTCCGCCATTGAATGATGCGGATTGGAATGAAGTATTTGAGCAATATCAGCAGTTTCCAGAATATCAGAAAGTGAATAGCCACTTTACGCTTTCTGAGTTCAAATCCATCTTCTTTTGGGAATATCTGCACCGTTTGATTGGTCGGATGATTGGCATGGTCTTCATCATTCCATTCATCATTTTTCTTGTGAGAAAAAGTATGGACCGCAAGCTGATTTTTCAGAGCCTTGCGCTGTTTGGGCTCGGAGCGTTGCAGGGCTTTTTGGGTTGGTTTATGGTGAAAAGCGGATTGGTTGATCGGCCGAGTGTGAGTCATTATCGACTGGCCATTCACCTCAGTGCGGCCTTCCTCACGTTCTGCTACATTCTGTGGGTCATTCTTTCGATTTACATGCCCAAGAGTCAAGATTTAGCTTCAAAACGCACCGCTATTCTTGCACGTGTGTTGGTGGCGGTGGTTTCATTACAGATTATTTTCGGAGCATTTGTAGCAGGCCTCAAAGCTGGTTTGGTCTTCCCATCTTGGCCCAAAATGGGTGCCGATTGGATTCCGAGCAGCGTTATGAATGATTTGCAGAGCGGGGGTATTTCGAGCCTATTCTCGCAAATTGTTTCGGTGCAATTCGTGCATCGCACGTTTGCCTATGTGGTGGTGTTATTGGTTGGCTATCTGTGGTTTGCAGCACGAAAGGAAGCGTTGAGCCGTTATCAGAACAAAATCATTCAACTTTTGGTTGTAATGGTGCTGATACAATTCACACTTGGTGTATTTACGTTGCTTTATCTGGTGCCCGTTTCATTGGGCGTAATTCATCAGTTTGGGGCGTTGGTGTTGCTTTCGGGCAGCGTGGTGCTGATGCACGCGCTTCCAATGAAGAAATGAGGAAATGCATATCCACCACTTTCCCCAAATGGTCAGTTTTGAGAAACGTAATAAGAACATGTTTTTAGCCACAGATGCACGGATTTCCACTGATTTCTCTGATGGACTTACTTTTATCTGTGGAAAATCAGTGGAAATCCGTGCATCTGTGGCCTTTTCATGTCCGATTTGTAATTGGACTGGATGTTTGGGAACACATACAGATATGCATTAATGAGAATCTCTAAAAAATGACAACTGGCATTTTTCCACGTGGTATCTGTTGTAATCTTTGCGGCCAATGAATACGATTGAGAAAACAGTGATTAACACTTCGCTGAGCGAGAAGATTAACGCGCTACGAAAAGAGCGCAATGCGGTTATTCTAGCGCACTATTATCAGGAGCCCGCCATTCAGGATATTGCCGATTACGTGGGCGATAGTTTGGAGTTGGCGCGATGGGCCGCCACCACAAATGCCGATGTAATTGTATTTGCTGGAGTGCTTTTTATGGCCGAAACTGCCAAGATTCTCAATCCAACTAAAACGGTTTTGTTGCCCGATATGAAGGCTGGATGTTCGCTTTCTGATAGCTGTCCGCCAACGGAATTCCGTGCGTTTTTAGATGCACATCCCAATCATATCGTTATCAGCTACATCAATTGCTCCATCGAAATAAAGGCGATGAGCGACATCATCTGCACGTCATCCAATGCCGAGCAGATTATCAATAGCATTCCAAAAGAGCAGCCCATCATTTTTGCACCCGACAAGAACTTGGGTGCTTATTTGGCCGATAAAACAGGGCGAGATTTGGTGTTGTGGGAAGGTGCCTGCATGGTGCACGAAGCATTTTCCATCGATAAACTGTTGGATTTGCACAAGGAATTTCCGAATGCCGACATCATTGCGCATCCAGAAAGTGAAGCACACGTGCTGAAAACGGCCTCGTTTATCGGTTCTACAGCCGCCATGATTCGGTATGTGAACGACAGCCCGAACGACCAATTCATTGTGGCCACCGAAGCGGGAATTCTGCATAGAATGAAGCAGGACGTGCTTCATAAAACCCTAATTCCTGCACCTTCTGTAGCAGACAATACCTGCGCGTGCAGCGAATGTGGCTACATGAAAATGAACACGATGCAAAAGCTCTATCTCTGTTTGAAAAACAACAAACCAGAGATTATCCTCGATGAGGAAATGAGAAAACGCGCCTTAATTCCAATGCTACGTTGCTTGGATTACAAACCAAAACCTTGAGGGCAGATTACTTGGTTGTTGGCGCTGGTGTGGCTGGGCTGACCTATGCCATTAAAGTGGCAACAGCTTTTCCAGAAAGACGTGTAGTTGTACTCAACAAGTGTGCAGAACTCATGTCAAACACACGCATGGCCCAAGGCGGAATTGCCGTGGTTACAGATACGCAAACAGACAGCTTTCAAAAGCATGTGAACGACACCCTCAAGGCTGGAGACGGCCTGTGCGATGAGCAAGTGGTGCGCACCATTATTGGCGAAGGCCCCGAACGTGTGCAAGAAGTAATTGATTGGGGCGTGAGGTTTGATGCTCAAAATGGCAAACTCTTGTTGGGGCGTGAGGGCGGTCATGTCGAAAACCGTGTTGTTCATAAAGGAGACCAAACGGGTTTAGAACTGGCAGAAGTACTGCTGAGAAAGGTGCAAGGACTGCCGAATGTTCATTTTGTGAGCGGACACATGGCCTATGACCTCGTGATGGCTGATGGTGTTTGCATAGGCGCACGGGTGATTGATTCTGACGGAAACGATTATTCGGTTCTCAGTTCGGTAACGGTATTGGCCACGGGCGGCAGTGGGCAGGTCTATGGTTTTACCACCAACCCATCCATTGCCACAGGCGATGGTCTAGCCATGGCGCACCAGGCAGGTGTGAATATCAGCAACATGGAGTTCATTCAATTTCATCCAACGGCTCTTTATCACCCTAAAATGACAGAGCCGTTCTTGATTTCTGAAGCCATTCGGGGTGCAGGTGCGCGCTTGTTGAACACCGCAGGAGAGTATTTCATGAAAAGCTACGATGAGCAAGCAGACCTCGCTCCGCGTGATGTGGTTTCGCGAGCCGTGTTCAACGAAATGCAGAAAACACAATCAGACCACGTGCTTCTTGATTGCAGCTGGATTGACCCGAACGAATTGAGTTCGCATTTTCCTACTATTTCCCAAAAGTGTGCAGCGTTGGGTCTGGCCATTCAAACAGACAACATTCCTGTGCGGCCATCGGCTCATTATTGTTGTGGAGGCATTGATACCGATCTTGATGGAAATACCAACATTAGCAGGCTTTATGCCATTGGCGAATGTGCCAACACGGGGCTGCATGGCGCCAATAGATTGGCATCCAATTCGCTGCTTGAAGCGTTGGTAATGGCGCACCGCTGTTTTTTAGCCACGGAGCATATTGCTGTAGTCGACACTACCGATGAAAGTATGCGGCTTCCATCTCTGCATAACGCAGGGGTTGATGTGCGCGCATTGCGTAAGAATTTGGGTGAATTGATGGATACCCATGTGGGCATTATTCGCACGGAGCTCGGCCTCAAGCACGCGCTGCAAGAAATAAAGAGAATGTCTAGCGTACTTGGAGCCGTCAGCGCTTCGGATGGAACGGGTTTTATGGAGCTCAGAAATCTGCTCATCGTGGCAGAGCTTATCGTTACCCAATCATTAAATAGGAAGAAAAACGTAGGCGGATTTTACCGTTCCGACCTCGAATAGGGGTCTGCTTTTAGATTCAAACAATCCCTTCTGAACCCTACACGGGAGAGCTGAAATGCTCCGTGCAGAAACCTTCTGCGTGCATAACGGAACCTTCTCCGTGCACCGAGGATTGTTCTCCGTCCACCGAGGAACCTTCTCAATGCACCGAGGAACCTTCCTCTCGCTAGGTTTAAGTCGTAATTGAAGCTAAAAGAGGATAATCCCGCTTGTTTATGCTCACAGCCGTCAAACTTTCAAAAAGTTGACGACTGTATATATCTGAACGCGATGGCTATTGACGTACACGACATCCAAAAATCCACAGAGTACTATATCGCCCTTTCAAGGCGGTGATTTCCTAGAAAGTGGCAATCAGCCCCAAAAGTTGTGATTCACTAAATAAATGAGAGACCCTTCGTTCCTCAGGGAAACAAACGGATGGCTGCGGAGCCCGCTACTTGCTTCCCTGAGGAACGAAGGGTCTGTTTTCTATAGCCAATAAAGCCCCCAGCCATTTGCTAGGCAATCACCTTCAAGGCTACCGACACATACCGCCATAAGCGAAGGGCGATGCCCCTCGTTTATGTGTTCCGCCCTTTCAGGGCTTGGTTTGGTGCAGGGCATAGAATCACGGGGCTGCACTCCGTGTTGAGTGATTGCGCCTCCTTCGAGGCTGCACGACCAAAACACTACCGTGCCTAGCTGACTATAGTCGCGTTTTGTCACGTGCTGCGGAGACGCGATAATTCGCGTCTCTACGATTGAGGAGAGAAGCATTGTATGGATGTGGGATTGTTTACTTTCGAATCACAAAAACATACCTCATGCGAAACATTTTACTTTTTCTCCTTTTGCCATTTTTCTCCTTTGCTCAGAATGAACTTACGGAAACTCACACGGCTGTCTTCTTTTATAAAGGAGTTTCTAAATCGGAACAGATCAACGTGCTTGAGAAGCATGGAATTGATAAGAATGCTGTGACGCAATTCGGAAGTCGCGATGTGGTTTTTATTCCGAATGCGGAGGTTGCTGCAAATGCATTGCGTAGTGATGCACAGGTCGAATACATTTCGCCTGTTTTTATGACTGATAAGAAGCAGTTTGTAACCTATCAGTCAACGTTTTTTGTGAAGCTGAAGAGCTTGAATGACCTCGAATTGGTGGAGCGCGAGGCAAAGAAGATAGGAGTGGAGGTGTTGGGCGCCAACCGCTTTAATGCTGATATGATTGAGTTGAAATCCAATAAGTTTGGGATGGATGCCATTGAGGCGGTCAATCACTTTAAGGCTACAGGGTTGTTCTCCATTGTGAGTCCGAACCTGATGCACACGGTAAGCGATTGTTCGGTAGATGATCCGCGCTATAATCTTCAGTGGAATCTACAGAACACTGGCTCAAGTCAACAAGGAAATGGTACGATTGGGGCCGATATGGATGTGGAAGCGGCTTGGGCCATTACCACGGGAAGTCCGAACATTAAGATTGCCATTATTGATAGCGGGGTTGATACGCTTCATCCAGAATTGTTGGGAAAACTGTTACCAGGCTTTGATGCTTTTGATGCAGGTACGAACGGTTATCCGATTCCGAATTATGATAGTGATGGACACGGAACTTCTTGTGCAGGAATTGCGGCAGCCACTACGAACAACAATTTGGGCGTTGCAGGTGTGTGCCAAGACTGTCGGGTTATTCCAATTCGTGTGTTTGAATATCAGTTGCTTGTTGGCGAGGTTCAGCCTTGGTCTACAACAGATGTGTTTATTAATGGATTGAGTTGGATGTGGCAGGTGGCAGAAGCAGATGTGGCGTCAAACTCATGGGGTGTGCCTGATTTTCTGTTGGCGCTTTTTCCGGGAGGAGATACACTTGTGAATGCGGTGATTGATGATGCTATTGAGCAAGGCAGAGGCGGATTAGGAGTTCCTATGCTGTTTTCGAGCGGAAATGATGGCGTAACGGATACGATTCCAATTTGGCCAGCGCGTTATGCACCAACCATTGCTGTGGGAGCCACAAGTATGTGTGACGAACACAAAACGCAGACTTCATGCGATGGCGAAAGCTGGTGGGCTGGTAATTGGGGCGAAGGTTTGGACGTGAGTGCACCTGGGGTTAGAATCGCCACCATTGATATGTTGGGCACGAATGGGTTTCATTCAACGGAGTATTACAACAGTTTTAACGGAACATCCGCAGCATGCCCAAACGCAGCAGGAACGATGGGATTGATTCTTTCGCACACGCCAAGTTTACCAGAATGGTTGGCTCGAAAAGTTCTCAGTTCAACCAGTGAGAAGGTGGGAGGCTACGCTTATTCAACTTGGAAGGAAGCGGGAAGTTGGTCTAAAGAGTTGGGTTATGGACGTATTAATGCCTTTCATGCTGTTACCTATGGCGCTTCTGCCGTTGGTGAGCTTGCTGCTGATAGGAACGTGTTGGTTGAAACACATGCTGATAAATACATCATCCGAACTTCTGATAACACGCAGGTTGCTTGGCAATTGTTTGACATTAATGGCCGCATGGTGCGAACAGGAAATGCCAACGGGACTGTGAACGTAATGCACAGCGGATTGAGCGCAGGAATGTATGCCCTAAGAATGGAGGGAGAGAAATTGCAGGAAACAGTTAAGCTGATGATTCGATAACAAAGGGACATGGCCCCTTGTTACTATGTCTCTTTGTTTAAAACAGGCCGTTTATTTCGGCATCAATTCGGGTAATGATTTTTCCGAGGTCTTCAGGGTTTTCGGAGAAGTTGTTCTCGTCCACTTCAATAATAAGAAGCTTGCCTTTGTCGTAGGTACTAATCCACGCTTCGTAACGCTCGTTCAATCTTTTCAGGTAATCCAATCGGATAGTCTCTTCGTAGGCGCGTCCGCGCTTTTGAATTTGATTTACCAAGGTTGGAATGGAAGCGCGCAGATAAATCATCAAATCTGGTGGTGCTACAAACTCATTCATCAACTGAAACAGCGACTGATAGTTGTCAAAATCGCGGCTAGTCATCAGCCCCATGGCGTGAAGGTTGGGCGCAAAGATGTGTGCATCCTCAAAAATGGTTCGGTCTTGAATAACGGTTTTGCTGCCGTTCTTAATCTCCATCACCTGTCTGAAACGGGAGTTGAGGAAATAAACTTGCAGGTTGAAAGACCAACGCTGCATTTCCTCGTAGAAATCGTTTAGGTACGGATTCTCGTCCGCAGCCTCGTACTGGGCGTCCCACTTGTAATGTTTAGAAAGTAGTCCGGTGAGAGTGGTTTTTCCTGCTCCGATATTCCCGGCTACTGCTATGTGTTTTGGTTGTGACATGGACGGTCAAAAATAGTAATTGAAAGTACGAACCCAAACCGAAAGTGGGTGGTTGCGCCATTTAGTTTGGTTGAATTTTATTTGTCGAGAGAGAATACGAGCACTTGGCCTTTCTGTAGAACGTAAAGGCTCTTTTTTTCGATGCTCAACGCTTTGAATTCCTTAACGGGAAGGGTAATCTCCGCCTGCTCAAAATTCATCGGGTCGTATTTAATCAGTTTGTTCTCATATTCTAAGAACACACCATTTTCGCGCACTTGAATGCGCTCAGCGCCTTTAATTGGAATAAGCTTAGAGTAGGTTCCGAACGAGTCGAAGACAAAGACACCGTGGTTAGCGTCATTCAGATATAGGCTATTCTCAAACTCAACCATCTGATTTGGGTTAATTTCAGCTCCCACCAATTGATTGATATTGGAGATTTCGTTGGTGATTTTTAATCCCTGATCGTAGCGCAGCAATTGGAAACTTACAGGGTCGTACACCCAAAAACCATTATCGTAGGATGCGCATGCTAATGTTGCCAACTCCAATCCAAAATCGCTGAGGTTGATATTGTCACGCGTTCTGCTGAGGGTGTTGTCAAGAAGTGCAATCTGCCCGTAACCAGGGTAGAAAAGCAGCAATTTCATTGGATTGCGCGTGTCGAGATGGGTGATAACGCCACGACTCAAATCACTGTATTGATATTTGAGCTTACCATCATCGTAATACACAAAAAGTTCGTGGCCCTTGGCCAGATAAAGCCTTCCGATGTGGTCGGTGGTCATGAAATCAAACTCGCCTTTAATGGTATTGGTGAGTTTGAGTTCTTGTGCTGTAGCACTAAAACCGAGCAGCATGAAGATTCCGAAAATGACGCGATTAATCATGTGAACGAATCTACGGAAAACCGTGCCGCTAAAAGGAAAATTGTTCCGTGTTGATAATTCAGAAAGAGCTCAAATACGGTCGTGCGTGGAATACTTACTTTTGGACAAATTTTTTTTTAGATGGATTTAAGCAAAATTCTTGCAATCGGAGGTTATCCGGGATTGTTCAAAATGGTTAGCCAGATGAAAACTGGTATAGTGGTAGAATCTATAGTAGATGGCAAACGTATGGCTGCCTATACCACACAGAAAATATTGGCGCTAGAAGACATCAGTATTTATACCGATGCAGATGATGTGCCTTTGGGCGAAGTTTTCGGACTTCTTTTTAAGAAAACTGCTGGCAAGGCTGGGCCAGATGCACAGAAGGCTTCTATCAAAGAATTGAGCGAGTTTCTTGCATCGGTGTTACCGAACTACGACAAGGCGCGCGTCTATAATTCCGACCTTAAGAAGCTTTTCGTCTGGTTCAACTTATTGGCAGAAAAAGGTCTTCTTAAGGAAAAAGAAGTAAAGAAGGAGGAGAAACCTGAAAAGCCTGCAAAGGAGAAAGCAGCTGCCAAAGCCACGAAAGCGGAAAAGGCAGAGACCCCGAAGCCGAAGTCGGAACCGAAAGGAAAGAAAGGGGCGACCAAGAAGGTCAAGAAATAAAAATCGTATGCAAAAGGAAGCTGTAATACCCACCCGCCCAGAGAGACGATACTTGGCGGAAGAATTCCGTGTTGATAGCTGGGCCACATTGGAACCACTGTTTGACGAGTTGCTCAATCGCACTATTTCAAGTGTTTCTGAACTTGAAAATTGGTTAAAAGACCTAAGCGAAATAGAAGCTGTTCTGAGTGAGGAAACAGCTTGGCGCTACATTCGAATGAACATTGATACCACCAATGAAGAATACGCTCAGGCGTTTGATTTCATGGTGACGGAGATTGACCCAAAGGCAGCTCCATACTCAGATAAATTCAATAAGAAATTGCTGGAATCTCCTTTTTGTAAGGAGTTGGATACAGAGAAGTATGCCATTTTCTTGCGAGCGCTGAAAATGCAAATTAAGCTCTATCGCGAAGAGAGTATTCCGGTGTTTACTACGTTGCAGCAAATGCAGCAGAAGTACGGAATGATTACTGGAGTCATGAGCATTGAGCATGAAGGCCAGAAGTTGACGCTTCAAATGGCAAACAGCTTTCTGAAGGACACCGATCGTGAATTGCGAAAAGCGATTTACGATAAGGTGAACGAAGCACGACTGAGCAAATCAAAGGAGCTTGATCAGTTGTTTACAGAGTTGATTCGCTTGCGCGATAAGGTTGCTAAACAGGCTAACCATGCCAATTATCGCGATTATAAAATGGATGCGCTTGGTCGGTTTGACTATACCGCAGAAGATTGCTTCACGTTTCACAGTGCCATTGAGGCGGAGTGTGTTCCGTTGAACAATAAAGTTGATTTGGCTAGAAAGGAAGTGCTGGGATTGGCAACCTTGAAGCCTTATGATGTTGATGTTGATCCATCTGGAAGAGCGGGTTTAAAGCCATTCAAGGACGAACAGGAGTTGATTAACCTTTCAATTGAGGCGTTCAGCAAAATCCGACCTTACTACGGAGAATGCCTAGAGACGATGAACGCGATGGGCCATTTAGACCTTGGTTCGCGCTTAGGAAAGGCTCCTGGAGGCTTTAACTATCCGCTGTATGAAATAGGCGTTCCGTTCATTTTTATGAACTCTGTAGGCTCGCTTCGCGATTTGATTACCATGGTGCATGAAGGTGGTCATGCTGTTCATTCGTTCTTGAGCAAAGACCTTGAGATTACAGGATTCAAGAATCTTCCATCAGAAGTTGCGGAGTTGGCTAGCATGAGCATGGAGTTAATCTCTATCGATCAATGGGATGTTTTCTTTGATAATGAGACTGACCTGAAACGCGCGAAGAAAGAGCACTTAGAAAAGATTATGGCAACCCTACCTTGGATTGCAACCGTAGATGCTTTTCAACATTGGGTGTATGAGAATCCTACACATACAGAGGAAGAAAGAGGTGCGAACTGGCTACGCATAAGCAGCCGTTTTGGAGGTAAGGTTGTGGATTGGACAGGCTATGAGGATGTAAAGAAATTCCAGTGGCAGAAACAGCTTCATCTGTTTGAAGTGCCGTTCTATTACATTGAATACGGCATTGCACAATTGGGCGCCATTGCTGTTTGGAGAAACTACCGTCAGAATCCTGAGAAGGCGTTGGATCAGTATGAGGCCGCGCTCAGTTTGGGCTACACCGAATCAATTGGTGAGATTTACGCTGCGGCTGGCATCGAATTCAACTTCACTCAAGATTACGTTCGCGAACTGATGCAGTTCGTGTGGGAGGAGTATTCTAAACTCTGATTGACCAGTTCACCTTCCACCTCAGAACGTTTTCGAAATAATAGTAATCAAGTTGTCCACAACTCCTTGTTTTGGGACAAGGGACTGGGTACAAGGGACGAAACCGACCCCTGTCCCCCGTCTCTTGACCTTCGTCACTCAAGAATTTAAAACGTATAACCTACGCCAAGTGATAAACCTTGTCGGAACTGAATTCCACGAGATGAATAGGTTGTAATACCATCATTCTGATACTTCGGAACAGAAATATCATAGTCATACAACATCTGCCATTCTAAAGAAGCCTGTAGGTATTTGTTGATCTTGAGGGTAATCCAAGTCTGCCAGTTCACATCCACATTTGTACGATTATCATACGTGTAAATGGTTGCTCCAGAAGCATCTGTGCCAATCGTGTTTTGATCTCTTGTAGCAGGATCGTAATAAACAGTACCGTCAACCGCATCAGTTGTAGCTGCGATGTTGTCAACATGCACATTATCCAAGTAATTACCGAACAATTCAACCTGCGTTTTCACGATTATGTTCTTAAAAACTTCCTTTTCAAGGTTTGCACGCAAGTACCAACCAAACTCTGCACGGTAAACAGTTGTAGGTGTTTTAAGACCATAAGCCATGGCGCCTTTTCCTCCTGTTTTTGCATCATACACGTTTGCCGCAGGATTTACGAACGTGAATTTTCCTGCTACAGGAGAAACATAGAACTGAACCCAACTCACTGGCTTGTAGGTGATACCTGCCGAAACTGTCAAATATGCTGGTGCAGCAAATTGAGATACCGTGGTTCTTTTGTTGATTCTGTTCGCATTTGTATTGATTTCATCAATAGATCCGTCTGAATTAAGCACAGTATCAGCATGTGCATATTCTCCGTGACCCGCCAACAACTGAGAACGGAAATCAAGTAGTCCAGAGGCAAACCATTTTCCGTGCTTATCTAACTCGTAACTACCAATTGATGTCAACTGAAGGTTGTCCACGTTCTTTCTGAACGGAAATTTGTTGAGGTTGTCTTTGTATTTCTCTTGTGGAAATAGCGCAATGCCACCCAAACCAAGCACCAAGTTGTTGTCCCAAGCAGCTCTGCCTTTGCGGTAATTGGCCCTTACCAAACCTGTAAATGCAATGGAGATGGCGTTCTGACCGCCCGAAGCCCAACTCTTCAAATACGTTTGTCCAAAGTTGAGGGCCAATGAACCTCCAATATCCCAGCGTTTGGTAGAGTCTTCATGTGCCTTGAGTTTTGCTTCTGCTGCGGTTGCAACGTCCTTAATCTGCATATCCTGCGCAAAGGTTGCGCTTGTAAAAAGGGATGTGAATAAAAGGATTGTTAAGTAAGATTTCTTCATCTATATATGTTTTGTGAGGGCAAAAATAGGCAAACACCATTCCAAACACTTGCGGAATGGTATGTTAATCAGAAGTTTTATACGTGTCATTTCTTTTTCTAATGCCTATGGCGAGGTGTTGAGTGATGAAGATTAACGTAGAATTCTCTTCAACTCACAATCGCCTGTACCCGATTCGACCATGGGCCGCTCTTCTTGTTGTCGCTACTATTTACCCACCTACAGAAGAGATAGATTACCATTCCGAGGGCAGTGTCTGGCAGTTTGAGAACAGAGAGGGCGCGTGTGGTCAAGTCTAAGTTTCTGCATTCCATGGCCGTGGCCGGAGGGTTGGCGCCCAATGGCAAGAGGGCATAGCGGAATTCCATGTGGTCGGCCTGCGGATGGATGCGGCCACGACCTTCCGAATCTTGTAATCGCACACGAAGCTTTATCCAACCACCTTCCATGTTTTGTAACTTGGTTTGGGGCGCATCGTGCATGTCCGAACGTTTGGTAACGGTCTTCTTGCGTATTGGGATGTTAAACACCGCCCTATCAGCAATTGTCACGTGTTTCTGAACCTGCAACCACACCAAAAGAGGGTAGGTGAAAACCGTAAAACGCTTGCGCACGTCATTCTTGTTCTTAACGGCAACGCTAGTGCCCGATCGCCCATCCACCGTGCGAGCATAGGCAACCACCCACTCATCGCGCAATGCCTTCCATTGGTCTTTTTGGGCTTCTGATAACCCAAGCCGTTCCCATCCATCAGGAGGCCCAAATTCTAGGAGGGCATTTGTGGTTGTTCGGATGTAGCTGTCAAGCTCTTTGTCAGCGCGGGGAATTCTACGGTTGCCGTTTGCCATCGCAAGGTTTTTAAAGCGTGAAATAAGTCCAACGGATTCCCTCTATCGCTCGGCACATAACCCCTTTCCGTTGGCTGGCTTAAAGATAGGATTCTTTCATGCAATCTAGGTGTCGGCTCACTCGACACTACGATTTAAAGTCTCAACCTGATGGCAGAAAGGCGGAATCGTTGTGTCAACCCACCCGACACCTAGATTTATAGTTCCAACCTTTTGGTTTAAGGATTGAATCGTTCTGTCAGCCCGCCCGACACCTGGATTTAAAGTCTCAACCCAATGGTTTAAAGATTAAATCGTTGTGTCGAGCGACCCGACACCTAGATTTAAACGCTCAATCTTGCGGTTCTGAGAACGAACAATTGGGTTGGGTCTTCCAACCATTTGGTTTGGCAAGGCTAACGGAAGGTTTAGCGATGGAACAATTAGGTGGAGGTTTTGGACCGAAAGGTGGAGAGGGTTTAGCTACCGCTTCAAAGGCTCGGCCATTTGGTTTAGTGACTCAAGGGAATGCTTTATTATTTATTTTAGTGGGCGGAGGAACGGTCAAATCCGCTACGGAAGCGATTTTAGCAAGGAGAAGAATCTAGTAATTCAGGAACGGGCGTGGTCATCGCTTATTTGGTATTCTCCTAAAAAGGAATAGACCAGAGCACATTCAACAGAATAAACAATTGTCATTTTAATGACACTACCCCCCCCCTGAAATATTTTTAACATTGCTATCACTAATCATTTAAAAACAAAATAATCATGAAAAAATTAGGAATTGGAATTATGATGCTGATGGCTATTGGATGTGGAAAGGAAGAACTTGCCCAAACCGAGAGGAATCAATATTCAATTAACGCAAAGGCTGTGAATCAAGATTTAGACAGAAGGAAACTTTGGAAAATGACAGAGCGACCTGCTTGGAGTGATGATAATGGTGATGGAGTCACTTGCGTAAAACCAGCAGAGACATGTTTGGTTGAAGTAATCGTGACTGGACGTGCAGCTGAGTTATGGACCTTGTTCAATAACGAATATGCTAATGACAAAAGTGGTTTCTTCAAGAAAGAAGACTGGAAACTTCTCTTCCCAGACTTGGCTAAGTTCCCAGACATAGTTACGAATATAAAGGACAACGTTTTGACAATGTCGGTTTGTAATTATACCGAAAACGCGACATCTCAGAAGGGTAAAGCTGTTCTCGTCCATAAGGCTACGATTCCGTTAAATTTGCTTGAAATCAAGGATGTAATTGTGACACTGCCAATTCTTTAATGAGTGTACGTTTTCGTTTCCCATACTTTTTTCAAATTGTTTGTTTCTGTTTTTTTTCTTGTTCGAATGACACTATAGTTACTCTTGCAGATAAAGCCGAACTAACAATTGACATTCCTACTGAGTTTGGTTCTCCTCCAGACTGGTTGATTTCAGGAATCAATCAGTCTGGTATTGAACCAGAATTTACCTGCTTAAACAAGTTAGATTCGCATCTGTACTTCATTGAAGTATTGCATGGTAATGAATGGACAAAAAGAAAAGTGGGACCTGAGATCATGCGATTACTTACTGAAATTAGCGTTGAACGTGTAACCTATTTTGGACACGACACTTTGCTGTTGTTAGATATGGAATCTGACAGTCGGCATTCAGAAACGGGAATTCTCTACATATGTAGTCTCATCAACAATCACATCGATACGATTGATGCAAAGGGTTTTTTTGACGGCCATCATTTTAGCACCATTTCGGTATTTAAGACACCAATTCTTAAGTTCCGAAACAAAGTAGTTGTCCATTCGCCTCTTTCCGACCTATCCATCGCGGACTCTCTAAATCGCGTTGTTTATGGAAGTTATCCAATGGAAATGGTCATTGATTTGAAGGATAAGTCGTACTCAAGATTGGGGAAATTCCCAGAAGGTTATTGGAATCATTATAGAGCTGACGCATATCCAATTAGGTGTGTTGACTCTACCGGAAATTTGGTGAGTCTGCAACCGTATGGCCTCCATGTGAAACGTGAAAGTCTAGTTGATGAGAATGCGAAGAGTGAAATGTATTCAATTTCAGGTTTTGACGAAATAGAATTTGTTGATTTCCCTGCTTCCAAAATCGGAGACAAATACTTGTTCAGTAAATACATCGATGAAACCACAGCAATCGCGCGGTTAGAATATGATTATGCCAATAATACGTTTGTGATGGCTATTAAGAACGTGAATAATCCAGCAAAAGGGGAAAAATGTTGGATGTTTGCAATATTGAGCAAGGACTTCAGTATACTCGCTAAAGAATATGTTAGTAATCCGAATACGTCATTCACGTGGATAATTCCGTCAGAAGAACAGATTCTGTTTGTGAATAATAATTCGTTTCGGGGATTAAACAAGCATCAGCTTGTAATCGATGCGTACAGGTTCGAATATTCACATGATTAACAAAACGATCTGTGCTATTACTCCTAGCATCTGTCTGCTGTTAGCTTGTGCGTCCCCATCATTCGATGAATCCCGACCAGTATTTGAGTATCAAAGAGACTACTTAACTCAAACAGGACAAATTTTAGACACACTGAGAGTATGGGGAATAGAGGACAGTAGTTTCATAGTAATTGTGGTGAATAACTATTTCTGTTCATCCTGTATTCATCCGAAACTCGGAGAAGGAATATCCGAAATTTTGGCCGAAACCTCTTTTAACAGTTATGTGGTCACAACTAATGCTAAAATGAGAGAAGTTCTACAGCCACATATCTCGTTTAATTGCTTAATTTATAAGAAGTCAAATTTTTTAGATTCGATAGACTATCCAATTTATGATTGGACAATACTTGCTTTCCAAAATGGGAAGCTACTCCATTCGACACCAACTAAATCGCTGTTAGAAGCAAAAATGGTGTTAGACACTATTAAAATTTAGAACCTCCCGCCCGTAGCTCACTACGGAGTTTAGCCCCGTTATTGCGGAAAATGTTGAAGTACTTCTGACCCGTTTGAATCTGCTTAATCAGGTACTTCTTGTCCTGCTCGTTCTCCGTTTCAAAAGCGGCATCAAATGCCTTTTCGGTATCATCTTGTAGCCAATCAATCAAGGTACGGCCATCGCGCTCCACTTGGTTCATATCCACACGGGCATCATACACAAAGAAGAAACAGATGTTTAGTGCGTCTTCATACACTACTTTTCTGAGGATGGTTCCACCACGGAATCCAGGCTCTTCCTCACAATAAAAGCACTCATAATACTTCTTGGTCCAAGTCAATACCTGCTCTAGGCTGTTGCCAGAGCTTTTACGCTGCATCAAATCCTTGATGAAAGAAGCCTGATTGTTCTCAATGCCGCTGCACACTTTCTTAGCGTAAGCGCTACCAACGTTTTTGCAATCGGGAGCTTGTGCCGAAGCAGAAATGGATAGTCCAAGCGCAACTATCAAAACCAATAAGAACCTTTCAATAAACATTAACTTCTCTTTCAAGTTGAACGCCAAATGTATCGTAAACCGACTGCATAATCTGTTCGGATAGGTTGAAGATTTCAACACATGGGTGATGAAGAAACTCTTGCAGGAAAGGAAATTTCAAATCACTACTGTAATTCTGAGTAGGAAAAAATCTAACAAATTATACAACCATCATTTAAAAGACGATACCCCCCCCTGAAATATTTGAACATTTCCAACACTAATCATTAAAAAACAAATTAATCATGAAAAAATTAGGAATTGGAATTATGATGTTAATGGCCGTTGGCTGTGGGAAGGACGACTTAATTAAAACGGAAACCCCGACCCCTTCTATGACAGTTGAATATTTGAGTGTAAATGAAACTCATGTGGAGTCGGATTCAAAGTCGTTAACGGACACTACTATAAGAAGTTATGTCGATGTTACTGTGAAGTACAACAAAGAAGTTGTAGCAGGAACTCTTGGAGCATTAAATTCAGCCAATTCACGCGTAAAACGCGTTGCAGTTTTGGGAATTGATAGTTTAATTTACGGTTATGTTGATGTAATAGAAATCTCTCCCAAAATTTATGAAGCATCATACTATTACTTTAACGGTAAACTGTATATGAAGGCTATTCTAAAAAATGACACCATCAAGATTACCGAAACATACTTTGACACCCTTTCTGGGGCAAAACCAAGAGGTTGGTTTGGAAGGTTTGCTAATTGTGTTGAACAATTTGCGTACACGGTCAGTAGTGACCCTGAGTGGGGAGCAGTATTTTTAGTTGGTGCATACACTGCACCCCATTATGTTTTGGCCGGTCTTGGAATAGGTTGTGGAATTCACGCATCAATGAATTAAACTATGAGCCGAATTAGCTTTATTTTTTGGTTCGTAATTCTTGGTCTCTTCTTGGCAGCCGTTGTTTTCAAATTATGGGAACCACAAAAACATCTAGGAATGTACGTATTAGGTACGCTGATTCTGATGGTAATAAACATGGGCGTCAGAAGGAAAAACCTAGGGCTAAGTTTTTTCTCGCACTATACTCCGCTATCCCCAAAATATTTCAGGGAGTATAAAAGGTTGTTTACGGATTGATAAAAGAGCAATCCCAGCGATTATTTTTTAAGCAAGCAAGGGTGTTTTTAATTGAAAAACGCCCTGCTTATTTCCGCTTAGAATTCTCTAATTGGTCTCATTAATAAACATTCACCTCGCGCTCTAATCTTACACCGAACGCATCGTAAACCGAACTCATAATCTGTTCGGATAGCTTGAAGATTTCAACACCAGTGGCATTTCCGTAGTTGACCAGAACCAACGCCTGTTTGGCGTGGCTTCCCGTATTGCCAACCACTTTGCCTTTCCAGCCGCATTGCTCAATAAGCCAGCCTGCGGCCAGCTTGGTCTCGTCTCCTGCTGGGTACCCGGGAATGTTCGGATGTTTAGCCTGTAGTTCTTCGTATTGAGAAGTCGGCACTACAGGATTCTTGAAGAAACTGCCCGAATTTCCAAGCACTTTTGGGTCTGGCAACTTGCTTTGGCGGATGTTAATTACCGCTTGACTCACCGTTTTAATACTTGGCGATGAAATGCCAAGTCGCTGCAATTCCTCTTCAATTGCTCCATAAGAAGTATTGAAGTTTGGCTTTTTGTTTAGCTTCAACGTCACGGATGAAATGATGAATTGACCTTTCAGTTTCCGTTTGAACACGCTTTCGCGATAGCCAAATTCGCAATCAGAAGCGGAGAATGATTCCACATTTCCGGTTGCCATTTCCACTGCTTCCAATGAATGGAAAACGTCTTTCAATTCCACGCCATAAGCACCGATATTCTGCATGGGTGCAGCACCAACGTTCCCTGGTATGAGCGATAGATTCTCGATTCCGGCATAGCCGTTTGCAATGCAATGCAACACCAATTCGTGCCAAACAACTCCAGCCCCAGATTTGATAAAGAAGTGCTCGGGAGTTTCGTTTACGACCTCAATTCCTGCCAATTCGTTCTTGATAACGAGTCCGTCAATGTCTTTGGTGAGAAGAAGGTTGCTGCCGCCACCGAGAATGAAACGTTCTTCCTTCTTCAGCTTTACATCTGCCAACACTTCCTGCAACGCTGCAACAGAATTAACCCGTGCCATGAGTTTGGCTTGGGCATTCAGACCAAAGGTGTTGTATGGTTTTAGAGAAACGTTCTGCTCAATCATCAAGGCGAATTTAGACCAAGCACAGGGCTGATGAGAGAAATCAGAAGGAAACTATCAACACTCGTTCGTGTATTCGAGAATCGCTTTTGTAGCCCCCGTTCGGCTGTCCATGAACTTCAAGACATCAACCTTCAGTTCCGATTGATCTTGATGTAGCAATTCATTCAGTTTCGTCCTCAATTCGTCTTCGCTCTGAATGCTGAATACCAAACCTTTATCAGCCATTTCTCCCGCATCAGGAAACCGCGAATGATTGGGCCCGAAAACAGTCGGTGTTCCAAAAGCTGTGGCTTCTAAAATGTTGTGCAATCCCGTTCGGAATCCTCCACCAACATAGGCTACATCCGCGTAGCGATAAAGCTTATTCAATAGCCCGATGGAATCCACAATAAGCACCTTGGCTTCTCCTTTCTCAAACTTGGAAAGTCGCACAGAATTCGGAAACAACTTCTGTAATCGTTGAATATTTGCTTCGCCAATTTCGTGCGGAGCAATAATCCATTTCGTTTTCGAAAATTGATTGAAACAATAGGAAAGAAGCTTTTCATCTTCGGCCCACGTGCTGCCGCAAACTACCAGTTTTGAATTGCCTTTGAATGCTTCAATTGCAGGAATAGACGCTGCCAATCTTGCAATTTCCATCACACGGTCGTAGCGCGTATCGCCACATACGGTTGTGTTCTCAATGCCAATTCCAGCCAAAAGTTTTTTGGAATTTTCATCGACCAGAAATATCCTATCAAACAGCTTGAGGGCTGCTCTTCCTGTAGTTCCATAGAACCTGAAATACTGCTGACTTGGTCGGAATTGAGCGGAAATCAGCATCAATTTGGCTCCAAACTTTTTGGCTTCATTCAGATGATGGAACCACAAATCATACTTCACAAAAATGACTTTCGTTGGCTTGATGGCTCGAATGAAGTGTTTGGCATTCTGAGGTGTATCCAACGGCAAATAGAACACATGGTCGGCCACTTCATATTGCTGACGAACCTCATATCCCGAAGGAGAATAGAAAGTGAGGATGATGCGAAGGTTGGAATCTGTCTGTCTCAGTCGTTCCATAACGGGCCGCGCCATTTCAAACTCACCCAAACTTGCGCAATGCACCCAAAGTGTTTCGCCAGAAAATCTGCTGGTTTTCGCTTCAATCTTCTCAAGTAAATCGTTCCTTCCCTCAAGCCATTTTTTGGCTTTTGGGTTGAAAAGAGAACCAACAAGAATCTCGAAATGATAGAGCCGAATGCCGATGTTGTAGAACGTCAGCACAGGATTAATTCGTGTAATATTCGTTCTGATTGCGCTTGTAAAACGGCATCATCCAACCAATCTTGAATCCGAAAAGGATGTCTGTGTATTTCTCATTCTTTACGCTCATACTTGGAATATCGTAGCTCCTACGATTGCCAGTAAAGCCTTGTGTGAACTCAAATCCGCCATAAAAATTGAGCAATCGTGTGTTGCCTTGATAGTGGTAGCCGATGAATTCCTGAATGAAAATTCCGTTTGTCAATCGGTCATAACCTTTGTGATAATCGCCCAGCAATTGCGGCACGTTATCGCCTTCGGCATTGTAGCGAATCCAATTTTCCATAAATCCACCACTAAGCGTGAACATGAAACCAGAATTTGGATTGGGCGCGACCCAAGGGAAAATCTTCCCAACTTCAAAATTGATTAGGTAGCCTTGCTGAGAAATGTCAACATAAGCTTGTTCGCCACTATTCCCAATAATCAGGTTGCTTGAATTTGTCATGCCCGATAGCAAGCTGTCTTTACCGACCACTTTATTTCCGAAAACGTAATGTCCGCCCAACGAAAAAATCCAATTTGAACGGGTTTTGTAGCCGAGAGAACCTCCAATGTGATTGGTAAAACCGAATCGGTCAGCGTAATCTGTAATCGGAATTTGAGCAGCATAAGACACACGCACTAGGAAAGTTCCGACTGCTGTATCCTTCACCATGGTATCCAATCCAGGTTTCTTCTGTGCAAATGCACAGAGAGAAAGAAGAAGAATGGTTATAGTAAAGACGTGTTTCATGTGTTGCGCGCAAAGGTAGTATTAACCGATGTTCGACTGTTTAATTGTCTTGGGAACTCAATGACGAATTCTTCTCCGCGTTTTTTGCGGTAATCTCGCATTTGCGTTCCTAACTTGCACCCATGGATTGGTTAGAATGGGGTTATTGGGGATTGTTCTTGGCGAGTTTTCTTTCGGCAACAGTTCTTCCATTTTCGTCTGAGGCGGTCTTGGCTGGATTACTATATGGAGGAGGTGACCCTGTGCTCTCGGTTTCTGTTGCCACACTAGGAAACTGGTTAGGTGGCATGAGCACCTATTGGATTGGACACTTGGGTAAATGGGAGTGGATTGAAAAATACTTGCGGGTAGAACAGGATAAGGTAATAGAATGGCGTCCAAAGATTGATCGCTACGGAAGTTTTTTTGCCGTTTTGAGTTTTCTTCCAATCATTGGCGATGTGATTGCATTGGCTCTTGGATTTTTTCGTTCGAATATTTGGTTGACAGGATTTTGGATGTTTGTTGGTAAATTAGCAAGGTATCTGGTTGTATATGGTGGAATGCTAGCGGTTTGATGAATAATCAAACGGTTTCTGTATCCACCGTAGAATTTCCTCCTTCACTAAATCCTTATCTTCCCAAGGTGTCATGTGCGAACCGCCATCAATGGTGGTGATAGTGAGGAGCGAATCAGGAATCATTCGTTTTGAAAAATTCACATTTTCGTAAGGCACAATCTTGTCTGAAGTTCCATGGATATGAATGAATGGGGTTTTTACACGGCTCCATTTTGGCAGCATTTCTCGTAGTTGTTGTTCATGAGCCTTTTTCTCCGAAGCAGCCACCATGAAAAAAGCAGGAACAACCCATCGCACAGCCTTCCATTCTGTGAATTTCACTATGAAAAAGTCCTTTTCTTCATCGGGATTGAGTGCAGGAGCAAGAAGAATTGCCGCCTTCACCTTTTCAGGATTATTTAACACGAAACTAGACGTAATAGGCCCGCCATACGAATGTCCAACAGCTACCACGTATGGATACGTGTAATGCGCAAGCACCTTGGCTATAGCTTCACTTTGCTTCTGAATAGAAACTTCAGCATTCCCCTGATCATCGGGGCTGTAGCCCAACCGATCGATGGAAATGAGTCTGGCGTATTTCAGTAATCCAGTGTCGGTTTGGAATTGAAAAAAGTTGTTGGCAGCACCTGGCGCACCGTGTGTGAAAATCACGATTGGAAGCGAGTCTTTGTCACTGGTTGAAACCTCAACCCACCGCAAGGGATGGCCGAAAATGCTGTCGTGACCAATTGTGCATTTGAGACCCTCTTGGTCGAAATAATTGGTGGTCTGTTCGTCTGTAACTACCGACATCGGACTGTTGAAGAACCAAATTGCCAACGCAATGTGAATTCCAATAAATACAAGAAGAAAGAGGTATCGTTTTTTCACGAGAGCGTTGTGTTTAGCAACTACAACACGTGATTAAGTATTGAGTTCACTCGTACTTCACCCAAAAAGCAGAAGTATAACCACGCAATTCACCGCCCTGCGATGAATACACTGGAATTCGAGGCGCTAGACCTAATACTTTTCGTTCGATAATGGAACCTTCTGCATTGTAGCTCCATTGTTCTTTGAAGGTGAGTCCGAAGAAATCTTTCGTGTAATCACGTTCCAGAATGTCAATGGATTTATCGCCTGTTTCTTCATTCTCAAACCAAATAGTGTCGGTAAATTGAAGCAATGATTTTACCTGTTCTGCTGTAAGGATTTCTTCAGAAACCGGGTCGAATGCCTTCAGTTTTCCGTTTAAAACATCGGAAACGAGTTGCTGCGTGAGAGGGGCGATATCAGAGAAATTTTCATCATTCAAATCCTCGTGAAATACGGAGTTCAAATCAACCGCATACACCATGGTTTTGGTGTGAGTTATGCTTGTTTCAGGTTCAGAATCTGGTTCGCTCGACTTTTGATTGCAAGCCACAAATCCAATGAGAATAAGAGGAATTAACTTTTTCATGTTGTTTGTTCTTTTTGTTTTTCGCGATCTTTCATCACCTTTTTTACAATCTGGTCCGCAAGGCTGAAACTGCTTGTAACGTGCGAGGCGGTTAAAAGCCCACTCATCAACGCTCCGCCAATCCCAACCGTCACAATATCTTGTCCCGTCAAATATAGATTCTTGATAGAAGTTCTTGGTCGCAATTCTGGCATTCTAAATCGCTTTGGACTGTGGTCCAATCCATAGATTTCGCCATGCTCGTAATTCACAAAATGCTTGGTAGAAAGCGGAGTAGAAAGCTCGTAATAATCAATCTTTCCTTCTAATTGAGGGAATTGCTTGTAAAGCTCTTTCAGCAAGCGCTGGGCGAATTTTTCCTTGTATGCTTCGTACTCGTCACCACGGTGTTTCCAGCGTTCGTCTTCCCATTTGGCAAACCATTCGTAAGGTGCCAATGTGATCATTTCGATGGTGCTCTTTCCTGGATAACGTTCGTCCCACTCTGGGTCTTTTAAGGATGGAAACGAAATGTATGTAACAGGAAATGGCTTGCTCGGATCGGCCATGTATTCCTTCACACCACGGTCGTGGTCATTATGTGGATACACCCAATAATTCGTGCTACCAATTCCGAGTTCGCGGAGGTTTTCTTTCAATCCGATGTATAAACAAACGTGCGAAACCGAAGGCGGCACACCTTTATCGGGACTAAAACCGATGGCTTTTTGTACGTCTTTGTCTAGCAAACGCGCGAAGGTGTTGAGATAACCGGCACTGCTCACAATCATTGGCGCTTGCACAACAGAACCGTCTTCCATCAACACTCCCGTGGCTTTTCCGTTCTCTACGATGATTTTTTCTACCCCAGCTCGCACGGCAACTGCTCCGCCAGCTTTCTCAATCACAGGAATGATGGTTTCGGCAATTCTTTGGCAGCCACCAACTGGGAAAGCACCGCCTTTCCAATAATGCTTATTCACAACGGATTGAATAGCGAAACTGCTCTCGCCTGGAGGCATGCCGTGGTCGCCATATTGACCAGCCAGTACCGCTTTTAATTCTTGATTGTCTGTTATTTCGTCTAGAACTTCTTTGGTTGTTCTATCCGACAACTCGTAATACTTCCTCTTAAAGATAGAACCAAATAGCTTACTTATAATAAAGGGGAATGCCCGTTCCTGAAAGAACTTTTTGCTACTTCCTACGGATTTGTAAACTTTTTCAATGTAAGTGTCAATTTCATTCTCATGTCCTGGAAATCGCTCATAAAGCATCTCAAGGAAATTCTCTTTCCCAGCTTTAAAATCATAGATATTTTCACCCAGAATAATGCGGTCATAGACCTCGTCCATTTCCTGCCATTTTAGCTGATAATCGGTGATGTAGTCGAACAGAATACTAAAGAAAGTGAATTCCTTATGCATATCACCCACGTAGTGAATTCCCACGTCCCATTCGTATTCTTTACGCTTAAAAACGTGCGTAAAACCACCCGGAACGTAGTGCTTTTCGAGGAGCAGAATCTTCTTGCCCTGCTTGGCCATGATGGCTCCAAAAGTCAGAGCTCCAAGCCCTGAACCGATGACGATGGCATCGTAGCCTGTTTTCTTTTCAAGTCGTTTCCAAGGAGTTCCTGCCATTTCAGTTTACAGAGTTGATAAGGCTGACAAGTTAATTAGTTTCGGGCGGTTAGCTGCATACAGTTTCGAATCACCCGATTCGCCTTAGGAGGATTCAGTGTCAACAGACAGGTGCTGAAACAAGTTCAGATCAAACGAGCCGTGGTTAAAAACGCCAATGGCCGCATCAAACGGCCTTTAGTAATGAGTCCTATTTCAGCTCAACGCCACCCTGAGCGTAATGCTCGCAATCGTGAGCTGTCAGGTCTGTCGAAATGTTTTTGAAATCACCTCTGAGGTCGAGATTTCCGAACTTGATGTCTCCATTGTTACGCAAGCAGATGCGGCTCTCGTTGAGTGGCTTGCCGTCTTCACCGAACATGGAAGGGTCTGGGTTTCCGTCATAGACGACCTGTGGTATCTCGTTGCCGAAATAATACTTCAGCAGTTTTCCAGCGTAGCGAGTCGTGTCGGCAGAGGCGGATATTGCACCGAATCGGTTGTTGAAGATGGAAATGGTGGATGAATATGGATTGTAGAGCGAATCCTTTGCCTCGGCTCCAGTAATACGGTAAGAAGCAACCCCGAGCTGAACAGTATTGTTACCGCTGATGTCATTGTCCATTACTTCCACGTGGTCGTAAGCCATGATGAAACAGCCGGTGCCAGAGGCAATTGTGGATCCAGCATTACCAGTTTTTCCAAAATTTGGAATGTTGTTGTTAATCATATCGTTGTTGTAAACGCGAACCTGCGAACCAGCTTTTATTTCTGTATCAGGAAGATCCATCAGGCAGATTCCTCCTGCGTTGTTCTCAGCAAGGCATTCAAATATGTCAACATTATTGCTGTTTGTCACAGCAATACCGACAACATTGTCATGTGCCCGACAGGATTTGATGATGACGTTCTGGCTTTGCTCGACAAGGAGACCTGCAACTGAGGCTCCGAACACTTCGCAACTGTCTAGGCGTACCTGATTGCAGGTCTTAGGATGAATTCCGTATGCACCATTCTCTGCGCTTGAACCATTAGTCCAGCCCACGTTCACGTTGTAAACATAAATACCTACTCCGTTCTTGATGCTTATTCCATCGCCCTTGGTGTCGTGTACTGCAAAATCCTTTAGGGTTATTGTATTGCCATTAATCAATATACCATCGGCACCTTCCGTCTGCCCCTTGAATGACAGAATGGTCTTGTCTTTTCCTTTTCCAACAATCGTTACGTTGTCGATACCTTGCAACGATAGTGTTCCCTGCAATTCGATGATGCCTTCTGGCAATTCGATTGTTGAACCGGGTTTTGCTTCAGAAAGTTTTTGTTGAAGATGTTTCTGCCAACCTTCGCTAGGTTCTTTATTAGGGTCGGTGGCGCAAGAAGAAATTAGTAGGATAAGGGATGGGACAAGTACAAAAAGTAACTTTTTCATGAGGTTGGTTGGCAGGATAGGTCTTAGGTTGAAATCGGGCGCAAATATAGGAGGCTCCCGTTTGGATTATTCAGCCATCAAAGAAATTTCTGACCGATAAGTTCCTCGCTTTTCAGCCACAGATTTTTTGCCAATTCGGGGTCTTGAGAAGGCTTATTGCTCCAATATTGCTTACTCATAGCCCAGTAGTGGCCTGATATTCCTTCCACTTGTGGCGATGATGCCAAATGGATGGAAGTTGCAGCACCTTTCTCAACCGTAATCATCAATGGTTTCATGACAATCCAACCCAGTTTGGTAAACCAGTTGGCGTTCTTCTCCGCAATTTCGGTTCGCACGCCACCGGGGTGAACCGCATTGACTGTAATTCCATCTTTCTCCAATCGTAGAGCAAGCTCTTTGGTAAAAAGTATGTTGCAGAATTTGCTTCGGGAATACGATTTCCAACCACCGTAGTCTTCCTTCTGGTAGTTGATGTCGTCAAAGTTCAATGCACGGGTTGATTTGTGGGCAATCGAAGAAAGGTTGATGATTCTAGCTTTTCCAGATGCTTTGATGTTGTCTAGAATCAGATTCGTTAGTAGAAAATGACCGATGTGATTGGTGCCAAATTGCATTTCAATGCCATCGACATTCAATTGTAAATCAGAAATGTAGCAACCAGCGTTATTGATGAGCACATCAATTTGCGGACACTTGGTTTTTAGTTCTTCAGCCGCTTTGCGTACCGATTTCTGAGAACTCAGATCAACTAAAACATAGCTGACAGCAGGGTTGCCAGAGGTGGATTTTATCTCAGCAACAGCCGCTTTAGCGTTGCTTTCTGAACGGGAGGTGATGACAATTTCAGCGCCCTTTTTTGCTAAGGCGATGGCTGTGGCTTTACCAATGCCTGCGTTTCCGCCTGTGATGACTACTGTTTTTCCTTTCAAGCTTTAAGAAGTTGTTCTACCTGCACTTTTAATGTAGGAAGATGTTTGGATAAAACGCCCCAAATAACCTCATCCACAACCTTATCGTAGCCGTGGATTATGCGATTCCTAAGATTGACCACCTTGCGGGCATCCGTTATTTCAATGTCTGGAGCGAGTTCTAGAAGTCGGTGCATCGCCTCTCCAATAATTTTCAATTCGCGCTCTACTGCTTTGCGCAATTTCAGGTCATTCTTGTATGATTGGAAGTCTTTTGCACCATCGAAAAATAAATCAATCTCCTCAATGGCCAGAAGAATATCGGATAACAATTTTTTCCTGTGTCGCTCAGCATTCATGCGGCAAAGAGCAGCTTTTTGGTTTCCTCAAGCCCCTCTCTGAAATAGGGATTTTTAACGGCCTTGTCCACTACCAAATCGACTTTGCGCTGGAGCAGTTCCTCTAATGCATCGCACAGATCGAAATAGTTGTCGGCATAATCATCCAAAGGAACATTACCGAATTGAGCAACAAGATCCACATCGCTCTCTGGAGTTAGTTCATTCCTCACCACAGAGCCAAAGGCAGATAACTCAAGCACCTTGTGTTTTTTACAAAGTGCTGCAATTTGATCCGAATGCTGACTTAGGAAATCCATATCTCAAAGATAGCACCCAAACTAATTCTTCAGCGTTAGCATGAATTCTGCAACAGCCAACCGCGTTTCTTCCGACAGGTAATTCTGTGGTGGCATTTCTGGATAATCCTTGCGCTTGTGAACAGGCGCATTGATGTAATCTGCAATTCCCTGCGGATTGTCTTTGTATAACGCTTGAATAACCTGCGTTGGAGGTCCTATCATTCGCACATCATAGGCATGGCAACCAGAGCAAACGCCATAATAGGCCAATTTGCCCTTTTCGTCATGCTCGATTACGCGTGGAGCAACCGGCTCGGCCAGTAGGTAAGAAGTTACGGCATCGGTGTTGCTCAGTTCGCACGTTGCGTAGGCATCCAATCCCCAGGTTCTGTACATGCTTTTGTTTCGGATACAGCCTCCAACACCGCCACCGTAGGCAAGAATATCGGGCCCTTTATCATCAAACTGAGTTGCCATAGCTGCTTTTACATCTGCAACTGGATTGTTCCCATTGTTGAACATCACGTTATCAAGAATGACCACGCGATCAGGGTTCGGTTCGCTATCCGGGTCTTTTGATAGTTGGGAACCGAAACTGAGGTCGGTGATGACGATGCCCGTATTGTCATTTCCCGAAACGATGTTGTTTTCAATTATCACGTCATCGGCAGCCATGACGATGATACCCGTTCCTGCGGGAAGCATGGAGATGATAGCTCCCGGTTTTCCGAAGTTAGGATGGTTGTTGTTCACCACAAAATTGTCGCGGATGATCACATCGTAACACGTTTTGATTGGCAGTCCAGGTGTGATGAAGGCGAGAATTCCTCCCGTGTTATCGTGTGTGTAATTGTTCTCTACCAAGCAATGCCGCGAATTCTCAATTTCGATTCCTGCAACACTTTCATAAACCTCATTGTGGCGCACATCAATATTGTCGCACATGCCTACATAAATGGCAGCATCGGCAATGCCGCTGAGCACGTTATGCTCAATCAATCCGTTGGTTCCAAACTCAGGAAAAATGCCGTAAACACCGGCATCAACAATCCAATTGTTACGGATCAGGAAGTTGTTTCCAGCCTGACCCATAATGCCGTTTCCCTTGTACATCGTAATCTTGAAATTCTCGATGAGGATATTGCTTCCTGAATAGAGAAAGGCATCGTTCAATACTTTCTCGCCATTCAAACTTCCATCCAACGTGGGCCATTCGCCTTTTACGATCACGCCTTGAACGCTGATGTTGTCCTTATCGATGTAAACCGTTTCGTGATATTTCCCTGGATAAACACGGATAAGATCTCCTGGATTTGCCTTTCCTACAGCATCTTGAATGCTTTGGCCGTTCTTCACCTCAATCACGGTTTTTTCAGAAACATCAACCGATATGTTTCCACCACCTTCGAAGAATGTGGGTGGGGGAGCGGCAGGGCCTGATGCGGAGAATTTGACCTTGCCAACGTAGAGGCCGATGGCAAATACAAGAGCGGATACAACAATCCAGAGAAGTGCTTTTTTCATGCTTATGTGTGTGTTCTTTAAGGGTTTTTCGATTGAGGTTCGATGCATCAAATCAGTTAGGGTTCGATGCATCGAACCCTAACTTGGGTTTGAAGGTAAGCGATCTGGTCGTTTAGGCATAAAAGTTTCGTCCGTTAATGTTTTGAGGAAATCCACCAAGCGGTCCAGTTCGTTGTCGGAAAGCTGAGGTTCCCACACGTGCCAATGCAGGTAGAGTTTTTCTCCTTCGGGAACGGCATGACCTCTACCATCGGTATAGAACTGCACCGTTTCGCGCAGCGTTTTGAACCTGCCGGAATGCATGTATGGAGCGGTGAGTTCTATGTTCCTCAAGCTGGGAATTTTGAATCCGCCTCGCATGGAAGCATCATTATATGGAACTTGAGCTCCAGCATCCAACGCTCGGCCATCAGGTTCGGGTGTGCCAAGCACCGCAATTTGCTGGTTGGTAAAAAGTGGTGGCGTATGACATTCAGCACAGCGAGCAACGAATGATCGGAATACATTCATCCCTTCGATTTCATCTTTAGTCAGCGCACCATGAAAACCGTGTGCGTATTGATCATAGCGGCTGTTCAATGAAATAAGCGATGTTTCGAACGCAACAAGTGCAGCATAGATCTGATCTACTTGAACGGTCTTCTCATCCCGTTCTGGAAACGCTTCATGGAACATTTTCTGATAAGCGGGAATGCCATTTATGGTTTCGCGAAGCTGATGTTCGTTCGTTCCCATCTCATCATGCGCAAAAAGTGGCCCTTTCATCTGTTCTTCCAATGTTGTTGCTCTTCCATCCCAAAAGAAAAGTTTCAGAAAAGCCACATTCCAAAGACTTGGGGCCGAGCGCGCCACTTTGTCTCCCGTGATGCCGATACTTCTATCGAGCCCATCGGTCAATCCGTTTTCGGGGCTATGGCAGGTGGAACAGCTTACAGTTCCATCGCCAGAAAGTATTGGGTCGAAAAACAAGTAGCGGCCAAGGTCAATTTGTTGCGGGGTGAATCCATCGCGCACTTCAGGCAGCGCGGTTTTCAATCCGCCAACTCCTTGATCCTTCAGCGAAGCATATTGCTGATAAAGTGATCGCAATCGGCAAACGCCTTCATCGGTTAGCTCAAAACCGGGCGGACAGGTTTTGCAGAGTTCAAAATCGCCAGAAGTTTCGTTTGTGGTTGGATTAGTAGAAACAATCGGCTCAATGTCCTTTTCACAGGAGGAAAATACGCCTACAATTACGGCAATGGAGAATAATATTGCGGGAATTTTTCGGGTCATTCCGCTTGTAGAGAATTGATGTAAGCGATTACATCTTTCACCGTTTGATCATCAGGAATGGAAGTGGCTATTTGCTGCATCTGTGCACCGTGTGTGTCTCCTTCAACCGTACCGCGAATTCCCTCACGGAAATTGTTGATTTGGCGTTCCAGATACCAATCCTGAACTCCCACCAGTTTTGGTGAGAAAAGAGCTTCGATGCCTAGTGCACCAGCACCATGACATGCACCACAAATCATGTTGTAGTAGTTCTTGCCGTTTTCAACTTTTCCGTCTGTGATGGTTGACGCAATCGTGGCAGCGGGCATTGTTTTGATGTATGCTGCCACATCGTTGATACCATCGCTGTCAAGCATTTTAGCAAACGGCTGCATTTGTGCGCCAAAGGCATCTTTTTCGTGTGTGCCTCGCTTGTTTGTTCGGAAATTCTGTAGCTGCTGCTTCAGGTAATAGGTTTCTTGATTGGCCAGAGCGGGTGCGCCCATGGCTTGAATTCCCTCTGCTTTTTGGCCGTGGCAGGTGGCGCAGGTTGCGTAAAGCGCTTGGCCTTTGGTGGCGTCTCCTGTAGGTTCGGCTGGTTTTTCGGCCACAACGGTTTCTTTCTCTGTCGTTTTTTCTTCGGGGGCAGAACCACAGCCAATTGCTGCAAGAATAGTTGCCGAAAGTGCGATGGTTTTAATGGATTGTTTCATGGGATTTGCTTGAACCGCGAATATGCGCAATTGTTCTAACAGTTTCTGACCAATTCTGGTCAAAATGATTGTCCGCGTGTCTACCTAAATATCCACACTAATTCCTGAAAATCTGTGCATCTATGGCTAAAAATATGTTCTTCAAAACCTACTTGTTTCCGTTTTTTCCTTTTGGGCAAATATGCAGATTGTAATTCGGGTCAATAATATTTCGGCTTTGTGGTCTGTAAGGTGTGGATATAGGTGATTACATCGTCAATGGTCTTATCGTCTGGAATTTGAGCCAACATTTCAATCATTTTAGCTCCCGTTGTATCACCTTCGGTAATGCCCCGTACGCCATCTCTGAAATTGCGAATCTGACCAGCCATGTAGTAATCCTGAATACCGAGGAGATTGGGAGATAGATAGACTTCAAGACCCTTTGCGTCAATTCCGTGGCATGAAGAGCAAACCTTGTTGTAATAGTGTTTTCCGTTTTCCGCATCACCGAAAATGGTCTGCTCGGTCTGCACTCTCGGAAGCAGTTCTATATAGGAGATAACGGTTTCCAATTGATCCGCAGTCTCCAGCATTTTTGCCTGCTGAACCATCACGGCACCAAGGCTATCTTTCGCATGGTGGCCCCGTGTTCCGTTAAGGAAATTCTGAAGTTGCTGCCTGAGGTACCAAATTTCCTGATTGGCCAAAGCGGGTGAGTTGAAAGCCTTCACACCTTCGGCATTGTGGCCGTGGCAGACTGCACATTTCATGTAGATGGCTTTACCTTCTGCCAGTTTTTCAGGGCTTAGGGTGATTGCGGGCAAAGAGTCTTCATCAGATCCATCAGGAGTGTGAGAACATCCGTTGAGAAGAAATGCAATAGCTAAAATGGAGGAGAGAGTTATGTGTTTCATGGCGTTGATTATGTCGCATCAATGTCATGATATATCGTGTGTGGAAATATGATTTATATCATCTAATGTACACAGGCAATAGTCTTGCCTTCAATGCTTAATGCCACAACTCCATGTTCTTGGGGAGAGAGACGGGCGATGAGGAGAGAAAACGTCTCTTGCTCCTTGCCCTTCATCCCATTTTGAACTCAAAAATAGCCTTGAGTAACATCAGGTAGTTAATAGACATTCCCAATCGCCTTACCCTCAATTTTAAGAGTTAAAACCCCATGTTTAGGAACTTCGAACGTCAAATTATCTGTAGCAATAGCCTCTTTTTTCCAAAGATCACGCAATGTGAAAGAAGTGTTCGGGTCAATTCCGATTTCCTGTAGATTCAGTTCGATGGTTTTTGCATTTCCAGAACGGTTAAGCAGTACAACTGCTACCGTTCCACCATCTAAAGAACCTAGCGGTTTGGCCCAAATTTCCGTGCTGCCGTTGTCCAAAATCTTGTGGGCCTGGTAGGTGAGAGGGTCTTGATTCAGGGCAATAATTTCTTTGTTCGTGAGGATTTCGATGGTCTCTTTGCTCATGTTGCGCAGGTCGTTGCCGGCCAAAAGCGGGGAGTTGAGCATGCACCACATCGTAAAATGAGTTTTATCCTCATCATAGCTCATGCCGCGCCCAACCTGCAGCATATCCATATCGTTGAAACCACCTGCGGAACTGTATTTCCAAAGGTCCACACTCAGGTCTAGAATTCGCATCACCGATTTGAATGTTGGCAGAATATCACCTGAAATGCGCCACGAATCGGCCACATCGAGCGCCCATTTGCCCGGAAATTGCCAGCGACAAATGTTGTACACCACATCGGGTCGAATGCTGCGGATGAGCTTCCCTATTTCGGTGTAGCGTTGCTGATCGTTCAATCCCATTCCTCTACCACCACACCAGTCAATTTTAATGAAATCGTAGTCCCAATCCTTCAGCATCAGGTTCAGATCCTGCTCGTCATGGCCAGAAAGCCCAACACCTTTGCCAAAATTGTCGCGCTGCGAATTTGACGCGCATGTATTGTCCCCAGCATCCGAATAAATTCCTGCTTTCAACCCTTTGGAGTGGATGTAGGTGGCCACGATTTTCATCCCATTCGGAAACTTTTCGGGATGCGACAGCAGGTTTCCGCCACCATCTCTTCCGCCAAAATAACCATCATCAATATTGATGAAGGAATAACCCGCATCATTCATGCCCGAAGAGACCATGGCATCCGCCTGTTCCTTTATCAGTTGCTCGTTGATGTCTATATGGAAATGGTTCCAACTCGACCAGCCCATGATGGGCGTTTGCGGTCGTGGATTATCGTTCTGCGCGTTGGAGCCAAGGGCAATGCCAATTAGCGAGAGGAGGAGGAGGGTTTTGTGTATCATTCGATTGTACGAATATGCGGAATTGTTGAGTTTTTCAAAGCTGTGTTCTCACTTCCTTTTGTCAATTGATGTAAAAGAGCCTCAGCAATTTACTTCTGCTTTTGTTTTCATTTGGTGAAAGGGCTTGATACGTCAAGCCCTTACTTCTCAAGCGTAAAACTTCTCTCCAGCCTTCGCTTTGTCCACAATAATCTGTGGAGGAAGAAAACGCTCCCCGTGCTTTTCTGCCAATCGGTTGAAAATGTCAACCGTGGCTTGCGCCCCAAGTGTGTCCATATAACGGAATGGTCCGCCACGGAAAGGAGGGAAGCCAAGTCCGAAAACGGCACCCACATCGCCATCCAACGGATTGGCAATAATGCCTTCCTGCAAGCAAAGAGCGGCTTCGCTCACCATGCTCATGCCGATACGTTCGTACACTTCCTTGTCGTCAAACTTCTTGCGGGTATTGCCACCGAAGAAACTGTACATATTAGTGTCTAATTCGCGCTTCTTCTTGCCGTTCTCATCATATTGATAGAAGCCTTTTTTGTTCTTACGGCCGTGATAGCCTGCTTCGAACATTTTCTTCATGGCCTGAGAAACCTTCACACCCTTTCGAGTAGAAATGAAATGCTGCATCAACTCGCCACTCATGATGTGCGCGCCAACGTCAATTCCCACTTCATCCATCAAGGTAATCGGCCCAACAGGGAAACCGAATTTCTTCAATGCCTTGTCAATTTGAAGTGCATCAGCTCCTTCTTCAAGCATGTTCAATGCCTCACCCAAAAGCGGGGCAAGAATTCGAGTGGTGTAGAAACCGGGGCCGTCTTTTACAACGATAACCGTCTTTCCTTGACGAACGCCCAAATCGTAGCAGGTTGAAGTAACCCAATCAGCAGTTTGATCCGTGACCACAATTTCCAACAACGGCATTTTTGGAACAGGGGAGAAGTAGTGCATTCCGATTACTTGCTCTGGTCGCTTGCTCGCTTTCGCGATTTCGCCAATCGGAAGGGCAGAGGTGTTGGAAGCAAAAATGGCGTCTTTGCTCAAATGCTCCTCGCATTCTTTCAGCACGATGTGCTTCACTTTCAAATCTTCAAAAACCGCTTCGATCAACACATCAACCTTGTCGAAATTATTGTAATCCAATTGTCCGTTGATGCGGTTCATTAAACGGTCTGCATCCAACTGCGGCATGGCCTTGCGCTGCACTTTCTTGCCGATGTCGCTCCAAACCGTTTTTCTCGCTTGCGTAAGGGTTTCCTGTTTGATGTCTTTCAGTAGAACACGCACATCCTTCGCTGCCGAAACTTGTGCAATTCCAGCGCCCATGAAACCAGCACCAACCATGGCCATGGTTTCTGTTTTACGAGCCAACGCAGCCTGTGGGTTTTTCTTCTTTTCCGTCATGGCGAAGAAAATGCCCCGTAGTTGAAAACTCTCTGGTGTAAGAATGAGTTTCTCGAAGCGTTTCACTTCCTCAGCATAACCCTTTTTTTCACCAGAAGTCATTCCGATGCGTACGCATTCCATAATCTCGTAAGGAGCAGGATAATTGCCTGCCGTTTGGCGGTCAACCATCTCTTTCGCCTTCTTGAAAATGATGTTTCGAGTGATTGGATTTCCTTCCAAGAATTTCTCCAAACCAGAGCGTTTGTCTTCTCGTTTTAGAGGAAATTTTGCAATCTGGTTGGCAAGAACGATGGCCGCATCAAGCAACGCTTCTTTGGTTGCAATGCGATCAACCAATCCCATTTTCTTGGCAGGATAAGCAAATACGTTTTTGCCCGTGAGCATCATATCTAATGCTTTCTGAATTCCTACCAGTCGTGGAAGCCGTTGCGTTCCGCCACCTCCAGGCAGCAGACCAAGTTTTACCTCAGGCAAAGACATAATTGTTTTTGGATTGTCGGATGCCACTCGTGCAGCGCATGCCAACGCGATTTCCAAACCTGCACCCATGCAAGCACCATTGATGGCGGCTACAATAGGTTTTTTGCTTTTTGCAATTCGGTCAAGAATCTGGTGACCTTTCTTGGCTATCGGTTGCCAATCGCCTTCTTCCTTCACATTGGCAAATGCTTCGATGTCTGCGCCAGCAATGAAATCTTTCTTGCGGCTAATCATCACCGCAGCTTTCACCTCTGGGTCTTTCTCCAATTCGTCCATCATCGGATTGAATGTGTCAATCATATCTGGACCAATCTTATTGATTTTCGAATCTTGCTCGTCCATCCAAATGATGGCGATTCCGTTTCGTTTTTCTATTTCAACATACTTGTTCTTCATGCTATTGAAGTAATATTTTTTGAGAATAAGTTCCGTTTGAACCGTCAAACCGAACGATGTAATTACCTTTTGCTAGTTGGCTCAGCCCAAGATGGGTAAATCCAGATTGCATGTTTTTTGTGACGTGAATCCGTCCGTCCATGCCGAAAATGGAAAGCACGCCATTGTTTTCATTTGTCACGTAAATGCCTCCTTTTTCAACACGAATCTCTACGACTGGAAGTTCTGTTTCCGCAATACCTACCGACCCAGTTACATAACATGGGATGAGGCTTTCTCCTGGAAATAGCGCGTAGGTGTTTCCGCAAACGGCTTCGGTTACACCTTCGGTAATCCAACACGGATATTCTTGATTAGGGGTTGTAGGCGTGCCAACTAATCTGACATGAAAGTTGATGGTTGCCGGTCCGCTTGCTGCTGAAATTCCCAAACTCGTAGTGCTCGAATTGAATGTAGTGGAATCGCCTACGCTGACAGGAAGCCAGCCATTCATCAATGATGTATTGGATGGATTTGGCTCATCAATTATCAAAACATATTCTAATCCGTCTATTGAGGACAGCCCAGAAAAATTTAATACGAAGTCTGTGCCATCATTGAATGTGCAATTGCCAGGAGATTGATAAGTTCCGATGTAAACCACATCATTGCGATATTGACCAACTACGTATGGGTCATTAATTATTTGCGCATCCAGCTGAAAGCTTGCGAGTAATAGTATTGGTGTTAAAAGTCTCATGATGCTGGTTGCGGATGCTCCAAATGGTTGATTGATTCCGTTTCGTTTTTCTATTTCTACGTACCTATTTTTCATTGCAATGAGTTAGTAGCCCCTCAATCCCCCAAAAGGGAAGTGGCCCCTCCTTTGGAGGGGTTGGGGAGGCTTATTCGTATCGTTCCAAAATACAAGCATGTCCATGTCCACCAGCCGCACACGCAGCAAGCAATCCGTATTTACCACCTTCAGCAATCAAACGATTGGCAGTTGTGGTCATAATTCTCGCTCCTGTTGCTCCAAATGGATGTCCGATAGAAAGAGATCCACCCCAAAGGTTCATTTTGTCCATAGGAATTTGACCGACTGCTTTATCAAGACCGATGTTGTTTTTGCAGAAATCTTCCGATGCTAACGCGGCCATATTTGCTAAAATCTGCCCAGCAAATGCTTCGTGGAATTCAATCACATCCATATCGTCCATTGTCAAACCGTTACGTTCAAGAATTTTTCCCATTCCGTACGCAGGTCCAAGAAGTAATTCTTCGTTAATGTCTTGAGCGGTAAAAATGTAATCGTGGATGTAAGCCTTTGGGGTAAGGCCTAGTTCTTTGGCTTTCTCCTCGCTCATGATTAAAACAGCAGCTGCACCATCCGTCAAGAAAGAGGAGTTAGCGGCAGTCAACGTTCCGTGTGGTTTTACAAACGCGGGTCCAAGTTTGGCCAATTTCTCAATTGGCGCAACGCGAATTCCGTTGTCTTTGTCGATAGGCTTAAAGTTTGGGGCAAGTTCCACGGATACAATTTCCTTGGCAAGAATTCCTGCATCCTGTGCTTTTTGAGCCAACGTGTGAGATCGCAACGCGAAAGCATCTTGATCTTCTCGTTTGATGCTGAATTTAGCAGCAAGCATATCGCAATCCTGTCCCATCAAACGGTCAGTCAAAAACTCAGCAACGGCAGGTTTGTCTGGGAAGAAATCAGAGATTTTCAAGGTCAAAGCAAACTTAATCATATCACCTGTTGTCTTCAACTTCTGAGCGTTGAAGAGCTTCTTTCGCATGCTCTTTTTGTAGCCGATAGGCGAGTCGGAAGTGTTGTCAACTCCTCCTGCAATAATCACATCGGCTTGTCCGAGACGAATCATATCCGCGCCTCGCGAAATTGCCTGATTGGCAGAAATGCATGCTTGCGAAACTGTCTGACATGGCGTGTTCATGTTCAAACCAGCAGTCAAGGCAGCCTCACGTGCTACGTTTGGTGTTTTTACATTATGAACCACTGTTCCAAATACCACCTGATCCACATCGTCAGGGCGGATTCCGGTTTTGTCCAAAACTCCTTTAATGGCGAAAGCTCCCAACTGGTAGCTCATCAAATCCATATAATCTGTTCCTGAACGTAAAAATGGAGTCCTTGCTCCATCAATCAATACAACTCGTTTGCTCATGTTAAATAATTCAATGCGTGCATTGCAAATGTACAATTTCGAAATACAAGTTTACGGAAGAATGATTTTGCCCCGACCTGTTAATAACAATATTAACCTAACAAGTATCCTTTGTCAAGAAACCTCTTCCAGTTCTTCGTATTATTGTGGCGCATAAATAATTGTAAACTTCAATACAGTTTTTACGTAGAAGCCATCCTTATGTATAATCAAGCACAAACAAATACGGACGATATGCAAAATCGTAACTACCCTATGGCCCTTATTGTGGGCCTTCTTTGTTTTTTATCAGTAGGTGTTAATTGTTCCTTTGCTGAAGGAACCAAGCAGACAACTGCAACAGCAACGGATCGGACTCACCTGTTGATGAATTTCGCAGAGTACAACGACTTTGGTCGATACAATGGAACACAGGATCAGCGTTTGTTCATTCATATCGAAAATCCTGAAACTGAAGTGGTTTATTTCGGCTTCAGTAGTTTTTATACGCAGCCTCATTGGCCAAACGAAGGAAGCTCGGTAAATGGGTATTTCAGAATAAAGGATCCTTCTGGTAACGTAGTTTGGCCAACAGCTGGTAACGCGAATGGTCAATTGAATAACTCGGCCATTTCTACTTGGCAACAAGCGGTGAATGGACCAAATCAAATAGTTGGAAGTGGTGGATACAACGCCTACACGTTTAATCCGGACGGTATGCCTGCGGGTGATTATTACATTGAGTTCAGTGCAATTCAAGGCGCTTATAGCTCGACAGATTTGGTTGTTCCTTACTATGATATTACTGTTGCTACTGAAGGAACTCCAACAGCAATTGACGGACGTGTCTTTGCGTATAACTGGGCGTTTATGACGCCACGAATCACAAGTGATAGTTTCGATAGGAATTTTAGCGGCAAGATGTTCATCTATTCTGATGATGGGTTTGTAAGTAACATCGATTTCAGTCAGGCACAGTTTCAGGGAGCGGCATTTAATATCGCTTTTAATAGCACAGGTACAGGTAATACAAACAATTTCGACAATGACAGGGCCTCTGTTCAAGACGTCAATGCAACGTATGCCGAGTATCGGGTCTTTCTAAATAATCCTGATATCAACGTATATCCGAATGGCACATTCGGGGAATTCGTATTCAATGCTGATTTCCCCAAACTCTATGGTTGCCCCGATGATGGGCAATGGTTCTTCCGCTTTGCGGCAACGCAGGCGGGTAGAGTTGAAATTCTGATTGACAGTGATAATGATAATGAATTTGATCCTGGAACTGCCGACAGGCTTTTGAGTTTAGATGTAATTCCGTTTCCTGGTGAGGTAGCGCCTTATGAGCGAGATATTGCGTGGAATGGACTTAACGGACTCGGTGTTCCGATACCCACCAACACGAACTTGAGCCTGGAGTATTCCTATTCTCAAGGATTTTATCATTTACCAGTTTATGATGTGGAACATTTGCGTACAGGGCTCTCTGTGAATTCGGTTAGACCAGTTACACCTCAGCCATACAATCCAAAGTTCTTCTATGATGATGAGGCGATTTCGGAAACACTTCCGGGGGGTCAACCTGCATTGCAACTTAACGGATGTACTCCACCTTGTCACTATTGGACTGCTACTGATTACGGAAACGTGAATACCATCAACACTTTTTGGTATGCCTACCGTTCTGAAGTCACTGTCAGTATTCCTTTTGAGACTCCTCCGCCAACATGTGCTGGATGTCCGTTTACACCATTCGAAATCTTAGGAAATGTGTTCCATGATGCAAACCAGAATGGAGTTCAGGATAATGGAGAGCAGGGTTACGGAAACGTGACCATCAATGTTTATAACGATGCAAACGGAAACGGCATCTATAACCCAGGAACAGATCCATTGATTGATACGGATAATACCGATGGTAGTGGGAATTATGCCCTTCAAGGTCTGATTGCAACAAAACATTTGGTTCGAATTGACCAACTTGACCTTCCAGTTAACAGCACGATGACCACTGCGAGCCTGTTCGCAATTGAGTTTTTCTCGCTATTTGATGCTAGTTGCGACAACGCATTTGGTTTTGTGACTTTCCCGATTGCCAATACAGATTACGATACCATTCCGGATACTTCGGTTCCTTTGGTTGTATGTGTACAGAATAATGATGTTGACCCATTGGGCAATGGCCTTGTAACTTCAATCGTTACTCCACCAGTAAATGGAGGGACGGCCGTGGTTCAAGGAATTTGTATACAGTACACGGCAATTCCTAATTATATAGGTGTTGATTCGCTTCAATATCAGATCTGTACATCTGAAGGATTGTGCGATACAGCATGGGTAATTATCCAAATTGGTGACATCTGTGGAGATGGAATTGACAATGATGGAGATGGTCTGATTGATAATTACAGTCCTCAGATTGTCATAGTTGCAGGTGGTACGGATCCTTACTGCTCGGGTTTCTCGGATGGCACCTTAACAGGTGGTGCAACTGGCGGTCGTGCACCTTATATATATACATGGTATCAAAACGGGTCTCCAATTGCTGTCGGTAGAACGCTTTTGAACCGTGCAGCAGGTACATATATACTCAATGTAGAAGATGCTAATGGTTGTAAGGAAGAACGAACTGTGATTCTGCGCAATAACAATTGCCCTCCAGTAGCTAATAACGACTTTTTGAATACGCTGGTGAGTACTCCGGTTTCTGGAAATGTGCTGACAAACGATTTTGATCTCAATGGCGACAATCTAATCACCAATACAACGCCAATCATATCACCAACACACGGTAGTGTTGTAATTAATGCGAACGGTACATTCACGTATACACCAAACCCTGGGTTTAGTGGCGATGATTCTTTCGTGTACAGGATATGTGATGACGGAACGCCTTCACTATGTGATGAAGCCGTTGTTTATATCGAGATAATTCCGATTTCTGCCGGCAACGACCCGCCTATTGCCAATGCAGATAATGCTGTTACTTATCAAGGTATTCCTGTAACGGGAAATGTTCTTGTAAATGATGATGATCCCGATGGAGACAACATCATTTTGAATACGACTCCAATTACGCCACCATCTAACGGAATAGTTGTGTTGCAGCCAAACGGCTCATTCCTCTATACTCCGAATCCAACTTTCATCGGAACGGACACATATATATACAGTATATGCGATGACGGAACGCCTTCATTGTGCGATACCACTATCGTTACTATTAATGTTCTTCCTGATGCTACTCCCGATAATCAACCACCTTTTGCTGGAAATGATGGTGCGGTGACGCCAATGAATACTCCTGTTTCTGGCGATATGCTTGGAAACGATTCTGATCCTGATGGAGATAACATCACGATAAATACAACGCCTTACTCCAATCCAACGAACGGAACGGTAGTTATAAACCCTGACGGAACGTTTGATTATACACCTAACAACGGTTTTACTGGAACGGATGTATTCTCGTACCTACTCTGCGATGATGGAACACCAAGTCTTTGCGATGTGGCAGATGTGACCATCGTGGTAACAACCGACAATCCAGGAAATCAGCCTCCAATAGCTCAGAATGATCAAGCTCAAACCAATCAAGATGTACCTGTTTCTGGAAGTGTAATTCCGAATGATGGCGACCCAGATGGCGACCCACTTACGGTGAACACAACGCCAGCAAGTGGTCCAGCCAACGGTTCTGTTGTGCTTAGTCCAAATGGAGATTACACGTATACTCCAAATCCGGGATTCAATGGAACGGATGTGTTTGTTTATTCGGTTTGTGATAATGGCTCGCCTGCTTTGTGTGACGAGGCAACGGTGACAATTGTTGTATTGCCTCCATTTGAACCAGGTAACGATCCTCCATTTGCGGGAGACGATGCTGCGCTTACTCCTCAAGGAACTCCAGTTGGGGGTGATTTGCTAGCCAACGATTTTGATCCTAACGGTGATAATATCACCATCAACACAACTCCAGTTGTTGGCGTTTCTAACGGTACGTTAACCATCAACCCTGATGGAACTTACGATTACACTCCAAACCCAACCTTCATTGGTACGGATCAATTCGTGTATCGAATTTGTGATGATGGAACACCTGTTTTGTGTGCAACAGCCACGTGTGTAATCACGGTTTATCCAGACAACAATCCTCCTGTTGCTACGGATGATATGAATTCGACTCTAGTTAACGTTCCTGTTTCAGGAAATGTGACTACGAATGATTGGGATCCAGATGGAGATAATTTGACGGTTACTACAACACCTCTTATCGGACCATCACACGGATCGGTCATCTTAAATCCTAACGGTTCGTACACCTACACTCCAAACCCAGGATTTAATGGTGAAGATTCCTTTACTTACGTGACTTGTGATGACGGTGTACCAAGTCTTTGCGATACCGCTGAGGTTTCAATTGAGGTGATTCCAGTTACAACTGGAAACGAGCCTCCAGTTGCTCAAGATGATGCTGCGCAAACACAAGTTGATGTTCCTGTTACTGGAAATGTTCTTGTAAATGATGATGACCCAGATGGAGACAACATCATATTGAACCTGACGCCTCTGACTGGCCCGAACAATGGAACGGTAACACTTTTGGGTAATGGTACATTCACCTATACTCCGAATCCAGGATTTGAAGGAACAGATGTCTTTACATATAGTATATGCGATGACCAGATTCCAAGTCTTTGCGATACGGCTGAAGTGACAATTGTTGTCATTCCTGATTACAACGGCCCAGACAACGATCCTCCTTTTGCTGGAGACGATGCTGCTTTGACCCCACAAGAAGTTCCTGTTTCAGGCCAGCTATTGACGAATGATTATGATGTGAATGGTGATAATATCATCATCAACACAACTCAAATTTCAGGTCCAACAAATGGTTCCGTTCTAATCAACAGCAATGGAACTTACACATACACTCCAAACCTAGGCTTTACTGGACCGGATCAGTTCGTGTACCAGATTTGTGATGATGGTGTGCCAAGCCTTTGCGCTCAGGCAACTTGCTACATCACTGTTTATCCAGACAACAATCCTCCGATAGCTGTTAACGATTTCAATAACACGCTTGTCAATACGCCAGTTTCCGGAAGTGTGATTACGAATGATTTTGACCCTGATGGAGATAACATTTCTGTGAATCCAGCTCCTGTAAGTGGACCTAGCAATGGTTCGGTATCGTTGCTTCCTAACGGAAACTATACCTACACGCCAAACCCAGGTTTCTCTGGAGAAGATTCATTCGTTTATTCTATCTGCGATAATGGAATTCCACAATTGTGCGATAACGCGGTTGTAACGATTTCTGTTATTCCAGTAACGGTAAATAACGACCCACCAGTTGCAAATCCAGATGCGTACGTAACGCAGCAGGGAGTTCCAGTTGGCGGCAACATTCTTGTGAATGATGATGATCCGGATGGGGATGCTATTATCCTTAATACAACACCACTTACGGGTCCATCAAACGGAACAGTAACGGTAGCGCCAAACGGAAATATCGTTTACACTCCGAACTTTAGTTTCACTGGTGAGGATACTTTTACTTACAGTATATGTGATAACGGGTCGCCAGTGCTTTGCGATCAAACTACGGTAACGATTATTGTTCTTCCTGATTTCAACGGACCGAATAATGACCCACCGTTTGCTGGAGATGACGCGGCTCTAACGCCAATGAACGTACCAGTTTCTGGTCAATTGTTGACCAATGATTTCGATCCGAATGGTGATAATATCATTATCAATACAAGCCCAATCTCTGGTCCATCTCACGGTACTGTGACGATAAATGCAAACGGAACGTACACATACACGCCAGCTCCAGGATATATCGGGCCAGACCAATATGTGTATCAAATTTGTGATGATGGATTCCCAGTGCTATGCGCACGGGCTACTTGCTACATCACGGTTTTCCCTGGACCTGGAATCTCTTTTGTGATTACAGAACCGCTTTGTAATGGACAAAGCAATGGTTCCATCAATATCACTGTTTCTAATGCGACTGCTCCATTGACTTATAGCTGGTCAAACGGTGCTACAACAGAAGACCTGACTAATGTGCCTGCTGGAACCTATGTGGTTACGGTTACCGATGCTCAAGGAAGTATTCTTCAGCAAACCATTCAACTAACACAACCTGCGGTTGTTTCGGTTGTGGTTGATGTTCAGGATGAAACAATTGTTAACGGTTGTAATGGTTCTGCTACAGCAAATCCAGCTGGCGGAACATCTCCATACACATATCTATGGAGTAATGGTCAAACAACTCAAACGGCAACAAACCTTTGTGCAGGAATCTATCAGGTTACTGTGACAGACGCCAATGGATGTCCAGTTACTACAAGCCGAATCATCAATCCACCATCATGTGATCTTGATGTGAACGTAACAGGTCAACCTGTTGGTTGTAATGGAGGTTCGAACGGTAGCGTTCTGGCAACTCCAATCACAGCACAGAACCATACTCCTTATACTTATTTGTGGAACACCGGAGCAACAACTCAGCAACTGACTGGCGTTACAGCGGGACCTTATTCGGTGATGGTAACTGATGCAATCGGTTGTACTGCATCTGGAAGTTTCACAGTAACTCAACCGCCACTTTTGGGTGCAAATACATCTGTTATTGACGAACAAACCTTCGGTGGTTGCAATGGTTCTGCCACTGCAACTGCAACGGGAGGTACTTCTCCGTTCCTCTATTCTTGGAGTAACGGAAGTATCGGACAGACAGCTACTGGCCTTTGCCCAGGAAACTATACTGTGACTATTACTGACGCTCGTGGATGTATCGTTACGAGAACAATTACTGTAAATGCCCTGTCATGTACTGGATTTGCAGTTCAAGTCAATACTACAAGCCCAACGTGTTTTGGCCTTGCCAATGGTGGAGCTATCGCAGTTGTTTCTGGTGGTACAGCCCCATTCACTTATTTCTGGCCAACAGGAGGTTCAACTGCTAGTTCTTTGACAGGATTAGGCGCTGGAACATTCACAGTTCAGGTAACGGATGCTGTAAACTGCTTACAGACTGCAAGCGGAGTTGTAACTCAACCTGCGCTTCTTCAAGCAGCAACAGCTGTTGATCCAGTTACGTGCCATGGTTTGGCAAATGGTGCCATCGAATTGACGGTCACGGGAGGAACAACTCCTTATACTTACACATGGTCAAATGCTGCTACAACGGAGGATTTGAACAATCTCGGCCCAGGCAACTACGGGGTTTCCATCCATGATGCAAATGGCTGTGCCGTCAGTGCAAGTGGGGTAGTTACTCAACCAGATACATTGGGTGCTTCAAGCATCAATACCAATGTGACCTGCTTTGGAGGTTCAGATGGTGCGATTGATCTTACTGCAACTGGAGGTCTTCCTCCTTATCAGTATTCTTGGTCAAATGCACAGACAACTGCTGATATTTCTGGTCTTACTCAAGGAAATTACAGCGTTACGTTTGTTGATCAGAATGCTTGCGTTTATGTTTATTCAACTTCAATCACTCAAGCTGGACAGTTCGTTCCAACGATTACTCCAAGCGGACCAACCACATTCTGTGCTGGCGGCCAAGTAGTTCTTACTGCTACGGCAGGAAATTCGTATTTGTGGAGTAATGGAGCAACGACTCAGGCGATTACCGTAACAAACACTGGAGTATTCAGTGTAAATGTGATTACAGCTCAGGGATGCTCTGGAAACTCTGCAAACGTTCAAGTAACGGTTAATCCGAATCCTGTACCAACAGTTAGTCCTGTAGGTTCTACAACTTTCTGCCAAGGTGGAAGCGTGACACTTACAACAGGTTCGTATGCTTCTTATCTATGGAGTACTGGAGCAACAACTCAGAGCATTAACGTTACTACTTCGGGTAGTTACACGGTTACTGTTACTAACGGGAACGGATGTGTTGGAACTTCGGCACCAAGAGTGATTACGGTAAATCCGCTACCAACACCAACGGTTACGGCAAACGGCCCGACAACTTTCTGCCAAGGTTCGAACGTAGTTTTGACGGCTAGTGCTGCCAATGCTTACTTGTGGTCAACTGGTGCAACAACACAATCAATTACGGTAACAACTGCAGGAACATTCACAGTCACAGTGACTGATGGTAACGGTTGTCAAGGAACTTCGGCTCCAATTACAACTACTAGAAATAGCAACCCGACTCCAACTGTAACACCTGATGGACCGACAATCTTCTGTTCTGGAGATAGTGTCGTTCTTGCATCATCTGTAGCCACTTCATATCTGTGGTCAACAGGTGCAACGACACAGTCAATCACGGTGTTTGCTTCAGGTAACTACACGGTAACTGTTACGGACGCGAACGGTTGTCAAGGAGCTTCGGCACCTACAAGTGTAACCGTCAACAATAATCCGACACCAACGATTACCGCAGGCGGAGATTTGGAATTCTGTGATGGAGATAGTGTAGTACTTACATCATCACTTGCTAGTTCGTATCTGTGGAGTACGGGCGCAACGACTAGAGCAATTACTGTTTATACAACTGGTGAATACGCTGTAACGGTTACAAATGCAAGCGGATGTTCTGGTACTTCAGATACAGTTGATGTGGTTGTGAACAATAATCCAACACCTACAATTGCCGCGAATGGCCCAACTGAATTCTGCGCTGGTGGAAATGTGGAATTGACGGCATCTTCAGGAGGAACATATCTCTGGAACACAGGTGCAACGGGTCAAACAATTACGGTTACAACAAGCGGAATGCGATGGGTAACTGTGACAAGTGGAAGTGGTTGTTCAGGAATTTCTGATACGGTGAATGTCGTGGTTAATCCAAATCCAACACCAACCATCACTCCTGATGGCCCACTCGAATTCTGTAATGGAGACAGTGTAACGCTGACTGCCTCAGCCGCAACATCTTATTTGTGGTCAAATGGTGCTACAACGCAATCAACTGTTGTTTATGCTTCGGGCACATATCACCTAACTGTGACTGATGCCAATGGTTGTTCAGGAGCTGCAAGCCCTGTGACTGTGGTTGTAAACCAACTGCCATTCTCAAACATTTTCGCTACAGGGCCTGTAAGCTTCTGTGAGGGTGATAGTGTTGATTTGGTAGCACGGCAATCAGCTGGCTATTTATGGACAACCGGTGAGACTACTCGAATCATTACGGTGTCAACTTCTGGCACTTACTCGGTTATAAGTTTCGATGCGAACGGATGTCAAAGTGAGTCGAATGAGATTACGGTTACGGTTCATCCGAATCCTGTGCCGACTATTTCTGCAAGCGGGCCTTTGGTTTTCTGCGATGGAGGTACCGTAGTTCTTTCTGCAAGTGTAGCAATACCAACTGGCAGCATTAATTATGCATGGAATACGTTTCAGACCTCTCCTTCTATTACGGTGTCCGATTCAGGTTCTTACTGGGTGACTGTAACAATTGATAATGGTTGTACAGGAACATCTGATACGATTAATGTCGATACTTGGGATTTACCTGAGCCTCACGTAACTACAGTTGGACTTCCTTCTTTCTGTGCTGGTGATACGATTTTCCTCACAACAACAGAAGAGTTTGAGTCCTATCTGTGGACGAATACTGGAGATACAACTCGAACCACGTATGCGGTTAACACTGGATTCTATACTGTACTTGTAACGGATACGAACGGATGTCAAGGCTTATCGCCAGAAGATTTGCTCACTGTAAACGTGAATCCTACACCAACAACAACTCCTGATGGAACCATCGAAATATGCGATGGAGACACTATCACAATTACATCTGTGATGGCCGAAAGCTATCTGTGGACCACTGGAGATACTACTCAGGCAATTCATGTTTATGCAGCAGGAACATACAACATTACTGCTACTGATGCCAATGGATGTACGGGCACTAGTTCTGATGTAATTGTTATTGTTAATCAGCTTCCAAACCCAAGCATTGTTGCCAATGGCGATTTGGATTTCTGTGCGGGCGGTCAGGTGACCTTGAGTACTCAGAATTTTGAGACATATCTATGGTCAACGGGTGCAATAGGACAAAATATTACTGTTAATCAATCTGGAAGCTACACGGTAACTGTTACTGATAGTACTGGATGTGCCTCAGCATCGGCAATTGCTGATGTAACTGTACATAGTAATCCAACACCAACTATTGCGGTAACAGGTCCGCAGCAGTTCTGCTTCGGTGATTCGGTTGTGCTTACCGCAACAGCTGGCTTCAATGGTTATGAATGGTCGAATGGAGCGACAACTCAATCAATCACTGTTTATACTTCTGGTTCATTTAACGTGACTGTGACAGACGAAAACGGATGTCAAGGAACATCACCGTTGAAAACAATTGAGGTGTATTCGCTTCCGATTATTAACATCATTGCTAATGGACCAATTGAGTTTTGTGCTGGTGATTCAGTAACACTTACAGCAACTGGAGGATTGAATTACCTCTGGAGTAACGGTGCTACAACTCAATCAATTACTGTCCACAACGCGGGTAGCTACTTTGTGTACGGAAACAACCAGTTCGGTTGCTACAGCACGTCATCTTCGGTTTCAGTGTTGGTGAACAACCCACCAGTTGTTACGGTATTCCCTGACGGCCCAACGCAGTTCTGTGATGGTGGTTCAGTTGGATTAAATGCGAATGGTGCAGATAACTTCCTTTGGTCAACCGGAGAAACTGGAACAGGCATCACTGTAAGTACATCAGGTTTGTATTCAGTAATTGGAACAAACGCCAATGGCTGTAGTACCGAAACTGGTAATATTCAGGTCACTGTTTATCCTAATCCAGTTCCGGTTATTACACCTAATGGACCAACAGAATTCTGTACTGGTGATAGTGTTGTTCTTACTTCGAGCGATGCAGCAAGCTACTTGTGGTCTACCAACGCTACTACCCAATCAATCACAGTATTTACTTCAGGACTTTATACCGTTTCTGTAGTTGATTCTAATGGTTGCGAAGGTCTTTCTGCAAGAGTTACGGTGGTGGTTAATCCTAATCCGGTTCCAACTATTACGGCTGATGGCCTAATGGAATTCTGTGATGGAGATTCGGTCATGCTGACTTCAAGCACATTCGATTCGTATGTGTGGTCAACTGGAGATACCACTCAGAGCATTGTGGTTTATTCAAGCGGTGATTATTCAGTAGAAGTTGCTGATCAGAACGGTTGTTCAGGTCTATCAGCTAATGCTACTGTGACGGTTTATCAAAATCCAATCCCAGAAATTACAGCTTCCGATAGGGTGGTTTGTGATGGTCAGATTGTGACACTTACGGCTAGTCAATCAAGCGAATATCTGTGGAATACAGGAGCGAATTCGCAGACGATTAGCGTTACCGCGAATGGTGTTTATTCATTAGTAGTAACCGATGCTAATGGCTGTATGGGTACAGACAGCGTTGACATTAGAGTGAATCCAACTCCAACTCCGGTTCCTGTAATTACTGCTAACGGATCAACAACATTCTGTGCTGGAGACAGTGTAAACTTGGAGGTTGACGCTTGGGATAGTTATCTCTGGTCAACTGGTGATACAACGCAAAGTATTTGGGTTGATGAATCTGGACTTTACATCGTAACTGTAACAAATGAGTTTGGATGTGCTGCCGCTTCGGCAGGCGAAGTCGTGACTGTAAACAACAATCCGATGCCAGCCATTCAGGCAAATGGAGACAGTGCAATTTGTGATGGCGAAAGCATTACGCTTAACACTGGAATCTTTAATACCTATCTATGGAGCACTGGAGATACAACGCAGTTCATTACTGTTGATTCTACTGGAACGTACTTCGTAACCGTTACAAACGGTGATGGTTGTTCGGCAATGTCTTCTGACTTCGAGGTTGTGGAGAATCCGCTTCCACAGGTTAGCATTGACGCAGATGGCCCGACAACCATTTGTCTAGGTGGTGAGGTTACTCTTTCAGCTGTTGGAAATGGTCCTTATCTATGGAGCAATGGAGCAACTACACAATCAATACTTGTGACAATTGCTGGGACTTATTTTGTTCAGGCAACAGATACAGTCACTGGTTGTGTTGGAGTGTCGGATGATGTGGCGGTTGAGTACTTCCCTTTCTTCAATCCTGATATCACGACTGATGGTCCAACAGCATTCTGCGATGGAGAAGAAGTAGTGCTGACCGCCACTGAAGGCACTTCGTACTTATGGTCAACGCAGGAAACAACTCAGAGCATTACTGTTTCTGTAACAGGAGTTTACACAGTAACTGTGGTAGATACGAATGGTTGTTCTGGAACCACAGGTCAAACTGTGACGGTGCTTCCAGCACCATTAACAGAGATAATTCCTGATTCTCAGTTCCCATATTGCCAAGGAGATGTAATAACCTTGACTGCGTTAGGGGTTCCGTTCATCAATGATTTTGAATGGAGCACTGGCGAAACAATTCAAAGTATTGAGGTAACGCAAAGTGGAGTTTACACTGTAACTGTTACGAATCTACTCGGATGTTCAGCTACAGCTTCATTGCCGATTGGATTCCTTCCTACACCGACTGCTCAGATTTCTGTTAGTGGTGGGTCTAGCATTTGTGAGGGAGATTATGTTACACTGACCGCTTCCGGTTTGCCATTCGGAAATACATATCTCTGGAGCAACGGACAAACAGGACAGTCTATCACTGTTTCTGCTGCGGGTACTTTCACTGTAACGGTGACAAACTTTGCAGGATGTAGCGCTACTTCTGAACCAGTATCAATAGATGTGGTTCCTGGACCAACTGCAAACGCAGGTCAGGATGCGGTTATTTGTATCGGTGATACAGTTGTCTTAGTAGGTTCGGGTGGAGACAATACTGTATGGACTCCTGGTGGTACATCACCAAGTATATCAGTAAGTCCGTTTGATGATACGATGTATCTACTTAGCGTTACCAATGATGGATGTAATCAAGTGGCAACAGATACAGTTTGGGTATATACGCAAGCTTATCCAAATGCTGCTTTTGGATATGGTGAGACGAATTTGGGAGAACCAGTATTGTTTACCGATTCATCAACAGTTCAACCGCTATTTAGCTGGGATTGGAATTTCGGAGATGGTAACTCATCAAATGAACAGAATCCAAGCAACGATTACGAAGAGGCTGGCGAGTATGAAGTAACATTGATTGTTAGTACATCGGCAGGTTGTACGGATACGACATCTACAGTTATTTCGGTCGAAGAACTCTTCATCATTACCAACGTTCTTACGCCTAACGGAGATGGAATAAATGACTATATCTGGATTACAAGTAGTTTGGCTGACTTGATTGAAGCGCAGATTTATAACAGATGGGGACTTTCTGTTTGGGAAGGTGTAGGTACGGATCTTCGTTTTGCAGGTAAGACTTCAGAAGGAGTCGACCTTCCAGCAGGCACGTATTATTACACTGTTGCTTTGAACTACGGAGATGCAGGAACGAAAGAATTATCTGGATATATTACGCTAATTCGAAATTAATTTCGGGCTTTTGATATCAGTATTTAGCGGGGTGATCTACCAAGATTGCCCCGCTTTTTTTGTCAGTGGTCGAAAATAATCTAACGTTCACCGAAGGGATGTACATGTTTGTCTGATTTGTTTACCTTCGTCAACTGTCCCAAATTGTGTCGTTGTGAACAAGTTGCTAACACAAATGATTAAGTCGTTCATCGAAACAGGTTCAACTGTTTGGGAAATTGTGCGTAGTACCGCCCACATTGGAATACCATCTATTCAAGAATTGAAATCAACCAAACTATGAGAAAACACTACTTCTCGCTACTTCTTGCTGCTCTTATTTCTACAGGTCTTACGCAGATACTGTCGATTACTGATGCCTATGCCACGTGTAATAATGTTACTAGTGGTGGTTCAATCGGAACTGCGGCTTCTGGTTGCTCTCCCTTTGATCCAGCTCTGATAACCAACGTTACCTCACCTTCTGGTGGTTCTGGAACGATTTACTATGTATGGTTAAAGTCCCTAGATGGCGGCTCCACCTACACCATGATTTCAGGAGCTACTTCGTCAACGTATGATCCAGGTTCAATTACCCAGTCAACGTGGTTTAGAAGATGTTCCAGACGTGGTGAGTATTGTTCAGATTACGTAGGTGAGTCAAATTGGATTAAAATGACCGTTACCGGAACATGTTGCAGTAACGTGACCAGTGGTGGCACAATCGGAGTTGCCCAAAGTGGATGTTCTCCGTTTGACCCAGGGCTGATTACTAGTTCATGTGACCCATCTGGAGGATCTGGAACCTTGGAATATGTTTGGTTACAATCTACCGATGGAGGCACTAACTACACGGTAATCTCAGGTGCAAGTTCTTCAACATATAATCCTGGATCTATTACAACATCTACATGGTATAGAAGATGCTCTAGAAGAGCAGGCTGTACTGATTATGTAGGAGAATCGAACTGGTTGAAAATGACCGTTACCGGGGCATGCTGCGATAACGTAACTAATGCAGGAAGTATCGGAGTAGCTCAAAGTGGCTGTTCTCCTTTTGATCCTGCAAACATTACAAGTGTGAGCGATCCTTCAGGAGGTTCGGGAACTTTGCAGTATGTGTGGCTACAATCTACCGATGGAGGCACTAACTACACGGTAATCTCAGGTGCAAGTTCTTCAACATATAATCCTGGATCTATTACAACATCTACGTGGTATAGAAGATGCTCTAGAAGAGCAGGCTGTACTGATTATGTAGGAGAATCGAACTGGTTGAAAATGACTGTTACAGGTGCTTGCTGCGATAACGTAACTAATGCAGGAAGTATCGGAGTAGCTCAAAGTGGCTGTTCTCCTTTTG